>JAWRHV010000032.1:0-49324 GCA_040266995.1 Erysipelotrichaceae bacterium | reverse complement strand
TGCTACAACTACGAGCGAATGATGGGACAGCCTTGTGCGCATACGTTCCTGCCGGTCGTAAAAGACTTATATCCGGATGATATGGAAAAACAGATCGACCTGATGACACGTGAAGCTGAGTTCTTCAACGTACATATCGAGTTCGGTTCTTGTATCTTAGGTCTGGCTATCTCCATGGAAGAAGAAAAAGCTATGGGTGTAGACATTCCTAACGAATTCATCACAAACATCAAGACTTCCCTGATGGGACCTCTGGCTGGTGTTGGTGATACGATCTATCAGGGTGTATTGATCCCGATCCTGCTGGCTCTGTGTATTGATATCACACGTGCCGGAAGCGGAAACATCTGGGGTTCTGTACTGTATTCTGTATTGATGCTGGTTATTTCTTATGGATTCTCTTACTGGAACTTCATGTTCGGTTACAACGCTGGTAGCGATGCCATCATGGACTTCCTTGAAAAAGGTATCCTGGACAAGCTGCTGAAGGCCGCATCCATCATGGGATGTATGGTTATGGGTGGTTTGATCGTAAACTACGTAAAATGTAAGTGTGGAATCGTCATCGACGCCGGTGGAACGCAGTTCGCTCTGCAGGAAGTATTGTTCGATGCCGTATTGCCAAACGTTCTTCCTTTAGGTGTTACCATGGGTATCTATTACCTGATGGCTCACAAACACTGGACTTCGATCAAGGTTATCTTACTGATCGTGATCGTTGGTGTTGTTGGCGGATTGTTCGGAATCTTAGCTGCATAAGAATTGAAAAGCGGTGCATGTGCATCGCTTTTTTTGATGGGTAAAAAGAAAAAGCGAGACAAGGGGATATCCTTGTATTCGCTTTTGAAAGGCTTTATTGTCTTGCGATGATCAAAGGAACCTCATGGTCTTGAAAGGCCTGCACGGTAGGTAACTCAATATTCTCGTCGGTTATGATGGCCTTAAACTCATTGATTTCCGCAAAGGGAAACATCGCATTCTTTGTAAATTTCGAATTATCACATACACAGATGGATGTATTGGAATTCTGGATAAACTTCTTTTTCAGATCCACCACATCCATTTTATTATTGGCGGCTCCTTTTTCCAGGCTGATACTGTCACATCCGATAAACGCGATATCTGCCTGCAGGTTATCCACCATCATTTCAGCAAATGTTCCGGTTGTGGAATTAAACTGCTTACGTACGAATCCTCCGAGAAACAGAAGATCGATCTTTGGAGAATCTTTTAACAGGGAAGCAATTTCAAAATAATTGGTCACGATAGTCAAATGAAGAGGACTGCGCGCGACAATCTCCGCAATCTTTAAACAAGTGGAAGATGCGTCCAGTATGATGGAATCGTTATCGCCGATAAACTGAAAAGCACGTTGGGCAATCACGGTCTTTTCCTGATTTGAAAGGGCCAGTCTTGTCTGGATGGTTGTCGGATCCTGATCTCTGAATAAGCAGCGGGCTCCTCCGTGTTCACGATGGATCAGATGCTTCCGGTCCATTTCCACAAGATCGCGGCGCATGGTCGCATTGGATACATGGAAATATTCACATAGTTCACTAAAAGGAACATATTCTCTTCGATTGATAAACTCGAGGATTTGTTTTTGTCGATTTTCTTTCATAAATTGATTATATACTATTAAAACGTTCAATTCAATACGATAATGAGCGAAAACAAGTCGATTTATATGATTTATTCAACTATGAAATGTATATATAATAAAATTGCATAGAAATATGCAAAACAATTGTTTTTGAAACGCTCATAGAATGATTGATAAACGTTCATAATTGTAGTATATTAAAATTGCTTAAAGAAAAGAGGCCAAACTATGAAAGCATGTGTAATTGAAAAACCGATGAAGTATTCTATCCAGGATATTTCGACACCAGAAATTAAAGATGATGAAGTATTATTACGAATTACGGTAGCTGGTATATGTACCAATGATATCCGTGACTACAAAGGATCAAATTATACATATCCTAGAGTCGGAGGTCATGAATATGCCGGCGTGATCGAAAAGATGGGAAAAGATGTAGATACGGATCGTTTCCACGTAGGACAGAAAGCAACGAACTATATTATTGAAAACTGTGGATGTTGTTACGAGTGCAAGCATCACGCTGAAAACTTATGTGGTGCGGCGGCCAATGGACCAACCTTCTATAAGAAAGACGGAACCAGTGGTTATTTCGGTTTTGCACAATACAAAGCCGTGAAAGCCAGTCATCTGAACGTATTCCCGGATGATGCGGATGCCAGAGTGATTGCGTTTACCGAACCATTATCCTGCGTCATCAATAGTATCAATAAGACCAATATCCAGTTAGGCGATACCGTCGTTGTGATCGGTGGCGGTGTCATGGGATTGATGCATGTCATGTGTGCTGTCAAACAAGGAGCCAATGTCATCGTCAGTGAAACGCAGGAAGCCCGTCGTCAGCTGGCATTGGAATTGGGTGCCAAAGCAGTCATCGACCCGATGCATGAGGATCCGGTGGAAAAAGTGAAGGAACTGACAAAGGGGCAAATGGCCCAGGTTGTCTTCAATACGACCGCCATTGCCGCTGTAGCGGATCAGGCCATCCAGATGACCGGCAAACGGGGAACCGTTGTGATGTTCAGCTCGATCCATCCGAATACACCGGTCCCTGTGGATTTAGGAAGAGTACATTCCAATGAGATCCGTATTCAAGGAAGCGTCAGCACAACCGCTACTTCCTTCGCTCAGGCAGTGGACTGCCTGACCAACGGCATCATTGATATCACCCCATTGATGGATAAGATGTTTGAGTATACCGATATCACGGAAGCCATGGAATATGCATGTCGTCCGGATACATATAAAGTATTGATTCATTTTTCAGATTAATAAGGAGGAAAAGAAACTATGAAAATCGCAAATGGTTATGATCTGATCGAATTCGCACAAAAGAACAACTTAATGTTACCTGCATTTAACACGACAAATTTGGAAATGACAAAAGCGATCGTTTTAGGTTTGAACGATGCGCATTTACCGGGCATGATCCAGATTTCTTCAAATAACCTGCACTTATCCAATCCGCAGATCATCGCTGATCTGGTACGTGCCTTCATGAAAGGAACAGATACACCGATTGGATTGCACTTAGACCACGGAAAAAGCTTCGAAGATGTGAAAGCCTGCGTAGATGCCGGATTTACATCCATCATGGTCGATGCTTCTGACCAGGATTTCGAAGGAAACATTGCGGAAGTAAAAAGAACCGTAGAATACTGTCATTTCCACAATGTATTGGTAGAAGCTGAATTAGGCGCTATCATGGGTAAGGAAGATGATATGGTCAATGAAGCGGACTGTAAAACAGATCCTGCACTGGTAAAAGAATTTGTGGAAAGATCCGGCTGTGATATTCTGGCTGTTTCCATCGGTAACGTGCATGGTTTGGATGCTACACCGAAGGTAGATCTGGAATTGTTGAAACAGATTGCCGAAGTTTGTCCGGTACCATTGGTATTACATGGTGGTTCTGGCATTCCTTTTGAACAAGTGAAAGCTATGAAGCAATACAACATGATCAAAGTGAACTATGGTTCTGATTTACGTCAGGCATATATCCGTACCTTCGGGGAAGCCTATGAAGCAAAACATACGGAAGCCAACCTGTATGGCTTAAGTATGAAGGCTGTGGAAAATGTACGTAAAACAGCCTGTGATCTTGTTCAGATCATCAATGGTTTAAAGTAAGACCATGAACTATTTAGGTTTTGATATAGGGACATCGGCGTGCAAGACGACGGTGATGGATGAAAACGAACAGATTCTCTATGAATCCACCGTGGAATACACCTATGATGAACCACAGAGCGGGTATCGGGAAATCGAACCCGGAACCTGGACAGAGGCCATCGATCAAGAGCTGGCGAATGTATTCGGATCTTTTGATCCGGATACATTTGCGGTGATCGGGGTAACAGGCCAGATGCATACAACGGTATTTATTGACAAGCAGGGTAGCAGCATTCGCCCGGCCATCATGTGGAATGATATTCGTACAGCTTCCTTGGTACAGCCTTTAAAAGAACAGTGTGCTAAGATCGATGAAACCAAATACATCGCACAAATCTTATCAACCGGTTCGCCTTTTGTGAATACATTATGGCTGAAGAAAAATGAACCGGAACACTTCGCAAGGATCCATCAGATCTTAACACCGTATGATTATATCGTCTTTTATTTGACAGGAAAGACAAGCTGTGACTATTGTGATGCCTCTACTAGTTCTATGTACGATATCGTTTCCAAGACATGGTCTCAGGTCATGTTAGATCAGCTAGAACTGGATGCTTCCTGTTTACCGGAAATTCATGCCAGCTGCCAGACAGTTGGCGAATTAAAACCGGTATTGTGCCAAAAGTTCGGTGTCAACCGTTCCATCCAGGTCATTGCCGGCACGGGGGATAATCCGGCAACCGCTGTAGCGATGGGTGTTATAAACCAGTCGAGCCCGGTCATCTCGCTGGGAACCAGCGGGGTAGTGATCCTTCCCAAGGAAGATGGAGACTTTGATGGAAAAGGGAAAAACGTCTTGTTTAGTACCGACAACCAGAAAATATTCAACATTGTACAGGGAACGGTACAATCGGCCGGTGGTACACATTTGTGGTGGATCCGAAAGATCATGGAGACCAATCAGATGGATTTGGATCAGGATCGTATCCAGGTGGAGGATCTGGGAAAGAATGAAGTCTTGTTCTATCCGCATATTACCGGTGAAAAAACGCTGTATGCGGATGCCTCCTTACGTGGTGCTTTTTTCGGACTGGGACAGGGGACCGTTCGTAAAGATATGACACAAGCTGTATTTGAAGGGGTAGCTTTTGGATTTCGAGAGTTACTGGAAAACATGAATGTTAAAGTTTGGCCGACCCACATTCAGATCAATGGTGGCGGAACACGCAGTGAAATATGGATGCATATTATTGCGAATGTGCTTCATGCTGACATTGAGGTTGTTCGACTGAAGGCTACCCCTGGTGTTGGTGCTTGCATGTTGGCAAAAATGGCAGATGGAAAACCGTTGAAACCGGCTTTGGCTTCATCTGGACAGGTCATCCATCCGTCCTTGACCGTCATGGAAAAATACGATCAACAATATAAAAAGTATAAAAAAATCCACTCTCTTTTAAAACAATTAGATGCATGATAGAAACAGAGCCCGAATAGGGTTCTGTTTTTTATTGCTATGGAAGAATTTGGACATTATATGGAAAAAAATGACCAATTTTTAAAATAGGAAAGAAATGGACTATGAAATACGATATAATATCAATATGAAAGCAACCATGATAATTAAAAACATTGGGAAACTGTACACGTGTGATGGAAAGTTTACTATATTGAGTGATGCGTTTGTAGCCTTACACCATGATAAGATCATTGATTTTGGAACGCACTGCTTGAAAGACTGGTTGGATCCGGCAACAGCCGTGATCGATGCCAGAGGCGAGATGGTGACCCCTGCTTTTATTGACAGCTGTTACACGGGCATCGTACATGACAGGGCCGGTGATCAGATTCGTCAGAATCGTCAAGCTCTTCATGAGATGCAGCAACATGGGATTCTGACATGCATGACAAAGAATACGTCGTTATGTCAGAGTACATTGACACAGGATGTCATCTGTTATAAAGAAAATCCTTCCACAAAAATCATTGATTTTGATCAGATAAGCACAAATGAGATACCGGGATCCTTCCTGTTATCGTGTGGCTTTGGAGCGTGCAAAAGCTTTATTTACGATCTTCATGTTCCGGCCTTTTTTCTTCATGAGTGTAAAGGCATATCGGGAAAGGAGCTGTTAATGGCAATGACTGCCGATCCGGCCAAAGCGTTCGGATTGAAAGATCGAGGCGTAATCGCAAAAGGTAAAATAGGCGACTTACTGGTGTTGCAGGAAAAAGACATTGATACCTATTTCCAAACGATGGGAAGACAGCCGATTCATCGGATGTTAAAAAACGGGATACAGTTTTACCCACATTGGATCGTATGTTGACAAAAAGAAAAAACAGGGCATATGCTCTGTTTTTTATGGGGTCCATCGTCCGAAAATACCACAAGGCAGGACACTGTCATCCGCTGTGACCGGAATCAGATTTTCGCCTACTTCGATGGATCCGCCTCGAGATAAACCGATCGTACGGCGGAGCGTTTGTTCCAGGGTGCAGCAGGAAAACCCGGTTGTATAACAGTTAATGATGAAAAACAGGGGATCCGGACTTAACAGTTTCTGGCATTCATCGATGAGCTCATAGACGTTGTCTTCCAGCTTCCATAATTCTTTCTTGGGCCCGCGGCCATAGCTTGGCGGATCCATGATGATGCCATCATACGTTCGTCCCCGTCTTTGTTCCCGTTTCACGAATTTCAGGCAGTCTTCCACGATAAAACGGATCTTGTGATCTTCCAAATGGTTCAGCTGCATGTTTTCCTTGGCCCAGGCTACCATGCCTTTGGCGGCATCGACATGGACGACTTCCGCAGCACCGGCTTTGGAAGCAGCCATGGTGGCACCCCCGGTATACGCAAACAGATTTAAGACCTTGATATCCTTGCGTTTGGATTGTCGTATGGAATGCATGATGAAATCCCAGTTGGCGGCCTGTTCCGGAAACAGACCAGTGTGTTTGAATCCGGTGGGGCTGATCTTAAAACGGAGATCTTTATAGGACAAGGTCCAGAATTCCTTGAAAGGCTTTTTCATCTCCCACTGGCCCCCGCCGGATCTGGAACGATGGTAGATCGCATCAGCCTTCTTCCAACGTGTTTCATCCTGGATCGGCCAGATGCATACGGGATCCGGACGGCGCAGGAGGATCTGGTTCCAGCGTTCCAGTTTTTCTTTATTGCCGGTATCGATCAGTTCATAATCGACCCATTGATCTGCATATTGATTCATAAATTATCACCAGGCTTATTATAACGGATAATGGCAAGAATCCCAATGAGAAAAGAGTGAACCGTGCTATAATACTTCTATGGAAAATTTGATTTTCAGTTTGCAGGCGACCATTCCGGTCTTTTTATTGATGGTGATCGGCTATATTTTCAAACGGATCAAGCTGTTTGATGCTGCCTTTGTAGCCCGGATGAATCGTTTTGTTTTTTTGGTGGCGCTGCCCCTTTTACTATTCCGAGATCTGGCAACCGAGGACTTTTCGGCAGTCTGGGATGGGACCTATGTTCTGTTTTGCGGCATTGTCACTTTATGCTCCATTGCCTTAGCGTCTGCTTGTTCCCTGGTTATCGCCAATAAAGCGGAGCGAGGGGAGTTCGTGCAGGTGGCGTATCGAAGCAGTGCGGCCGTACTGGGCATCGCTTTTATTACAAATATCTATGGAAACTCCGGTATGGCACCTTTAATGATCATCGGGACCGTTCCTCTCTATAATATCTTTGCGGTGGTGGTGCTGATGGTCACAGCGCAAGATCCTTCCGGGTCTAAAACCTTGACAAAGACCATCAAAGGAATCTTTACCAATCCGATCCTGCTGGGGGTGGCAGTCGGTTTTCTATGGTCTGTTCTCCATCTTCCCTATCCGGTCATTCTGGAAAAGACAGTGAACAATCTAGCTGGTCTTGCCACGCCGTTAGGCTTGATGGCGATGGGTGGCAGCTTCTCTTTTGAGTCGATATCCGAAGTCTGGAAACCAGCCGTTGCCGCAACGTTTATGAAGCTTGTCGGCTGGGTCGTTTTATTTCTTCCGCTGGCTGTCCATTTGGGATTTCGGGATAGTAAACTGGTGGCTGTATTGGTTATGTTGGGATCGGCTTCAACGGTCAGCTGTTTTGTGATGGCAATCAATATGCATCACAAAGGGGATCTGACAGCCGCAACGGTGATGCTGACCACATTGTGTTCGGCATTTACCTTGACTTTCTGGTTATTTTTATTAAAATCCATGGCATGGATTTAGGAGGTTTGTATGTTTGTACGTTGTGTATGCAAAAACTTAAATGAAAAAAAGAAAAATGAAATATATGAAGTATTAGGGGCTCTTTGTCAAAGAGAGCAGATACAGATCGAAGAGAAACCGGATGCCGTGGTGATCACACCCTGTGTGCAGGGAAAGATCTATGTGACGGAGGATGACCATTCCATCCAGCTGACATCCAGTACGCGTCATGGCGGTCCGGGATACCATGCGTTTGTGGTGGATTTGATGAAAGATCTGCAGGTAGAGGTACCGGGAACCTATGAAATGTACGATGATCTGAATTACAGTGAAGATGAAAATTTTGACCGGCTGGTCAATTTATATGTGGATGAGATCTCATACCTGAAAGGACTGCTTCGCAAAGAAGAAACGATCCGAAACCAGAATTATATGTATGATGAAACATTCTTTTTGCCGATTGAAAAAGAAGGACGTATCCTGACAGCTATTGGAGATATGGATGAAAAGGAATTTCTGGCCATGGATGAACAAGAGCTGATGAATGCCTTCTTTGTGTGGAATGACTGGGATAAAAATGCGCAGTATTATAAAAATGCGGCATTGACCCTGCTGGCTAAGGAAGGGGTCGGCGACTATGTGGCGATGAATGAAAAAACATTGAAACATGCCGATGAAATCTGTGATTTTATCGAGCTGGCACATCGTCTGGATCCATTGATTTCCCTACCGGTGGCGCATTATGATTTCCTGACGAAAAAATTGGGAAGAAAACATACGTTAAAAGATGCTCGCCCGATGGAGCAGGAGGTCATTCAGTACCGTTGTGAAGAAGTATATCATCTGTTCGAGGATCTCAAGGTGGTCGCCCACGGTGCCAGCCAACGCAGTGTGGATCCGACCCATCCTTCTTTGATCCTGATGTCACCATATACATCGATTGAACAATGGGACTGGCTGATACAGGCCAGTCATGATCCATCAATCTGTGATCATACGGATGGGCATCCAACGGCATACAAAGGGAAAACGATCCGTATGCGGGAAGAAACCAAAGAGGGAATCACGATTTTGGATGCATCCATTGAAAGAGGACACAGGGTCTTTTATATGCATGCGGTCGTAGCCGATCCGAAGGATGTGGCTTATATTAAACAATGCATCCGTGAAAGTGATTTCCAGCAGGAATAGATCCATAAGAAAACGCGAGGGAAAAACTCGGGTTTTTTTGTCATCTGTGATATGATAAATGGCGGTGATATTATGACAAACTCCGTATTAGATACTTTAAATACAAACCAGCGAGAAGCTGCATGTACGATCGATCAGCACGTGCGGATCATTGCCGGTGCCGGTAGTGGGAAAACACGGGTCTTAATGGCTCGTATTGTATATCTGGTGAAGGAACTAGGAATCTATCCAAGTCGTATTCTGGCTATTACTTTTACCAATAAAGCTACCAATGAGATGAAGGAAAGACTGTATGCGCTCTTGCAGGATGATGCCCGTCTGGTAAGGATTTCCACGATCCATTCCTTATGCGTACGGATCCTGAGGGAAGATGGAGATCATCTGGGCTATCCGAAATCTTTTACGATCCTGGATACGGATGACCAGAAGCAGATCCTTCGCCCTTTCTATAAACGACTGGATATCGATAAAAAAGCGTACCCGATGGGCAAGGTGCTGGCGTATATCTCTTCCAACAAGAGCAATGATGTCGACCCGGATATGGCGGAAGGCTTTGCGATGAGCCATGAACAGGAAATCTATTGTAAGCTGTATCGCAGCTATGAAGCCAAACGGCATGAGATGAAGGCGATGGACTTTGACGATCTGTTGATCGAAGGGCATCGACTGTTAAAAAACTTTCCGACGGTCCGCCATAAATGGCAGTCGCGTCTGGACTATATTCATGTGGATGAGTTTCAGGATGTTGATGCCACGCAATACAACATCATCCGTATGTTGACCGGTCCGACCGCCAAGTTATGTGTCGTAGGGGATCCGGATCAGACGATCTATACGTGGCGAGGAGCCAGTGTAAATATTATTTTACGGTTTGACAAAGATTTCGAAGACTGCCGGACGGTGCTGCTCAACGAGAACTATCGTTCGACCCAGCCGATCCTGGATGCCAGCAATGCGGTCATTGCCCATAATCAAAGCCGGATCGAAAAGGAACTGTTTACCCATCTGCCGGGCAAGGATAAGCTGAAGCTGCATCAATCCATCGATGATAATGAAGAGCCGGTCTACGTGGCCCGACAGATCCATGATCTGCATAAGGAGGGCCTGGACTATAAGGATCTAGCTGTGCTATATCGGTCCAATTACAGCTCCCGGGCTTTTGAACGAGTGCTGCGTAAGGTCGGGATCCCGTATCGTATCTTCGGGGGCATCCGCTTTTACGAACGCCAGGAGATCAAGGATGCCTTGTGTTATCTGAAGCTGTGTGCCAATGCGGATCCGGACGATCCGAAACAATTGTCTTTGGATCTGGCTGTTTTGCGTGTAATCAACCAGCCGCGACGGGGCATCGGTGCTAAAACGATCGAGAAGCTGCAGCAACAAGCCCTGGAAGAGGAAACGAATCTGATGGAAGTGATGCGTGATCCGCAGCTGACGGGCGCCACCCGAAACAAATGCGTACAATTTGTCCAACAGATCGATACGCTGCGCAGGCATCGGGAGGATTATTCTTTAGAGGATTACCTGGATTATATAATGGAAGAGGTTGGATACTACCGGATGTTGGAAGACAACAAAGAGGAAGAACGGATCGAGAATATCAAGGAACTGAAATCCGATATTGCCCAAAGCTTACAGGAAGATCCGGAAATGACCTTGGAAACGTATTTGCAGGACATTGCTCTGTTTACGGATAAAAGCCAGGAATCTCGTGAGAATGCGGTTTCCTTGATGACCGTGCATGCGGCCAAGGGGCTGGAATTTGACACGGTCTTTATCGTCAATTTCAACGAAGGGGTCTTCCCGAGCACACGGTCGATCCAAGAGGGTGGCAAAGCCGCTTTGGAGGAAGAACGACGGTTGTGTTATGTAGCGATGACGCGTGCTAAAAAACGTCTGTTCATCACATGGAACCAGGGATACAGCTATATGCTGGAAACGTATAAGACACCAAGTCGTTTTTTAAATGAGATCCCGGATGAATTCATTCATTCAGAGAAAAAAGAAGAATCGGTGCCGACGATGCGAAAGCCTTCCCATGCCAAATACCGCAAGGGAGATCTTGTGGTGCACAGCCAGTTTGGACAAGGGGTGATCCTTGACATCCAGGGAACGGTGGCAACGATTGCGTTTGAAAGAAAATACGGTGTAAAAAAACTGAATGCACTGCATCCATCTTTAAAGAAACTGGTTTCGTGATATAATAAGGGCGATATGATAAAAAAGAAGACAAAGGAGGTGGCTTATGCGTAAACTATCAAAATGGATCCTGGGATTGTTGATCCTGGCATTGAGTGCGTGCTCTACCACAAATTCCAATCAGTCACAGGCACTATCCAGTAATGATTATGCAGCTATCCTGCCTTATGATACAAAAGATACAAGAGTCAAACATGTGGGCATCATTCCGGATATCGATACCCGGATCCAGCTGGAAGATGGTCTGATGGACCTGTCCAAGCAATATTTTCCTCCGGACAGAGTCGGCTATAAGACCCATGCATTTCTGGATTATGATGAGCTGGATGCTACTGACGGGTCCCGAGGATTATTAGGTACCTTAAGAGATGATAACCCGAATGGGCTGAATCCCGGGGTAGATGAAGCTTTCGATACCGGAAATGGTACGGTAAAGAACGCCATTATCCTGGTAGATATCTATGAACTGGACTGGTATTCCAATGATGAATTACAGGGCATTTCGATTGCTTTGGTTGTCAATGATGTCGTTGGCGACGATGTCAAGATCAAGGATGACCGAATGCAGCAATATCTGGAGGTTACCTGCAGTAAGCTGGTCAACTATATGCGTCAGCGCTTTAATGAGGTGACGTCCAATGTACCCATTTTTGTCGCTGCCTATGAGTTGAATTCAGAGGAAGCCGAGCAGATCGGCGGGTATAAGTATGCCGGTTATTTCCAGGGAAGCAATCAGAACTTCTATAAGATCAACGAGGAATGGATCCATGTTCCAAGCGGTACGTTCACGACCAAAGATCTGGCGGCTGCCGAAGAGTTCACGGATTTTAAATCGCAGGTTTCCCAGGTCTTATCCGACAATACGTATGTAACCGCAGAAGCAAAGTATGAGGATGATGAGCTGGTCAAGATGAATATCGAAATTACGGCGCACGGAAAGACTGCCGGAGAGATCCTGGCGGTTATCGAAGCGACCCGGGTCGAGCTGAAAAACTTCAGCAACACCAATTGCCGGTATACGGTACGGATCTTCAATGACAGCGATGCGTATTGTATGATGGTGCGAAACGCCGGTACACAGGATGTGATTGTGGCATCTTCATTCTAGACTATGATATAATGAAAGGCAGGAGGCAGGAATATGGCCGAAAAGAATAAAAAGAAAAGAGATATACGTCGGAAACAAGGGCATGGACTTGTCTGGCTGACTTTGTTTGTGATATTGATTCCGGTGGTATTTATTTTATATGTATTGGCAACCAGTGCAGTCGGGCAGGATAAACCGGTTCCAGGTGTTCGTTTTCAAGGAAATGATCTGAATCCGAAGATCACCAAGGAAAATGTGGAAGAAGTACAGTCCCGTATGTCCTCCATCAGCGGGGTAGACAATGTAACGGTCAATCTGAAGAGTGCTACTCTGCGGATCAATCTGGATATGGGAGATTCCATGGATACCGATGCGATTACCGATGCGGTGGATGAAGCGTATGATATTATTGACAGTATGCTTCCGATCGGTACGTATTTTACTAACCATGATGATGGAAAAATGTATGATCTGGAAATCAACGGGTATAATTTTATACCAGCTGAAGGACAGGATACAGGGGGCCAGGTTATTGTTGAAATCACCAAGACCGG
Organism: Erysipelotrichaceae bacterium; assembly: GCA_040266995.1. Lineage (GTDB taxonomy): Bacteria > Bacillota_I > Bacilli_A > Erysipelotrichales > Erysipelotrichaceae > UBA4312. The sequence continues at coordinate 36,348 of JAWRHV010000032.1, read as the reverse complement.
TGCCGGCAAGAAGACAACCGATGTTTTGACCAAGCCAAGGGACAAGGACCTGGTAGATGAAATTACAAGATAAGCTTTGGAGGCAAAAACTCCAAAGTTTTTCTTTTCTGTTCTTGAAATTAATATAAACCAAGGTATAATAGAAACACATGGGGTCTTAGCTCAGCTGGGAGAGCGCTACGCTGGCAGCGTAGAGGTCAGGGGTTCGAACCCCCTAGGCTCCACCAAATGGACATTGCACGAACTGGTATGGCAACATTTTTTTTGACAAATTTATGAAGGACTGTTTCTGTATTCCACCGGCGCCTTGTATCCAAGGGTCGAATGTATCCGTATGTTATTATACCAATGCATATATGCTGCCCATTCCATTTTCAACTGTGATAATGAATCAAAACACCTCGGTTTTACAAACTCTGTTTTTATGATCTTGAATCCAGACTCAGCCACCACATTGTCATAGGGATTCCCTTTATGGCTGAGTGATCGGGTAATATTATATTTTTCCAACACATCATCAATCAAATGGTTATCGAACTCGCTTCCTCTGTCTGTGTGAAAATAATGAATGTTGTTTAGATCACGATGCACGGATAAAAATGCCTCTTCTACCAATTCTGCTGTTTTATGCATACCACAACTGCTTCCAACGATCTCGCGATTGAATAAATCAATCAATATGCACAGATAGGCCCAGCGATCACGTATCCGCACGTAGGTGAGGTCGCTGACCAGCACTTCATTCTGTGTGCGGTCATCGAATTCCCGATTCACGATATTTGGTATATCCGCTTCATTTCCCTTGGTTTTATGCGGACGATATCGCTTAATTGTATAGGCAGAAGGAACTTGCGGAAAGGGCCGGCGTCACAGAATCCACTTTGAGCCGGATCGAAAGCGGCACAACCAAGCAGGTGGACGCTATCGTCCTCGGAAAGCTCGCAAAGGCATTGGACACATCCACGGACTATCTGCTGGGCCTCACATCCATACGGACGCCCAAATACATTGATATTACCAAACTCGGTCTTTCGGAAGAAGCTGCGCGGCAGCTTTTGTCCCCGTCGTTTAAGACAGAGATGGTAAACCGCTTGATTGAACACCCGCAGTTTCCTTATCTTCTGCGATTGATCGACGTATATTTCAGCGGAGCCATGACGGAGGGCGTACTGTCCCGGAACGAAGTGTTAAGCGGCGCGCTCTCCATGCTGACGGACTACCGAAAGGCCCACCCAGAGAAAACACTGGAAATCAGGGAAGATGAAGCGTATATCCGTTCTCAAAAGGCGACGCAGAACGAGGCGGAGCATGAACAAATACGAAATACCTTTATGGCGATCCTGCGTGATATTCGCAAGGGCATGGAACAGCAGGCCCCGACCACGCCGGAGTTGATGCGTCAGACGTGGCAGGAAATGGCGGCATTGATTGTGGGAAGCATCGGCAAGACGGGAACGCTTGACGACAGCGGACTGCAAAAACTGCAAGAGGTTGCTTTACAGATGCTGGATATCTTTGGAAATGGGGATTAAGGAAGAACGCAAAAGCCCAAATCAAACGAGAAGGCGCTGGCCTTCATCTGCAAACGACTCCATTTGAACTATGCAAAGCTGACCGATGAGGGAAAGAAGTGGTTGGTCAATATCACGGAGAAGTCGGATTTATTGAAAATCCCCAATCCGCAGAAGAAAAGAAAGAGTGGAAATAAACAAGTAAAACATTTTCAAAAGTAACGGAGGGAAACCTAATAAAAAGCCGCACACGGACCGAGAACTCCGATCTGCCGTGGCAGAAAAGCGTATATAGGAGGTAACTATGATCATAAAAACGACAAAAGATCTTCTGGTCGATTCCTTCCGGGAACTGGCAGAAAAGAAAAGAATCCATAAGATCACTATCAAGGAGATTACTGACAACTGCGAAATGGCACCGGCCACGTTTTACCGCCATTTTCAGAATAAATACGACCTGATTACATGGGACTACGGCATCCGTATGCGAGAGATCGTGGAGCGAGCGTGTGACGAAGGCAAAACCTGGCCGGAGCTGCAGCTTGAATACATTATGTTTTATGAGCAGCACAAGGCACTGTTTATCAATATTATCCAGCATACAAGCGGCTATGAGTCATTTACCCGCAACATGACAGACATCAGCGCTGAACAAATCTGGTATTATCTCAAAACAGAAAAGGATGTGGTAAACCCTGATCCGGATTTGGACCTGTATATCCGGATATACTGCCACGGCGCGACGATGACGGTATGTGAGTGGCTGTTCGGAGCCATCGAAGCCAGTGCGGAGAAGATTGCCGATTTGCTGGATCATTCGCTGCCGCAGCCGCTGCGGGAATACATTTTTAACGAGAGAATTTAGCAATAATATCTACCAAGTTGACACCCACCCGCTTTTCTGAATTGAAAAAGACCTCCTGATCCGTATAATTGGACTTGTAAGGACGAGATCCAATAAATGATCAGGAGGTTTTAATTATGGAACAGAACAAAAAGCTGATTGAGGGCCTGCAGGCTATCGTCACCGATCTTTCCCAGCAGGCAGATGGGCATGCGATCCAGTCTCGGATCTTTGCAGCACAGGGATTTACCAAACTGGCGGAAAAATATGCCGAGCATGCCTCCGAAGAACGCGGTTACGTAGATCAGTGCATTGACCGCATCCTGGACTTGGGCGGCGAGGTGAAGAATGGAGCCAAGGCAGAGACGCCGGTCTGCTGTGATCCCATTGACTGGGTGAAGTGCGATCTGCAGGTGTCCAAGGATGGATTGGCGCGTCTTGCGGGTATTATAGAGTTGGCCAAGGATGACTTGATCACCTACGACATCCTGAAGGACTATTACAAGGACGAAGAAGAAGACATGTACTGGGGCGAACAGCAGTTGGAGCTGATCGAGAAGATCGGCGAGGCTAACTGGCTTGTCAGCCTGCTTTAAGGAGGTTTCATTATGGATAACAAGAATATCATCGCATGCATGCAGTATCTGGGAACTTGGGTTTCCAACCAGTCGTTCAACCATTTCGTTCAGGCCCGTATTTTCGCCGCGCAGGGATTCACCAAGCTGGAAGAGAAATACGCCGGACATTCCGTTGAAGAGCTTGACTTTGCAAAAAGCTGCTTCGACCGCATTTTGGACCTTGGCGGAGAAATCAAACATGAAGAGCGTCCTTGCATGGAGCTGTTTGATGACATTGAGGCGTTCTATGCCAATGAGATCAAGCTTGCGGAGGCCGGACTGTCTGAGGTGCTGGCAAAGATGCCGGAGCTCGCCTGTGACCTGACGACCTATGACATGGTCAAGGAGTGGTATAAAGACGAGGAGGAAGACTGTGTGTGGACAGCTACACAGTTGGAGCTGATCAAAAAGATCGGCCGGGAGAACTATCTGTCTCAACAGATGTAAAAGAGTCGGTTGCGCATCGAAATAAAGAAAGTGGAGGATCTTCGGTATGTTTACCTTTTTTCAAATCTGTCATTTCATTACATGCTTTGTCGTTTTGATCTCCCTGATTGTCGGCTTGACCAGAAAGGATGAAAAACAGATTCGCGTCTGGCACTGGGTCAATCGAATCTGCCTGATCATCATGGCAATCGGTGGGATCGGCATGGAGATCAAAGTTCTCCCGGCTCAGCCTGTTCCCGCAGTGATCAAGTGTGTACTTGGATTTGTGACCATCTTCCTTATGGAAAAGACGTTCCGTTATAAGGAAAACGGCACACTGAACAGAAACCGGGTCATTTGCGTCGTCGCCGCTTATGCCGTGACAGTAGTCTGTGGCCTGGTGCTGCTGAAAATGACAGGCGGCTTTGGCGGGCTTTAAGACCTGCGTAACGATACAATAGCGCACAAAAATGATTTGTGGCTGAATGACTACAGCAAGGATGAAAGGTTCCGGTGCGCAGGCTGACCAGCGCACCGGATGCTTTTTGGGAGGGAACAAACGATGATCCACAGGAAAACGACAAAAGAAATATTGGGCGAGTCGATTCACGAATTGGCACAGAAGAAAAGTGTAGACAAGATTTCTGTAAAAGAGATCACAGACAACTGCGGACTGTCAACGACCACTTTCTATCATCATTTCCGTGACAAATATGAGTTGATTGCCTGGATGTATAACTACCAGATGGAGGATATCTATCTGGATTTCTGCGAAGGATCCGAGAGCTGGCACCAGGCGATTCTCGATATGGTAACGATTCTTGATAAGGACCGCAGTTTCTACGTCAACGCACTGAAAAACACGGATGGGCCGGATTCCTTTTTCCTCTCCACTCATCTACGAAGCATTGACCTGTTGACGGACGTCATCAGGCGGAGTGTGGATGGCCCAGTGGATGAAGAGCTTCTGTTTGATGTGAAATTCTATCTCAGAGGAGTCTCGTACTCCATTACCGACTGGTTTTTGAATGATCTACCCTATTCGGCGGAGCTGCTGTCAGACTGCCTGTACCGGGCGATGCCGGAAAAGCTGAAACCATTTTTGAAATAATCAACGGAGGAATTGAATGATGACAGCAGATGAAAGAATCATCGCTTTGTTGAAACCGGAATACATGGAGCAAATTCCGTCTTTCGTGAGGAAACACGCGACGGAACGCACCTGCGAATTGATTGCCAGGGAATACCCAGAAATCTACGAAGTATTCTCCAGACAAGATGAGCCGGATGATGAGGCTAAAAAGCAGATGTCGCTCATTGTCAATGACATTTTTACCGAGCGAATGAACAAACATCACTTGCTGCAAGAGCAGTAAACCTAATGAATACGGAGGTGCTGTATGAATATTGCGGTTAGATATTATACCCAGACAGGGAACACAAAGAAGCTGGCAGATGCCATTGCGGAGGAGCTTGGGGTCGCGGCAAAACCTGTGACGGCGCCACTGGAAGAAAAAGCGGAGGTTCTGTTTCTCTGCAACAGCGTCTATTGGGCAGGGATTGATAAGAAGGTAAAGAAATTTGTTAAGGATAATGCAGGGAACATCGGCACGCTGGTCAATGTCAGCACCGCAGCTCTGATAGAGTCAACTTTCAATCAGATGAAGAAAGTTGCGCTGGAAGCAGGCGTAACGCTTTGCGACCAGGAGTTCCATTGCCGGGGCAAGTTTTCGGCACTCCACGCCGGGCACCCAGATGTGGAAGATCTCAAGGCTGTCCGGGTCTTTGCAAAGCAGGTCACAGAATAAATGGAGCATGTGTCTTCCATGAAAGGCGTGGGCGGGTAATGCCCTGTCGACGAAATAAACTCTGTGTAAGGGGGGATCCAGATGAGCATGCCTGTGGTACAGGGAGTTTTGCTTCCCCTCGTCGGGACCAGTCTTGGCGCGGCGATGGTATTTTTTCTGCGCAGACAAATCTCTGATCGCCTGCAGCGGGCACTGACCGGCTTCGCGGCCGGCGTTATGGTGGCTGCCTCATTCTGGAGCTTGCTTCAGCCTGCGCTGGATGGCACTGCTCATATGGGGAAGCTCTCTTTTATTCCCGCTGCCATCGGCTTCCTAATAGGTATCGGTTTTCTTCTGCTTCTTGACGTAATTACGCCGCATATGCACATGGATGCGCAGGCAGAAGGGCCTGAAAGCGGCCTGAAGCGGACGACCAAGCTGATTCTGGCGGTGACGCTGCACAATATCCCCGAAGGCATGGCGGTCGGTGTGGTATATGCAGGCTGGCTGTCCGGGGAGAGCGGGATCAGCCAGGCGGGCGCGCTGGCGCTGTCGCTGGGTATCGCCATTCAGAATCTTCCCGAAGGCGCGATCATTTCCATGCCGCTCAGCGCGGAGGGGATGTCGAAGTCAAGAACCTTTTGGTACGGTGTACTGTCAGGTGTCGTAGAGCCGATTGCCGCTTTATTGACCATTGCCGCTGCGAGTTCGGTTGTGGCCATATTGCCATATCTTCTGGCATTTGCCGCCGGAGCGATGATGTACGTGGTGGTCGAGGAGCTGATCCCGGAGATGTCAGCAGGAGAACACTCGAATGTCGGCACGATTGCGTTTTCTATGGGCTTTGTTTTGATGATGATCCTGGATGTGGCGCTTGGGTGACGTGGGCTTGTCCCATTTTCCAAAGGAGGGATCGCTTATGAGCGCGAAAGAAAAGAAATCTATCACCACAGCAGGTGAGAATTACCTGAAAGCAGTTCTGATGATTCAGAAGCAGAAAGGCGCTGTGCGATCCGTTGATCTGGCACAGCATATGGCGATCAGCAAACCGAGTGTCAGCGTGGCCGTCCACGCTTTGGAAGATGCAGGGTTCCTCTTTATGGACGGGGAAAAGCTTTTGCACCTGACGGACACTGGGCTGGATATTGCAGAGAAAATGTATGAACGACATTGTTTCTTTACGAAGGTTCTGGTATTGCTGGGTGTAGACCCTGTCCTTGCCGAAAAGGATGCTTGCAACATGGAACATCATGTGAGCGATGAGTCGTTTTACGCGATGAAATTCTATTGTGAGAGTATAGACGCCATATGATATGATATGGATAGACAAGGGTTCGCAGATTAAGAATTGCCGGATTAGCGTTTGCAATTATTATTTCTGGCTGAGTGAGCCTGGCTTAAATAATACCGTTCAAATATACGGAGCCGTTGAAGGATGAGATTACATGGCGAAACGATCAATCAGAGAAGAACTGAATGCCTGTATCAAGGAAAAGTATGAGACGGACCCGGAATATCTGTGGATAAACAACCCCGATTATTCCGTTTTCCGCCACAGTGACAATGGAAAGTGGTTTGGGTTTGTCTTAAAAATACCAAGAAACAAACTTGGGATGGATGGTAACGAGGATGTGGAGATCCTGAGCTTGAAGCTCAGTGATCCTTTGCTTGCCGATTTCCTGGTTCAGCAGAACGGATACTTCCGGGGATATCCCAGTGACAGGGGTAATTGGATTTCCATTCTGCTTGATGGATCGGTTCCGCTGGAAGACGTCTGCAAATGGCTGGATGAGAGCTTTACGGTTATTGGTCCTAAAAAGAAAGCCCTCAAAAAAGGCGCAATGCATAAAAAGAAAACAGCTTGATTTATACAATAGGGGCATAGCAGGTGAATCAAATTATCATTCATGTAGATATGGACGCTTTCTTTGCCTCCGTCGAAATTCGAGACGATCCCACCTTGCGGGGAAAGCCGCTAATCATCGGCTCCCTGCCCCGTGAACGCGGTGTTGTGGCAACCTGCAGCTATGAGGCGCGAAAATACGGCGTCCACTCGGCTATGAATATCAAGGAAGCATACCGCCTGTGTCCAAACGGTGTGTACATGCATCCAAATTATGATAAATACAAAGCGATTTCTGAGCAGCTCCATGGCATCTGGAATACTTATGCCTCAGCAGCGGAGTATATTGCGCTGGATGAAGCCTATCTCGATGTCACTGCCCAAGCCGGTTCTTTGGAGCGCGCACGGTGGATCGCCCACACGATTAAGCAAAAAACATGGCAGGAGCTTGGCTTGACCTGTTCCGTCGGCGTCGCCTATTCAAAGTCAGCGGCAAAGACTGCCAGCGAGGAGAAAAAGCCAGACGGCTATTTTGAAATCCCCACGGCGGATGATTTTGTCAATCTGCTTATTGACCGTGATGTACGAGTCCTGTATATGGTAAGGGCAAAAACCGCCGAACAACTGAATGCTGCCGGGATTCATACCGTCCGGGATGTTCGTCCTAAGCAGGAAGAAGTTGTCCGCCTGCTCGGAAAACAGGGACAGTAGATCACGCAGCTCGCCTTTGGCATTGATGAGCGCAGGGTCACACCTTATCGGCCACAGAACGCCAAATCAATCAGTCGGGAGATTACCTTTCAGCAGGATGTCGATAACTACGAATTGTTGAAGGACGTACTGTTTCTTCTTGCCCTCTGCGTGGAGCAGAGGGCAAAGCGCGTAAGTTTATATGGACAGGGTGTCACGCTGAAACTCACATATTCCGACATGAAAGCTATCAGTCGTTCTCGCGCCATCCACTCCTGCAATTCCGCTGTCCCTCTTTATCAAGAAGCAATGCAAATGCTGACGCAGGTTGAGACACGGCCTGTCCGCCTGATCGGGATTGGAATATATAATCTCTCAGGAGAAGAGGGACGGCAGCTCTCATTAGATGATTATTTTGAGGAGACTGTATCGGAGCGTGTAAGCGAGCGAAAAAAGCATTTTGATGCTTTGCAAGACCGTTATCATCTTGATTTTTCCGGACATCTGGAACAGCTTTTTCATAGGGACACACTCCACAAAACGGTGGAATATATGAGAAGCCATACATGATTGATCCTTTTGCCTTGTAAAGCTGCTGCGCCTTGTAAAATGTTCGAGCACATGGTAAATCAGAAAATAGTATACCTGCCGACGCTTTTGAAATCGAACAGGATTTTTGTTCGCCCTCCCCGCTCACAAAAACCTGTCCGCTTTCCTGCCGCTCACCATCGATGACATCCTCCTGGATGAGATCGATGGACATTTTAAGGACGCCATATCCGGCCGCTTGCCGTGTTCGCCTTTGGTTGCGGACGCTCCACCATCGAAAATCAAGCCTTTTAATAAAGGCCAATGGCGTCAACCTAAGAAAGGTTGGCGTTTTTCTTTTACCGTTTTGTTTTTTGCACCTAGATATGGTACAGCGTTAGTAAAAAAAGCTATATGTAGTTAAGTATTACACATTTAAATAGTGTATATTAAATAATATATTGTATAATGTAGTTAAGTAAAGGAGATGAATTCTATGTTCTTGAGAGTTATCCCAAACAATAAAGGTGCTAAAGATACTGTATTTTGTGATCTCGTTGAATCTTACCGTGATGAAAACGATACCCCGAAGCATCGTGTCGTAGTTAAGCTGGGGCAGTTCGATAGAGACCGCGTCCCTTATCTCAAGGCTGCCTTCAACAGGGGCGACCCGGCAAAGATCCTGCAGGATGAGCTCAAAAAAATTTGAACAGAGGGCCCGTGCTATCTCCAGCCTATTCCGCAGGTTTGGAGACTGCATCCGATCCGACAGTATCCGCAGCCAGACCCGGAAGAGCCCCAATGCCTTCGTCCGTATCTTCAAGTTTCCATGGTATGATGTCCTCTACTATCTGATCTTCCGCCACGAAAAGTGTACACAGTCGGAACTGAGTGCTTATTATGCCGCTATCGGAAAACCAGAGCTCCGCATCAGCAGGCAGGCTGCCTTCAAAGCTGTCAAGAAAGTCAGATGGCAGATTTTCCCCATCCTCATCCGTAAGCTTGCCGAACTGTTTTATGCCTCGCCCCTTGTGAAGACCTATAAGGGCTATATCCTTCTAGCTGAAGACGGAACCTGCAATGAACTTCTTCCTTCCAGGGAGGCTCTGGATATGTTCGGATATGTCGCCAACCAGCATGTGAAGAGCATAGACGACGCAAAGAAGGCAACCAGCAGATCCGCATGTCTCTACGATGTCACAAACGGACTGATCGTAAATTTTTCAATGGATCCGTTCAGACGTTCCGAGATCCCTATAGCTGTCGATCACCTGACAGATTCTCATGATCTATTCTCAGGCAGGGATGTGATCTATCTGACCGACAGATACTATGGAAGCGTGGAGCTTTTCTCCATACTGGAAAGTTTTGGGTTTCACTACTGTATCCGTGCCAAATCAAATATCTTCAAAAAAGAGATCGCGGAAATGGACAGCGATGACCAGTGGATCACGGTCAATATCCATAAGACGTGGCAGAAAAGATTGAAATATGATCAGCCAAAGAAGCGTTTTGCCGAAGATCCTGAATTCCGTGTCCGCGTGGTAAGATACGCTTATAATTACCGCGACCGGAAAGGTTCGGAAAAAACCGCACAGCTGCTTTATTTTACGAATCTTCCGGAAGAGGAATTCAGCAGAGAAGACATCATTAAGCTGTACTCCAAAAGATGGGATCTGGAAGTCAGCTACAAGACGCTGAAGACAGACATGGAATGGGAAAGATTCTTCAGCAGGGACTGTGACAGCGAAATGTGTGCCATTTATTCAAAGGTGATATTCCATAATTTAAATGGGATCGTCCGGAAAGAAATGAACCAGGTGTTCGCTCAAGAACATGATGCGGACAAAAATAAATATGCCTATACAGTGAATATCGCACAGCTGGCAAAGGAACTGAGGGAACTGGGTTTATGCAGATATCTGCGGAGCTCAAATCACAGGGCCCTCCAAAAAATAATATTGAAAGTATATGCCCTGCGCAACAAATTAAAAGTGCCTGTCCGGGAAGGCAGGCATCATAAGCGTTGGGGCAGGGTCGTCATGAGCAGCGCCCCGATCCGCTTCAGGCTGGATGGTCGCAACTGGCCTAATGTCATCCGGGTCAAAGACCGGCTGCAGACCACAAGCCCTTAGATCATATTACAAATACAGTATAGCACCTATTTTAAAAAAATAATGTCAGCAACGAGTTTTTATGCGCTTTATTGAATCTAATTCGATCCCGCAAGTATAGTTAAGGATTTCTGTGACTATAAAAAAGCGCCAACCTTTCTTAGGTTGACGCCATTGACCTCTCGGTAAGAGAGGTCTTTGTCATTTATCGACGGCTTGCCTTTAATAGATCCATCTTCATTTCATAGTATTCCGGACTCATATCCAGATAATGAATATGCGGATTTTCAAAACGTTGTTCTTCTTCCCAGATTTCATTCTGCAATTGATCTTTTACGTACTTCTGCAGTTCCTGCAAAGATTTTGTTTCCATGACCCGTTTTCCATCCCGGACAACCGGCATCTGCAGTTCTTTCAAGGTACAATTTTCAAAGTAACGCACTTTCCAAGGCTTAACCGGATCCACATAACGATATGGTTCACTCAGATCCGGTGTCGGTTCATCGTATTTTGTAATCAGATCGGCAATGGCTTTGTGTTCTTCGTCATAGATCCGATACACTTTCTTGCGTCCCGGATTCGTGATCTTTTCAACGGTTTCACTGATCTTGATCTTCGGTTCCTTGCGGCCATCATGATCCACTTCACTAATCTTGTATACACCGCCAAAGACAGGATCGCTCTTTGCGGTGATCAAGCGTTCACCAACACCGAAGGAATCGATCCTTCCGCCCTGATCCAACAAGGAGTCGATCGTATACTCATCCAATGAGTTCGACGCAACGATAATACAGTCTTCCAGACCAGCTTCATCCAGCAGTTTACGAACACGCTTGGATAAATAAGCAAGGTCACCGGAATCCAGACGAACGCCCTTCAGACGTTTTCCCATCGGTTCCAGAACTTCCTTGGCAACACGGATGGCGTTCGGTACGCCGGAATGAACGACATCGTATGTATCGATCAGCAGTAAAGCGTTGTCCGGATAGATCTCGCAATATGTTTTAAAAGCCGTGTATTCATCGTTATAGTACATCACCCAGCTATGCGCCATGGTTCCGCTGACCGGGATATTAAATTGTTTACCGGCAATGACCGTAGCCGTACCGACCGCACCACCGATATAAGCAGCTCGGGCTCCATAAATGGCAGCATCCATATTGTGGGCACGGCGCGCTCCAAAATCAGAAACAGCGCGTCCTTTTGCTGAGCGGACAATTCTCTGTGTTTTCGTCGCAATCAAGGATTGATGGTTAAATTGAGCCAGGATGGCTGTTTCCACCAGCTGGGCATCAATCAACGGCGCTGTCACGGTAATAACCGGCTCGTTTGGATACATCACGGTACCTTCCGGGAATGCATCGATATCTCCATGGAATTTATAATTGGACAAATAGTCCAGGAAATCTTCTCCAAAAATATGCAGGCTGCGGAAATACTCCACATCACTGGCATCGAAATGTAAGTTTTCGATATACTCAATAATCTGCTCCAAACCGGCAAAAATCGCAAACCCTCCTTTATCCGGGTTTAAACGATAAAAAACGTCAAACGAAACCCTGTCATTTCCCTGATGATCCTTAAAATAACCATTGGCCATCGTCATTTCATACAGGTCCATCATCATACTTAGATTACGTTCATTAAATTGTGTCATAGTACTGTCCTTTCTTATTAAAAGTCAATAATTCTTCATTATTATCTCATATCTGAAGAATTGTGCACCAAAAAGTTTTATTTTTTTATGAAAAGACCTCTGCCATCGATGCAGAGGTCAATCCCTTTATTCTTTGATTTCTTTATTCTGTTTCCATTCCTTGTATTTTTGTTCAATTTCTTCCTGGAAGGATGGATTGGTCTGAATGTATTTCTTGACAGCTTCTCTACCTTGGCCCAGTTTTTCGCCCTCATAGCTGAACCAGGATCCGGATTTATGAATAATATCCGCCTGTACACACAGGTCCAGCAATTCCGATACATAGGAGAGTCCTTCTCCGTACATGATTTCCAGAACAGCGGATTTAAATGGCGGAGCCACTTTGTTCTTGACCACTTTGACACGCACTTTGTTTCCGATGATGTCACTGCCGTTTTTGATGACATCCGCACGACGGATATCGATACGGACAGAAGAATAGAACTTTAAGGCACGTCCCCCTGGTGTCGTTTCCGGGTTGCCGTAGATGACGCCGACTTTTTCACGCAGCTGGTTGATAAATATCGCCGTGCATTCATTGTGATTCATCAGTCCGGCCAGCTTGCGCATCGCCTTGGACATCATACGAGCCTGCGCACCAACCTGCAGATCGCTCATTTCTCCATCGAGCTCTGCCTGCGGTACCAAAGCGGCCACACTATCCACTACGACAAGATCGACAGCACCGCTCTCGATCAGCATCAGCATGATGTTTAACCCCTGCTCGCCGCTGTCCGGCTGAGAAAGGATCAATTCTTCAATATCGACCCCGAGATTGCGGGCATACACCGGATCGATGGCATTCTCTGCATCGATAAAGGCAGCACGTCCTCCTTGTTTCTGGATCTGCGCAATGGCATGCAGGGCCAAGGTCGTCTTTCCACTGGACTCCGGTCCGAAGATCTCAATGATCCTTCCTTTCGGATACCCACCAATGCCCAATGCCTCATCCAGAAGCAGACTGCCCGACGGGATCGGCTCGACATCGACAGCCGCGCGATCGCCCAATTTCATAACAGATCCTTTTCCGTATTCTCGTTCGATCTGTTTTAAAACATCACTCAATAATTTATCTTTATTTTCTGTTGCCAAATTCCTCACTCTCCTGTTCTATGACTTCGATCAATGCATCGATCATCGCGTCCACAACAGCCCGGCGCACTTCGTTTCGTGTTCGCCCATCCCATTGAAAACAATAGGGATACGTGTGGTGATGGCCGGCAATGGCACAATACACACGTCCGGCCGGTTTGTTTTCCATAACGGATGGGCCGGCATTGCCGGTAAAGGATACACAGTAATCGACCTGCATGATCTGTTTTGTATGTTCGGCCATGGATATGGCGCAGGGTTGGCTGACAACCCCGTATTCTTCTATGATTTCCGGTTCCACATGTGCCAATACATGCTTCATTTCCGTAAAGTAAGTGACCAATGCCCCTTTTAACACAGCACTGGCTCCCGGACAGGATGCAATCTTACTCGAAAATAAGCCAGCTGTTAGACTTTCACAACTGGCAATTGTTAAATGTTTATGTGTACACAGAGAAACCAATGTTTGGATCCGTTCCATTAAATGCTCTCAAAGACGTATTTCTTCAATTTCATGAAATATACGTACCCACTGTACAGAGACATAAATGTAGCACACCACAACAGAATAGTAGCTACCGGAATATGAATCAGGGCAAATGGCCAGTTTCTCAATAACAGGAACAGAATCGCAAACATCTGTAAAACGGTTTTACATTTTCCGTAAATTCCAGCACTGACAACCTTGCCATGCTGGCTTGCCAGCATACGCAATCCATCTACCATCAAATCCCGGGCAATCATCAACAATACCGCAACCACATTGGCTTGATGGGAATAAACCATTAAGATCAATAATGTGTTTACCAGCATCTTGTCGGCTATCGGATCCGCAAATTTTCCAAACGAAGTAATCAGATTCTGCGAACGGGCAATATGTCCATCCAGATAATCCGTAAAAGATGCTGCCGCAAAGATAATAAAAGCTAAAATGTCACGTATTGCCAATCCCGAAGTCGGCTCGATCACCGCCCATGTTTCCGGAATCGCTAAATAAACAAGTACAACCAGCGGAACCATCATGATCCGGGCCAATGTTAATTTGTTAGGTAGATTCATACTTCTGCTATGCCTCGATTCTTCCTATCTTAATATGTTTCTTCCGTATAAACCGGTTCTTCTGCGTAGTAAACATCATCGGCGGCTTCTTCTGTACTTCCCTGCTCTTCGGCACTTTCTTCGTCTTTATCCTCATCCTCTTTACTGTCTTTGGATTTGACTTCGAAATACAAGATGGCCGGTGTTTCTTCTACCCAGTTTGTCTCATCAAATTTAATCGTTTTTCCGTTCAAAGTAATTTCGTTGCCATCATAGTCACCGATTTCTACCTGGATCACGCTCTCGTCTTCCACTTTGATCGTTCTTTCAAAGGTACCCGAGTAAATCTGTTCGGCATCATCGGTTACCAGCTGTTCATCCTGATAGATTGCCACCGTGGTATCCTGAGGCAGTTTGATCACAAAGTTGAGCTCCTTGGCTCCTTCGATGACATTGGTCAGTTCAAATACATTGTTCTCTTTATCCGTGGTCCGGATCTCTATCTCATTGGCTTTGTCTTCTTCTTCCTTTTGTTTGGCCAGACGTTCGGTTTCATTTTCTTTTTCCTTGAGCTCCGCCTGTCTTTTTTCCTCTTCCAAAGCCGCTTGCCGCTTTGAATTATGAGAAATGCCGATATTGATGATCGATAAACCTAAGATCATCACAATTCCAATCGCCGCCAACCGATAGATAAACGCATTTTTAGACCGGTTCATCTTACGGATCCGGGCAAATAGACTGTTTTTCTTTGTCTTTTTCCGCTTCGGTTTCTTACGGCCGCCGGTTGCGGATTTCGTCGTCTTTCCTTGCGCCTTCGCGCTCCGGCTTCTCTTTACAGGGGCACTTTGTGTCTGCGGTTCCATCTGTATAGCGCCGGTCCGGTCCATGTAAGCTGCTACATTCGCTTCGACCTGCGGCTGCACAGCTTGCCAGTTCACCCCGATGGCTTCACAATAAGCCTGTGTAAAATATCTTATAAATGAATAATCATTTCCGAAGATGGCCAGGTTATTCTCTTCAATGGCCTTGATGTATTGCGGTGCCAGTCGTGTTTGGCTGGATACATCCTGGATTGATAATCGTAACGCCAGTCGTCTTTGTTTTAATAATTGATAATATGTCACGTAAGGTCCTCCCCTTAAACATCATTATATCAAAATTCCCTGTTTTCTTGTAGAGAAATACTAGTATTTTCCAAACGTTTCATTCCCCGTAGGATAAAGTCGTCGCAAGTGGAACCCATGGATTCGAAAGAAAAAAACGCCAGAGCTCTGGCGTTATCAGTACATGGTGCCCGTAGGCGGAATCGAACCACCAGTTCATCCTTACCATGGATGTGTATTGCCGTTATACTATACGGGCTTATGCACGAGTATTTTCTCAAAGATTGCATACAGAGTCAAGCAAAATTTACAAGATTCGATGGAAGAGAAGGTCTGCATTCTTTACAGATTCTTTTCCTTATGGTTCTTGCTCTGTTCGATCTTTTTCGTTGTCCAATGATCAATTTCCTCTTTCAAACGGATCAGATAGTCCGAAAAGGTAACCTGCTTGGCGCCGTATATGTATTGAAATTCATATTCCAGATCCAGCCATGTTTCGATATCCGATTCATTGTGGGCAATCACGGCTTCCAGTTTATCCAGCGCCTTGAATAGCTTGGCTTCCGGGGTTTCCTGCGCATCCATTTCCTTCAATAAGGATTGAAAGGTCGTCTTTGCCGGATCGGGAAAGCGTTCGATCCATTGCCGGAACTGATCGACCTCGACTTTGCGGTCGGCATCGGTCTTTTCAAAAGCGGGGATATCCCCGGTAAAGGCTTCTCCGAGATCATGGATCAGACACATCCGGATCACGCGATCCATATCCAGCTGTGGATATTCATCCGCTACGAGAAGAGCCATCAAGGAAACCCGCCAGCTGTGTTCGGCAACGCTTTCCTGCCGTCCGTTTTCCATGAAACAATGACGCGTATTGATCTTCAACCGATGGGCCACAGCCAAAATGTCTAATAGTTCTTTAGGTTCCATACTATCCCTCTCTTTTTCGTCGCAGTGTTTTCAGATACGCCTTGGTGCATTCATCGATGACCCGGCTTTCCACAGCTTTCTGAATGCTCTTGTTGTGGACCCATAGATCCAGCTTTTTCTGTTCGATCCAAGGCATGGCATCTTTTGGTTGTTTTGCCAGTGCCGTCGCAAAATACCATGCCTGCATCATGCGGATATAGTATTCTTCCCGGTGCAGCTGGCCGACCCACGCAAGATAGATGGATTGAAACGCCTCCTCCAGATAATACCGCATCAGAACCCCGATCCCGAAACGTACGGTATATTCATGCTCGGAAGCCAGCCATTTCTGAATGGAAGGAAGCAGCGCCGATCGATGCTTTTTCATACATTTCGGATTCATCTGGTCACATGTTGCCCAATTATCTATAAAGGGAAGAAAGGCTTCCAGATGCTCCATCATGCCATCAAAATCCTTCATGGAGCTGATTGTAAACGCATGGATCTGGTTCTCTTCAAAATATGTGTGGGGAAGTTGTTCTAAAAAGGATTCCTCTTTATACTCTTTGGCCACCTTTCGCAATACCGGGGTCTGGATCCCGATGACCGCATTCGGATCTACGTTGGGGATCAGAGGCACCATGAATTGTTTATAGGCAGGATCCTGCAAAGAAAACAACAAAGCTTGTAAGTCGGTCATAGGTTTATTATACTTTTTTTTCACATGAATAAAAAGATGTCACTTTACAGTGACACCTTGGTTTTCCGTAATACTTCCTTTACATCCGTGACCGGAACCACATGCAGCTTGGCGAGGACCTCCTCGGCGACATCCTCCAGGTCTTCTTTGTTTTCCTTAGGGATCAACACGGTTTCAATACCGGCTCTCTGAGCTGCCATCAGTTTTTCAGGCAGTCCACCGATCGGCAATACCTGGCCTCGTAAGGAAACCTCTCCGGTCATAGCGATGGTACCGGCAATCGGCTTATCCATGACCAAGGAAGCTAAGGCAGTCGTCAAGGTGATACCAGCACTCGGTCCATCTTTTGGCACAGCGCCTTCCGGCACATGCACGTGCAGATCGTTGGTATCAAACAGATCGGCCTTATCCGGGAACATGGATTTTACCAGACTGATCGCAATCTGAACGGATTCCTTCATCACATCCCCTAGCTGGCCGGTGATGATCAGCTTGCCTTTTCCCTTCGTAAACAAGGTCTCAATAAACAAGATCTCCCCACCGGCACGCGTCCATGCCAGACCGGTAACAATGCCCGGCGTGGTTTGTTTCAAACTTGTATCATGACGGATGGGCTTGGCTTCCAAAAATTCTCGCAGTCTTTTCGGACTGACCGTAATGGATTTCTGTTTCTTGCTGACAAGAACCACCGCTGCCTGACGGCATAAGGTATCCATATGTTTTTTCAAACTGCGGACACCGGCTTCCATCGTGTAGTCGGAAATAATGGTACGAATAGTTTCGTCCGGTACACGCAGATTTTTTGCCTGGATCCCCATCGACTTCATCGCTTTTGGCAATAAATGTTTTTTGGTAATCTGGAATTTATCCGAAGCGGTGTATCCCGGAAACTGGATCACTTCCATCCGATTCAACAATGGTTCCGGAATGGAATCCGTCGTGTTGGCTGTACAGATAAACAATACATTGGACAGGTCATACGGCACATTCATATAATGATCGGTAAACGTATTGTTCTGTTCCGGATCCAATACCTCCAACAATGCACTGGAAGGATCACCGCTGTAATCTCTGGAAAGCTTGTCCACCTCATCGAGAACGACGACAGGATTGGATACATGGCTTTTCTGGATCCCGTCCATTATACGCCCCGGCATGGCACCGATATAGGTCCGACGATGTCCCCGGATCTCGGCCTCATCCCGTACACCGCCTAAACTGATCCGCACATACTGACGGTCCAGGGCTCTGGCGATGCTCTGTCCGATACTGGTTTTCCCGGTACCCGGCGCACCGACAAACAACAAGATAGAGCCCGATTGCTGATGCTTCAGATTCATCACCGCTATCTGCTGCAAAATTCGGTTTTTAACCTTTTTCAAACCGAAATGATCTTCATCCAGGATCTGTTCAGCACGCTCCAGACTGATTTCCTTTGGTTCGGGATGATCCCATGCCAAATTGGTAACAAAGTCCAGATAATCATATAACAGGCCATATTCACTGCTGTTTTTTCCTTCCTGCTTCATTCGATTCAGCACTTTTTTAGCTTCTTCTTTTGCATTCCGGTTCATGGCCAGTTCTTCAATCTTCTTTTCAAATTTCCGTACATCCGAAACATTCTCCGGGTGCATTTCATCCAGCTGATTCTGCAGGAATTCAATCTGTTTCTTAATAGCGGATTCCCGATAGAGCTTCTGATCATTTTGCTCCTGGGCACTTTCCGCTTCATTGGAAAGCCGCGTTATCTCCATCCATTCATAGATGGCCTTTTCCATCAGCTGATTTCGTTCCAGCACACTGTCGGTTGCCGTAATCGCATACTTCTCTTCTGTGGTCAGATTCATCTGCCGTGATAAAATCGTGATCACTTCGCCCAGCGATTTCCACTGCATGATATAATTTCGGGCCATGTTTCCCCATTGAAAAGAGGACATATACTGGATAAAACGCGCCTTCATCTGATCCATCCGCTCTTTTTCCCGCGCCGGATCCGTATCGATGATATCTTCTCTTGGCACACTTTCCACTTCGATATTTCCATAGCGGTCCACCACCATTGACTGTATGTCCACGCGTCCTTGGGTCTTGATTCCGACATACCCGTTCACATTGATTTCGCTGACTTTTCCAAAAACGCCGATCGGATAACATGTATCTGTGTTCAGATCCTGCCGATCCGTATCTTCCTTCAACAACACAAATAGAATATCTTGAGCCTTTTCCGCTGGTTTCCCCGCAACTTCCTCATAATAATCCGTGCGGAAATACAGCGTTTCCTGCGGTACGATGATTACATCAAAAATCGGCAGTACTAACATAGAGACACCTCCTTGTTAGCAGTCTTAAATAAAGAGTGCTAATCTTATTTTGATAGTACCACCGACCCGGACATAAGTCAAGCCAGACACCCTGCAATCAAAAAGACGAAGATTTCTCTTCGTCTTAACATGCTTCAATTTCTTTGATATTGATTTCATTGCCTGTGACCAGTTCCGTTTGATCCCCTTTACAATACGGACATGTTCGTCCATATCGGACCGTCGGATACGTACGATTGCAATCGCGGCAGAGGGTCACTGCCGGAATGGTCTCCAACAAAAGCTTGCTGCCGGAAAACAATTCTCTTTTTTCTGCAGCCCAGTCCCAGACATCCGCCAGATAATCAAAGACGACACCGGATACTTCCCCTAACTCCAGAGTCACGCTGGACACCTGGGTCAGATTGTTTTCCTTGGCTACATCCTCCACTGTATCCATTACATGAAACGCAATTCCTAATTCATGCATAACCTTTTGCCTGCCTTTCTACTATACACATGTCGAAAGGCCGGTTTCTTCCAAATCGATACTGTGTATGGACTCTTTATTTTTTCCTTTTGCGTACCGCAATCTTAGCTGCACGTTTGGCAGCATAAGGGCCGATGGCCTTGAATTTGTCTTCGGTTCTATACATCGTACTGGCTTCCGGAATATCTCTGTGCAGATGGATGGCATCAAATTCACAACGTGTCGTACACAATCCACATCCAATACAACGGTTCAGATCGACGCTGGTCGCGCCACATCCTAAACAACGTTTCGCTTCGGTCTTGACCTGCTCTTCTGTCAAAGTCATACGCAGGTCATCAAAGGTCTTGGTCGCAATACCGACTTTCTTTCCAGGAATCTGACGTTTGGCATTATCAAATGTTTCCACATCGATATTGTCCTTGTCCAATTCGTTGAATTTACGTAAATCACGTGCAATCGTCAAAGACTGGCCCGGATGTACGAAACGGTTGATGGAAACCATACCTTCTCGGCCGGCCGCAATCGCATCGATCGCAAACTTCGGTCCGGAATAGACATCACCACCGACAAAGATATCCGGTTCTGCTGTCTGATAAGTTACCGGATCGGCTTGCGCGGTTCCGTTTCGGTTGATCACAACCTTTGAACCATCTAACAAGCTGCCCCATTCCACAGACTGACCAATCGACAACAAGATATTGGCACATGGAATGGTGATCGTATCTTCTTCATCGTATTGTGGATTGAAGCGGCCTTGGTCATCTTTGACCGCTGTGCATCTCTTAAATACGATACCCGTAACATGGCCGTCTTCCGTCAATATTTCCTTTGGACCCCATCCGTTTTGAACGATGATTCCTTCTTCTTTGGCTTCTTCGACTTCATCCGGTGCAGCCGGCATTTCTTTTTCCGACTCTAAACACAACATGGTGACTTTGGAGCTTCCGGTACGAATGGCCGTACGGGCTACATCGACCGCAACGTTTCCGCCACCTACGACAACCGTATCCCCATCCAAACGAATGGAATGATCCAAATTTACCTTTCGTAAGAATTCTACCCCGGTCTGTACCCCTTGGGCATCTTCCCCCGGTACACCGGTCTTTCTTCCGCCCTGGGCACCGATGGCAATATAGAAGGCCTTGTATCCCTGGGCACGCAATGCATCCAATGTGATATCTTTTCCGACTTCGATACTGGTCTTGATTTCCACACCCATCTGACGCATTACGTCAATTTCTGCTTCCACAACATCTTTTTCCAGACGGAAGCTCGGAATACCGTTCAACAACATGCCGCCCGGACGGCTTTCCTTTTCAAAGACGGTAACCGGATAGCCTTCCTTACGCAGATAATACGCAGCGCTCAGGCCGGCCGGACCGGCACCGATGACCGCAATCTTCTGCGAAAAGAATTTTCCTTCGCCGTTTTCACATAACGGGATATATCTAGTTTCTGCATGCAGATCCAGCGATGCGATGAACTTCTTGATCTCATCAATCGCCAATGGCTGGTCGATCGTACCACGGGTACATGCATCCTCGCAGCGACGGTTACATACAGCCCCGCACACAGCCGGGAACGGGTTATCCTGCTTAATTAATTTTAAGGCTTCTTCATAACGGCCTTCGCTGGCCATTTTGATGTAGCCCTGGATAGCCAAATGGGCCGGACAAGCCGTTTTACAAGGAGCTGTTCCTTGTGGATAGCAGTTGATCTTGGCATCTTCACGGTAGTTGTAGTTCCATTTATCCGGTCCCCATACCTTTTCATCCGGCAGTTCACTTAACGGATAGATTACCGGGCCCTTCTTTGTACAAAGCTTCTGGCCCAGTTTTGCCGCACCGACCGGACAGACTTCCACACACTTACCACATGCCACGCATTTATCTTTTTCTACGTGCGCACGATAGGCACTGCGCGACATATTCGGTGTATTGTATAACTGGGAAGTCCGGATGGCGTTACATACGCCAGGCGCACAGTTACAAATACCGACAATCTTATTGCTGCCATCGATATTGGTAATCTGATGAACATACCCATGTCTTTCGGCCCGTTCCAGAATTTCCAAGGCTTCTTCATAGGTTATATAGCGGCCGGCATTGCGGTCCACGCAATATTCCGCCATGTCACCGACGCCAATACAATATTCCCCTTCGATTTCGCCGCTGCCTTCGCCACGCATCCGCTGCTGTTTCCGGCATGTGCACATGCCCACGGAGTATTTATCATACTTGTTCAGCCAATGGGACAGGTGTTCCACGGAAATCGAAGTGTTTTCCGCTTCAATGGCTTTTTCCACCGGAATGACATGCATACCGATACCGGCGCCTCCCGGAGGTACCATCTGGGTAATTCCGCCTAACGGCAGCTGCGTCATTAAGTTAAAGAACGTCGCCAGCTCCGGATGCTGATCCGTCAGCTTATCGTTCATCATCATAAATTCAGCAGAGCCCGGCACAAAGATCGGCAGATTGTACATCTTATCATAAGGTGGTTCTTCCCGACGTACCATTTCCACGATACCGATCCCTGTCAGATAATCGATCATATCCTTTGCGGCTTCTCTGGACATTTCGTTCATTTCCGCCAGTTCATCGATCGTATATGGTACACGTGTCTTCTTAAAGCTGATCAAAAATTTGATCTGTTCTTTGGTAAAAATACGATCCAGTGCCCAATATTCCGGATCCTTGTTATTCACTCTACGCGTATATCGTTTCGCATAACGGTCCGTGATCATCATTGCCAGCTTTAATACCAGCTTTTCTTTTTCCGGATCTTCAGCCTTGTAATCTTCTTCCGGCCAAAAATCCCGTTCATTGATCATCGGATCCCCAATTTTCCATTCTTTTTTCATCATCACACACACTATTCTCTAAAAGAATCTTTCCACTATATCTTTACTTGCGGCACACGTATCTTCCATATCACCGAATGAATAGATTTCACCGGCATAATATGTGCCTTGTTTTCCTTGCATGGCATCCAGTTTGTCATACCATCCATCGGCATAATCGGCCGGACTTACATGTGGACAGTAATACGATTCCTGCTCATACAGACGATCTTTGACAGGGAAACCACAACGCTTCATATCTTTGACCATGGTATTGATCGTGTAATTATAAGGAACATCGTCACTGCCCATATGGTTACGCAATGCATAGACAGTGCAAGGACAGTTGTCATCCAGATCTTCCCAGCGATGATAATAGACCATCGCATGCCCTAAACGATGGAAATCCATATTGTCGAAGATATATCCGGAAATCGTCGGACCGGCATCCTCTTCAAAGGTAGCAATAAAGTCCACATATTTTTCATGAATGATCTTGGCAAACAATTCTTTTTCCTCTTCGCGCGCATCTGCATACTTCGCAAACCAGTCCAATGGTGTCGTCACGATCAGTTTGTCAAATTCTTCCACCGATTCGCCTTCGGCATTCCGGATCGTCACTTTGATCTTGCCTTCCTGTCCTTCGGCCGGTCTTTCCACCTTTACAACTTCGGTATTCAGCACCGCCGGATGGTCCAGCTTCTTATTGGCTTTTTCATAGATGGACTGCGTTCCTTCCTTCCATGTCCATAAACGCATATTGATAAACTCAATAGCGGTTGTCGTATCCAGGTATTTCATGACATAAGCGGCCGGAATTTCATCAAAGAATCCATAACCGAAGGAAGTATAAGGGCCGATCCAGATCTTCATTACTTCTTCTACACCGTTTAGTTTACAGAATTCATCAAACGGCAAAGCCAGATCCTTCAGATTCGGATTGACACCCTGCATCCTTTGTAAAGGACGGTCGATTTCTTTTGAAAGACCATTGTAACGTCCCTGGGCTACACCGATATGTCCATAACAGTCATAACCGGCATACTTCGTATTCATGATCTTTACCAGTTTTTTCATCTGGGATTTCAGTTTCAACAAATCCCTGGTCTTTTTAATGGACGGATCCTTGGTGATATCAAACGGGAAGATTTCTTTTCCTGTCTTATCTCTGTACATACGACGCATATCCGGACCGTCGGCATGAGTAACTCCCGCAAATTCTTCCACTTCGTGGACGGCATGATACGTAATAGCTCCCATGATAGCCCCTGTTTCATACGTACGTTCCTGTCCGTTGACTTCAATCTTCGGAGAATAAGATTTTCCTCCCACCTTATTCAGCTTTTCATAGATTACATAATCCGAATAACCCTTTTTCTGTAGGTACATGGCAGCAGAGATTCCTGCCGGCCCACCACCGATAATACAAACTCTGTCATTTACATTCGCCATAATAATTTTCCTTTTCTACGCATTGACAATCGATTTTTGTTTCTTTTTCCATTGTTTTAAAACTTCAAAAGCAACCAGTCCGCAGGCGACAACCAGCAATCCCAACAAAGCGTCATCCATGCTCAGATCCAGAAAGCTTTCGCCTTCCCTAACCCGGAAAATGCCGTCAACGCTCCACATCAATGCAGCTGACCAGTACATAAAAATCAAAGTGGAAAGCCTTCTTTCCGGTTTTTTTATTTGTGCTATGGTTGCCAGTACAGCAGCCATGATAGTCAATAACCAACACATAACTATCTTCTTTCTTTTACAAGTGCTTTTCTTTCCATCCAACTGGAACAGAGTACTATAACACCCCAGACAGCCGTTACCAGTAATGCCATAGCCACACCAACGGTAGCCATTTCATGCAGCATGCTGGCCGTCTCTTCCGCACTGGCCATAGCTGTCAAGAACGGAGGCCATGGAACTACTTCTCCATGCCAAATGTGTTCAATCAGAAGCAGGAAAGAACCGCCCCATAACATCTTCATCAACCAGCCTAATTTTTGTGAAAATGAAATAGAATGCTCCTCAATTTCATTTGCGATTTCCGGGCGTTCTGCTTTCAATTCGATTTCTTTTTTTTCTACAGCTTTTTTAACAGCTGTAACTACAACAGCTTCCGCTGCAGACACTAAAAAACATGCCATATAATGTCCTCCTATTATCTTTATTAGAAAATACGCAAGTTTCCTTAATGATATTATATTTCTTTTTTAAAGCACGTTCAACGAAAACAAAAAGGTATAAATAACTATGGAATATCGTTTTAAAAACTAATTAAAACCACCAAAAAAACTGTATGCATTTTTGCATACAGTTCTGGATCCTATAAGTCTGTCAAACAGCTGTTCATCCACTGGTCAATGAAATCACGATCCAGGTTCTGACCGATAAATACGATCTTGTTTTCACGGTCTCCGTATTTTTCATCCCATTTTTCCAGGATCTTCGGATCATTTTCAAAAGCTTCCTTCTGTACATCTTCTCCGGCAGCTGCTAACCACATACTGTCTTTATACGTAGAGATCTGTGAACCGGCCTGTTCAAACACATACAGATATTTTGGATCATGATCATACCACAGATAGCCTTTTGTACGAATAATATTCTTTGGCCATTCATTATTTACTTTATGCTCCAGCAGATCCATCGCAAACGGACGAATGCTCTTGTATACATAGGTATCAATTCCATATTCCAGATCATCCTCTCCCTCGTGATGGTGATGATGATGGTGGTGATGGTGATGATGAACACCTTCTCCTTCTGGATCATCATGGTCATGATGGTGATCATGATCTTCGTGATCGTGATCATGGTCGTGATGATGTTCTTCTTCATGATCGTGGTCGTGATGATGGTCTTCTTCGCGTTCTTTGTCTTCATCACTAACCAAAGCTTTGACCCATCCTTCATTGTAGTAGTTCTGCTGGAAGTCAAAATAATCGGTATCCAGGATATCATCAATATCTACCTGGCTGTAGCTGGCTTCCACAATTTTAGCAACCGGACAAAGGGCATGGATCACTTGTTTGATCTTCGCCTTGGATTTCTCATCCACCAGTTCCGCTTTATTCATAATGATGATATTGGCATATTCCAGCTGCTGGATCAATAATCCACGGATATCTTCCTGCTCTTGGTATTCCTTGCGCTTTTCCACAAAATCAGATCCACAGTCAAATTCTTCAGCAAGACGCAGTGTATCGGCAATACAGATGACATTGTCCAGGTGGCACATCTCCATCATACCGCGGGCTTTCTGGCTTTCTGCCAGCATGGTGATAGTCTGTGCAATCGGGATCGGTTCGCAAACACCACTGGCCTCGATCAAGATATAATCGAACTTATCCATCTCACACAATGTGTTGAGCTGTTCGATCAGATCGTTTTGCAGCGTACAACAAATACAACCGTTCTGTAATGGAACCAGGCTGTTATCTTCCTGCTGCACTTTACCGCCCTTTTCGATCAGGTCCGCATCAATATTCACATCGCCGATATCGTTGACGATGACGGCTATCTTATGGCCCTTTGGATTTCGTAAAATATAATTCATCAGTGTCGTTTTTCCGGCACCTAAATACCCAGTAATCAAACCGACTGGTACGGATACATATTCATTTGGTAACATACATGCCTCCTTGCGCAATCAACATCATATCACAAACCGTTTTCCTTGGCTAACTAAATGACTCCGCTATTTCTTTATATTGCCATTTTCCACGTTGGGAGCGATCAGACGGGAATAGGAATAGTCCCATAAATCTTTAGAACCCTTTCCTGTCAGTTCATTTCTTTCCAGGATCTGATCAATATGGACACCCCATTCTTTCCAGGAAATGCCTCCGGCAGCCGCATTGAGCATGGTCGGCTGCAGATTGTCCATCGTATGGGCGAATAAGGATTCCGGCGTTTTGGCTTCCTCGAATTCCTCCCACAAAGAACGGATCTTCCGGTCTTGGTCTTCCGGCAGCAGGCTAAACAGACGATCCGCCGCTTTCTTTTCTCTTTGTGCCTGCGATTGTTTGGCCCTTTCATCGTAGGCAAAGGTATCCCCTGCATATACCTCGACCAGATCATGGCAAAGTACCATCATCACCGTTTTTAATACATCGATCTTCTCATTGGCATATTCACTGAGCAGATAGGTCATAATAGCCATATGCCATGCATGTTCCGCATCGTTTTCCTGGCGGGATCCGGACGATAATATCGTCTGCCTTTCAATTTCCTTCTCTTTATCGATTTCCAAAAGGAATGTCATCTGTTTTTCTAATCGTTCATTCATCTTTTTTTCTCCTAGAATAATCCCAACTGTTCAAAGCGTTGTTTCTTTTCCAATAAAGCCGGCACCTTGTCCAGCAGATCTTTATAGTCTTTGGAAAGCCATCGCGTCATTTCCTCTTTTTCAAGGATCAAAGGCATCCGGTCATGGACCGGACGTACGCTGGCATTGGGCCGGGTCGTCAGGATCACAAATCCATCTTCCTTATAGATGCCTGCCATCCACAGGATCTTTCCGTCCTTTCTTGAAAAGGTGACCTTTTCCTTGGCGGCATTCCATTCATAATAGGCGTCCGCCACAACAATGCACCGTCGTGTTTCGACCAAAGAAGAAAACGTCGGTTTCTGACAGACCGTTTCCGCTCTGGCATTGATCAGAGTGCCGGATTGGATCGATAATCCCCACTTCATGGATCGACTGACAATGGTTCCGTGATCGTTTGTGAGTACCAGGCAGCGCTGCCCGGGAAATACATCCTCAAAGGCACAACGCAGTCCCTGATAGACAAACGTATTCTGGATCCGCAAGACCGAATCTTTGGATATGTAATAATTTCCACACATCAGGTTATGACCTCCACCCGCCGGATCTTTGCATCTGTATACGTCTGCAGGTCAGCCTGATACAAAGCCAATACATCCGTTAACGGTGTAAAGGCATAGATGACCGTAAGGATCCGGTGTTTCCCCAATGTCACCATGGCCCGTTGGCTGTCGCTGGTCGGATTGCCGAAATAACCGGCTTCATCCTGCAGGACCGGCAGATCCGCGATATTGACCGCTTGTTTTCCGATTCCCTCATAATGCGCATTCGGCAATGCCCGGACCAGATGGACTTCTCCACGTAGCTGATCCATGTCATAGGATCCGATGGAAAAGCCTGTCAGAACGGAGATCCGGTTCTGTATATCAATGATGTTATTAATGGGGTACAGTCCTTTTTGTTTGACCACTCTTCGCAGCATCGCCTCCGCCGCATTCCGGTATTTGGACGGACTTTTTCCAAGCGCCTTATACGCAGCCCGGGTAGCCGCTATCGATGGGATATGAGCGATATCTGCCACCTCTATATCTATATGGGCCATGGAATCATCGAAAACAGACTGGAGGGACCCATCGCTTTTTTGTACGGTGACATCGTATTCCAAAATGCCCAGCTGGATAGACGGACAGAGATCATGCAGTTTTTTATCTATCGTGATTTTCATAGACTTACCTCTTTTCGTTCATTATATTCTCCTTTTTATTCGGATACAAACATTGTGTTCTTGACTTTACATGCACCGGGTGTTACACAATAAGAGGGGTGAGACTATGAGAGAAATCAACGTGACAGATATCCAAAATATACGGATCGGACAAGTCGAACACAAAGAAGCCGGCACCGGCGTCACTGTCTTTATCAGCGAACAAGGCTGTCCGGTCGGCTGTGATGTACGCGGAGGCGGCCCGGCCGGTCGCGAAACCGAGTTATTAAAGCCTTTAGCCAACGCCCAGTTTATCCATGCGGTGGTATTAGGCGGTGGATCGGCCTATGGACTGGAAGCCGGATCCGGTGTGATGGAATATCTGGAACAACAGAATATCGGATACGATGTCGGCATTGCCAAAGTCCCTTTGGTCTGCCAATCCAATCTTTTTGATCTGAGTGTAGGCGATCCGGCAATTCGTCCGGATAAAGAAATGGGCTATCAAGCCTGTGTCGCCAGTGAAGCAGGAAATTACCGGGATGGAAACTACGGTGCCGGGTGCGGTGCCACCGTCGGAAAGATGTATGGCATGGACACCTGCATGAAAGCAGGCATCGGTAGTTATGCCGTCCAGATCGGCCAGTTACAGGTGGGCGCCGTTGTGGCTGTCAATGCCCTGGGGGATATCTATGATCCGGAAACCGGAAAGAAAATCGCCGGTTTGTTAACAGAGGATAAAAAAGGATTCCGTGACACATGTCAGGAAATGTATAAAACCTATGAAGTTGTAGAGAATAAATTTACCGGTAACACGACCATCGGAGTGATTCTGACCAACGCCAAATTCAACAAAGTACAGCTATGCAAGATTGCGTCGATGGGACATAACGGCTATGCACGGGCTATTCGTCCGGTCCATACCAGTGCCGATGGCGACACCATCTATGCCCTGTCCACGGAACAGATCGATGCCGATCAGGATATGGTCGGTACACTGGCCGCCGATGTGATGGCCAAAGCCATCGTCAATGCGATCAAACATGCCCAATCTGCCTATGGACATCCGGCATATAAGGAAGAGAGCTAATCTCTTCCTTTTTTGTCGATGATCGTAAAGGAAAGTATTTGCATTTCCGCCTGTTCGCTGGTTAAAACCAGCTGCGCTTGTCCGGTCTGACCGGTCGTTTTTATATATGTACCGCCCATCCCTCCACGTAAGAGGATCTGATGCGGTCCGATGATTTCCACCGGGCCATTGCAGCTGGCATTGACCACACCTTGATAGAACGGCAGAACATTATCCATCTGGTCCTTCATGACGATCCGGAGCGCGGCGACATCGTAGGTGCTCGTTTCCTGTAATTCCGTGTGATCGACTTGTATTTCCATATGCATGGAAGTGACCGGGGTTTTGGTTACCGTTTTGACGATCTTTCCATCCTTGACACCTTCAAAGCGATAGATGGTCGCTCCTTTGCCCCAGTCCCCGATGTATTTTCCATACAGAGAATAGGCGTCTTCAAATTTCATTTTATAGCGGGCCATCAAGCGGGCTGCCTTTCCCATCACCCTTGGTGAAAGATGTGAAAAGCCGTTCATGGCACAATAATTCAAAATATATTTCACATCCTCCATCTGCCGCGGTGTGAAGCCTTCCCGGCCGATCATGGCATCCCCGATATAATCATCGATAAGAACAGGGCCCTGTTCCAAATGTGTATATTTGGAATCCCCGGTTTTATATGTTTTGATCAGCTGATCGTTTTTATACATATGTACGCTGTCACAATTGGTGATGATATATACTTTGCCCGGATTCCCACTTGGATGTTCGCCGATATCCATCGCCGAGGTGATTTCTAATACCGGTTTCTCCTTCTGAAAGCACGCATAGACACTGGCCGCCTGTTTTGGATTGCGGAACATATCCATGACACCGTGATAACAAATCCGGTCTCCACTGCCAAAATCCTGATGGGTGTTGTAGTCAAACATACACCAGCCAAAGCAGCCGGCGATATCCTTCTGATGGAATACTTCATCAAGAACCGCCGCATGGCGAAGCACATGGGACGTCCGGTGATCCTCGCTGTCAAAGGCTTTGGTCGGATACATATGTCCGTTGTATTCGCTGATCAGATAGGCTTTGTTCATATCCGGTGTCACATCTTTTTTACGCAGACAGCCTTTATTATCCCCTTCATGACTGAAGTCGTTGTAGGTATAAACATCTTCCAGGAGATGGCTGTTTTTAATACAGCGCACCCCACCGGTCGATCGTGTCGGATCCAACTGGTGAGCTATCGTATTGGTCTTGCGGTAAAGGGCATCCTCATCATTGGATTCATTGATCCGGACACCCCACAATACGATGGACGGATGATTCCGATACTGCAGGATCATATCCCGGGTGTTATCAGCAGCTATCTGTTTCCATGTGTCATCCCCGATATGC
The DNA here is from genome assembly GCA_040266995.1 of Erysipelotrichaceae bacterium. Lineage (GTDB taxonomy): Bacteria > Bacillota_I > Bacilli_A > Erysipelotrichales > Erysipelotrichaceae > UBA4312. The sequence goes on along the minus strand of JAWRHV010000032.1, from coordinate 5,889 downwards.
TGCCAACCGGGAATTTCTGTAAAGACCAGTAAACCGATATGATCGCATTGATCGATGAAGAACTGCGACTGTGGATAATGCGAAGTACGTACCGCATTACATCCTAATTCTTTTTTTATCAGATCGGCATCCATGCGCTGCATGGATTCCGGCATGGCATACCCAACATACGGATAGCTTTGATGCCGGTTCAACCCGACGATTTTTATCTTTTTGTCGTTAAGATAAAAACCATCCGCTTTCCATTCCGCCGTGCGAAAACCAATCGTACATTCTTTACGATCGATCACATTTCTTTGTTCATCGAGGATCTCCGTTTGCAGCAAATAACAGGCCGGATGATCCAGATCCCATACTTTGACATCCGGCACACCAAATTCAAAGTGATAAACATTGGTTTTAAGCTGGTGCGGCTGTTCCGAAGTCTCCACGATCCATTGGCCACCGGTATCCAGGCAAGCTGACTGGCGGATGGAATGCACCGGTTCCAAAGGGCCGTTGATTTCAATATCACAGTAAATGATCCCGTTTTTTCCATTGATCCTTGGTCGCGCAAAGACATCCTCGATATACACCGATTCCTTTACATCCAGATAGACCTGGCGATACAGCCCTCCATAGGTCATATAATCGATCACATAGCCAAACGGTGGCTGGTTCAACGTTTCCCGGCTATCCACTTCAATAACCAGTGTATTGTCCTGCCCGTACTGCACAAAGGTTGTCAGTTCCACCTGATACGCCGTATACCCGCAACGATGCTCTTTGATCTTTTCTCCATTGACATAGACACAGGAAAAATGACCGGCCGCTTCCACTGTCAAAAGGATCCGTTTTCCCAGCCATTCTTCCGGCACAAACAAACTCCTCCGATAGCCGCTGTCCATCTGGTACAAGCTTTCATCAAAGTAGTTATAAGGAACCTCTCGGCTCGTATGCGGTAAACGCACCGAGACCGTCTCCGCCGGCTTTCCTTGAATAAAGCCCTGTGTACAATATTCCGTAAACTGCCAGTCATCATTCATATAGATCCGTGTCATACTTTTCTCCTCTTTTTTCTTTCAGTATAGCATAAAGCATGCCCGTCAAAGATGTTCTATTCCTATGGAAGTGCGATTCAAAAAAAGCATCTGCTTATTTATGCAGATACTTTTCATTCAATGAACGACAAGTTTGACGTTTTATGCATTCCCTACAGTGCCCGGTACACGTTGAAGGATGGTGCCGGATGGATCGAATGGCTAACACGACTAACAGAAGGATCCCGCCTATGATCAGCAGATCGATGCCTTTCATAACAGCCCTCCGATCTGGTAAACAAGAAGAGCCATGATCCAGGCTATAACACATTGCCATACCACGACACTGATAGCCCAGCGCGAACCCAGTTCTCTTTTGATAGAAGCCACTGCTGCTACACATGGTGTATACAATAAAGAGAATACCAACAAAGAAGCGGCCGATAAGGCACTCAAGGCATGGTTCACATGAGCTCCAAATAAGATTTTCAATGTGGATACGACACTTTCCTTAGCCATAAAGCCGGAAATCAACGAAGTGCCGATCCGCCAGTCGCCTAACCCGATCGGTTTTAAGACAGGAACCAAAACACCGGCAATCATAGCTAAAATACTGTCCTGGGATTCTTTGACAACATTGAGATGCAGATCAAAGGTCTGCAACAGCCATACGATAATGGTCGCAATCAGAATGACCGAGAAAGCTCTTTGCAGGAAGTCCTTGCTCTTATCCCATAAAAGCTGGATGACATTCTTTGCCGATGGCATCCGGTAATTCGGCAGCTCCATTACAAACGGCACCGCTTCTCCCTTGAACATGGTATGCCGATATAACAAAGACACAAGAATACCAACAACGATGCCCAGCAGATACAATCCAATCATGATCAGTCCGCCTTGTTTCGGAAAGAATGCATGAACAAAGAAAGCGTAGATCGGCAGTTTAGCCGTACAGCTCATAAACGGTGTCAATAAGATCGTCATACGCCGATCTCTTTCACTCGGCAGTGTGCGGGTAGCCATCACAGCAGGTACGGTACATCCAAAACCAATCAATAACGGAACGATACTGCGCCCGGATAAACCGATCTTCCTAAGAAGCTTATCCATCACAAAAGCAACTCTTGCGATATATCCACTATCCTCCAGCAAGGAAAGGAAGAAAAACAGCGTAACAATGATCGGTAAGAAGCTCAGCACACTGCCCACACCGGCAAAAATGCCTTCAATGACCAGCCCATGAAGCACATGATTGACCTGCATATGGGTCATCCATTCGTCGGCTATCGTCGTAAAGGAAGCAACGCCCATTTCCAATAATTCCTGCAGCCATGCTCCGATGACATTAAAGGTCAGAATAAAGACCAATCCCATGATGCCGATAAAGACGGGAATCGCCGTATACTTACCGGTCAACAGCCGGTCGATCCGCTCACTGCGGATCCGTTCTCTACTTTCCTTTGGCTTTTTTACACAGGCATCGCAGACACGATAGATAAACGCAAACCGCATATCGGCAATGGCTGCGCCACGGTCCAGACCCCGTTCTTTTTCCATCTGTTGGATGATGTGTTCCATCGTTTCCGTCTCATTTTGGTCCAGCATCAACATCGACCGGATCCTCGCATCGCCTTCGATGAGCTTACTGGCCGCAAAGCGGATCGGAACATCTTGTTTTTGGGCATGATCTTCAATCAGATGGGCAATTCCATGTAAGGAGCGATGAACCGCTCCGTTGTGGTCATGTTCATCACAAAAATCCTGACGCAATGGTTTTTCCTGATAGCGGGCAATATGAATGGCATGATCGACCAGCTCTTCAATTCCCTGGTTCTTAGCAGCGGAAATAGGCACCACAGGAGTTCCTAACAGCTGCTCCATGCGGTTGATGTCGATATGGCCCCCGTTCGCTGTCAGCTCATCCATCATATTTAAGGCCACCACCACCGGTATCTCCATTTCCAGCAGCTGCATCGTTAAATACAGGTTTCGTTCGATATTGGTCGCATCCACGATATTGATGATGCCTTTGGGTTTTTCATTTAGTACAAAATTGCGCGAAACCAGCTCTTCACTGGAATACGGAGACATGGAATAAATGCCCGGCAAATCGGTAATGCGTGTCTTGGGATGGCCTTTGATCACGCCATCCTTGCGATCTACCGTGACACCTGGAAAATTACCTACATGCTGATTGGAACCGGTCAGACGATTAAACAGTGTGGTTTTTCCACTGTTCTGGTTTCCAACTAACGCAAAGGTCAATATTTCATTGTCTGGCAAAGGACTTCCAGATCCTTTCGGATGGAACTTGCCGCCTTCTCCCAAACCGGGATGTTCCGTCTTCTCCTTTTTCTTTAACGTGCGGTGATCCTGTGTTTTGGCCACAGGTACTATCTCAATTTGCCGGGCTTCCTCCAATCGTAATGTCAGCTGATAGCCGTGGATCAACAACTCGATGGGATCTCCCAGCGGCGCATACTTGACTACCGTGACTTCCACCCCCGGAATCACTCCCATATCCAAAAAGTGCTGTCGCAATGCCCCGTCACCGCCAACGGTCTCAATGATGGCACTTTTTCCAATCTCTAATTCACTTAAATTCATATTTCAATCCCTTCAAACACGAGCAATGACTCTATCCGATCTGTCGGTTTGCCAACCATAGACCAATCAAAGAGAACAACATACCAATACATAAAGAGTAGAAAGAAGGAACGTGTATATTTCCTGTTTCTATCGTGTTGGCTAAATCAAAGGTCAGATACCCACTGACCATATACAGAATACCAAACATCACGGCAATCTTCCAAGAGGCTCCTTGGTCTGCCAGTTTATAAGAGGTCCAGATTGTCAAAGCCGGAAGCAGAAGATAGCGCATTACAATGGTATAACCCATTTCATTTCCCGGCGTTAGAAACAACCAAAAGGAAAGGACCACGACCAGCCATCCGACTGCGTAGATGCCGATCCATCGATTGACTCGTTTCACATTGATTCTCTCCTTCCGTTTTGATGCATACGCAAAACCGTATGCATTTATTATAATCGTTTCTTACGCAAGTTGTCACTGTCATCCTATATAAAAACCGATTCGTTCCAACAAAACAGAATCGGTTATATATCATCCCATTTTTTTAAATACTTTTTAAAAAAATAAACTGCATCATCCCAGATTTATAAATTTTATTCCAGTTAATATAAAAGCTAAACCCATTTTAGTACTTTATAACGAGTGGACCAATCTTTTTGACTATTTTATAAAGAGGTCCTTCCAACTCTTTTCTGGCATTTTTTAGTTCTTTACGGATCGCAATATGCTGTGGACAATGTTGTTCACATAATCCGCATTCAATACAGTTGGAAGCCGAAGTGGCATCTTTTCTTAACACTGTGCATAAGACGTATTCTTGAAAAGCTTTGGATCTGCCGTCCGTATAACGACGATTGTAAGCGGCAAAAGTCCCCGGTATATCCACATTCTGTGGACATGGCATGCAGTATCGACAACCGGTGCATCCGACTTTCATTTTTTCTTCAATAGCTTCCACAACATCTTTCAACAACTTCTCGTCTTCGTCCGTAAAAGCGTCAGGCCGGCTGGCATCGGCACCGGCTGTATTTTCTTCCACCATCTCCGATGAATTCATACCGGACAAAACACACGTTACTTCTTTTTGGTTCCATAACCATTGGAAAGCCCATTCTGCCGGGCTTCGCTGTAACGGATACTCCGCAAATCGCTTTTTCGCTTTTTCCGGTAAATTATTGACCAGCTTTCCACCACGCAGCGGTTCCATGACAATGACAGGAAGCCCCTTCTGATGGGCATACAAAAGCCCGGTTCTGCCGGCCTGGGAGTGCTCATCTAGATAATTATACTGAATCTGACAAAAATCCCAGTCATACACATCCACCAAAGAACAAAACATATCGCTATTTCCGTGGTAAGAAAAACCGATCTGCCGAATCTGTCCGTTTTGTTTCTTTTCTTCAATCCATTCCCGTATGCCGATGGAGCATAAGCGCTGCCATGTTTTGACATCCGTCAACATATGCATCAAATAATAGTCCACATGATCCGTCTGCAGTCTTCGCAGTTCTTCCTGGAAATACTTTTCCGCACTTTCTTTGCTGCGGATCAGATAATGTGGTAATTTAGTAGCAATATTGACTTTGTCTCGGATTTGGTTTTTTGCCAAGATCTGTCCCAAAGCCGCTTCGCTCCCTGTATAAATATACGCAGTATCATAATAATTCACACCGGCCCTGTAGGCGGTCAGAATCTCTTTTTCGGTTTTCGCTATATCAATGCGGCCAGCTCTCTGGGTAAAACGCATACATCCATACCCAAGTACGGACAATTTATTTCCATATTTATCTTCTCTGTATTGCATCGTATTTCCTCTTATTTTATGCACTCTAAAACAAGTATACGATGTTATAAAGGAAAAAGAAACGTTCTTTTCCAACGCCCTATCGGTCAGGAACCATATGGTTAACTCTTTTTTTATCCTCCAGAGCTTCCAACACATATTTTCGCATCGATGGATCCAGGTTTATAAAATCCATAGCCTCTTGGCAGGTCATATTCTGTTGCGCCATCATTTGACCTATGACTTTGACTATGCCTCTCTTTTCACCTCTCTTTTCACCTTTCCTAATTCCTCTCTTTTCGCCCTTCCTAATTCCTTTCTTTTCACCTTTCTTGATTAGTTTCTTTTCGATTTTTTTTCTTCTGTATGCCTCTTCGCTCACTCGGTCCATTTCCGCTTTCTGCTTGAACCAGTTCAATAAATACTCTCTCTGCGATTCGCTGAATCCGCTCACTCTTGTTTCCATTTTTCTTATACCCTCATTTCTTTTCATG
>JAWRHV010000031.1:0-3683 GCA_040266995.1 Erysipelotrichaceae bacterium | reverse complement strand
TGATTTAGCGCTGGATAAGTGTGAAAGCAGTTCCGGATACTGGTATTCAATGTAGCGGACCCATCCTGGTGAACACGAGGTAAACATCGGTAATGTACCTCCGTTCTGGATCCGGCGAAGCAATTCACTGCCTTCTTCCATAATGGTCAGATCAGCCCCAAAGTTGGTATCATAGACTCTGTCAAAACCACAGCGTTTTAAAGCGGCCACCATCTTCCCGGTTACCAGCGTTCCGATCGGCAGCCCAAACTCCTCACCCAGAGAAGCGCGGACAGCCGGTGCTGTCTGACAGATGACGATCTTATCCGGATCGTTGATTGCCTCAATGACGCTATGGATTTCTTCCTTTTCCGTCAATGCACCAACCGGACAGGCAATGACGCATTGTCCGCACTGCATACAGTTGACATCATCAAAGCTTCCGTTATAGACCGGTCCGCAGATGGTTTTGAATCCTCGATTCTGCAAGCCAAGGATCCCGATTCCCTGCACATTGGCACAAGTACCGATACAGCGTTCGCATAAGACACACTTGGACGTATCCCGAACGATGCCCCAGCTGGCATCCTCATACGTAGGCTGCGTATGTTCCCCTTCAAAACGGTTTTGCCGAATCCCGAGTTCCGCACACAGTCGCTGCAGCTCACAGTTTGTGTTTCGTTTACATGACAAGCAGTTCTTATTGTGATTGGACATGATCAGCTCTACTGTCGTCTTCCTGCCTCTGATAGCGCGTTCGGAATTTGTCCAGACCTCCATCCCTTCCGATACCGGTGTCGTGCAGGCGGATAACAGAGCTCTTGCCCCTTTCACCTCTACTAAACAAACCCGGCAGGCCCCGGTACGGATCACGTTTTTCAAATAACACAAAGTCGGAATTTGTATACCGGAACGATTCGCCGCATCCAGGATGGTATCACCCTGCTCGGCAGTAATAAATTGATTATTTATCTTAATATGTACTTCAGCCATAGGCGTTCCCCCTGCTAGTTTCTTTCAATTGCCGCAAAACGGCAGTTTGACATACATAATCCACATTTGATACATTTCGAAGGATCGATCTTATATACTTCCTTGCCCGGTTTTCCGGTAATCGCCTCGGCCGGACAATTACGTGCACATAAAGAACACGCACGACATTTGGTCGGATCGATGGAATAGGTCAACAGATCCTTACATACATGTGCCGGACAGCGTTTTTCTAAAATATGCGCTTCATACTCATCCCGGAAATACCGCAGCGTAGATAGGATCGGGTTCGGTGCTGTCTGTCCCAGACCACATAATGCCGTATCCTTGATTTCCCGGCACAGCTCCTCCATTTCATCCAGCATTTCCATCGTACCTTCCCCGGCGGTGATCTTTGTCAGCATTTCCAATAAACGTTTGGTACCGACACGACAAGGGGTACATTTTCCACAGGATTCATCGCAGATGAATTCCATATAGAAACGGGCAACATCCACCATACAGTTATCTTCATCCAATACGATCATGCCGCCGGAGCCCATCATAGAACCGGCCTCTATTAAATTTTCATACGTAATCGGGGTATCCAGTTCTTTTTCGGTCAGACAGCCACCAGAAGGTCCACCGGTCTGTACAGCTTTAAACTTCTTTCCGTTTGGACATCCACCGCCAATATCGTAGATGATCTCCCGCAATGTAGTTCCCATCGGTATTTCCACCAATCCGGTATTATTGATTTTACCTCCTAACGCAAAGACTTTGGTTCCTTTGGATCTTTCGGTTCCCATCGCCACGTACCAATCCGGTCCGTTTTTAATGATCTGGGCTATGTTGGCAATCGTTTCCACATTATTGATGGACGTCGGTTTCCCCCATACACCGGCTACCGCCGGGAATGGTGGTTTGGGACTTGGCATGCCTCGTTTTCCTTCGATCGAAGCAATCAACGCCGTTTCCTCACCACATACAAACGCACCGGCACCCAGCCGGATCTCCAGATCAAAATCAAATCCGGAGCCTAGTATATTTCTTCCCAAGAATCCCATTTCCTCTGCCTGCCGTATGGCAATACGCAAGCGGGATACCGCAATCGGGTACTCTGCACGAATGTAGATATAGCCATGATGCGCCCCTACGGCATATGCCATGATGATCATACCTTCCAGGATCGCATGAGGATCGCCTTCCAATAAGGAACGGTCCATAAAAGCCCCCGGATCGCCTTCATCCGCATTGCAGATGACATATTTTTCATTGCCTGGCTGGTTCTTTTCAAACTGCCATTTTACCCCGGTCGGAAAACCGGCCCCTCCACGCCCACGCAGGCCGGATGCCTTGATCTGATCGATTACATCCTGTGGTGTCATCTCATTCAATGCGTGGAACAAAGCTTCATAACCATCCACCGCAATATATTCATAAATTTCCTCGGGATTGATCCGTCCACAATTTCTCAGTGCAATTCGTTTCTGTTTTTCATAGAATCCGATCCGATCAATATCATAGATCCTGGAGCCGTCCACACGACTGGTATCAAACATCTGCAGATCCTGAATGATCCGTCCGCCGATGACATGTTCCTGCACGATCTGTTTTGCGTTGTCCGGTTTAACATGGGTATAAAATACTTTACCCGGATAGATGGCAACGATAGGGCCCTTTTGACAAAAGCCGAAGCATCCGGTCTTGATGACCCTTACACGGTCCGACAAATCGGCTTCTTTGATTTCTTCGTTCAGCTGATCGATCAGCTTTGCGGAATCACCGGCGGTACAGCCGGTACCGGCACAGACAAGAATATTCATATGTTGATCTTCTTCGGTCAAGGAAATTTTGTCGTCCAGACGCAGCTGCAGATGAATTCTTTCTCTTTCACGGATCTTCCGTAGCGTTTCCAACGTTCTGATCTTTTCTGTCATGATGCACGCTCCGTCGTTCTTTCCTCTTTTATTATGCGACGAATCTCATCGGTAAAATTCGTTCCAAGCAAGGCATTTCCATAAACTTTACCATCGATAATACAAACCGGTGCCAGTCCACAAGCGCCCAGACATCGCGTAGCATCCAGTGAGAACAAGCCGTCTGCACTGGTTTTGTTGACCTGTGCCCCCGTTAGCTTCTGGACCCGGTCAATCAGCTGTTGCGCACCTTTTACATAACAAGCGGTACCCAAACAGACATTAACGACATGCCGTCCTTTTGGCTCGGTGGTAAATTGTGCATAGAACATCACAACTCCATATACTTCGGCTACACTGCTGTTGGTTGCTTCCGCAATCTTTTCCATGGCTTCAAAAGGAATATAGCCCAGTTCATTTTGAACCTCATGCAGCATCTCAATACATGGACCCGCCTGGTTCCTGTGCCTGGCGACAATCGCATCAATTGTGGCAAGCGCACTTCCATTAAGTTTTTCCATTTTCGCTCCTCTCATTCATTGCATGTATTGATATAAAATAGTCACATCTTTATTTAACTATAACAAGCTTTTTACCATTAATCTTGTGTTAATTTTTAAAACGGTTTGATGTTTCTAACTCATTGTGCATAAAAAAAGACATCCTTTACGATGCCCAATGGCGTCAACCTAAGAAAGGTTGGCGCTTTTTTATAGTCACAGAAATCCTTAACTATACTTGCGGGATCGAATTAGATTCAATAAAGCGCATAAAAACTCGTTGCTGACATTATTTTTTTAAAATAGGTGCTATACT
>JAWRHV010000030.1:0-100076 GCA_040266995.1 Erysipelotrichaceae bacterium | reverse complement strand
GGACAACACCTATATACGCAAAAAAATTCTGTATCCACCAAGGGATAGTATTGCCCTTGCCTATGAATTATACGATGTAGGAATTACATGCATTGCTAAGCTTCAGCGCTCGGTTGAACTTTGTTCAGCCGGGCGCTTTTTGCATCATCCACAAAATTTTTTTCAAAAAATTTCGGGAAATCGCCTTTTTGATGGTATCGCCATTGTACTGCTGACGGAAAGGGAAAGTTCCACCTATTCGCCCGCGAAAAGGGGGGTGATGAATGATGGAGAAGATCCCCCGTTGTAACGATGAGAGATGCCGCTTAGACGCTTTTTGCAAAACGGTGTTGCGAAACGAGTCCGTTAATTATCTGCTAAAACTACAGCGGCAGCGTGAACGTGAAAAGTCGTTCAGCGATTTGACGCAGGCAGAGTTAGGTCAACTCAGCACGGAGGATCGCCACTCCTGCGACGAGTTTGTGTTCTCATCGCACGGCTGCGACCTGCATATCGACAACGAGTAGGTAGCAAACGCCTTTGCCGAATTGTCCCAGGAAGAACAAAGCGTTCTGATTTTGCACTTTATGATGGAATTGACGGACAAGGAAGCAGGTGTACTGCTTGGCTTATCCCAATATGCGGTCCGCCGTCGAAGGAAGAAGGCGCTGGAAACCGTGCACAATCGGCTCAGGCTAATTCTGCTGAAGGGAGGTTAGCATTATGGATCAAAGCTACCGCAATGTCTATGAGCTGCTTCCGGTTTCGGTGTTTAAGGCGGCTCACGCCGGAGACTCCATAGCAATGGACAAGGTGCTCAGGCATTATGAATCCTACATCAGTAAGCTCTGCACAAGAAAGCTCTAAGACGAATACGGCGGAGCACATCATTGCCTTGATGAGTACATGAAGCGCCAACTGGAGATCAAGCTCATAACTGCCATTCTGAACTCGATGTAGTTTGAATGATGGAATCAATTTCAAGCAGAGATTGGCTTACCCCTTTCCCCAACCCTGCTTGAAGTGATGAAGGCACCTTGACAAAGAAAGCCCGGCGGGAGGCTGTCGGAGCAGTATAGGGCAAATCGGATACGTTCCTTTTGCGCCGAGCCAGGCGGTGGGTGCGCCATGACGCTTTCTCTTTATGGAAGGCCGAGCGATCTACACAGCGCCGTAAAACAAGCGTAGTGGCTTTGTGGGCGACAACAGCACAAAAGGCATAATGATACTCCCGCGTTGAACGCCCACACAGCATTGCGCGGCGCACCCACAAGCATGGGACGAGGTGAAACTCCTGTGAGGCTGCCGCTGACAGCCGTCCGATCAAAGCCCATTTTATGTATAAACCGTAAACAATAAATGAGACACGTGCAGAATTGATGAGCCCGTGGTATGATGATCGCGGAAGTCATTTTAAGTTCATTGATTCTGCTTGTGCCGTGGAAAGGAGGACATTGTGTGCCAGGCAAAAGACAATGAACGGGGCCATGTCCCCAACAAAAGGACTTATACAGTCGAAGAAATCGCCGAGCTCTTAGGAATTGGCAGAACTTCGGCGTATGCTCTTGTGAAAGAGGGACATTTCAAGGTTGTGCGTATTGGTAATGCCATTCGCGTTTCAAAAAGGTCTTTCGATGCGTGGCTTGACGAGCAGACATTTTAGTCACGAAAGAAAGGTCAAGCATGGCTTCAATTATCAAACGCAAGAAATCTTACTCTGTTGTTTATAACTACAACGACGAAAATGGAGAGACGAAGCAAAAGTGGGAAACGTGGCATACCCACAAGGAGGCGCTGAGGCGCAAGGCGGAGGTTGAGAACCAGCAGAATAACGGGACGTTCATTCCCCCAAACTGCCAGAAGGTCTCTGAGTTCCTGTACGATTTTGTTTGTACCTATGGGGAGAAAAAATGGGGAGTCTCCATGTATGACGGCTAGACGGCGTTGCTTGCCAATTACATCAACCCGATCATTGGCGACATGGATATTCAGGAGATCACCCCACGGGTGGTTGATAAATACATCCAGACGCTTCAAAAGACCCCCTGTGTGTCAACCAAGACCAGGAAGGCCAAAGATACCTTTGTGTCTGACAAGACGATTGAAAAGATCATCAAGCTGCTGCGCTGCGCCTTTAAGCAGGCTGTTCGCTGGGAGCTGATCGGCAGGAATCCCTTTGACAACACGGTTCTTCCCAGGACCGAGTATGCCAAGCGGGATATATGGGATGCGGAAACGATCCAGAAAGCGTTGGACAACTGCCACGACGGAAAGCTCTATGTGGCCATGAATCTGGCGTTTGCCTGCTCCATGCGGATGGGCGAAATTCTCGGCCTGGCATGGAGGAATGTTCACATTGAGGATGAGGACATCGCACGGGATAATGCCTACGTCTATATTGAACAGGAGCTTACCCGTGCTTCCAAGAGGGCAATCGAGATGCTGGGAGAGAAAGACATCTACCACATCTTCACCCCGCTCATGCCGAACACCAGCACCCGTGTGATCCTGAAAAATCCCAAGACGGACTCCAGTGTGAGAAAAATCTGGCTGCCTAAGACGCTGGCCTACATTTTCAGGGAATGGAGGAAGTCGCAGAACGAGCTGAAAGCCTTTCTGGGGGACGAATATCAGGACTTTGACCTTGTGATCGCCCTTCCAAACGGAAGGCCGTGTGAGGAAAGGATCATCAACAAGGAGTTTGCTCTCTTAAAGGAGAAAGCGGAGCTCCCCAATGTGGTCTTTCACTCCCCCCCCCGGCATTCCAGCACCACCTACAAGCTGAAGCTCAACCACGGCGACCTGAAGGCCACACAGGGCGATACCGGACACGCGGAGATCGACATGATTACGAAGGTGTACGCGCACATTCTCGATGAAGATCGTAAGATCAACGCGCAGAAGTTTGAAAGTGCTTTCTACACCAACGCCAATTCTGATCTGCGCCATGTGACGGCTCTGCTGGAGCCGCAGGCTGTGCAGACGGTTGACCTTGCGACGCTCATTGAGCAGCTTCAGCAAAACCCGGAGCTGGCGAATACCCTCGCCACGCTGATTGCGGGATCAAAAGGTTCCAATTAGCAAATGAGCCAAAATTCTTAGTAAGCCCTCGATTTTCGTTCACCTCCAATTAGTAAAATATACATCGAAGCAAAAGTTTATTCATTGGCCGTCTCCGGGCGACAGGGCAAGATGCATTGAGTCCATGAAAGCAACAAAAAAGCCGCAAGCCTCTAAAAATAAGACTTGCAGCGAATTGGCTGGCGTCCACGAGAGGATTCGAACCTCCGACCTACCGCTTAGGAGGCGGTCGCTCTATCCAACTGAGCTACGCAGACGTATCGAACGTTATAACAGTTCTGTATAATCCTGAATGGTCCGTACTTGGTGTTCTATGAAATCCTTTTGATTCATTGGGCTGGCAATACCGATGGCCGGAATACCGGATTGAGCTGCCGAAGCTATCGCATAATAGGCATCCTCAAACAATAATGTGTCCTCTGCCCGTACGCCCAGTTCATTAAGTATATGGACATACGTATTCGGATCACGTTTGACCAGACCATTGTTACTGGAGCAATACAACTTATCAAAACAAGAAAGGACACCAAAGCGCTCCAAAACCATCTCTGTCAGATCCTGGCGGTTAGATGTCACCACAACCAGTTGAATGCCCTGCTGGTGACATTGATGAATATAGTCCGGCATCCCCTGGATGGGCTGTACTTCATAGCGGTACAGATCTTCTACGATATCCACAATGGCTTTTTCCAGTTGTTCTCCGGACAAAGGAATCGGATAATTAGCGCTGAACATATTGGCTACTTCCGTTAACGACATGGTCATCGCAACCGGACGTACTTTCTGCATATCGATCTGAATGTTATATTTTTCCAGTATACGTCCGAAGGCAACATCCCAAACATATTCGGAATCTACCAGGGTCCCGTCCATATCGAATAAATAGGTTTTCATAGATTGATCCATTCCTTTATAAAAGCTCTGTATAATCACAAATCATCTTTACGTTGTGCTCTGCCATTTCACGGACATTGATCTCACTGCGGATTGCCAAGCTTTGAATGCCACACTGAGCTGCCGAAGCGATAGCATAATACGTATCTTCAAATAAAAGCGTATCCTGTGCTGTTGTATGCATATCCTCCAGGATGTATTCATACGTCTTTGGATCTTTTTTCGGACGATGTGTATCCTCGGTGCAATATAACTTTTCAAAGCAGTCACGGATACCGAAACGATGTAAAACCAGCTCCACAATATCGGTCCGGTTGGATGTTACCACACCCAGCTGGATCCCTTGTTGATGGCATTGACGTATAAAGGCTGCCATGCCTCCAATGGGTTTTACTTCCTTCTGATATAAACCGATTACGATTTCATGGATGCGTTGATAAATTTCTTCGGGACTTTGAGATAATTCCAGTACATCGTGCATATACACAGCACATTCCGGAATCGTCATGTGTTCGACTGCCTGTCGAAAATCAGAAAAGGAAGCAGAAATCTTTTCTTCATGAAAATAGCGGTTAAAGGAGACATCCCATACATATTCAGAATCCACCAGGGTCCCGTCAAAATCAAACAGATATGTTTTCATGCCTTCTCCTTGAGCAGTTCTCTGAAATCCTTAATGATCGGAATATGATGTTCCTTAAAATCCTTTCGGTTAAAATCATTGACCATACCGATACAGTGCATCCCCATACTGGTCGCATTCTCAATGGCATACATAGAGTCTTCAAAGACTGTCGTTTCCTGCGGTGTGGCATGCAAAGTATCCAGCACATATTTGAACATATCCGGATCTCTTTTGCTTGTTTTCATGGAATCCATGGAAAATAGAGCGGACAGATAAGGAACGAGATGATATTTGTTTAATACGATCTGTGCAGTTTTCTCGTTGTTAGAAGTCATCACAGCCATCTGGATCCCTTCCTTTTTACATTGTTCAAAGAAAGGAATCACGCCCTCTGTCAGTTTGACATCCTGCGCATAATGGACATTGACCCTCTGCATCAGATCCGTATACAGCTGGTCCGGTGTCTGTTCGATCGGATACGTTTCAGCAATATAAACACATACTTCACTGGCTGTCATTTTGATAAAGTGTTCTTTATGAGCTTGGAAGGATGTTTCAATTCCCAACCTGTCAAATATTTCATCAATGACGGTTTCCCATACAAACATACTTTGTACCAATGTATCATCCAGATCAAAAATATATGTTTTCATGCGCCTCCTAAAAAAAATGGCGCGCTCGACAGGGATCGAACCCGCAACCTTCAGAATCGGAATCTGATACTCTATCCTATTGAGCTACGAGCGCGTACATGTATTATAGCACACTTTTTCACTTCTATTTCACATAATTAAAAAATGACTGTTTTCACAGTCATTAATTATATAGATCTTCTTTGCCTTCCGGTAAGGTATACGTTTTGGAAACCTCATAATTACTGTACTTCGTCAGAGACATAACCTCTTTTCCCAGAGCGTCCAATGCCAGTCTGTCGGTTTTTGAAGGGTTTTCCGGCGATAACAGGAAAATAGAGATTGTATAGTAATTCTTTCCTTCCAGGTCATAGATGGAATAATCGATCTGGTAAGGGATCTCCTTCCCCGCATCAAAAATCGTTTTCACTGTTTCCATATAGTCTTTTTGTTCTCCCTGGAACAACAGCTGATTGGTATTTTCATACTCAGCTTCTTTCAGACCATCTGCAAGAACATCCATTTCATAGAGCTGCATATCATCAAACTTACCACCGTTATTGCTTTCCATGGTGGAAATCAACAACGCAAACGTATGTCCATCAATATCAAACTGTCCGTAATTATAGGATAAAGCACCGGTTTCTTCGTTTTTCAGCTTTTCCTGCAAAGAACATCCCTTTGGTAATAACAGATCCTGGTTGATGGCATCCAGATGAAATTTAGCATTGTCATTGACAAACGTATATTTTGATGCTGTTTTTTCTTCTGTTTGTTCTTCCTTTGCGTTATCTTTCTTGTTGTAGAAAAGGCTGGATCCTAAAGAGCCCACCATGACAACCACAATCAAGATTGCAATGATACGCATTAAAAAGACACGTACTTTTTTTCCCATATTTTTCACTCCTTGAAATACTTATCCATTGTATCGATAAAAAATATCTTTCGTCAATCTTTATTGGTAGTATACCGATGCCTTTACTTTGTCCGTATGTTCTTTTCCACATAAAAGTTCCAGGACGGCAAACGCAAATTCAATGCTTGCCGCAGCGGAACGCCCGGTAACCATATTTCCGTCCGTCACTGCATAGGCATCTACATATTCACCACCGAAATCTTCATTCAATGATGTAAAGCATGTATACTTCCGTCCTTTCAACAAGCCTTCCTGACCAAGGATCGTCGGGGAAGCACAAATAGCACAGATCTTTTTTGTGTCTGCAAACACATGGATCAATTTAAGGACATCCGGATTGGTCCGTAAAGTCAAATGCTGAGGACCCCCCGGCAAGATCAAGCAATCCGCCTGATCGAAATCATAGTTTTTCATATAAATAGTCGGTGTATACATGATACCGAAACGACCGGTCACATCCTCCGGCTGTACGCGTACGACGTCCACATCTACACCACCACGACGTAACAGGGCAATCGGCCCCATGGCTTCTAGTTCTTCATATCCGTTATCCAACAGTACAACTGCGCGCATTTTTATCACCTCTTCTTAAGTATACTCTGAATAAAAACGATGAGCAAACAGTATCTTTTGATGTATAATATTAGGCAATAGTGAGGTGTTTTTATGAAGCAGTTATTTCGACAAGACAGTAAAGAAATCATCGTATTGTCTTTGTTCTACATCTTGATGGGTGTCGCTTTCATGGTATTGAACGTACATATTTTGAGCACGGCTGTTCGTATCATCGGCGGGATCCTGATTGCGATCGGGATCGGTAATCTTGCGATTCCTTTATTGACCAATAGCTTTGATGCATCCATCCTGATCATTGTGATTCCATGTATCCTGTTAGGATCCTATCTGACCGGGAATCCGGCCGGCTTTCTCAGCGCCTGCTCCCGGATCATCGGCCTTGTTATGGTCTTCAACGGTATCCTGCATCTATCCGGTTCTCATATTTACCGTGTAAACCAGTATCCGCGATGGGTCGGGAACTTATTGTATGCTGTGATCGTTCTTGTGATCGGAATTGTTCTGGTCGTTCATCCGATTGAATCCGTTCGCACCGTTATGCGCTTTGGCGGCATCCTTTTGATCGTAGAAGGTGTCTTTACCTTGTTAGGTCACCGCTCGTATCAGAAACATTGCCGTGACAACAATATTATCGAAGGTGAATATATAGAAACCAAGGAGGAAACTCATGAGTGATATCACAGGAAATCCAGCCAAACCGACCGGTCCGGCCGGTGAAAAGATGCTGGAACGCATGAACGCATCCCATAAGCCATTACGTGACTGGGGCCTTTCCTTTGTAAACTGGAAAGAGGGCATGTACATTCTAGATGTTGGCTGCGGTGGCGGAGCCACGATCCGGGATATGTTAGGATATTCTGCCAACAGTCATATCAACGGGATCGACTATTCCCCCATCAGCGTGAAGATGGCTTGTCAGACAAACCAGAAGGACCTATATAAACAAGTATTCATTTCCCAGGGAGATGTTACGGATCTTCCCTATGGAGACAATCTGTATGATCTGGTCACAGCCGTGGAGACTATCTACTTCTGGCCGGATCTATCCAAAGCTCTGCAGGAGATCCATCGTGTCTTAAAACCTGGCGGGCTGTTTCTGATCCTGTGTGAGGGCAGCAATCCGAATACACCGCGTCCGAACATAGACGGTCACTTCGTGGTCTATGAACCACAGACTTTAAAAGCCCGATTAAAAGCGGAAGGATTCCATCGTACAGCCTTTGAAAAAGGACAAGGCGAATACATTGCCGTCTGGGGCTGCAAACAATAGCTTGTCATCGTGACAGGCTTTTTTTATAGGTCCTCTTCCCTCTAAACCGTCGACATCTTATGGATCCATGGTAAGCAGCTTCTTATTATCCTGGTCGTTATTTTATTGACTTTTTGCATATTATGCATTACAGTATATAATACAAAGGAGGCAATAATATGATCCTTACGTTCGATTTTTCTAGCCATGTACCTTTGTACATGCAGCTGCGGAATCAGATTGTGATCGCAATTGCCCAGGGAAAACTAAATCCCGGTGAGAAGTTGCCGACGATCCGTGCTTTGGCAGAAGAAAGCGGTATTAATATGATGACGGTTTCAAAGGCGTATCAGATGTTGAAACAAGAAGGATATATTGTTACGGACCGCCGTCATGGAGCTACCGTGGCTAGTGGTAAATCTGTTTCTGTCAGCGAAGAAACGATGAAAGAATTAAAATTGCGTATTTCCGAACTTCGCTTATCCGGAATGAAAAAAGAAGACATTTTATCGTTATGTGAAACACTCTATGATCAAGGAGACAATGTATGATAAAAAACATCCTATGGCTGTCCGTTTTCTGGATTGCCCCTTTACAGCTCTATCTGTTATTGAATCAAACCAAGTTTAAAAAGAATATCGTTTTAGGTGTGACACTTCCATCCCAGGCCAGAGAAAACCCCGATGTACTGAACGAGCTGGCCCGTTTTAAAAGAAGAGAAATTGCCAGTTGTCTGTTTTTGCTGGCATTGATCGTGCCTTGCCTGCTAATATCCAATGCAGAGACCATGATGGCTTTCTGGGGAGCATGGATCGATCTGTGCATTGTACTTCCATATATCCCATTGGTTCTTTCGCATCGGAAACTGATGGAAATCAAAGAACAAAACGGCTGGGTGCAGGCCCAAAGACAAGTGGTTGTCGATACACGTACTCTGTCGGATGATCGCTGGGTTTCGCCATGGGTCTTTGTGCCGGCGGTTCTTGCTTGCCTGGTCCCGGGATTGTATGACCATGATTTTTGGATCTTGTCGGCGATTATGGCACTTCTATGTGCAGGGATGGCATTTGGTTATCGTTATCTCTATCGCAACAAAGCGGAGATGGTGGATAGCAATATCGAGCTCACCCGGGCTTTAACACAGATCCGCAAATACAACTGGTCAAAGATATGGATCCTGATGACATATTTGATGGCTTGTGTTTCTTTATGTATGACGGTTTCCTTCCGATATCCGAAAGCGGCTCTGTTTCTTGTGGTCGCTGTAACGACGATTATGGTGGTATGGAGCCTGCGGATCGAAATGCGGATGCGCACCATTCAAGAACGACTGACAAAGGATAGCGGCACCGACTGGTATGTCGATGATGATGCACACTGGATTGGCGGTTTTCTTTACTACAATCCCGATGACAGCCGGTTGATCATCAACGAGCGGATCGGAATGAACTCCACGATCAATATGGCTAGACCGGCCGGCAAGATCTTTATGGGCTTTACCATTCTCCTTCTTGCTGCCTTACCGTTTTTCGGATTCTTGTTCGGCTCCGGACCAATCGATATCCAGGTGAACCAACAAGCAATCGTAGCCAAGGAAGGCTGGACCACCTATACCATCGAAACCGATGATATTGAAGAGATGACGATCCTGGATACGCTGCCGGAGGGAATGGTACGGATCATGGGAACCGGCATGGATACCTTGTTGAAGGGTGATTTCTCTTGTCCGGCATATGGAAAGATGAAGGTTCTTCTCGATCCAAGCCAGGGACCGTTTGTCCTGATTCGGACCAAAGAGGGAAAACTTTACTTACTGGGAACGCGTGATAGACAATGGACACGCTCCTTAAGCAGTCTGATGGCATCCTCTTAAGCCATGTCAAGCCGATTTGACTGTCTGAATGTGTCACTTGTCAAATACTTTTGATAGACCGGATCCCCTGTATTCGGTAGGATGGTCTCAACAAACACACGAAATATATCGATTGGCCGAAAGATATATGCATAAAAAACGGCCTGGAAAGAAGAGCGACATGAAAGTTTATATTTTATTAACGGTGCTGGCAATGACAGCTCTGGCTGTTGTGCCGGCCATCCTATGGAAGCATAAAACCAAGGCTTCCTGGAAAAGTTATTTTATTGGTTTTGTGATCTTTATGCTCTTTGCGCGTATCCTGGAACCCCTTTTGCATATGGTATGTCTGATAATTGACAGTCCTGTATCCAGGTTGATAAATCATTCGGCCATCTTGTATGGACTCTACGGAGGACTGGCTGCCGGGCTCTTTGAAGAAACCGGAAGGTACACGGCTTTCCGATGGATCTTAAAAAACCAGAAAAGACCAGCTGATGCCGTGATGTACGGATGGGGCCATGGAGGCATAGAAATACTGACGATCATTGTTCCGGTATTGATCCTGGCCCTGCTGCCAAACCCGGATCCAGCTGTACAGGCTGCTTTGCCTGATATGACGATTGCTTATCTGGCCTCAGCCTTGTTTGAACGGATCTTAGCTGTCAGCATCCACGTTTGTTTATCCGTATGGGTCTGGAAAGCGGTCCACCAAAAAAAGATAATCTGGTTTGCAGCAGCGATCCTGATGCACGCATTGATCGATTTTCCGGTCGGATTGTATCAAAAAGGACTTCTACCATCGGTGAGTATGATGATCTGGCTGGTTATGATCACTTTGGTTTTGGTTATTTATACTATACAACTTTATAAAAAGATGGATCGGTCATGATCCATCTATTTTAGTATATGTTTTTCAATGTAATCCGCCCATCCGTCTTCGGCACATGGCAGATCGGTAATGGCATCGGCAATGGCCTTGGTGTCATCGCTTCCATTTAACATACAGACCCCTGTACCACTGATTTCCAGCAAATCGTTATCATTGGTAGTATCTCCAAAAGCAATCACATCCTCTAGTGAAATATTGTTGTATTCACAGAACTTTTCCAGGGCATACGCCTTTTTAATGTTCTTATCCCCAAATTCGATCAAGTCCGACTGCGTCTTAAACGCATGATAATACGGAGATGGATGCTCAGCCACATACGCTTCGATCTTCGGCATCATTTCATCGGTCGTCCGAAACAACAACAGCGGCGTTTCTTCATTATAAAAATCAGAGAGGTCCTCGGTAATACGGTAAAACCGCCGGGTCATCTCGGAAGAAGTCTTGATATTATGGTCAGCCCGCGTACATAGGATGCCCCCGTCAATGTGCTTGAAGACCAGGCAATGAAACGGTTCCATCAAGGCCACAATTTCTTTACACCATTCTTTTTTTAATAGGAAGTACTCATGGTACTGCTGGTGCAGACCATCCCATAAACCAGCCCCGTTTAATCCGATGATGATATCACAATCCATGATCCCCCAGCTTTGCAGCATATTTTTCAAAGCGCCGACCGGACGACCGGAAGCCAGTCCGAATAAGTCTCCCTGGGCCTGGATGGCCTGGATTGCTTTTCGGGTTCTTTCAGTAATCGGCTGGTGATGCATTGTCAGCGTACTGTCCACATCACATAAAATCAGTTTTTTTGTCATTGTATGTCATCCCTCATGCTTGTATTATTGATATTCTGTATACTTCTTTGAAGACCCTTTTACCTTTTCAACCGGATACTTTTCAATGTTCTGCTGCAATTTTTCCAATACGATCGTTTCCAGATCTACATCCAGGGCATCCGCCATCACAATGCAGTAATTGACCACATCGGCCAGTTCCTGACATACATGTTCCTTATCATATTGTGTGTCGCTCCATTGAAAACACTCCAGCAATTCCCCGGCTTCGATGGCAATCGATTTAGCTACATTAGCCGGTGTATGATACTGATGCCAGTCCCGTTCATCATTAAATTGGCGAATAGCCTGCTGTGCTTTATTCCACATATGTTTTTCCTCCACATTGGTTTTATTATAAAGCGTATTTTTAAGAATTAAAAGACGGCTTAAAAAAAGACTCCCGAGGAGTCTTAGAATACAGGCTGATCATAGACAAACAAAGCTTCGTTGATCTCGTAGATCTCATGGTTTCCGTTGGCAATGAAATAGGAAACGATCACATCTCTTTTATCGCTGGCTGATAACGGTGCCTTGGCTTTGTCCATGAATTCTCTGGTTTCATCCAATGTCAGTTCCAGCGCAATGGCCAGGGCAAGACAAAGATCTTTGTCCGGAGCCTTTAGAGACATACGGATGGAACGTAGAGTATCCATACTGATATTAGCCTTTCGACAAAGGAGTGGATCCGGCAGATCCTTTTGTTTACAATAGGATAAGAAATCCTCTTTCCATGTTGTTTCCTTGATTTCTTCTTCCTGTGGCCCTTCGACAGCTTCTGTTTCTTCCACCACATCTTCTATAACCTCTTCCACAACCGGCGCTTCCGGTTGTTTGGGTGGTTCATCCTGATGAAAGAACCATTTAAAATTATCCGGATCATAGGCTGGTTTTTCTTCGGCAGGTTCCTTTTCTGTTTTTTTCCTTGCGGCTTTTCTATTCATGCCCACGGTTAGCCCCGATGGACGGTTGGCTTTTTCATGGTCGTCGGCATCAATAAACCAGGCACTCGGCTTGATGGGCTGTTCTTGCTCCACACCGACCAGCTTTTTCACCTTTTTAACAAAGTCCGAAGTTGTTTCCGGTTCCCTGATTTCCTCTGTCACTTCTTCTTTCCAGTTCTTTGAAATATAAGTATCCAGCGCTTTGGTCGTTTCTTCTGGTAATGAGATCATTTCTTTAGTATCCACAACGATCGTCAGATCCATATCTTCAGTTTCCAGAAAAGTACCGATTACATTCATCGGTGCCTGACGCACCATCTCCTTTTCAAAGCCCGGCTTTTTACAACAGATCAAAGGCATGGCCAGGGATTGACAATGATGATACAAAGCCATATCTATACAAGCTTGATAACAATCCTCCAGCCTTGCTTGTTCATGATGGGTTCCCCCTAACCAGATGGGTTCTTGAATATGAATGACCTTCTTACATGGCAAATCAAAGCCCGGGGTCATGGCCGGGGTTGACTGTAAAGCCTCTCTGGCCGGTTTTAACTGTGGTCCAGCCGCTTCATAAAGCCCCAGATCCATATTTTCATCGTTGACAATGGCATCGGCTTTTGTTTCAGCCAGCTTTCCCTGTATGATCTTAAATGGCATAATTTCACTTCCTCTTTTTTATTTATTATACATGGAATTTCAGGTAGGTGAAATGCGCATCTTTTAACTTTTCAACGGTTCATTTTTTTCCTGTCAACAAAGTAGAACCTTTCAAATCCAGCAACAAAGCTTCCTTTCGGTTCATAAACAGATTGCTTGTATCAATCAGTTCTACGGTTTCATACCCCATATCCAATAGCTTCTGCCGGAAGGCTTGCATATCGCCGTAGCGAGCCGGCGACATAATATCATGGATCGCAAACGTTCCTCCTTTTTTCAGTACCCGCAACGTTTCCAATAACAGTTCCTGTTTGTTCTTACCGGCTATATTATGATAAACATAGTTGGAGGTCACCGCATCAAAGCTTTCATCTTCAAATGGCAGCGAAACCGCATTGCCGGATACAAAGGAGACATTGTTTACCTTTTCTGCTTGGGCATTCCTTTCACACAGCTTCAAAGAAAAGGAGGCATATTCTTTTCCCCATCGGTCACAGCCTACCATCCTGGCATGTGGATTCTGGCGAGCACACGCAATGGTCAATGCCCCGCTGCCACAGCCGACATCCAATCCGGTGCCACCTTCCGGTAAGCGGACATACTTTGCCGTTCCTTCCACAATCTGTTTGGAAAGCTTGCGCTTGCCATCATAGGAGAATTGATTGTATGCATAGGCACACCATGTACCGGCTGCCAGCATACCCACGGCACCCATGGCACTTACTGAGCCGATCATGCGGGATGTCTTTTTCTTTCGGGTACCCCCGTAAACAGCGGATAGTCCTAACACAGCGGCTCCGGTAAAAAAGCCGGCCACCATGCCTTTGGGAACCCAGTTCTTATAATCCGGTCGTTGCTTCAAAACCGGCAGGCTGACTTGTTCCTGCTGTCGTATACACTCTGTGTACGCCAGCGGGATCCTGGCTTCCATCTCTTCATAATTGACGATCTTCCATCCGTTGGTTTCCAGAAATTCTCTATATTGTTCGGCGGTCCATTGGTGCTCAAACCGAACCCCGGCTATGGCCAGCAGACGATTCCAAAGACTGTCTTTATTATGCTCCACAAAATTCGGCGCAATCAGGATCCCTCCCGGTTTCAATACACGGTCGATCTCGGCTAATACCTTCTTTGGATCCGGCACAATATGCAGCGCATTGGCAATCAATACCACATCGAAGCGATCTTCCTCATAAGGCAGATCCATCGCATCGGCCACTTCAAAGATCAGATTATCCGGCGCCTCGCCTTTCTTTGCCTGAATGATCATATTTTCCGCATAGTCTGTCGCAATCATCGATTTTGCCACACCGGCCACACTTTTAGCTATTGTGCCTGGCCCTGTCGCTATTTCCAATACATCCTTATCCCGGATCACTTCCGGAATTCGTTCCATCATCTTCTGGTATGTTTTCCCGTCCGCCTTCATCGCAAGCGAATACACCGGTGCATACAGATTCCATAGTTTCTTACTCATCGTAGTCCCTCCTGGTCTTATTGTACACCCATGGATTATATATGACTAACTAATGTTGTAAAAAGAAACACGGGCTCCGCCGTGCTTCTGTCTATTATATTTTTCGACCTGCTTCATTTCCATCAGCGACCGCATGCATGATATTGCTAGGGGCATTGGCATCTCCGCAGATATATACTTCCTTCCCAGAATCCTTCAATGCTTGATAGATGGCATCGTTGGCTTGATACCCTGTGGCCAAAATAACTGTGTCGGCCGGCAAAGATTGCTGCTGATTGTCTTTTTCGACGATAACATGGGTTTCTGTTATTTCTTTGACAGCTGTAGACAGATGGATATCACCCTTATAGTAGTTTAATAAATCCTCCAACATCAGGACATTGGCAGCAGATACCGGTTCTTTCACCCCGGCAATAATTCCATTCAGGAATTCAACCACAGCGACATGCTTTCCTTCGCGCAGTAAATCATACGCCACTTCGCAACCGACCTGGCCACCTCCGATCACGACAACATTTTGACCAACTTCCACTTTTTGCAGCAACACATCGATGGCCGTAACAACATGATCTTGTCTTACGCCCGGAATTGGTGGGATTTTGGCATTAGCGCCGGCTGTTACCACAATCGCGTCGGCATCGGATCCTTGTGCATCCTGCACCGTCAGTTCTTTATTGAGAACAACTTTCACACCAGCTTCCCTTACTTCCTTTTCAAACCATTTTAACAGTCTTCGGGACGCATCTTTATAATCTGGAACGCTGGCTGCAATCGTAGCGCCACCTAGTTGACTTCCTTTTTCATAGATTGTTACATCATGGCCACGTGCGGCCGCAATACGAGCAGCCTCCATACCGGCAATACCACCACCGATAACCATCACTTTCTTTTGTGTTGGCGTCGGAATTAGTGCCTGCTCTCTTTCATGGAATAGTTCGGCATTGACAGCACATAGCATTGTCTGTCCGGCAAAGATACGGCCAATACAACCGGCATTGCAGCCGATGCATGGACGAATATCCTCTGGTTTTCCGGCTTTCGCTTTTTGAAGCCACATCGGATCGGCTAATAACGCTCGACCTAACGCAATGGCATCCACTTTGCCTTCCCGGATTGCCTCGTTTGCCATTTCCGGCTGCAATACTTTACCCGGGCCGATAATTGGTACATTCACTTCCGGTCGTAACGGTGCAAAATCATCTAGCCATAATCCTTCTTTATGATACATAGGCGGGTACAGCCAGTGGAAGGAGTCATAAGAACCATTTCCCATCAGGAATCCGTCATAACCGGCAACTTCCAGCTTTTTGGCCATTTGAATGGATTCCTCTACATCACGACCCCATTCTTTATAGGATTCACCCGGTACTGAGGCTTGTCTTTCCCCCTTTAAATAATGCTTCGTTCCTAATCGACAGGTGACAGGAAAATCCGATGAAATCTCTGTTTTAATTCTTTTAATGATTTCAGTCAGCACCTTTAATTGACCGTCCATATCACCACCAAATTCATCGGTTCGGCGATTAAATGCCCTTGTGGTAAACTGATCGCCCAAATAGCCACCATAGGCTCCATTTATATCGCATCCATCCGCACCGGCTTCATAAATCAATTTGGCTCCATACACCACCTCATCGATCAGATGTTTGATTTCAGCATTGGTCAGCTCCCGACAGATTACTTCCGGTTTCCAGCGATTCGGCCCTTCACTTGGTGCCACCGCCTGATCTTCCAGAAAATCCGTAAATGCCACACGACCTAATCCAAACCATACCTGAACGAACAATTTACAGTCATACTTGTGTAAACGATCAGCCAGCTTCTTTACCTGTTCTTTGAATCTTTCGGGTTTCGCAAACGGTGAAATGGTAAAAGCACAACGTTCCAATCCCGCATTTGGCACATTCCCACAAGTAAAGACGGCTCCAACCCCGCCTTTTGCACGTTCTTCATAATAGTCGATTATTTTATCCGAAATAATCGACTGTTCTTCAAACCATCCAATCGTCAACATCGGGGACATCACTACCTTGTTTTTGATTTCCACATTTCCAATCTTAAAAGGTTCGAACAATGCAGAGTACTTGTTTTCCATTATATTTCCTCCTGTATATGAACATGTTTTGAACATGTTCTGATTATGTTTTCATTATAAGGTGCTATGGAATAGACTGTCAATCCCTTTTGTTTCCTTGAAAGTTAATTCATTTTTCAGTAAAATGTAGTCGTTATGAATCTTGAAAATTTTGAAACAAAAGAACAAAAAAATATGAAGGTAAAAGAACATATCTTTGATGTTGCTCTTTCCATGATGAAACAAATTGGATATGACAACTTGACCATTCGCATGATATGCTCTGAAGCCAATATATCCACGGGTATGTTTTATAAACATTTCCATTCCAAAGAAGACTTGCTTGCGTTTTATTATGATAAAGCACAGCAAGATTTTGACTCCATTATCAATGAACAACTACATGACCTTCCCTTAGACCAAAAGCTGGTTTCTTTCTATGTCTGGATTTGTCAATTCACATCCAATCTCGGCATTGACTTTTGTCGTAATTTTTTCCATAGTAAAAATCAACGAATGAATACCACTCTGTTCCATAATAAACTCATTGAGATTACCAGCCAATGTATTCGTGAAGCCATCCGTGAGGGCTTCGTGCTTAGTGAAGGACGTACACCGGATGCGGTTTCCAAAGATTTATGTGTCATTGTTAAGGGAATCATCTTTGATTGGTCCTCTCACGAAGGAAGCTACGATATGTCAATCTATTGTCATCAGATGCTCAACCGATGTATCCGGGGACTCTTATAAAATAAAAAGCTGATCATCCGGCTTCATTGCCTGATAATCAGCTTTTATTTTTGTCCATGGACTCCCTGTCTTCGCGGGCTGGCTGCACATTATTTCTTTCTCTTTTTGTAAAACAGGATCCCGCATAGACTGCATACAGCGGCCATTGCTGCACAAACTGCCGCAATTCGCTTTTTTGAGATTGCCTTTTTTGGTGTTTCTTCCTCTAGTTCCCTTTCTCCGTCCATCAGACGGGCGATTGTGTTTTCCACTTCTTCCATCTTTGTCGTCGGTTCAAAACGGTCTACGATATTGCCTTCCTGATCAATTAAGAATTTTGTGAAATTCCATTTGATATCCTCCGGCGTCTTCGTGGATTTACTGATAACCTGAAACAATTTCGATGAAATGCCTTTATGGATCGGCGCATTGGCTTTTAAATACGTATATAACGGTAATTCATCCGGTCCGTTCACATCGGATTTTTTCATCTGTGCAAATTGTGTCTGATAGTTCAGTGTACAAAATTGAGCAATCTCTTCATCCGATTCCGGTGCCTGGTTTCCAAACTGGTTACAAGGAATATCGATGATTTCCAATCCCTTGTCATGGTATTTTTCATACAGCTCTTCCAGTTCTTTATATTGTGGTGTAAACCCGCACCGTGTGGCTGTATTGACGATCAGCAATACTTTTCCTTTTAACTCGGACAGTAAGAATACACTGCCATCCGCTCTTTCTATAGAGTAATCATAAATGCTCATAGTTTGGTTCCTTTCGTATTCTCTTACTTTATACTATACCATTCTTTTCAAGAAAATGATTCTTACAAAAAACAATCCTTTATACATATTCTTTTTCCGGTCTTTCATCCAGCAGCTTTAAAGCCAGTTTCATCTGGGGACTCATCCATTTGTTCTTATGATAAACACAGACCGATGTATACATACGATCTTTTATCTCGGTATCCACCGCAATCAGTGCGCCGCTTCGCAATTCTTCCCGTATGGCAAAAATGGGAATATACGCAATGCCCAGATTATTCATCACACTTCGTTTGACCGCTTCGATGCTCTGCATACGCATATCCGGGTTCAAGACGATGTCTTTGGACGCAAAATAATCAGCGATGCCTCGTTGGTAGTTGCTGTTAGGTTCGTTGCAGACCATACTGAGGGGTTTTCTTTGATGCGGCGTTATAAAGTCCAGTAAGCTTGTATCCGCATAGGCAGACGCAACCAAAACAGCTTTAAAGGGGCTGAGCTGTTTCGAGATGATAGAAGCTGCATAGTTCCCTTTATCACAATTGATTCCGATATCCGCGCTTCCGGTAATAATTGCCTGATCGATGTCATCCGACGATATCGAATTGATCACAAGCTGTACATGTGGTGCTCTTCGGGTGAACTCCTGGATAAAGGGCTGCAGATTATAAATCAAGATAGAATCTGGAACGGCTATATGCAGTTCTCCGACAATTTCAGACAGTTCCCTTCCATGATTCCGGATCTGCTCTTCTGCCTGCAAGATGGTTTCTATATAAGGCAATACTTCCTTTCCTGCCTGTGTCAGTTCCATTTTTCGCCCAATTCTTTCAAACAACTTAAAAGACAGTTCCTCCTCCAGCTGTTTGATTTGGAACGTAATCGTAGATTGTGTGTAGTTCAGTTGATCGGCTGCTTTTTGAAAACTGCCGGTTTCCAAAATCGTCATCATTGTTTTCAGATTCTTTGTGTTCATTGGTTCCCTTCTATTCATCGAATATTTCGAATTTTATTTACAAAAACATTAAATTGTTCAATACATTATCCAATGTTATTATAGGCAAAACACAATAGATCATCAACTCTTCGGAAAAGAATAAGATTGATGTATCAGTAAAAGGAGGAAAAACCGATGAATTTTAAGTTTAATGACAAAGAAAAAAAGATACTCTCCACCTTCCATGACTTCTGTGTCCATGAAGTAGGCCCCTTAGCCGCTGAAATCGATGAACAAGAAAGATTTCCGAAGGAGTCTTTCCAAAGGCTGCGTGAGATGGGGCTCATGGGTGTTTGTTATCCCAAAGAATATGGAGGGGCCGGCTATTCCTATCTGCTTTATATCGCCATGGTTGAAGAACTGGCCAAATATTGCGCAACCACATCCATCATGTTTTCAGCCCATCATTCTCTCGGTGCCTTTGCCCTTTCGGAATTTGGAACCGAGCAGCAAAAAAGAAAATACCTGGTTCCGTTATTGAAAGGGGAATTGTTAGGGGCCTTCGGTGCAACAGAACCGAATGCCGGTAGTGATCTGGGTGGTCAGGTCACAAAAGCGGAAGACAAAGGAGATCACTGGCTGATCAATGGGTCAAAGATCTTTATCACCAATGGAGGGGTAGCCGATCTGTATTTTGTGAGTGCCGTGACCGATCCAAAAGCCGGTAGTCGTGGTATTTCATCTTTTCTGGTTGAAAAAGGAACACCGGGATTTACCTTTGGCAAAAAGGAAAAAAAGATGGGAATCCGTGGTTCAGCCACCTGTGAATTAATATTCCAGAACTGTAAGATCCCAAAAGAAAATCTTTTAGGCGAGCTGGGCACAGGTTTTAAAAAAGCTCTGGGAACACTGGATGGTGGCCGCATCGGGGTGGCTGCGCAGGCCTTGGGAATCGCACAAGGCGCGATCGATCATTGCAAAGAGTATATTACAACACATATGCGCCAAGATAAGCGTATCTCTCAATACCAATACACCCAGTTTCAAATGGCGGATATGCAGACAAGAGTGGATGCCGCAAGAATGCTGGTGTACCGGGCAGCCCAGGCCAAGCAGGATCAAGAACCTATCGGTGAATATGCAGCCATGGCAAAGCTTTTTGCTTCAGAAACAGCCATGTATGTCACACGCCAGGTCATTGAAATTGTCGGCTATGATGGTGTTTCCAAAGAATACCCTTTTGAACGGTTTCTGCGTGATGCTAAAATCACGGAAATCTATGAAGGGACCAGCGAAGTACAACGCATGGTCATCTCTGCCCGAATGGGGATCAAATAAAAAATCAGACCAGATGATTTCTGGTCCGATTTTTTTACAAGAAGACATCGATGGCCATCAATATCCATAGATGGATCGGATAGAATGCATAGAAGAAGCCTTTTCGTTTTTTACCTTCCTGTCCGTTATACAAAAACAGGAAAGGGATCACCAAAAATGTCATCCAGTCCGAATTCATGCAAAACATGTCAAATCCCTGAGATATAGATTCTGCTCCACCATATAGAGTAAAGAACAATAAAAAACTATAGAGCAGTACCGCAATTGACTGCTTGGTAAGGTTGCCATGAAAGAAATAAGAAAACAGCACAAACGGAATCAACTGTAACCCTCCTTCCAAAGCCAGATAATAATCAAAAGGCAATGGAATAAAGAGAACGGTGCTTAGTAACAAGCCCAATACAGTCAGTCCCCATGCCAGGATCAGATACTTCACCTTCTGACCACCAACATGATTCTTGGCATTTTCAAACAACCAGATGATCGTAAAGGATACCGCTAATGTCATAAAGATGTTATCTACTATTCCTTTTTGTTGAAATAGCATAAAGGAAAGGATGTTTCCAACCTGCATACAAACAGCGGCCACCCATAAACGGATCATGTATTTCTTTTTCGATTGTGTATGAAAGAATCCATCCACCATCAGCCACGCAAATAACGGAGCCACAAACCGTGTCAGTAAATGTATAACGGTTGGAAATACAGTATAAAATCGTAAAGATGCATTGTCGAAGACCATTGCGATAGCCGCTAGGATCTTCAACTGCATTCGGTTCAGACCTTGATTCATGAACGTTCCTCCTTCTGTTCGATCGTTCCGTCAAAGCGAAGATAGTAGGTAACGGGATCCTGTTCACTGGCCGTTGCGGTAATCTTTACTCCCTCTTTGGTCCAAACGATAAAAAAGTTATCTTCTTCGGCAGAAGTTCCATCGTTATAAAGTTCAATGGAATGTTGTGAAATCCTCTCTGTTTTCTTATACAGATCCAAACGACAATGAACCGGGCCAAATGGCCATTCCGGTTCGCCGATCATGTAAATTGTCAATTGATATGGTTCACCATCCTTATCAGCCGTAAGGATCTCCGTTTTCTCAAAATACACATGATACGCAAAGGATCCAATCCATATAAGGATACCGAGGATCGGAATCAGTACGATCAATACAAGTCTTTTCATCCATGATTTCATCCCATTCTCCTTCTATCCCTTTAACAAACTTCTTCATATATAACATGTATCAAGAGAAGAGATAATAAAACCAGCTGAAATATATTCAAAATCATTCTAATTCTATCTGATTTGGGTATATTTCTTTTTCTGTATAAAAAAGCTGTACAAACAATTTGTACAGCTCATTGCTATATTTTTTTGGTGTAAAACCTATCCTATTTCCTCATTCTCTATTACATCGCTCCAGTCCAGGTGCATGAGCTGGATGCTGATCATCAAAAAGGCAGCAGCCAATATGACACTGAGCATCATGGCACGGGGACAGACTGTCAGAGCCAGTATAAATCCGATCATCTTGATCCCGACATCGATCCATAACAAGTTTCTGCGTTTTTTCATGATCTCTGCCGGTATTTGGTGTGTATTGTTACAAGATTCCAAAACGTGGCTTAAACCGATATTGGCTACTGTCACAAACATGACGAATACACCATAAAAGCCCTGTGCAATCTTGTTATCGAAATTCCGGCTGACCAGATCGGTGGCATAAGGGATCACCGAACAAAAAAACAGCAGCAATAACGTGACCCATAAGGTCCGTGCATTGATCCGATCGATATTTTCCCATTCGTTATGGATATTGACCCACATGGACCCCAGCCAGAAAAACGAAAGGGTGTATGAAAAAAAGCTGTAACGAAGGTCCCACAGTGCCGATAAGGAAAGAACTGTCGGTTTTTCCAGCTCTAATACGAGAATTGTCATAATAATAGCTAATACGGCATCGGTAAAAGCTGCCACTCTGTCTTTTTTCATTTTAATCTCCTCCGTTTCTTTTTATCTTTGATCCGTTGTTTGTTTCCTAACATGTTTTTATGTATTCTTTCTGACTTTTCAAGATAAAGAATAATGTTATTGAAATAAAATATCATACTAACTCTTGCTTCTGCAATAGAAATCCATTGAATATATAAAACAAGCTGAGAATCAAAGCTCAGCTTGTTTACGATTTATTTTTCGAGAATTGTGGTATGTGAAATAGCTTGAGTCCGACGTTATCCCTTGATAAAATGAGCGGATCCTTCATCATTGTTTCCTTCCAATGCTGCAAGCTTCCATTTTGCGCTCATTCCATAATCAATATATAGATTCTGCCCTGACACATAAGAGCAGATATCCGATCCTAGAACAACCATAGGCCATCCCATTTCCTCCGGTCTAGCGGCTCTGCCATTCCAGTCACCCAGCGTCACTCTTTCAATCTGTTTTCGGCCTTCTTCCGGATCCCCGCTTTTGGTTTGGACCTTATAAAAGGTTTCAGTAAGACCAGTCATGGTATTTCCTGGATTGATAGAATTGATGCGGATTTTTTTCCCAATATACATCGGATCCTGCGCTTTCTTTACTACATATGCTGCAAGTGCCTGTTTTGATAAACCATAATCCAGCTGTTCATTAGTCTCCGGCGTCAGGATCAAATCCATATGATTTTCATACCATTGAATCCCTTCTTCCCATGTTTTTGCATTGAGCAGATCATCGACCTGAGAAAGACGACTTTCCCAACCAAAACTTCCAATGGAAGAAATAAAAGTGACTGACCCCCATTCCGGCATCCGTGGAAGCAAAGCTTCCGCAATATATTTTTGCGAAAGGAAATTAACCTTAGAAACAAACATCTCTTTTCCCGGCATATGGGAAACCCCATGGCACAAAAATACAGCATCAATTCTTTCAGGAAGATCCTCTAATACTTTATCTATTTCTTCTTTTTTAGAAAGATCTGCATGATAAGACTTTACCACTGGTAGCCCTACTTCGTTTATATCTGCTGCGTATACATTAGCCCCCAGTTCAATCAATAACTCAGTCGCTGCCTTCGACATACCGGAAGCGGATCCTGTAATAAATACGTTTTTATTTGTAAATCCAAATATTTCTTTGATATTCATGACGATACCTCCTTGTATTCTCATTCTATTTAATAAAAAAAGGCACATCAATTGACTTTTATTTAATTTGGTCTAAAATATTGACCAATTCAAAGAATTGTAATAATGGAGGCGTTTATGAAAAATCAAACAAAGGAACGAATTGCAGACGCATTGATTGAATCTGCGAAAAAACAAAATATAGAAAGTATTCATGTTACTGATTTGTGTCAAAAAGTAGGTTGTTCAAAACAAACATTTTATAATCACTTCCTCGATAAATATGATGTAATCTCTTGGATTTTTGCCAAAACTGTATATACTTATGACCCTTCCGGCGAATGTTACTACAGTTTGGAGGCATTGGAAAAAGCGTTGAATGCTATTTGGGAGAATCGCAATTTTTTCCGAGTTGCATTTCTTTCTGAAGGTCAGAATGCCTTACGTGATTACATTCTACAAAAAGATGTTGAATTCAATACCCAAATTCTCTGCGAGGTATACCAATTAACCACATTGAATGAACAACTACTGTTCTCTGTCAAATATCACTTATATGGCTGTCTTGGATATATAAAAGAATGGCTAGTATCCAATTCCACCATTTCCCCAAAAGAACTGGCGGAATTGGAATATCGATATATGCCGGAAGAATTAAAAAAAGCGTGGGCTTCCAAGCCGAAAAACGGACAACATCTCAGATCCTTTATCTGAGATGTTTCGTTAGTTTTATAGTTTCATATAATCTTCCAGATCCGTAAAACCAATCTGGTTATAAAGCTTCTTTGCAACCTTTGAACTTTCCAGATAGATTTTCTCTGTTCCCTTTTTTCTGGCATCTTCTATCAAATATTCGATAATCTTGCGCCCGATGCCATGGGTCCGTGCCTTGGGTAGCGTATAGATATTCATCAGATAGCCGTTGGTTCCGGACGGATTATCTGGCGACGGTAATTCTTTTTGATAACAGATGCCGCCACAGCCGATAATTTCATGGGAATCTTGATCCCGGGCAAAACAAGCGATGTGGCTTCCATCAGCAAGGTGTTTTTTATAGTAAGCTTCGTTCTGCTTTTCAAGCAATGAGAGATCGGCATCCCGTTCCATAGAAAACACTTCCCGTAAAACCTGCATGCGCCATTCCACCAATAAGGGTAAATCTTCAAGACCGGCCTCGACAATTTCAATCTTTGTCATCTGGCCTCCTTCATCACCACGGGCATCTTATCTATATCCGGCTTTCCGTTACTGTTGATAGGGATTTCCGGCATCTTTACAATATACTCCGGAATCATGAATTCGGTCAGATTCTCAGCCAGTTCCCTTCGGATATCAGAAACCTTGATATCGTTATCGGATACCACTATATACGCCGTCATGTACGATAAACCTTCTTCATCTTTAAACGAACGTACGACCGCCTGTTGGACACCGGTGCATTGATGCAGCCTGGATTCAACCTCCATCACTTCGACCCGTTTACCATAGATCATGACCTGTGTATCCTTTCGATGCAAAAAGGCAATGTCTCCGGAAGGAAGGATGTAGCCAAGGTCGCCACTGTGATACATGGTGCTTCCGTCAGCCAGTGTTTCAAAGGCTTTGTTCTCTTCGGCATGATCGCCGATATAGCCTTTGGATACACCATTTCCATAGATGCAGATTTCGCCGACTGTCCCTTGTTCTACTTCATTTCCATGATGATCTAATATTTTGATCTCCGCACCGTAGACTGGTTTACCGATTGGATACGTTCCATCCTCTAAAACCTGTCCCTCATTACAGCGGTAGTAGGAGGCACAAACCGTGGTTTCGGATGGGCCATACGTATTGTATACCTCTGCCTGATCCAGCAAACGATCGACATAGTGACCACGCAGCACATCGCCACCGCTGATCAACAGGCGCAATGAAGAAGGAATCGAGAACAGCTGGTTCATTTCCGCCAACAAATAAGGAAATCCTGATAACATGGTAACCTTGTGACGATATACAAAATCCATCAATGTGGTGATATCCTTCTTATCTTCTTCGGATGGAATTGCCAAGGAAGCACCGTTTAATAAACTGGTGAAGACCTCCTCTACAAAGATGTCAAAGGAGCATACGGAATACTGTAACATCCGATCTTTTGTTCCCGGATGAAACTCATGTGCAAAAGCGCGCACGTAATGACAAACATTCGCATTTGTCACGCAGACGCCTTTGGGCCGTCCGGTCGTTCCGGATGTATAGAGAATATAGGCCAGATCCTGTGGTTTTCTTTCAGGCTGGTCGGTGTGACTGACCCTTCCATTCAGGGCACAGTCCGTAAATATCAGTTGATAGGAATCCAGCTTACTGGCAAACAGGCTTTCTGTCAGGACGACATCCACATTTCCTTCTTCCATCATATAATGCATTCGTCCCCGGGGAATATCCGGTTCAGCCGGCACATACAAAGCTCCTCTTTTTAATGCCGCAAAAATGGAGGCGATCATTTCAGCCCGATGACGCATTACGATCCCGACGGCTTTGGTGTCTGCCGGCAAGTAATCCGCTATCGTATCCACCATGTCCGACAACTGCGCAAAGGTCAATGTTCTTTTGTTCTCTATGATAGCTGGCAAGTCTTTGTACTGGTCGACCGCTTGTTGAAACAGTCCGTATATTGTGTTTTCCATGGTTTTCCTCCTTAATCCTTTAAAAGAGCCGCAATGCC
The DNA here is from genome assembly GCA_040266995.1 of Erysipelotrichaceae bacterium. Lineage (GTDB taxonomy): Bacteria > Bacillota_I > Bacilli_A > Erysipelotrichales > Erysipelotrichaceae > UBA4312. The sequence continues at coordinate 73,822 of JAWRHV010000030.1, read as the reverse complement.
CTTGGCACTGCGCAGGGCAGCCTGTTGAAAATGATTGCCGGGATTCAATTCCCATTCCACCTTCATGGACTGTCTGCGTAGGTATTCTACAATTTCTTCCGTGTTGCTTTGAACGGTATTTAATACCTTATTCCCTGTTCGAGCTTCTTTATCCCCCAAAGATAGATAAACTTTCTCTGGTTTTCTTTTCATGGTGTGGGTAAACACATAGTTTTTAAAACCCGGAAACCAAAAAGAGCCGGACATGGTGGCGACTCTGTCAAACACATCGGTTTGATACATCGCATAGAGAGCAAACAAACCAGCTAGTGAATACCCGGCAATGCCGGTATAAGCCGGCGTTCCTTGTACCTTTTCCAGCGCTTCCGGAAGGATCCGGGAAACAAGCAGATCCAGATAAGGAAGAGCCCCTCCGGTACAGGGAGCATCGCCTTCCATGATCGGTTCGCAATACCATGGGGACATATCGTGATCCCATTGCAGGTTTCCGATGCTCAGCAGATTGAAATCCTCCGTATGATAACGAAGCAGTTCCATGACGACTGTCTTCCCGTCACCGGTGAAGTTGTTCAGGATGATCAAGGGTTGATCTACCTGTTGGCTCAGATAGAAAGTAATTTCCTTTCCACCTGATTCATATCGTTCTATTTTCATAGACAGCAGCTCCTTTTTGATGTATTTAGTTTATAAAATATCGGATAAATGGCATGAATCCTACCTAAAACCATTTTTTCTGTACCCAAAACTAACAGATTAAAGGACCATCGTTTCCACAATGGTCCCCCTGCATTTTTCTTTATTTTATATATGTCTTATTATTTCATCGTATAGACAAGAATGACACCCATCAGGAAAAGTGCAGTGAAACTTAGACTGATCGTAAGAGCCATCAATGTGCGGTACATCCATTTCCAAATGTTTTCTAAACGCATACAACACTCTCCTTTCACTTCCATTGTATGCGTTTTATTTGAAATACATCCTTACAGTTCCCTTACATTTTTGTAAGGATCAATCCGGCTTCTCCGTCCGTCGGATCTTATATAAATAGATACCGAGGATCAACAAGACAATACCTAGCGTTGTCAATAAAGACAGATACAGCGGATCCATCTGCGCCTCTGTCAAATACAGTCCGATAAATAACGGATAGACACACAGGATCAAACAAAAGATCCCCGCCATTTTTATTATGCTGTTTTTCATAATTCACCATCCTAACGGTTTGTTTTCGGCTTCCAGCATCTGATAGTAGACACCTTTTTTTGCCAAAAGCTCATCATGATTTCCTTGCTCTATAATATTTCCTTCCTTTATGACCAGCAGCTTGTCGGCATGACGGACCGTATGCAGACGATGTGCGATGACAATGGTCGTTTTGTCTTTGCACAGTTCAGACAATGCCTGCTGGATCATCGCTTCATTATCGGCATCCATGCTGGCTGTAGCTTCATCCAGGATAATGACCGGCGCATCCTTGAGAATGCAGCGGGCAATGGAAATACGCTGGGCCTGGCCGCCGGATAAAGTAGATCCTCCTTCTCCGATCCGGGTATCAAAGCCATAGGGCATGTCCATGATAAAATCGTAACAACGTGCTTTTTTGGCTGCTTCGATCACCTGCTCTTTTGTGGCCGAGGTTCTGCCCATATGGATATTGTTAAAAACCGTATCTTCAAATAAATATACATTTTGAAAGACCATACTGATCTGTTCCATCAGAGCCGACAAGGGGATTTCTTGAATATTTATGCCCCGGAACCGGATCTCACCTTCATCAATATCCCAGAAGCGAGCCAGCAAGTTGGCTATCGTGGTTTTTCCGGAGCCGCTTTCCCCGACCAGAGCAATCATTTGCTGCCTTTTTGCGTGGAAAGATAAATTGTGCAGCACTTGTTCCGATCCATAGGAAAAGGATACGTGATCAAAGGCGATTTCCTGTTCAGCCTGTTCCGGAACGGTCTGCGTTCCATCATCTTTTAACGGAGCCTGCTGCATCACTTCTTCTATTCTGTTTAAACTGTTTTCCATGATGGAAAAGACAGAGGTGGTCGTAAACAAATGACGTAAAGGCGCATAGATCTGAAATACAAACAGAAGCAGACCAGCAAACACAGCCGGTTCCATCTGCGATGATCCGACCAGATAGATGGCACACAGGATATGAAGAGTGATCCCGATGCCGAAAACGATCAGCATGGCTGCATGATAGGGTGAATACTCTGCTTCAAAAGCAATATTTGATGTAGACATATCCGCAAAGCTGCTGCGAAGCTTTCGGGCGCTTTTCCCGGTCTGATGATAGCTTTTCGCAACCGGCAAACCTTCTGTGTATTCAAGAACAGCCGTGCCTAATTCCTCAATCACCTGTTGTCGCTTTTTGGCGTTGCGACGGGATACATTGACCATAAAATGCCCGATCAACAACGCAATGCCTTCACTTACAAGCGCAATGGCCCCCATCATAGGATGGATCCAGAACAAGAACAAGGTCAGCAAGATCTGGGAAAAACAATCTCCGACCACATTGGCGATAGCGTTCATTGCCTGTTCTTCGATATAAACCATATCCTGAGAAAGAATCGTACTGATCTTTCCTAGATTCCCAGCTGTAAAATACCCCATGGGCAGTGTTCGTAGATGGGCGCCAAATTCGATCCGCTTATCTGCAAAGATCTGATAACCGGTGCCGGCCTGTAGACGATCCGAGATACTTTGCAGGACGGATTGCAGACAGGCACACACCAACAAAACAGCGCATATGACGATGCCGGAATGGATAGACAGGCTCTGATTTATCGCCTGCATAATGGTATAGATTCCCAGGATGATCGGAGCATTGGTACACAAGGATCTTAGAAACACAACCGGATAAGCCCAACGGATCTTTTTGGCATAGGGGCCGGAGTATTCCAGCAGGCGATGGATCATCTGAAAAATCGCAATCATGGTTGAGAGCCTCCTTCTTTTTTTAGCAGCCAGCTTTGCGTGCCGGCCGATGTATCCCATAAACGCTGGTATATAGGATCATTTTGGATCAGCGTCGGATGCGTTCCTACAGCACAGATCTTCCCTTGCTCCAGGACAATGATCTGATCCGCTTGTTGGATCGTCTTCATCTTATGGGCAATGATCAATACAGTTTTATTGCGCAGAATGTTTCGGATCGCCAGGCTCATTTTCTGCTCATTTTCCGGATCTACGTAAGCTGTAGCTTCATCCAGGACAACAACCGGCGCATCTTTTAAAATGGCACGGGCAAAGGCGATCCGCTGTCGCTGCCCGGCCGACAGGCGATGACCTTTTTGACCGGCCATGGTCTGATACCCGTCCGGTAGTTTCTCGATAAAGTCGCACTGGGCTTTTTCGGCCGCCTGTATGCATTGTTGATCCGTAGCCTTCGGATTGCCGATCCGGATATTTTCTAAAATGCTCATATTATAGAGAAAGAGATCCTGAGAAACATACGCAATCTGCCGGTTCAAGGATTCCAGGCTCAGATCGGTGATGTTCTGACCGCCGATGGAAATGCTTCCTTCGTTTATGTCATAATAATGAGCCAGTAAACGAGCAATGGTCGTTTTCCCCGAACCGGACGGACCGACAATAGCCGTCATCTGGTGGCCAGGGGCACGAAATGAGATTCCCTTTAGCACTTCCTGGTCTTTGTAGGCGAAATGCACATTGTCAAAAACCACCTCCGTATGGTCTCCGGAAAACGGCTGATTGTTCGTTTTGAGCGATGGAAAATCCACAGCCTTTTCCAATGCCTGAAGCTTATAGTTTGTCTGTGGGATCGCTCCGATAAACTCCATACAATGCATCAGAAGCGGACTGATGGAAAAGCTCAGACATAAAATAAGAATATAGTCTACGACTTCCAGCAGACCCAGCAGCATCAATAAAATGCCAAATGGTAACGAATACAGAACAATGTAGGAAAACAGGCTTCCATACAAGGCCATCCACGGCCAGCAGATCTGATACCATTGGTGGGCAAAGTCACGATAATGGAAAACCTGCTCCTGATATGTCTTTGACACCTTCCGGTTGTTAAATATACGAACGACCTCCATCCCGTTCACATATTCAACGATCGTATTATTTAACCGTTTGGCCGAGGCATAGTAGTTTCCCATTTTGTCAATGCCGATGGAATACATCTGACGGGATACACTCAGTCCGATTGCCACAACCAGAAGTGTCAATATCATCAGCTGCCAGTCTATGACCGTCATGCCGACCAAAACGACCAAAGGAACCAAAAGATTGGCAAAACCTTCCGGTATGACATGGGCTAAAAGAAGTTCAATGGATTCAATATCTTCTGTAAACAGCTTTTTCACCGTACCGGCACCCATATCCTGTAACAAGCCCAAAGGCTTTTCCTCCATCCGTTCCTGTAAATATTTCCGAATGTTTTCCAACGTACGGAAAGCAGCCCGGTGCGACAGAGACAAACCATGCGTATAGCTGCACGCATAGACAATCTGACAAAGAAGCGTGCCAGCCAGCATAAACAGACTGCCGCCAATCGTCACTGTCCCGAATTGAAGGATCTGAACGATCCACTGGTAAACAAACAAATACGGGAGCACACTGGCTATCGTACCGATCAGCATAAAGAAAGCCGCCAGATAGACCGTTTTACGATAAGGACCGACATACTCCATGATCTTGCCGATGGCGCTGGTAGAGCTTCTTTTCCGGCTGGTATTATCATCTGCACCGGACAGGAAATAAGCCATAACACGTTGTATGCCCGATGTATCCAGGGGATATAGGCTGACGATGCGGCCGTTTTCCATATGCAGCACATGGGTACAGCATGATACAACCAGTTCCGGATCGTGCGTCACGATCACCGCCGTACGGATTTCTTCTTTCATTTTTTTCAGGATCTGACCAAAGTTGGTCATACCGGTTCGGTCCAGTCCGCTGGTTGGTTCATCAAAGAAGATGATCTGCTTACGGCTGGCCAGGCTCGAGGCAATGGCGACTCTTTGTTTCTGACCGCCGGACAAAGCGGACGGATGCCTTTCCTTGAAAGAAAGAAGCCCCAGTTCATCCAGGATCTGATCGATCCGCTCTTTGGAAATATCCGTATTCAGCTGCAGCTCTTCGCTCACACTTTCGGAAAACAACTGACGATTGACATCCTGCATGACCATAAAGCTGCGACTGCTTCGCTGACGGCCGGATAAAAAGTGACCGTCAAAGGCGACACTGCCTTGATGTGAGATCACACCGCACAAAGCTTGGCATAGTGTAGATTTTCCTGAACCATTATCACCGATCAGGGCAATGACCGAATCGGAAGGAAGCTGCATCCGGTCAATATCGATGATGCGTGTATTGCCCCGGCTGCAATTCAGATCCAAAGCTTCGATGACAGCCGACCCGTTCCCATTTCCCTTTGGCAGGCACTTTTGCTCTTTCAGACGGGTCAGATCGGTCGTCCGCAGCCCCATCTGCTTCAGTTTTGCTTCCGGAAGCTGTGCCATTTGAGCACGTGAGTAAATAGCCTGGATCTTTCCATCGTGAATATAGACGAACCGATCGGCCAGTTCCATCAGATAATACAGGCGATGCTCGCTGATCACCAGTGTTTTTCCCTGGTCTTTCAGCTGTTTCATCAGCTTCTGCAGCCGTAGAATGGCTTTACGGTCCAGATTGGAGCTCGGTTCATCCATTACGTAGACCAAAGGATCGGTGGCATAGGCACTACCACAGGCAATCTGCTGTTTCTCTCCACCGGACAATTCGAAAATATTACGATCGATCAACGCCTCCAGCTGCAGGTCCCGGACACTTTGATCGACCCGCTGACGGATGACGTCCAAAGATAAACCATGACTTTCACAGCCAAAAGCCAGTTCTCCCGTAGTATCGATGTTGAAGAACTGACTTTTCGGATTTTGAAAGATGCTGCCAACATATTCCGAAGTTTTCGATAAAGGAGACCGGCTGACATCCAATCCGTTGACAAGCACCTTTCCTGTCAAAGCCCCATCATAAAAATGAGGAATCAGCCCATTGATCAGCCGTGTCATCGTCGTTTTTCCACAACCACTCTGACCACAAAAAACAACCACCTCTCCTTTTGAAATATGCAGGTTGATATGTTCCAGGGTTCCCCCTTGTCCCCCTTCCATATCATATTCAAAACAAACATCCTGAATCGAGATCATATTCTTTCACCCCTTTCCGGCTGCTAACGCATAAAAGGTCACTGCCATCAATACTGCCGTGATGAACAGATCGACCAGACCAAACTGCACGTTTTCATAACTGGTTCGCTTTTTTTCACTGTCCAGACCCCGAGCCAGTGTGGCGGAAGCCATCTCTTCGATGACCTGCACACAGCTGAACAACAAAGGAATCAGAATGTACTCAATGGTCTTGACCGGATGACGCAGCAAAGCGGCCGGTTCCAAAGAAATTCCCCGAAACGCCATCGCCTGGCGGATGCCCTGCCATTCGTCTATGACAGTCGGAATAAACCGAAACAAGACTGCCAGAGGAATGATGATGGCCGCCGGCAGATGCATTTTTTCCAGAGCGCATAATAACTGATTGGTCTTGGTTGTCTGAACCAGCAAGATCAGCGATAATATCATCGGAAATCCAAACGTTGCCAACAAAAGGATCCCGTTGACGATTGCCAGAACCACCGGCGCTCCGGCCGGAGAGCTCATGACCTGCCAACGCAGCAACATACAAAATAAATACACCGCCAGCCCGATCAGTCCGACCCAGCGTTTTCCGCACAAAAAGACCATGGCGCATAAAAAGGCCGTATGCATGATCAGCATCACAGGATCCGTACAGCCAAAGGATACAAAGCCACAGCTCAAAAAAATCAGAAGCTTGACTCTAGGGTCAAGCTTGATCCAGGCACGGGAGTCTTCTCCGTATATATTCAGTTCCATCAGAGAATGCCCGCTCTTTTAAAGTGTTTGCCGATCAGGCGGGTTGCCAGCAATGCACCCAGCAGACCGCCGACTAAAGCACCACACAAAATAAACAGCCAGAAAGGACCGGTCCCTACTAACGCACTCTGGGCCGCTGCATAATTTTGTCCATAATATGTTTCTGACATCGCAAAGAAACGATTGCGGTCGATCATCAACATAAGCGTCGGTGCTGCCATATTGATATTAAAAACAATATACGAAAGCACATATAACTTTTTGGATGTATAGTTTCCCGCCTTTAAGATCAGTTCAGCCGCCAATGCGGCCACCAGGGCCAGACACAAACTATACCAGACCGAGCTGCTGGTAATCAAAGCAAATAGGATCCCTAAAATCAGAACAGCTCCAAATTTATGCACTTTCATCGCATACAACATATAAACGGTTCCATCCACCACTCCCACAAACAAAGGGGCCATAAAATACAGGATTGGAACAGAACCACACGCCATAACGATCAGAAGCATTATGACCAGGTAAATAGCACAAAAAGCACCTGCATAGATCAGATCCTTGGTCTTCAGCTTACGATCCTCTTTTTGATTCAATGTATTTGCCATATATTCCTCCTTATTAGTTAGTTATAACTAATCCATTGAAATTGTATCATTTCCTTTCCTGTATAAAGGCCCAAAATGAACACAAATATTATGAAAACGGATACATTTTTCCATAAAAAAAAGCCAGCTATTGCTGGCTCTGTTCCGTTATTTCAGGTTCTTCTGTTATGATCAGTTCCGGTTGCGACGCATCCGTTAATGTAAAGGCTGTCACGTTTCCATCCAGATCGGTCTCCACCTGTGTCATACATTCCTCATCCTGCCATGTGTATACATAGCCTGTTTCATCCGAAAATGGTTCTTTAGTTTGTTCCGGTCCGGCAACCTCCACAAAATCTTCATATTTTGATTCAGAAACATCCAGTCCAGCCAAAACGATCTTTGTATCACTTTTGTTGTCACATGCCGAATAATGGATCGTGGATAAACTTTCTTGTTCTTCCCCTGTATAGAAATAAAAACCAATGTTTTTATGGTCTTTTTCAATCTGGGCAACGGACAGATCATTATTTAATACGATATCTTGCTGATGCAGCATTTCCAATGTTTCCGGCCAGGCTTGCCCGGTCCGGATCTCATCCGAAGAATCGATACGAACACTGTTCCAAACAGAACGGGGTTTTACTGAAAACGCACTGTATACAATCCCGATCCCGATACAAAATAAAGCCATCACAGCAATCAGACATTTTAGTATATGTTTCATAAAAACCTCTTCTTTCTTTTGAAAGTTACAATTCCTGTATAACATAGAAATGGTTTTTAATGCTGTTTTTAGCCATATTGTGGTGTTTATGGGTATAAATAAATCGTTTTTCATTATATTTTGCCATACGTGCTCACAAATATGTATAAAAACACATAAAAAAAATCCTGTCCTTCAAAAAGACAGGGATTTTTTTGATCATCCGGAGCTTTTTTCTTTTTTGATCATATGGTCGGCATATTCTTTGACATCCCGTTTCAATGTCTCTGTATCCGCAACCGACTGTTCGCTTAATTGTTCAAAAAGCTTTTGATCCTTGTCCGTAAACACACGATTTTCATCCTGCTTCTTTAAGCGCAGACCAATCATTTTACGGCGCAGGAGTTTTTCTTCAATGATCTTATGATGGTTTTTTAACCAGGATACCAACAAAATCAGCAATAACAAGCTGCCCATATACCCCAAGGTCGGATACATGCTCGATACCAGGTTGCGGAAACCGCCAAAGCTGCAAATATAACCGGCGGTCACGATAAAGATCATCCAGATCCTCATCCATTTTGTGTTAGTGCCGGAAAACCGACGGCTGGTCGCATAGAAGAGACTGAATGCGGTATTGAAGATCAGAGCAAAGATGACACACGCATAGAGAACAGAAAGAAAAGTATGGATCTGCCCGACGATGACCAGCATGGGAATCTCGGCCTCCTTAGCCACATCAATATTGGCAAATAAAGCCAAGGAAGCACATACGATCACAAAACCGATCATCATACCTCCATAGGTCCCTCCTTTTTCAGCTACCCCGATCCGGACAATGGAACCACCAAGAACAAATGCCATGGAAACTCCGGTCAAAAGACAAAGAGAAAAATAGTTGATGACGGCCAGCCACAACGATGGAATGACCGACTGGATCGAGCGGGCCGCCTGGTCCAGAACGTTCCAGTCATAGCTTCCTTGTGTCAATGAATATACAGTCACCATAAAGATCATCAAAATAATAATGGGCGTAAAAATACCGAGAATACCGGTAATCTTTTCAAAATTCATAAAGGAAACCGCAATGATCAACAGGGCGCAGAATAAAGAGCCGATCCAGGATGGAATCCCAAACTGCTGCTGTAAGTTGGCACCGGCACCGGCCAACATCACAAAGCCCATCACAAAATTGGACAGGACAAGCGTTCCATCGACGATCTTATTGACCAGAGGTGTCGTTATTTCTCCTAAGACCTCCTGGTGGCTGTTTGCCTGATAGTAGCACCCTAACGTAACAATGATCCTTCCAAAGAGAATATTTAAAAGGCCCAGTCCGATGGCCCCGAGAATGCCCGGCATCCCAAAACTCAAAAAGTATTGAAGTAGGTCTTGTCCGGAAGATAAACCTGCTCCTACGATGACACCGACATAGGCCAGTGCAATCCGTATGGATTCTTTTTTCAAATAACCTCTCCCTTCTGATTGTGTTTATAACGTACAAAATCAGATTCTTTTCGAACACCCAAATTTATTATTTATACGCCCAAAAATAATATTCATATGCATTCATCTTTTTCTATGTGTATAAAAAAGGCCAGCGAATGCTGACCTATTCCCAAATGTCTCTTTCTGCTTTTGGCTGGGCATACTGTCTGTATTTCCGAATCCCCAGGATGAAGAAGATGGTCGCGGAGATTATCAAGCCTGTATTGAACACCACAGCGATGTAAAACGGTGCCCCTTCCAGCTTCTCATAGTACAGTATCTGCACCAGCATCATGAGCCCCAGCATAAACTGCGATACAGCGGTAACGAAATAAAAGGATAATCGTTTGTTCACCTGCTTTGCGGTTTCCTGCCTTTCGGTGTAAATATCCAGCGGACCATCCTTCGCGTTTTTTCGCAGATACACTCTGCCGCCATACTCCGCCACAACCGTGATCCCGGTCTGCTCCAGAAAGGTAAGATACTCCTTCTTCTTGTAGCCGGTGTAGGCCGGCAGATCGATCTTATATTGGTATTTGACCGGAGATACATCTTCAAACTCATATATGCCGCCATGATAGCCAATGAGCATCAAGCCGTTCTGGCCCTGCTCGTTCAGCCATGCTTCTTCTTTATTGATATCTATAAATGTCTTTTTAACGCTCGTCTTCATTGGTCGCCTCCTTCATTCTTTGTGCATTTTGTAACAACTCTTCCAAACGAACCAGCTCTTTTTCAAAAAACTGTTTACCTGTATTCGTGATCACATATTCTTTTTTTCTTTCTTGCCGATGTGTATCGGCTTCTTTGATCCATCCTTTTTTCTGCAAAGTATCCAAAGCTCCATACAAGGAACCAGCCCCCAGATGAACTCGGCCGTTTGTCATCTGGTTTATATCTTTCATCAACGCATACCCGTGAGCCGGTTGATGAAGACGCAGAAGAATATAAAAGACAGATTCTGTCAATGCGCCACTGTTGGCATTTCTTCCCATATTCGCTCCTTTCTATTACGTTTTTCGATATATCTTTATCTGTAATATATCACAATCCGTAATAGTATGCAAGAAAAAAGAGGACCAATTATGATCCTCGATCCTTTTGGAATACCAGGCAGGCCGCTCCAAGCAGACCGACATCCTGTCCTAAGGTAGATTTCGTTATATGCACATATGGTTTGACAACATCATAGACTCTTTGTTTGACAAGAGCTTCAATCTCTTCGACAAAGCCCGGGATCTTTAGTGCCACATAGGATGTTAAATTGAAGTGCCATTCTAGGAGACAAGCATATATCCCCTGAATATGATATAGAAAACACTTAAAGCACTGAAACACATTCTATCCTTTCGGCGTTCACTCTGTATTTTTGTACGCATCCATGACCTTCATCAAATACAGATAGTTCTTAGAAGTAATCCCAAAACTGGTGCGCTTTTGATTTTGATAGTATTGCTCAGAACGTTTTATCCAATCCGAATCTACATGATTGGCTTGAATAACCTTTTCCAACCAGTACTCAATACAGGCAATCACCCTTTGATCTGTGGCCGGCAGATCCCTTACACAACAATCATTCAAATTTTGAATAAAGGTATCCCACGCCTGTAGATCGAATACAGGGTGTTTTTTACTGATTTCAATATATTTCTGTATTTCTTCTGAAGACATATTGTTTCCGGACAATTGCGACAACAATGACAACGTATCCAATGATATATCCGGATTCCCTGTCAATTGTTCTTCCAGCGCCGATAAACGCATCAAACGCAGCTGCAACTGGCTGATCATGCGCTCTGTTCTCTGTTTTTCTTCGTTTAAGAAAGCGTGGATATCGAAGCTGTTTCCATCCATGGTTTGTCGGATATCCTGCAGTTCCATGCCCATTTCTTTGAAAGAAAGGATGATGAACATCTTGGAAAAAGAATGTTCATCATAAAATCGATGGCCATGTTCATTCGTATATGCCGGTTTTAACAAGCCGATTTCGTCATAATACTGCAGTGTTCGTACACTGACACCCGTTAACTTGCTGAAAGCTTTTGTTTTTAAATATTCGCCCATAGGTGATTCTCCTATTCTATCTTCGTTTCAAAAACAACGGTTCCCACAGGATCATATATTTTCGGTACATCCAACCAATCGGCACATTCCAATTCTTCTAACAAATAGCTTAGTTTCTGATCTTCCTTCTGTATATTTGTTTCATCCGCAAAAGGTAATATCTGATAGATACAGCCTCTGTGTATGTTTTTCTTTCCCGTCATAAACCGGCCGTAAATTTGTTCGCTCTGCATCATATAATGGGAAAATATCATATCCATATCGTCCATCTGTGCTTTGACCGTTCCTGTATATATTCCTGTCTGCCAGTCCCCTGTTGTCACTGCCAGAATGGACTGGCAGTCAAACAGGTCTGCTTCATTGTCACAACCTGCTTCATTGTATTCGCTATGAATGGATCGATCCGCTATCAAACAATAAAAGGACATATTGGCAGATAAGCGCAAAGATACACTGATTTTCTGTTTGAAATCATGGATTCCCGACAACAGTACACAGTTTGTGATAAACCGTTTCATTGCATTTCGAACCAAGGGACTTCCTTTAAAATCGGCCAGTTCTCTTTCTATGATCTTTTTGGTATCGATAACCACCATTCGATAGTCTTTATTATTGGACAGTATCTTTATCACATTATTCATTTTTCTTTACCTCCGATATCACCATACAATATCACGTAACGTGATATGCAAGAGCGAATGCAAAGGCAGTTATGATATGTTTTTTATACTGTTCTTTTCCGTCTGATTCGACCTAAAACCTCTTTAAATATACCCAAATCGTATTTAAAAGAGGAATCGGTCAATCTTTCTGTTATTGAATCATGCAATATGAAAGAAACAGAGATTTCCTTGTTTCAATCGATGAAGATTCTTAAAGTTTTGAATTTGTTGAAACCGTATACAAATGTTACACCCAATGTGAATTGTCATGGGTCCAAAACTAAATTACTATCAAATTATCAATAAAGAGCGCTCATATCATACAAATCGATAGAAGGAGGTGGATTTTTGCTGAAAGATCTGACCAGTGAAAAGCTGATCCGTTTAAATATCCATGCCCGGGACTGGCAGGATGCCATTCGGCAGGCTGCTCAACCATTAGTGGATCACAATAAGATTTCAATATCGTATGTGGAAGATATTATTGCCGGTGTCATTGAAAACGGCCCCTATATTGTGATCACTAAACACGTTGCTTTACCGCATGCTCGGGCTGAAGCCGGTGCCAAGGAAAATGCAATCGGTATCGCCACTTTGAGTCAGCCGGTTGCCTTTGGCAACGAGGCCAATGATCCCGTGAAATACTTGTTCTGTTTAAGCGCAACGGATAATTCCCGCCATCTGTCAGCTTTAGCTGAATTGGCAAACCTATTTGAAGATAAAGAATTTTTTAAACTGTTAGATACGACCAAAAACAAAAAGGATATCATTCAGTACATTAAAGACAAGGAGGAACAATAATTATGTATAAAGCTTTAGTATGCTGCCGTGCCGGTATGGGATCGAGCATGTTGTTAAAGATCAAGGCAGATCAGGTCATCAGTGAAAATGATTTTCCGATCCAAACGGAACACGGCAATCTGGATTCATTGAATGGTTTTACTGGGGATCTGGTTATTACCATGGAAGATCTTTCAAATGAATTGCAAGGAAAAGTCCCTTATGCATTAGGTATTCGAAACATTATGGATAAGGATGAAATGAAAGCGAAGATCCAGGAATTTTTGGATTCCAAAAAATAACAAAAATTTTTAAAAGGAGAAAGATATTATGTTAGATGCTATTTTAGCACAATCGAGAAATACTGCGTTGATCATGGGATTGATCGCATTGATCGGTTTATTGTTACAAAAAAAGTCTGCGACCGACGTTGTCAGTGGCACGATGAAGACCGTTGTTGGTTTTATGGTGTTCAACATCGGCTCCGCTGCGATGGGAACCGTTGTGCAGACATTCACAGATTTATTCAACACCGCATTTGGGATTGAAGGCGTAACGACCCAGGTGGAGGTAGCTACCGGGCTGGCTTTGAATACGTATGGTACGGAAGTGGCCTTGGTCATGCTGTTGGGCTTTGTGATGAACTTGTTGTTTGCGAAATTCACCAAGTTTAAATCCATTTTCTTGACCGGACAGCACTTCTTGTACTTTGCCTGTGTTATTGCTCTGATCTTTATCGCTCATGGTTCACCAACATGGATCACAGTCATCCTGGGTGGTGTTATCCTGGGATTCTGTGGTGCTGCACTGCCTTCTATCTGTCAGCCATATATGAATAAAATTACTGGAGCGGATAATCTGGCCATGGGTCATTTTAACTGTATCGGCTATGCATTTTCCGGTTTTGTCGGAAAACTGATCGGAAAAACAAAGAAAGATGAGGCCCAGAAAGATTCAAGCTCTGTCAATATGCCGAAATTCTTTGAATTATTCCGAGACTTCATCTTCTCAGTGGCATTGTTCATGGTTGTCTTGTTCTATGTCGCAGTGATTGCTTGTGTTGTCAATGGGCATATGGACTACGTTCTGGAAAAAGCTGGAAATGATATCTGGTTCATTTATCCATTCCTGCAAGGTCTGCAGTTTGCAGCCGGCATGAGCGTTCTGATTTATGGTGTTCGTCAATTTATTGCTGAAATCACGGCTGCCTTCGTGGCTATTTCGGAAAAATACATTCCGAATTCAAAGCCAGCTGTAGACTGCCCGGCCATCTTCCCATTTGCACCAACCGCTGTCTTGATTGGATTTGTCGGTGCCTTCCTAGGTGGTTTAGCCGGCATGGCTGGTATGGTCGCCTTACACAGCAGCATCATCATGATTCCGGCAGCCGGCATCTGCTTCTTCTCCGGCGGTACATGCGGAATCTTCGGTAATGCGTACGGTGGCTGGAAAGGAGCCCTGCTTGGTTCCTTTATTGTCGGCATCGCCTTGACCGCTCTGCCACTCATTCTATATCCGGCTTTTGCCAACCTGGGAATTTCCGGGGCGTCTTTCCCGAATGTTGATTACAACATTGTCGGGGCCTTCCTGAACTGGATTCTGGGATTATTTGGATAAACACAATGGAGCAAGTGAATTTTATTCCTTGCTCCTCTATTTAAAGGAGAATTATGACGGAACAAGAACAAATCAGAGAATTTATAAATACAGAGCTCAAAGAGCTGATTAAATTTATTGACATGATGGATATGGATCCGTTGATTCAAGTCAAGGATCATATTCTGAAAGCAGAAAAGAACAAGAATCGTGTACATATTACCGGCATTGGCAAGCCCAGCTATGTGGCTGGGTATGTCGCTTCCCTTTTATCATCAACGGGCACGCCTGCGTATGAACTCAACGGAACCGAAGCCGTTCATGGCAGTTCCGGGCAAGTGCTGCCGGATGATATTGTCATAGCAATCTCAAACAGCGGGGAGACTTCGGAACTTAAATCGACGGTCCAAACATTAAAGAACAATGAGGCTTTTATTGTCGCATTGACCGGACATGAGGATTCCTGGCTGGCAAAACAAGCTGACATTGCTTTGATTGCCGGTGTGGAACAGGAAGGAGACACGATGAACAAGCCTCCTCGTGCCAGCATTGTTACGGAAATCGTCATGCTGCAGGCACTCAGTATCCTGCTGCAAAATGCCAAAGGGCTCAGCCCGCGACAATATGTACGATGGCATCCGGGAGGATCTTTAGGAAAAAGTATCAAGGAGGAAATAAAATAGCTCTATGAAAATGGAAGGAATTATTACACCTGTTATTACACCATTTCACCGGGATCAACAACAATCCATCAACTATGAGGCACTGAAACAACTGATCGACCACCTGATCGATCATGGTGTCAAAGGCATTTTTATATTAGGCAGCAATGGTGAGTTTCATGTCATTGACGAAGACGAAAAGATCGAGCTGACCGCTAAGACCGTAAAGATCGTTGCCAAACGCGTGCCTGTTTATGCAGGGACCGGGGCTTGCTCCACAAAAGCCACCATCCGCCTTTCAAAAAAAATGGAGGAAATCGGAGTTGATGCCTTGTCTGTTATTACGCCTTATTTTATCAAACCAACCGACGATGATCTTTACTATCATTACAGGAGTATTGCTGAAAGCGTCCATTTACCAATCATGTTATATAACATTCCCAAAACAACGGGATGTCCATTAAGCCCGGCACTGGTCAGCCGGTTAGCAGACATCGATCAAATTGTCGGCATTAAAGACAGCAGCGGGGATCCCGCAACGCTGGAAGCCTTTGCCAAGATCAGCAAAGAAAAAGAGATTCAGCTACTGGTAGGCTCGGATTCCAAGATTTCTTATGCCTATTCGTTAGGGGCATCCGGCGCCGTTGCCGGTACCAGCAATGTAATCGTAGATACGGTCGTTGGCCTGGACCGGGCTTTGCGAAACAAGGAAACCGAAAAAGCACAGCGTCTTCAAAAGGATATCGATATCTTACGAAGCGTATTGAAACTGGGCCCTGTTCCTAGTGTAATGAAAAGAGCAGTCGAATTGGCCGGAATCGCCCCGGCAGGTCCTGCCAGATATCCGGTGCAGGAACTGAGCGAAGAAGATGATAGAAAGATCCTGCAAGCGCTGCATTATTATTTTTAAAAAGGAGGAAACATGAAGAAGATCAACACCATTCACAGAATTATCAATACCGGTGCAATGGCCATCGTTCGTGTGGAAACATTGGAACGAGGCATCGAAATATCCAATGGATTGTTGGAAGGTGGCATTGACTGCATGGAAATTTCCTATACATTACCCAATGCGGGTGAAGTCATTGCCGGTTTAAAAAAGAAGTTTGGTTCGCAGTTAGTCATTGGAGCCGGTACCGTTTTAGACAGTGAGACAGCACGCCATGCAATCCTGAACGGTGCCGAATTTATCATTGCACCGAATTTCAGCAGGGATGTCGCCATCCTGTGCAACCGATACCAGATTCCCTATGCACCGGGATGCACAACGTACAGTGAGGCCATTACAGCACTGGAATATGGAGCCAGCTTTGTCAAAGCTTTTCCAATCTCGGATTTCTATGGTCCGAAACTGGTCTCTGTGTTTAAAACACCGGTCCCGCAAATGCCTTTGTTGGCTTCCGGCGGTATCACCTTACAGAACCTGCACGAATATGTGTCTGCGGGTGTTGAATGCTGTGGTTTTGGTTCCCTTTTAACCAAAGGAACATCCAAAGACATTGCAGCCAATGCCAGACAGATTCGTTCGATCATTACGGAAAATCGTCAATAAATACCTAGGCGTGTGTATATAAAACTATCACACGCCTTTGGTTCCTTGTATACTAGGGGGTATTATGGATAAAGATCTTATTACATTAATGCAAATATTGTCACAAAAGTCATTTGTCACTCTTTCTGACATCCAGCACCTGGCTCATATGACCAAAAGACAGGCCTCGTATCGCATTGAAAAACTAAATGAGCTATTAAAATCGAAACATGTACCACCAATTATTGTAAAGTCCTCCTCTAAAAACAGCTTACAGGTTTCACCGGAGACAAGAAAGGAAATCCTGGCTTTTATCAATGAAGCCGATACGGTACAATCCTATTATTTTAATCGGAAAGAACGAAGCATTTATATCTATTTGATGTTGTTTATGAATGAAGAATATATATCGTTGTACCATTTCATCTCGGCTCTTCAGGTCAGCCGCTCGACCGTCCTTCATGATATCAAAGAATTAAATCAAACATTGGAAGAGCAATCTGTGGCAATCTTGAATAACCGGCAACGCGGCTATTATCTGAGCGGTGATGAATCCGAACTGCGAAGAAGGATGATGAAGTTTGTGATCTATACCTTGTCCGAAGAACAAAATAGCCAGATTTTTGATATTTTCATAGAAAACCATAACCTGGAAAGCTTTTCTGAAGCAAAAGTACGAATCAAAGAGCTGGCTGAAAAACATCAGATCCACTTTGTGGATGACAGACTGACTGAGTTTATTTATATTTTCACTTTTTTAAGAGCCCGGCTGCAAAGTGGGATTTCCTCTTCTCTATATCTGGATAAACCCGTTGAATTTGAAACAATGTCCACGATGAAGGAATATGCCTTCTGCATTGATCTGCTCAATCATTATGACGAAACCATGAATGATGCGGATATCTATTATATTACGGCCTGGATATTAGGAATCTCCTTCGGCAATATCTATGAAGACACAAAAGACTGCGTATTCATATCCGAGATGGTGGGTAAGATCATGGCCAGATTTGGGTATCTAAGCGGCACACAATATGCCAATAAAGAAGACATCTTTATTCAGCTGTATGCACATTTCCGGCCCGCTTATTATCGTCTTTTATTCAAACTGCCCATTATCAACCCATTATATGAAAGAATAAAAGAAGAATATAAAGAGCTGTTCCAGCTTGTCCAGGAAACCATGAAACCTTTCCAGATCATCTTTGGGCAGTCGATACCGGATGATGAAATTGCCTATCTGACAATGCATTTTGCCACCATCTACAAAACAAAGAGTGAGTATATCAAAACAAAACCAAAAAAAGCATTGGTTATCTGCTCCAGTGGGATCGGAAGCTCCGCCATTCTTTATAATGAACTGACCAATATGTTTCCGGAATTGTACTTCTTTCCACCGACCGATACAGCTCACATCAATAGTTATAAAGACAAGGTGGATATAATATTCTCAACAAATTATATTTCCAGGACTACTATAGATACCAAAATACCAGTCATCCTGGTCAATCCAGTCATGTCCATAGGCGAAAGGTATCAAGTATTCAAAGAAGTGTATTCCTATATGGGAAGTGCCGTTTTTAAGCAATACAACATTGAACAGCTTCTGGAGCTTATAAAAAAGTATGCGACCATTCACGATATCCATTCTTTATATAATGAATTATCTGCATACTTTATAGAAATGGATACCAATCAAAAAACAGATGTTCAATTACATCTGTTAAATCTGGTCCATGAAAATATCATCCAGCTGCAAATAGAAGCCGAAGACTGGCAGCAGGCCATCCGGATCGCATATGAACCCATGGTCCAAAACCACTATATAACCCAAAACTACGTTGAACAAACCATCAAACATGTCCAGCTGACCGGTCCCTATATCGTGATTACCAAGCATGTCGCTTTATCCCATACCTATCCGGAAGCCGGTGCACTAAGCTGTGCTTTAGGAATCACTGTATTATCTACACCGGTATCTTTTGGAAATACAGATAATGATCCGGTAAAGTATATTTTCAGCTTAAGTGCCATCGACAATAAACAACACCTGGCAGCCATGTCTGAACTGGTAGAACTTCTAAATAACAAAGACTTCTATACCATGTTAGATCAAGCCCGATACCCACATGAAGTCATACACTATCTGGAAGAAGCCCTCCATCATTAAGAATACCCTTTAAACCACTGGTTTAAAGGGTATTTACTGCTTGATACTGGTTACAATTATTCGGAAGTCTCTGTTCCCCACATTTCATTCATTTCGTTAACGGTGGTATACATTCCTCCCATAACCGCATCCATGAATTCTTCGTTGTTTGCCAGATCGGTCTTCCAGCCATCATCTGTTCTCTTATATGATATCTTTACTTCTTTTTTATATGTCTTTTCTTCCGGCTTTTTCAATTCATCGTAAACCATCTTAGTAATTTGATCTTCATCTTCCGTATCAATTTCTCCCGATAATGCCTGCATGAACAGATTCGTCAACGCTACCTTGAGCTGGTCTCCAAACGGATACGTCGTAATCTCAACTGTCAATTCTGCGCTTTTCTCATCTTCGGCTATTTTCTCATCTTTGACCTTATAATCAAAGTCCATGACTTTTTTAAATAGATTATCCGGGTCCTCTTGAATCAAAGCACCAAAAACATCATCGTCGGTTAATTCTTTGGCTAGATCTTCTTTTGATTGTTTTTTCACCTTTTCAACATCGGACTGGAATGTTTCAGTCGGTGTAGGAATCGAAGAACAACCAACAAACGCAAACGCAACAAATAAAGTCAAAATCCATGATAATAATCTTTTCATTTTCTATTCTCCTTTTCTTCTAAATATAACATTAAATCCTACATGATGATTATTCTTCGGGTTCGATTGCTTTTCCTTTTTGACCTATAATTTCATCCATCTGTTTTTTATAAACTTCGGCTTCCGAAGGAACTATACTATAAGAAACCCTGAATAGGACTTTATCATATTTATACATATACTGATCTAGTTTTACCAAAGTATCCGCTGTCATAAATGACTTTAAATAGTCAGCTCTTGCATCACAATGTTTCTTGGATTTAAATACTTCAATCGTTCCACCGCTTAATCCATATTCTATTTTTTCTTCTTCGGTTGTATAGAATTCCTGAATTCTTGCATCGGAAAAATCTGCTTTACTTGTGTATTCTCCCGGTCTACCTAATAGACCATTTGTATCGGTTTCTTCATCATATATCAGAATATCCGTCACATTTTCGTTCTTTTCCTGCAATTCTTTCAAAATTTCTTCAGCTGTTTTTTCTTTCACTTCTTCTTTTTTCTTTTCCTTCTTTTCTGTCTTCTCCTCCACTTTGGTTTGTGCTTCGCTAGTTGAAGAACAAGCAACCATGGATACACTTAAAAACAAAATTGTGATGATTCTAATTAGTTTCATAATCTAATTCTCCTATTCTTATAATGTGTATGTAATCTATTTAAATTGTATCATAAACAATATAGAATTAGAATCTGCCAAATAATCAGGTTCGCACACATAATGCTTAAAATCTAGAGCATTGTGCTCATTCATCGTTGACAATATAAAGACTATTATAATATTGTAAAGTAAATAATATATATTCTATGGAGGTAAAAAATGAAGAAAAGAAACCTGTTTTCAATTTGTATATTGTTAACATTAATTCTGTTGATTCCTTTATGTGGAAATAATACTCTATATGCAAAAAATAATAATGAGCAATCAATTGATGGAGTATGGACAGACGACACCAAAATCATTGCTGTCGATGGATCGTTTGGATACCTGGATTGTGATGACACAATTTATAAATGTCTAGTTGATACAAAAAAACAAACAATTACTATTAAAAAATATAGTTGGGATGACTCAGATGTTATCTATAGCTATGATCTTATAAATAATAAATTGGTTTTAGACACAGATAACGAGGAGTCCATGGATGATACCTTATCGTTCTCCCACTCTGATGAAGCACTCGTTGATTCCCAAGATTTGAAGATCGATGGCGAATGGAAAAGATCACATTCCACGCTCTCGATAGATGGAAAAAAAGGTGTTTTAGATTGGGAAGGCCAACCATATAAATGTTCAATCAATACGAAGAAAAAGATACTTACTATAAAGAAATTTAGCTGGGATGATTCTGATTCAGCTTATGATTACAATTTAATCAACGGAAAACTGCTAATAAATACAGATAATAAAGAAGCTCTTATTGACACAATGCTGTTGGAGGTATCGGACGAAGCGGATACGGAGAAAAATGTATCTGAACAGGATAATTTAGATGAAACAGAAGAATCATCAAACATACAGGAAATCTCTGACAGTGTCTTTTCACCACAAGATGTTTCTGATAAAACTATAGAATCCATTAATACGTATGGTGACTATCTCATAATGTACCGTAAGATAATTGACGATTATTTATCAAACTACGAAAGCGCTCTTCAAGGAACCCTTCTATACAGTGAATCAACCTTCCAGGAAATGAAGGACGATGTAGATAAATCCTTTGCAGAGCAAGAAAATGAATATGGATCTATGAAGAATAAACAAATCGTAGGGAAAAGCCATCTCGTAGATTTCTTGAAAAACTATCGTGACAGTTTAAAAGAATACACAGATTCCCTTGCAGATAGTTTAAACGCTCTTCAATAGATAAATAGTTTTTATTCATGAAGTATCTTTAGAAAATGGACGAGGGTGCTAACAAAGTCTTTGGCTAGTAAAAAATTTACCAACTTTGATTCTATCCAGCCATATCAAACTCTCACGTTTTATCCTTATCGGCTATATTCCAACAAGATCTATATATAATAACTGTTTCCAATATGAAAGATACCCCTAATCATTATTTGGTTAAGGGGTATCTTTAAAAGTACTAGTCCAAAATTGAGAAAACTACTACATTTTCCATTTAATAAGCCATAATAATTAATTTCCAACTATATTAATTTTGCTGTTTAGTTATATTTTGTATATAACTCAGTCCATTTTTCGAGCATCGCCTCTTTATTTTCAATCAACCAATCCATATCCCTTGAAACTAATTCTACATCAAGTTCTGGAACAATACTGTTTGAAAAATCTAATCCTTCAGCAATTCTACGTTGACTTGCTCCATTATCAAGTTGAGATTGCTGACCATCAAAGCTGGTAAGCCAGTCCACTAACGCTTTAGCATTATCCATATGAGGTGCATCTTTAACTACGGCTGCCGCAAATAAGAACCCACCTGTTCCTTCTTCCGGATATACAATTTCAATGTTATCTGCACCGTTGGCCAATAAGTCGATTGGACCCCCTTCATATGTGATGCCTGCAACATATTCTCCACTTTGGACATTATTAAAGCATGCAGAAGAAGAGTCTGTTATTACTATTTCGTTTGCCAACAAACGCTCGATCAAGTCCCATGACTCTTCGCTGTCATATCCGTAATCCGCAAAAATGTTACAAATATTATTCCATGCAGATGATGATTTTGTAGGATCGGCAAAGATTACTTTTCCATTCAGTTTAGGATCGGTCAAATCTTCATACCCTTTAATTTCAACCCCTAATTCATCTGCCAGATCTTTATTAACCACAATACAACATGTGGAAATCATATTATAATTATAAAATCCGTTTGATTGTGCTGACTCCTGTAAATCTTCATTTTTCGGCGATTTATATGGTTCAAATAAGTCTTTATATGTTTCTCCATCGCTATCATTGATGCCCGTATAGAATACATCAATAGTCGGATTTCCACTCTCTGCCTGAATTCTTGCGATTCCCTCTCCTTGGTTTCCTTCAATCATTTCAATGTTAATATTTGGATACAATTCTCCAAACCCTTCTAAAATTGAATTGTTGTCTGCTTCTGGAGCAGCTGTATAAATAATAAGATCACCACTTAATTCTCCATTTTTCGAAGATGAATTTTCCGATGACGAACCACAACCAATCAATGATGCCGCTAGGCTTAGAACTAAAAATCGTTTTATGTATTTATTCATTATTATCTCCTTCGTTTTTCTTATAATTGCACATCTTCTTCGGATTTCGTCAAGCGTAAATAAACAAACATAGATATTACTGTTGTGACCGTCAAAACAAAAGCAAAAGCACAGGCAGGTCCGTATTTACCTCTATTAATTGATGTATATGTTGCCATTGTAAGATTGATTGTCTTGTTGTTATACAAAATAACGGCACCAGATAATTCTGTTACAATGGCAACCCAGCTCAGTACTGCACCAGATAAAATGCCGCTTCCCATCATTGGAACAGTAATCTTAAAAAAGGTTTTTAATTTAGAAGCCCCTAAGCTTATGGCTGCTTCTTCCACACTTATCGGAATCTGCATTAAGCGTGCTGTAGCAGAACGTATAGTATATGGCATACGTCGTATAATCAGATTCATAACCATAATAGTAGTTGTTCCTGTCAATACCCATGGCTTTGCTCCAAAAGCAACAATCAATGCAATACCTATAACAGAGCCGGGCATAATATAAGGGAGCATTGACAATGTATCGATTAAATTACTAACGATTGATTTTCTTCTAACCACCAAATAAGCAATTAATATTGAAATCACAATAATGATTGCCAATGCCAGTCCACCTTGCCAAAGAGTATTCTTTATTGATCGAAAAAGAAACTTGTCAATGGCAATTCGAAAGTTATTTAAAGAATATCCTTCCTTAAACATAGGTCCCGCTGAATTTCTGAATGCGAGATAGCAAACGTAAATATTAGGAAGAATCGCAATGGATACCAATATATAGCTATAGATATACATCAAGACACCAAGAATTCCTTTTGGTTTTTTCTTTTGAATAGGATGCATGGCATTAATAGTGAATTTGTATCGGCTTGTCGCCCACTTTTGCAACATGAAGATAGCAGCAGTTATAAGAATCGCTATTGTTGAAATTGCTGCAGCAAAATTATGGTTTTGTCCTACTTCTCCAACATACTGTGTATAGATTTCAACTGGGAACGTTCGATACCCCTCTCCAATCATCATAGGTGTCCCAAAATCGGCAAAAGCGCGCATAAATACCATAAGGATTCCGGCTAGTAATGTTGGCATGGATAAGTTCATTATAATTTTTATAAACCGTCGAAACCCGCTGCACCCTAAATTTTCGCTTGCCTCCATCAATGTATTATCTATGTTTCGAAACGCACCATTCATATAAATAAATATAAGTGGAAAAAATTTTAAACTCTGTACAATCAGAATTCCGATAAAGCCATAAATATTCGGTATGGTCAGTCCAAGCGCATTTTTTATAAACTGCGTAATAACACCATTTCGGCCTAATAGCATAATCCATGCATAAGCACCGATAAACGGTGCTGACATACAAGCCATCAAACTAGCTACAAACAAAAATCTAGATCCCTTAAGTTTATAAAATGAATAGAAATAGGATAGAGGAAGAGCGATTAGAGTAGAAAACAGGGTCACAGCCAAAGTAACCTTTAAACTGTTCGTTATAGTTGAAACATAATAAGAACCATGAAAAAATCTTTTAAAGTGATCAAGGGTAATTCCATTACCTTGAGATGAGATAAAAGCTTGTTTTAAAATCCCCCCTAACGGATAAATCAGCATAATACCAAAGAGTACCAACATGCCTATTTTTATAATTGTCCAAACATCAAAAGCTTTCTTATTATTCATATTAATCTCCTGATTCAAGGTCGTTTTGGACTCCGGTTAAAAGGTTTTTAGTACCGTCTTCACTAAAAAGATTTACCTTTTTCGTATTGATAACCATTTTGACAGAACTACCAATTTCTCGTGTTACTGTTAATTCGGATTCTTGTATTATCTCAACATCAATACCTTCATCTAATGTAACAAAATAATGTGTATTCAAACCAAGAAACATAGCATCCTTGACAATTCCTTTTAAAACATTCTCGCTACCTTCATTCGTTATGATCATCTCTTCCGGTCGAATCGAACATATTACGTTTTGTGGCTTTTTGTTCTCTGGTAAAATTGAATTAATGACTGTGTGGTATTTGCCTAGATACAAAACTGAATCTCCATTCTCCATCTCCAATCGTCCGTCCATGAGATTACTTCTTCCGATAAAGCCTGCAACAAAGATATTTGCCGGTCTTTGATAAATGCTCTTAGGAGACCCAATATGTTGTATAACTCCATCCCGCATAACGGCAATACGATCACTAATCGCCATAGCTTCCTCCTGGTCATGGGTCACATAAACAGTCGTTATGCCTACAGTTCTTTGTATATTCTTTATTATTGTGCGCATTTCCACACGAAGTTTTGCATCTAAGTTTGAAAGAGGCTCATCCATCAATAAAACTTCTGGCTCAATTATCAATGCTCTGGCTAAGGCGACTCGCTGCTGTTGTCCACCGGAAAGACGATCCGGCATTCGATCTGCATATGATTCAATTTGTACCAGGCGCAAAAAGTGATCCGTTTTTTTTGCAATCTGATCTTTCGGTATTTTCCTATTTCTTAATCCAAATTCTATATTCCGGCGAACTGTCATATTCGGAAAAATAGCATAATTTTGAAATACCATCCCAATGTTACGTTTCCCAGGATTCATATCGTTGATTCTCGTATTTTCAAAATAAAAGTCCCCTCCTTCAATACTGTTGAATCCCGCAATCATTCGCAATAAAGTTGTTTTTCCACAACCGGATGGTCCTAATAATGTAAATAATTCTCCCTCCTTTATTTCCACTGACAAGTCTGGTATGACCACATTCTCCCCATATGCTTTCTTTGCATGAGAAATCTTAATATTTGTGCTCAACTTTCTATCCTCCTTCTAACGTACCTCTGCGCAACAAACAAAGATCTAAATAATAATTATCTTACTGACACTAAATACTTTTAGATTTCAATTAATATACTTCTTTATAATTAAAATTTATAAAAATAAAAGCCTAAATCACACCCAAAAGCTCCATTAATATACCCAAAATAACTTCTGTTATGTAAACAATAAAATTTTTGATTATGACATTTAATAGAATGATGAACACATACTTTTAACAAATGACACACATGCTAATTATAACGATTTTACATTTTACCTTTGTATTCTTCCAGACATATCCCCATTAGCTAATTTATCCACTTCTTCTTTACTGACAAGGTTGAAATCGCCTTCAATTGAGTGCTTTAAACAACTAGCAGCTGTTGCAAATTCAATTGCTTCTTTCGGATCGTAACCAAAAAGTATTGAAGCAATCAATCCACCAGCAAAACTATCTCCTCCACCGACACGATCCACTACGTGGACTGCATACTTTTTAGAAAAGTAGTAATTGTTTCCATCATATAACATTGCCGACCAATTATTATCACTTGCGGATATGGACTCTCTTAAAGTGATTGCTATCTTTTCAAACCCAAATTTTTTTTGTAGTTTTTCTGCCACTTCCATATATCCTGATTTGTTGATTTTTCCTGTAAGGACATTACTCTCTTTTGCATGCATATCAAATACATCGGATATATCTTGCTCATTAGCAATACAAATATCAACAGATCTGCATATTTCTGTCATTGTAATTTGTGCTTTATTCTTAGGCCAAAGAGAATTTCTATAATTCAGGTCACATGATACCTTTACTCCTAATTCCTTTGCTTTTTTACAGGCTTCTACAACCAAATCAGCAGCTGTATCACTCAAAGCCGGCGTGATTCCTGTTATGTGAAACCAGTCGCAGTCCTTAAAAATTTCTTCCCAAGGAAAATCATTTCTCGATGCAGTACTAATTGCTGAAAATGCTCGGTCGTAAATAACTTTACCAGGCCTTTGTGAAGCTCCTTTTTCTAGGTAATAGATGCCGATTCTATCTCCTCCATGAACTATGTAACCTGTATTCACACCATATCGTCGCAATTCATTAATCGCAGACTGTCCAATCGCATTCTCTGGTAAACGTGTGACAAAGCAACTTTCAAACCCATAATTTGCCAATGATACCGCAACATTTGCTTCTCCCCCACCGAAACAAGCATCAAATGTGTCGGCTTGACAAAACCGTAAATAACCTTTTGGAGATAAGCGAAGCATAATCTCTCCAAATGTTACAATTCGTGATTTCATTGTCTTGCCTCATGTACTATTTTCAAAGACTCTTTTGTGAGTGATTCAATAGTTTTAACATCGCGGTTTACTATTAGAGATGGTTTTACCATAAAACTACCACCAACAGCTAAAACTCTTTTGTCTTCCAAGTATTTATGCATATCCTCTAATGTAATTCCCCCAGTCGGAATAAACCGCATCATAGGATAAGGAGCAGCCAGCGCTTTGATAGCCGGTAACCCACCTGTTATTTCTGCCGGGAAAAATTTAATCACATTTAAACCGTAGGAATAAGCTTTTTGTATATCGCTTGGTGTACACACTCCAGGAACAACAGTGATTTTACGATCCAAACAATATTTGACAATATTTTCATCAAAGCCAGGACTGACTATAAACTGTGCACCAGCATTAATTGCTTTTTCTACTTGTTCAGTAGACAATACGGTTCCGGCTCCGACTATCATTTTTGGAAATCGGCCAGATAATTCTTTAATGACTTTTTCAGCTGCTTTTGTACGAAATGTCACTTCTGCACATGTAAGTCCAACTTTGCACAGTGTTTCTCCTAACCATGAAGCGTCTTCAGCGCTTTCCATGACTATTACTGGGAGAATTCCCAACTTTTCAATTCTTTTTATAATCTGGTTCATTTATTCTCCTATCTAAGACATAGCTCCATTAGAGCATAGGCTCCTCTACTTTCAATCATTTCTAACATTTGGATTACTTCAGATTCGAAATCCGGTATTTCGCTTAAATTCATATCCCAAAAATCTGTTTGAGAACACACAGCATGAACTAATTCATTAATTGGTCTATTTGTATATTCTTGAAAAAACATCAAAACTTCTAAATCATCTACAATCATATAGGACTGTCCATCTTTTCTTTGTGCCAATAATCTATTATTCTTTACTATCGATCCTCTGTAAAATTGAATATAGAATGCGAAACTAGCTGTTATGCATTGAGGCAATCGAGCAAAAGAGTCTATATATTTGATTAAAGATGGTAATACGCGAGTCTTCCATTTAGAAGTAGAATTTAAAGATATATTTAATAATTTATGCTCAATAAATGGATTTTTAAAACGTTCGATTACAGAATTTGCGAAAGATCTGCATTCATCTTCCTCCAGTGACAAAGTTGGGATAATCTCTTTAAATATTATTTTTGTTATAAAACCTGAAATAATCTTGTCATCCATACAATCACGTACAGTGGATTTTCCAGCTAAATAAGCTCCAAGGACAAATGAAGTATGTGATCCGTTTAGTATTCGTACTTTTCTTTCCTTATAAGGTTTATGATCCTCGCATATGAGAACTGGCAAATTTGCTTTTTCGAAAGGGAGCTCTTTTTGCAATGACTGAGGTCCTTCGATAACCCAGGACGCAAAAATCTCTCCCATATCTATTAGACGGTCTTCATATCCGTTTTGCTCATTGATTTTGATAGCTTCTTCTACTGGATAGCCTGTAACAATCCGATCAACCAAAGTAGAACAAAATGTGTTCTCCTTTTTTATCCATTGAATAAAGCTATTTTCCAACTTCCATAAAGATGCATATCTCAATACATATTCTTTTAGGACTTTCCCGTTATCGTCACTTAATTCACACGCAAGGATAATAAATCCTTTACCTGGAATCGAACCATATTGTTTATACCTTCTATAAAGAAATTGTGTTAGTTTTGCGGGAAACGTTGTAGCTGGCTGATCAGTAATCTTGCATTCATTATTGAAAACAATCCCCGCTTCCGTCGTGTTTGATATGATAAAACGTAAATCAGGATTTAAAGCACATCGCATGACATCTTCAAAATCATCGTATATATTTAAACAACGTGAAATACATGATATAACCCGATTGTAAATAACTGTCTGATGATTGTGATAGCCACGCAAATACAGATTATATAGCCCTTCCTGGTCGTTAATAGCTTGTTTTACATCAATTTCACCGAACTGTTTTGGAATCGGCTGAACTACTACAATCTTCGTATTAAATTCTGCTTTTTCGTTCATTTGATCGATAAAATAGTCCACAAAAGCTCGCAAAAAGTTTCCTTCCCCAATTTGCATTATGCGTTCCGGTGCCTCTTTTAACAAGAATCCATTATATCCGGTTTCTTTTAATGTTTTATAATTCAATTGTTTCATAAATCAGAGTGTTACTCCTTGTTTAAAAATTGCCATATCATGGTAGCCTGCTATCTCACTTTTCACTTTTTCTCCAGAGG
Organism: Erysipelotrichaceae bacterium; assembly: GCA_040266995.1. Classification (GTDB taxonomy): domain Bacteria; phylum Bacillota_I; class Bacilli_A; order Erysipelotrichales; family Erysipelotrichaceae; genus UBA4312. Next base: position 44,463 of record JAWRHV010000030.1, on the reverse strand, counting down.
AGACTTTTTGAACGAATTCAAATAGCTGCTGACCTAAATAATCCAGGCTAGCGTTTTTTACCAACTTTCCACAATCAAAATCTATCCATTTTTTCTTATTTGCTGACAAAGATAAATTACTAGAAATTTTAATAGTTGGAACAGGTCCTCCAAAAGGAGTCCCTCTTCCAGTTGTGAATAGAATAATCTGACAGCCACTGGCAGCCAATGCTGTCGATGCCACTAAATCGTTACCTGGTGCACTCAGCAAATTCAATCCTTTCTTTGTAACAGATTCTCCATATTTCAATACATCAACAACATTTGCCTTTCCAGCTTTTTGGATACAACCTAATGATTTATCTTCAAGCGTTGATATTCCGCCTTTTTTGTTTCCCGGTGATGGATTTTCATAAATTACCAAATTGTGTTTTTTATAATATTCTTTGAATTGATTAATCATTAAAACGGTTTGATTAAATACTTCCTCGTTAATACATCTGTTCATTAAGATGCTTTCTGCTCCAAACATCTCTGGAACTTCAGTTAAAACTGTAGTTCCTCCTTGCGAAATCAAATAATCTGAGAAAATACCAACCGTCGGATTTGCGGTAATTCCCGATAACCCATCCGAGCCTCCACACTTTAGCCCAATAATCAATTCATCACTATAGATAGGTTTTCGGACATCTTTTTGCATTATATTCGCAAGTTCTTTGATTATTTCTAATGATGTGTCAACTTCGTTTTCTATTGACTGTGCCTCCAGGAAACGAATGCGTTCTGAATCATAATTCGATAAATAAGTTTTTAAAACTGCCACATTGGAATTCTCACATCCAAGCCCCAGAACCAGTACTCCTCCTGCATTTGGATGTTGAATCAGGTTTGTCAATATTTTTCTTGTGTACTCCTGATCTTCTCCCATTTGAGAACATCCATATGGATGGCAATATGCACAAATGGCATCAATCTTTTTATTCAAAAAAATTTGTGATTGTTTTTCGATTTCTTTTGCCACACTATTCATACACCCTACGGTAGGAATGATCCAGATTTCATTACGAACCCCAATCTTTCCGTTTTTTCTACGAAATCCTAAGAATTGTTTCCTTTCTTTCGATATCAAATCCTTCAGCATAGGCTTATATGTATACGTCAATACATCATTCAATCCAGTTCTTATATTATGAGTGTGCACCCACTGTCCTTTTTTTATGTCTTTTGTTGCATAACCGATTGAATTCCCATACTTGATAACCGGATGATCTTTCGGGATGTCTGTTATCGAAAACTTGTGACCTTGTGGTATATCGTCTACTAAACAAATATCTTTTTTATTCAACGTACAGATAGTTCCTTTGCCCAAGTCTTGTAATGCTACGGCTACCGTATCTACCGACTGAATTATTATTGAATTTTTCATAATTGCTTTCTTGAATTATTTTTCTTAAACGCATTTGTTTTTTCATCAAAAACTGTTTTATGAAGCCATGTATACTTTTCGTCTACACACCGACTTGTTTGTAACCATGGATTATTATCCAAATGACGTATCATCCAACATGTATACATTTGAAAACCAGGTGCAACCGATTGTGGATGTAGCTGCCCGCCAGGAATTGCAGAAAAACTTCTGTTTACGCTTTTAAACACCTTGTCGCCAACAAAGCTCGCACCAAACCCTTCCGGATAGTCAAACAAAAAGTAATAACACTCTGGTTGAACATGTCTGTGAGGGGGATATCCGGACCAGTTTCCTGGATCATTTAATACTTCACCTAATACCATATGGCTATTAGGTTCAGTACTATAATCAAAAATTGTACCCACTCGACGACATGCAGTATTATTTAATTCATCTTTCCATGAATCAATCCATTGAACATTTTCAGGCGAATAAATAACAGACTTAAAATCATTTTTGTTGTTTGTCTTTTGAACCAATATTTCTGACTCTTCTATTGCTTTCACTATTATCTTTTTCCCTTTGGATACATGCGCAGCATATGGTCCATCTATAAAAACACTCTTTCTTTCTGCATTATCTTCAATTCCATCGACATTCCAGCAGATTTGTCCTTGCAAAAGTAAAACAGCAATTTCTTCTTCTTCGCTTTCAAACAGGCGAATCTCCGTTCTTTTCATTCTATATACTCTAATATCCATTAACATATCGCGATATTCATTATCGTATGTTGTCAAAATCATTTCTCCATATTTATCAAATATCGGATACCCAAATACTTTCTTGTCCATTCTTACCTCAGCTTCCGTAAAACTTTAAATATTGTGTCTTTTTTTCCTACATTTCCAGGGAATATGACAATTGGCAGCCCTTTCCACCGATTCTCATCCAAACATTTTACAACGCCTATGTTTTCATCGATCTGCCCAAGAATAATCGTTTTTTTAATATGCAGACCGTGAGTTAGCGAATGAGAAGATGTTATTCCTCCCTTAGTAATCAAGAATCGTGGTCGAACCGCTAAATGCTGCAATATACCTGTAAAAGCGAAGGAAATGTTTATAGCTAATGCCAACTGGTCTTCTCGTGATCCATTTTTTACATCTATCCGCTTTCTACAGGTAGTAAGAACAACGTGGTGATCTGCCTCTAAATTTTTGTTTACCAAATCTGCACAACGTTTAATCTCTTCTTGAATAGTTCCTTCTAGTATTTTTTTTTGATCAAATTCAACCCAATATAAATTTGGATCGTGTTCTTTTAAAAATTTCAGCTGTTCATTTGTCTTTTGAACATGAGACCCTACTAAAAGCAAGCCTCCATGGCCATTGTCTGTACATTCTTTATAAGTTAAATAAGGTCGGTCTTCTATATGTCCTAACTCTTTAACCAAACTGGCTGAACATCTAAAAATGAATGTGCTAGTTGACTTTTCTATTCCTTTTACCAAATACTTTAAATCTTCCATACAGGTCGCATTGATTATTATTTTTTTAAATCCTGATACATTATTCAGCTTTTCAAGAATTCTTTTATCTTGAGGTTCAATGCTCACACATGATGCTGCCGAAAATTTACCCTTTGTTTTTTCCTCTACATATTCTTTCAAATCACTTGATTGGAACCCAAATGTCGGATCTTTTGCAAATTCTGTTTCCCCAACTGGAATCCATTTTTGATCAGATAATACATAATGAATATCTCTTTCTGTTTTTCTGATTCCATGTAAATATGGGCATAAAACCTCGCCATCAATATGCATTCCACTGTTTATTAATTCTTTATAGATAGTTTCTGTTTCTGTGGGATAATGACCACGCAGCGTCGAATCGCTTCGGGATACAATCACAAGTTCCTTATTATATTTCTTCGATTTTCCGATTAAAACATTTGTTATTTCTTTATGATATTTAATCGTCTGTTTTTTAGAAAACGACCTAGAATTTGTGAGTACATAAAAAAGTGGGTACTCTTTTATAAAAGCCTCCTCAATACTGCTTTCATCAAGTTCAGTAATCATTGGCACATCATGTACTGTTTGAATTCCGGTAGGATCATCGTCAAGTACAACAATTATTCTTTTATTCATATAAAATATCTCTTGCTTTTTCTATAGCAAGTTTTGGTGATGTTAGAACAGGCTTGTCAATTCCCTTCAGATATGGAAGAATTGCTGTCATCGATCCTTGTGCCAAAACAACAACATCACATTCACCACAAGCAGTCTGAATCTTTTTCAATACCATTTCATTGTGTTTTTTTACATTGTTTTCTTTCATTAGAACATCTAAGGCCCCGTCAACCAGAAATTCTTTAATTTTAACGATCCTATTCTTCTCTTTTGCTTTCCTTTCAATCAATCGACAACTTGGTTTCATAGTAGATTTAACCGTCGCAACAACACCAATCGTTTTCCCTGCCTTAACTGCAGCTTCTGCCATAGGCTCATCGATTTTAAGTGTTTTTACAGTTGTCGCTTTTTTTGCTATATCAAACGCTTCCCCCACGCTAGAACACTGATTGAAGATTAAATCCGGAGCCATGGACTGAGCTATTTGGACATACGCATTCATTCGCGCAATAATGCTTGGAGTAATGCCATTATTCTTTTTCACTTCCTCCAATAATGAGTCATCAATAATATTTACCAACTCTGTGTTTGGGATTATTTCGTTCACCAATTTTTTTAGTTCATCTAAGGAAACCGGACTGGTATGTATCATAACTATTTTTTTCATCTTATTATTCTATTCCGCCATATTTTCAACAAACTCTCTTAATGTATCATCCTGACAACCTGCATAGAAACATTCTAAAAATCGTGGAGATAAGCTTCTTTTTACTAGATCAGGATCAATGGCATTTAGAGCAGAAATCAAATCTTTTCCTATCGCCTTTTTCATTTTTTCTAATAATGCAGCGTTTCGGTTTTGCGATTCTTTTCTACCCGGTTCATTGGGATATCCCATTCCCTTTGGACTGCCAAATGCTTTTTCGAAAATATACTGTAAATTTAAATCAGATCCCCATCCAAACCCTTTAGCATATGGTAAAGAAAGAGCATTGCCATTGTTGATTTGTAAGAATAAGTACGCATCTGACGGATCAATACAATACCCACAGACAACACCAGGAAAAGCATTACAAGACATCATTGCCCCTTGTCCTGTGCCACATCCAGTAACAACAAAATCCACTGCTTTTGAGTTAAGCAACAAAGCTGCTTGAATCCCTATATTCAGATATGTCAAATAAGGTGTATCGCCATCTTTATCCATTCCCGTGTTATATACGGTATGTCCCATTGGTTCTACCACCTTTTTTAATTCATTTAATACAATTTCATTTTTTGATGCTTGACTAAATTCATTTATTAATGCGATTTTCATTCTTGTCTCCTTTCATTAACGTGATAACCAACCACCATCAACCGGGATAGTTGCACCACACACATAATCAGATGCCGAACTTGCTAAAAAAATAACTGCTCCTTGTAAATCTTCAGGTTTTCCCCAATAACCTGCTGGAATACGATCTAAAATTTCCTTATTTCGGATTGGATCCTCCTGCATAGGCTTTGTTAAAGGAGTATCCATATATCCTGGTGCTATACAATTACAATTAATCTTGTGAATAGCCAATTCATTAGCCATTGTTTTTGTCATTCCCATAATCGCACTTTTACTTGCGGTATAAGGAGTTGTTAAAATACCTCCTGTATATGACAGCATGCTTGCAATATTGATGATTTTTCCACCAGTTTTCTGTTCCACCATTTGGTTTGCGACACTTTTTGACAATAAAAATACAGCTTTTAAATTTAACTGAATAATGTAATCCCAGTTTTTTACATCATAAGATAAAAAAGGCTGGCGAATATTGGATCCTGCATTATTCAAAAGAATATCTAAATGTCCATACTCCTTAACGGTTGCCTTAACAATCTTATTCATTTCCTGGTCATCTGCCTTGGATAAATCAGTACGGTAATAACAGTACCGAACCCCTTCGTTTTGAACGGCCTGTCGAATATTCTCATCATTTTCCCGACGCCCAACATTCATAATATTTGCACCGGCTTTTGCCAAACCTAAACACATTGCATAGCCTAATCCTTGATTGGCTCCTGTAACTAAAGCTGTCTTTCCTTTTAAACTAAACATTATAACCTCCTGTGTTATTGCCTGCTTTTTTTAAAAGAAGGCAAGATACATTCCTGCCTTCATTGTTTATTCACTGCCATCCACTGCCGTTTCGCCATATACGTATTGATTATTTGACCCTATCATTCGAATGTATTCTTTTACGAATTGTTTGATTGCTTTTTCTGCGACCATCATAATCTGCATATAATTCAGTTCAGGACTTTCTTCCCATGCTTTTTTCATTGCGTTTTCCGCCGCATGAAATGCATCGGTACATACATTAATCTTATTAATTCCGCCAGCTACAGCTTTTCGGATATTATCTTCACCAGAACCAGATCCACCATGTAGAACTAAAGGCATATTTAATGCTTTTTTTAATTCCGCTAATCGTTTGAAGTCCAGAACTGGGATATATCCTTTAGGATAGTTGCCGTGTGCTGTTCCAATTGCTACAGCTAGTGCGTCAACATTCGTTCTTTTCACATACTCAGCAGCCATCTCTACATTTGTATATAAGTCTATTTTAGAATCATCACTATCAACGGCCTGGCCAACGTGCCCTAATTCACCTTCAACACAAATCCCTTTTTGGTGAGCCAAACTAACTATTGTAGCTGTTCTTTTGACATTCTCTTCAAACGAATAAGACGAAGCGTCTATCATTACACTTGAAAAGCCCTTTTGGATGGCTTTAATTTCATCCTCCAGTTTTTGACCATGATCAAGATTCAAAGCAACTGGGACTGAGGCTCTTTCAGCCAAGCTTTTAATAAGCGGTAGCATTTCTGTAGGATGTGCATGATTTTCCATCTGTCCAACACCAAGATTAATGATAATCGGAGAATGCTCTTCTTCCGCAGCAGAAATCACAGCTCGTGCCATTTCCATATTGATGCTATTCACAGCCATAACCGCATAATGATTCTTATCGGCATGAGCCAGAATATCTTTCATTGAAACATACATATTTACCAACTTTCTAATATCACATATCAATCAATGCTGATGTCCAGATCTAGATCCACAATTTCTTCTTGATTCTCATCTTCTTCTTGTGGCTTCTTTTTGATAATGGCATACAATACACCGGTAACAACAGAACCAACAATCATTGCAATCACCCAAATAATTGGATTCGTAGATAAACCGGCTACAAATATTCCACCATGAGCCGCTGGAGTTTCGACTCCTAATGCCATGGCCATTCCGCCGGCAATAGCGCTTCCAATCATAGAACACGGAATAAAGCGAAGTGGATCATTTGCAGCAAACGGCAATACACCTTCAGTAATGAAACATAGGCCCATAAATATACATGAAATTCCTGTATCCTTCTCAGCCTGTGTAAATTTTTTCGGTTGCAAGAATGTTGCAATAGCAACCCCTAGTGGAGGAGTCATACCGCCAATAATTTTTGCTGTTTCTGGAGCAGCATATCCATCAGCAAATAAGGCATTAGCAGCCATCGATGCGGTTTTATTGATTGGTCCACCCATATCGAATCCCATACATGCTCCAATAACAGCTCCAATCAAGAATTTTGAGCCTTCATTTAAAGACATGATCCAATTTTGAATACCTGTCATCATAGCAGACATCGGTCCCATTAATAACATGAAGAATAAGGCACCAACAATAAAAGTCACACATACAGGAATAATCAAGACAGGTAATAACCCTTGAAGAGCTTTAGGGAGTTTTTCTCCATATTTTTTAAAAATATTTACTAGCCATCCAACAATAAACCCAAGAATGAGCGCACCAATAAACCCAGCTTTTGCTTGATTAGCTGTATATCCTAAAATAAATGCTGGAACGATACCTGGTCTTTCTGACATTGAATAGGCAATTCCCGCAGCCAACACTGCACATGCGAAGCTCATGGCATAATCAGACAATTTCGAAATAGCCCACCAGAACTGGCCCCAATCAAAGGCATTTAAATATGAGAAGATTGTTGCCCCAGATGCATCGGGTGCTAAATTACCGACTTCCCAACCACCGAGTCCTTTCGCAAGTGCGCCTAAGATACCTCCTGCAACAACCATTGGAATCATGTAAGATATACCGGTCATTACATGTTTTTTTGCATCATTTAACATATTTTTCTCTCCTTGTTTTTCTTATTTCTTCTGCAATTTTTTTTCTATTGTCATAATCAAACTCTTCGGACTTTTCATTGCAATATTTATCGGAATATCAACAATCGGTTTGCCTTTAAACCTTTCCGTTCCTCCAACTGCAATATCATGTGCAATAATTACTACATCTGCTTCCTGGATCTCTTCAGAAGTCAATTGGTTTTGTGCTCCTATTGTGCCTTGTGTTTCTATCTTGCACTCATGGCCAGCATCTTTTGCGGCTTGTTGAATCTTTTCCGCCACAATATATGTATGAGCGATGCCAGCGGTGCATGCCGTAACACCAACAATTTTCATTTTGGCCACCTCTTTCTTAAGAATATGATATATGCTGAATCCTTTATGAATTCGATAATTTAGGTCTTTTTAATATGGTAATTTTTTAAGAATCTATGACTTGGATATCTAACTCTTCAATGGTTTCCTCTGACGAATTTTCAACAATGCTTTCTGAATCATAAACAATCGTATCTATTAATTCAGTCTTCGATTTAACTCTATTTAATTTATTGACACGTGCATCATTTCCTAGTTTTCCAGCAAGTTCAGCCAACAACATCATATGCGTCTTAGAAAAATTCTGATCATCACTGACACAAAACAAAAAAATCAATCTGGTTTTTTGGAATCCATCTACAGACATACTGCTTTCCCAACGAATATCACGAAGGCACCGGCCTATAGCTATCCCATTACGTTGAACCGCTTTACTTTTTCCGTGCGGAATCGATATTCCATGCCCCATTCCCGTAGCACCTTCTTCTTCTCGCTTATATATGTCTGAAATAAACTGGTCAATATCATTTATATAACCGAATTGATATAGTCGATTACTTAAGTTATATAGCGCTTCGTCTTTATTCGATCCTTCCAAATTTAAATCAATAATGCTTTCATCTAGTATTTCTCGTAAATCCATTTAGATTTTCCTCCCGTCATCTAATCAAGTATCGATAAAAATCAATATTCGTTTTAAAGTTCCTTAAAATATCGACCTTACAATCTCCATCAACAAGTTTTATGTATTGTTTGTAAAATAATTGAGTCCGATTGATTTCAAACTCACTGTTAAACTTAACAACCAACAAAAATACAACATCAACATACTCTGAATCCCATAAAATAGATTTGTTTAAAGTTGCAATAACAATTTTTGCAGTATTCACTTCCTGTGTATCCCCATGTGGGATTGCCACACCATTGCCAATAGATGTAGGTGTTTTGTTTTCACGGTCTATAACTGTGTCTATATACTTCTTTGTCACATATCCCTTTGATACTAACTTTTTACATAATATCCTTAATAAATCTTCTTTGTTTTCTACATCCATATGAACAAATATTAGGTCAGGCTCGAACAATTCATGGCACTCTGCCGAGAAATTATTAGAATAATCATTATTTCTTGCATGAATAAGTTTGATCTGATCTTTGATGCATATAATATTCTCATCACTTAACCAATCATCAATTTCAACTATTCGTTTATCTTTCGAATTGATTTTTTTAGTAGTGAGAATCAAGTCATCCTTACATTGTAATAACTCAAAATCATGCATACTTTGGACATGTATGCTTTTAATTTCATCACATTTTCTACGCAGTTTGTCGCAAATCATTTGATTAATCCCATTTGAAGCATTAGAAACCAAGGAAACAGAAACAGGTGTAAAGTTTCTTTCTAATGCAGTTTGAATATATAATGTAATAAAACTTAATTCATCTTCGGTAATTCGCAAATTAAAGTATTCTTCAAAAAGGACCGAGATTAGCCAGGAGACACGAAATGTTTGGTTGTATTCATTTTTAATAAATGTCGTCAATTCATTATCTGCGCTTCGGTTATATTTCAGGCGAAAAATAGTTGGTCTCAAATGTATCAGCAAGCCTTGGTACAACTCAGAATCCTTTCGTAAATCAACATTCGTAATATTACTAATAACGTCTATCATTTTGGAGACAAATATTTTCAGCTTGTCATCATATTCTTTCAAAAGCGAAGATGAATCATACAGGCTTGCTTCCGCATTGATCATTCGAGAACAAAGAATTTGAATAGAAAGGAACGCAATCTCTCCAGCAGGAATCAGTACGTTGATATATCGTTGAATTTTTTGGAAAACTTTTTCTGCCAAATGGTATTCGCTGTATTGAGAAAGCACATCCAATTCTTTTTTTGAAATATTCAATTCTCTTTGTATATTTCTCGAGCTTTCATAAACCGAAATGCTGGAATATACCAATATCTCATTAAAAGATTCGTCTACAAGATGAAATCCCCATTCTTTTTCTGTTTCCATTATTGCATTCTCGATAATGCCCACCTGCAGTCCTGGCATAAAATAAGAAATCCCTTCTTTGACACTGGTTGTGTCATCCAATTTTGTTATAAAATTCCTCATAGCCAAACGATAAGAAGACTCTGTATATTTCAATTCGATTCCTTTATTACGGATAACATTGAGTTCAATATCAAACATCCTCAACCATTCCTTGCAATCTGAAATAACTTTTAAGATTGTAGGGGTACTCATATACATGGAATCTGCAAGCTTTTTGGATGTTAGTTGTTTATTATTATTAACATTCAGTATCTGCCTTAAGGCGGATACCATTCTGGACTTATCATCTGCCTGTGGAAAATTGGCGTCCTGCGTGTTAATCATCTTAATTATTTGTGATTTTTGATTAGATGTAGCTTCCAACCACATACCAATTCGGGGTTTTTTTTCTATTATTCCTAATTGATTCTTTTTCAAGGTGTAGTTAATATTATCAATTTTTGTTCTAATTGTTTTTTCAGATAACCCGATTTCTTGTGCTAAACGTTGGGTGGTCAACATATCGTTATCCAAAAACATTTTCATAATTTGTCGAAAATAGGCATTTGATTTATTTTTATTATTCAATCGATCCACTCCTTCCATTTATACACTAGCATTTTGTTGTTATCGAATAATTAAAAAGGATGACGCATTAAACTGGAATTTTTGTTTTATTATTTTGCATTCGCGCAATTAAATAAATAAACCAATTATTACCATATTTAATTAGACATTCTCTTTTCTTTTTTGCTAATTTTTTCAAATACAATCTATATAGGAGATGTTGTTTTTGATGGATACTATAATTTATACATTAATAGTTGTTATAATCATCATTTATGCTTTCAAAGCTTTTAACAACTATAAGCCTTATAAAGAATCGATTCTTCCTATCATTTTTCCAAACTATATGGAATTTTTTTGGCGTACAGTCATTCGTAAAGATGCTTCCACGAGCTCATTTTTACAAAAACAAATAGGGGTTCATAAGCTTTCATTTACAACGATAAAAGATACATCGCATAATATCACCTCGCGATTTGTCTTACTTTTTTCTCATAAAGGAATTACTCTTATCGAATACATAGATGAAACCGGAAAATATTATGGCAACGAGAAAGATCGCTACTGGCGAATAAAAAAAGAAAAAAGAACGATAAAGATTGCAAATCCGATACATGAATTAAAAAAGTATCAAAAAAGAATAGAACAGATACTACCGAATGTCACGATTTCTAGTATTATTGCAATTACAAACAAGGGAAAACTGACAAACATATCAACCAAGGAAATTATCTGTTTTTATAATCAGCTTTTGGACCATTTGCAAATGATTCAAAGTACACAGATTTTTACAGAAGATGGAGTATTAGATCTTTTTTCAAACTACCTGAAAAACAAAACATAAAAAGGAGGAATTACTACATATGAAGCATTTGAAATTTGATCATTCTAGACCTTTCGATTTGATCCTGCTGGGACGTGTAGCCATTGATTTTAATCCTGCTCCTACAGAAGATTTCAAACCTTTAAAAAATGTCGATCATTTCATAAAATATGTTGGCGGTAGCCCTGCAAACATTGCGTGTGGTGTAACAAAGCATGGGTTAAAAGCAGGATTCATTGGTAAAGTATCTGATGACCAATTCGGAGACTATGTAACAGAGTATTTTAAGGAAAAAGGTATCGATACATCTCATATAAGCCGATGCACAAATGGTGAGAAGTTAGGCCTTACATTCACAGAGATGCTTTCCCCTACCCAAAGCCGGCTATTGATGTACCGTAATTGTATTGCCGATTTGCAACTTTCAACAGAAGATGTTGACGAGGAGTATATCAAACAAGGAAAAATGCTGCTCATAAGTGGAACGGCATTAGCTGAAAGTCCCAGCCGTGAGGCCACTTTAAAAGCCTTAATGTTAGCAATCAAATCCAGTACACCTATTCTATTCGATATCGACTACAGACCTTACAATTGGATAAATGACGATGTTATATCCATTTATTATTCATATGTCGCAAGAAATGCCGATATCATCATGGGATCCAGACGTGAGTTTGACCTAATGCAACGATTAATCAACCCAGATATGAATGATTCAGACAGTGCCAATTACTGGCTAAAGCAGAAGGCAAAAATTGTAGTTATAAAGCACGGCACCAAAGGATCCTGCGCATTTCTAAAAAATGGTGAGCACTATTCCATCAGACCATTTCCTGTGCAATCGAGGAAAGGATTTGGCGGGGGAGATGGATATGCATCTGGTTTTCTATATGGAATTTATCAGGGCTGGCCTATCATAGACTGCCTGGAATTTGGAAGTGCAGAAGCCAGCATGATGGTTCGTTCAAACAACAGCTCAGATGATTTACCAACCACACAAGAAGTAAAAGACTTTATTTATAAAGCAAAAAAACAATACGGCGAAATGGTTGCCCGAATGTAAGGAGAAAATCATCATGGCAAGAGATTTTATATTACCTAAACATATCATCACAGGAAAAAATTCATTGGAAGAGGCAACGCTTCAATTCGGAAAAAAAGCGCTGATCATCACTGATCCAATAATGGTTAAACTGGGATTTGTTAATTGTGTCATACACAAATTAAAGGCTGATGGTATCGAATATGCTGTTTATGATTCTATTGTCGGTGAACCGACCGATAATATGATAGAAACTGGTGTCAAGTACTTTTCTGAAAGCCAATGTGATTTCCTTATTGCAATCGGAGGTGGAAGCTCCATTGATGCAATGAAAGCAATTGGTGCCGTTTTATCTAAAGGCGGACATATCAATGAATACATAAGCGAAGAGATAAATACAAGACGCCATACAATGGTTGCTATTCCAACGACTGCGGGCACAGGAAGCGAGGCTACTCGGTTCACAATTATCACTAACACACAAGAAAATATAAAAATGTTGTTAAAAGGTAATGCTTTAATTCCAGACCTAGCTATTATCGATCCTACCTTTACAATCAGTTCTCCTCCTCAAATTACCGCATCTACAGGTATAGATGCTTTGTGTCATGCTATTGAATCCTATACATCAAAGAAGGCACAACCATTATCAAGAACGTTTAGTGTTGCAGCTACAAAACGTATATTGGACAATCTTCCTAAAGCATTTGATAATGGCTCAGATGTCGTCGCTCGGGAACAAATGTCCATCGCGGCATTGGAGGCTGGTATAGCTTTTAGCAACTCTTCTGTAACTATTATTCATGGTATGTCACGCCCAATTGGCGCTTTATACCATATTCCGCATGGTTTAAGCAATGCCATGCTGATGACTGAATGTCTAAGCTTTGCAATACAGGACGCTTATTCTGAATTCGGAAGCCTTGCCAAGGAAATTGGCATAGCCAGCAAAACTGAATCCGACAAAAAAGCGACAGATATTCTTTTATCGGAAGTTTTCAAAGTAATTAAACATTGCCATATTCCAACGCTTCAAGAGTACGGAGTAGATAAGGGAAATTTTATAGCTAATATCCCCAAAATGGCTAAAGACGCAATAGATTCAGGATCTCCTGCAAACACCATAAGAAAATGCACAATGCAAGATCTGGAAAGCATCTATATTACATTAATTAATAAATCCAGTATATAAAACCTTCTTTAATAAATTGGTATTAATGCTAAAACAACAGCAACAATCAAAATCAATACTGATATTTTATGCAAGCTGTCCTCCTCAGCTGTATAAATATTGTCTGGTTGTTGCTGTTGTCTTTTTAAATATTTTATTCGAGTAAAGCACAACATTCCCATTCCTATCAATCCTAATCCATAGGTAATAATTTCTTTTAAAGACATACTCATACTTCTCCTAAACAATTTGATTATACGAACATGACTTTTATAAATGTGCCCAATTCTTACAAAAGAAAACCCAAATCTATTATTATCAAATATTATTCCTCAATAATACGATGGGATAACCACCATACACTATCAAAATAGTTTGTAAATATAGTGTCAAAACAATTAATCATTTAAATAATTGTTAAAGTCTATTTGGATACACGATAATCTTATGAAATGGTTCGGTGTGCTCAGCCATAATTCTTATGCCTTCATATGCTTTGGATAATGGAAGACGATGAGAGATAACCGGATCAATATTTATTTTTCCCTCATAGATTGCTTGTAAAGAATCATTCCACGCATTATGAGGATACTGTTTCATTTCAAATGCCCATGTTCCCTTTACCGTTATCTGGTTTCGCAATAGTTTCTCATATGTTTCATTTAATATTTCTAAAGAACCAGGTGGTCGACCAACTAAACCTAGTTTTCCATTTTGTTTTAGCAAAGAAACAGCCTCATTAAAAACATATCCTGATCCAGCAGCTTCAAAAGCTACATCTGCTCCCCTACCATTTGTCCGTTTCAATATTATATCTTTCGCATTTTTATCTTTAGTACAGATGGCATCCAATCCCATGGATTTTGCTACTAAGACTTTCTTTTCATCCAAATCCAATGAAAAAACATGGTTTGCTCCTAATGCTTTTGCCCATTGAGCCACAAAAATTCCGATTGCTCCAAGACCATATACAATTACATCATCTCCGAAATCAATCCTGGTGTTCTTAACTACATGCTGTGCAACTGTAATCGGCTCCAGCATCGCAGCTTCATCATCCGTTATTTTATCAGGAATCAATACTAAATTATTGACAGGCACTTTGCAGTATTGTGCAAACCCTCCATCATTCCTAGAACCTAAATAACCATAGTTGGAACATTGTGCATAATTTCCCACTTCGCATTGTTCGCAGCAATAGCAAGGAATCAAAGGAATACATGCAACTCTTCTATCTATCAATCCTTCGTCTTTCGAATTGCCTGTTTTTACAACGATTCCCCCAAACTCATGCCCTGGTATAGTAGGAAAATGATAGGTTCCAGTCTTCAGCACTCTGGGAATGTCGCTTCCACATATTCCACAGGCTGTTACTTTTACCAATGCTTCGCCTGGCTTTAATCCAGGAATTTCAACTTGTTCATATCTTAAGTCATCTACTCCATAAAGAATAGATGCCCACATTTTTTTATTCAAATTCATATATAATTCACTCCAAATTTGCATGTCTTCTCCATAAAGATTGCATATTTGTTATATTCTTTCTTTCCACTATTTTTAATGCTATGATATCCGACAATAACAGTACACTCTGCTCAAACAAAGAACTCATAATCTGCTCCGATTTAATTTCATCCGGAAGATTCAGTTTTGTACTACAGGGGATCCTCAAGAACAGATCCTCATAATTCTTCATCGAACTGTTAGCATTTACGCCTATATGTACAGTTTTCGCCTTATATTTTTTGGCTATTCGTATAATCGATAAAGGAAAGACACTCTCTCCCGAACCAGATCCCGCTATTAATAAATCTTTTTCTGTAATTGCCGGCTCGTTTATTTCTCCAACATGGTAAGCCTCAACCCCTAAATGATTTAGTCTTTTTTCTAATGCCTGTAACATCAACATGACACGACCAACTCCAACTACAAAAACTTTTTCGGATGACAATATCATATCCACAAGTTGATCCACTTCTTTTTCGTCTATCGAGTTTAGCACCTGAGTTAATTCATTCAGAACCAAATTTTTGTTTTTCATATATGCAATCATTTCTATTCTTGTTCTAAAAACGCATAAAAATCATCTTTATATCGATCAATATTCGTTTTTAATCCCATTCCAAATCTAGAACATGCTAAATCAAACAATCCTAATATGAATGCTTTATCATCAGTTCCATTCGTTTCTATATATTCATTCAATTTAATGTCTAATGCATTTATTTGTTTTCTATATGCTTTAAATAACGGCCTTCCAATAGCATTTGTCGATCGTCCAAAAATTTCCTTCATGTGATTATTAATAAACCATGTAAAATTATATTTTCTTTTCATTTTAATTCCTGTTTAATGAAGCACTGTATATCGCTTTACATGCTGTGATTTTCTTTTTGTATATTTGTTCAAACAGCTGTTTTAAGTCATCAATACCTGCTTTATGCGTTATAAGATCGGCCACCTTTAATTGACCGCTTTCAATCATTTCAACAGTGTAGGTCCACTCATTTAATGGAAGATTTGCATAGTAATCATTCCATGTTCCATGAATATTCAGCTCATTCCTAAGTATCAAAGAATAGTTTTGCATTCCTAAAACTGCATCTATGTGCGGATTTCCCATCAATACTATAGTACCGGAGCAGCGTGCAATACGAATAGCATCATTAATCCCGGTTGAGCTGCCTGTTCCTTCGATGATAACATCTGCTCCCCTTCCATTTGTTTTTTCCTTTATAATGCTTTCAACATTGTCGCTCATGGTATTGATGACATGAAAGCCATGTTTCTGTGCGAATCTTTGTTTTTCATCATTGATCTCAGTCAGATATACATTTTTAGCTCCAAATATTTTCGCCCACCTTGCACATAATAATCCAATTGGCCCGGCACCCGTAATGACTATGGTTTGCCCCGCATTAACTCCGCCCCTGCGCAACGCATGCTGTGCTACGCAGGCAGGCTCAGTTATACATAGATTTTCAAAATCCAACGTGTTTTCTTTCGTGAATACTAAATGCCATCTGGACGGAATAAGACAATATTCAGCAAATCCTCCATCATTTCTGGATCCTAAATATCCATTATTTTGGCATTGGCAATAGTTTCCTGTCTCGCATGCATCACAACGGCCACATGGAATTAATGGAAAAACTGCACATCTTTTTCCAATCAAATCCTCATCCTTAGGATTGCCGACCTCAACGACCTCTCCGGCGAACTCATGCCCTAAAACCACAGGATATACTTTTGTTCCTAATTGATAAACTCGTGGTATATCGCTTCCACAGATGCCACAAGCTCCCACCTTTATAAGAATTTGATCCCCTTTGGGTTTAGGCTTAGGTATATCCACCAGACGAAAATCATTAATTGAAAACAGGCTCATAGTTTTCATATTGTTCCCTTTCTTGCCAATCACTACAGTAAATCTTTGACTTCTTTTATTCCGGCATCAGCAACAATCTGGATATATACACGAATTCCTCCATTAATTAAATCTTGAAAGCAAGTTCTTTCTTCATCATTTGCAGAAATGTTTTTAAACAATGGTCGTCTTCCGCTTTTCATGCCCATTCCACCAATATTGATTTCATCAATATCAATACCATTATCAACTAACGTTTTTAAAGGCATCGGTGTCTTGGCCAATATAAATGTCGGCATAGCCAAACCCTCTTTGATTCGGGTGACCGCATCCTGTTCCGTTAAAGCAATTACCTTAACCCCTTTGGGAGCGGCATTCTGCAAAACAAACAACATAAAATCATCTTTCGCCACTTTATTATCTACCACAATTATCTGCTTTGCAGGCATTTGCTTCATCCAGGAAGTCATAACCTGACCATGGATCAAACGATCATCGATTCTCACAAATAAAAGATTGTTTTCCATTTCTTCCTCCTTATTAGATATTAAACTTTACAATATCAATACTATCTTGTGCTTCCGATAAAATAATATCCGCTATTTCATCCAATGTTGTATTTTCATTGCGCGCTAGTTTTGCGGTTAATGCCGTAGGTATATTGGTCCCCACTACGATTTGCACATTCATCTCCCTTGATAATATCAGGCTCTGATTAAAAGGTGTGCCACCTCGTATATCTGTTAAAATCAATACCCCATCTCCTGTATCCACATTCTTTACCGCATTTTTCAGTTTTTCCCCAAAACCAGTCGGATCATCTTCCGGCTCCAAAGAGACAACTTCACATTGTTCGATATTTCCCGAAATCATTTCCGTACTGCTTTTAACGCCTTCCGGAAACATCCCATGACCAGTAAATACTAGTCCCAGCATATTATGCCACCTCCAATTCCTTTGTATATATTCGATAATTATCTTCAAAAGTTTCCAACTCTTTTAAAAGACTAGATGTTCCAACGACAAATGTATCTGCTCCAGCCTTCTTCATTTTTTTTGCATTATCTAAAACAGTATTTCCATCAACTACAATCGAAATATTTTCATATCCATGCGAATCCAACAAAGCTCTTGTTCTGCGAATTTTGGAAACTGCATTTGGTACCATTTCCTGCCCTGAAAATCCAGGGTTAACGGTCATTAATGTTACATAATCAATTATGTCTATACTTTCTTCAAGGAAGGACAACGGTGTTCCTGGATTGATCACTAAACCCGCTTTACATCCTCTACCATGGATGGTTTGTAAAAGTTTATATGGATGTTTTGCAGTTTCCGGATGAAAACTGACATAATCGCCCGGTTGCACATCGTATATTTCAATAAATGATTCGGGATTAATACACATTAGATGAATATCAACAGGCAATGAAGTCATTCTTTTAATATCTTTGTAATCCGTTGTACCAAGCATCATGTTTGGCACATAATGACCATCCATTACATCAAAATGAATACTATTTATCTTTACTTTCTCAAATAATTGTATGTAATCCTTGATTTCATCTATTTTGCAACACATGATAGAGGGAGCAATCTTTATTTTCTTCATTAGCTCACCTTACTTTCTAAAAGGAGCATTTACTTCGAGAAGTAAATGCTCGACTCATGGTTCAATTCTTATGCAGTTCCTAGAATTCCTAAATAAGAACCAACTATACCAACAATAAAGATAATCAAAATAATTGTTGTCGGTTTTACTTTTTTAGATACTAATAACCAAACACCTAGAGTAATCAACAAAGGAAGAGCTCCTGGAAGTAACGAATCAAACATTTCTTGAACTACGACTTCTACCTCTCCTGAATTAAATTTCAACGGACAAGTAATAACCACTCTTGAAAAAGCCATGTTACCAACTACTACCAAACCGATAACACTTACAACCTCTGTAATTCGATCCAGTGTTCCTGATTGTAATAACTGAACAATAGCTGCTTTCCCTTGCTTATAACCCAACATAAAACTGTTATATCCAAGAAAAATCATAAAGAACTTATATACAATTTCGAACAAGATTGGTCCCGCAAAATTGCCATCTAAAGCAAACTGGCAGCAAATACCTGCTAAAATCGGATAAAAAACAGCCTGGGATACTGTATCTCCGATACCTGCCATAGGGCCCATTAAACCTGTACGCAAAGCAACGATATCTTCATCCTCAATATCTGCACCATTTGCTTTCTGCTCTTCCATCGATATCGTTATACCGTGAACAACGGTTCCCATCCAAGATGGCTCGGTATTAAAGAACTCCATATATTTTTTAAGAGCCGCAACTTGTTCTTCCTTTGTATCATACAATTTTGTAATGATCGTAATCATCTGGTTTGTATTGCCTAAAGCTTGCAAACGCTCATAGTTGTAACAAGCTTCGCTAGAATATGTTAAAGCCCAAGCTTTCACTAAATCTCTTTTTTCCAGTGCTTTTTCCATATTATGATGCTACCTCCTCTTCCTTATTTCCGAAGAAATACATAACGGCTGCCACACATGCCGAGAAGACGAAACATGCCATTGTATCTAATCCGAAATATACGCTTAAAAAGAATCCTAGGAAGAAGAAACCAATTAATTTCTTCTTACCGATATAGTTCAATAACATTCCAATACCTAATGCCGGCATAATAGAAGCTACAACATTCAGAGCATTAGCTAATGATTCCGGAATCATTGCAATCATTTGCTGTGCCCAATCTGCTCCATAAGTAATAATCAAAAAAATAGGAACACCATACAGTAGGAACGCCAGAATGCCTGATGGCACATAGTTCATTAATCGAACACCTTTTAGATTACCTGCCTCAAGATAGGCATCCGCTCTATGTAACCACAATGAATTTAAAGTCATATATGCAGTGTTTTGTACAATTCCAATCAACGATAATGCAGCGGCAAATGTAACAGCCATACGAGGATCAGCACCTGAGATAATAGTTAGAGCCGTCCCATAAATACCGGCTACCATCAAATTTCCAGGCATTGAACCACCTGCTGTGATCCATCCCAAATAGGTCAATTGGATATAAGCAGCTGCTTTCATTCCTAAAACAGGTTCTCCAAGAAAGATTCCAGTCAAAAATCCTGACCATATAGGATACAACCAAGTCCGTGTAATTAAGTGGCAAAACCACCACTGACTGCCTGTAGCTAATAGTGCTACTAAAATTGCTGAAAAAACCATATTATCTTCTCTCCTTTTCTTTTATGGTGTTATGAATGAGTTATGTTTTCTCTCCTTTCTTTTTTCATTCATCTGTTATAAAAATCGTAAATTCTTTTTAGTATGAATTAAAGATTTGGGTATCTAAAACCTTTCCAAGGTAAAAGCTTATAAGAGAAAAGATTGAAAGGATTTTCAAAGTAACCAATGTTATGATTTTGTATGAATAAAAGATGCAATTCTTAAAATCGGTTGATAGCACAAAAATTATGAAATTTTATGCTATATTTAAGCAAACGGAAATGGTAGATGACTGAATATTTAAGAAGGAGTGAATATGACATTAATTAAAGACATTTCTGTTTATAATTCTTTATCGGATGCTGAAAAAACAGTAATCGATTTTTTGGACTCCAATGAAGAAAAAATTCAAAATCTATCAATTACGATGATTGCTAATAGGACTTATACTTCGATTGCCACAGTATCTCGGGCTATTCGTAAAATGGGGTATTCCGGTGGTATTACAGAATTGAGATATACATCACAAAAAATGAATTCCGTTACCAGCGGGGCAGAAAGGAATCAATTTACAAATATTAATGAAATTTTGGCTAAATCTTATAGGGAATGTGACATCACCTTGGATAATATAATCATTAGCGATATTCTAAAAATCGTTACAGAGATACGCAAGGCTGAACGTGTGTGGATTTTCGCACTAGGTTCCAGTGCAAAGATTGCAAGTGAATTTCGTGATCAGTTGTTATATCTGGGTATTTATTCCATTCTGATTGAAGATGAAGTGGTTATGGACAGGGCTCACTTTCAAACAAGTGAAAAAGATGTTGCATTTTTTATATCCGCATTGAATACTTCACCTAAGCTATATAAAACAGCCAGGCGTATAAAGAACTCTCATATCAAAATCTATACTTGTATATGTAAAGAAAACACTAATTTAGAAAGAATCTCAGACATTACCATATTGGGTCACACAGAAGCTATGCCTAATTCTAAAATACTCTTTACCACATCACGGATCCCATTAATGATTATGACCCGAACGATTATCGAATACCTGGCCATAGATTCTTAAAAAACAATTCAATCAACTAAGTGAGATAAGTAAAAATCGAACCTTTTCGTGGTTCGATTTTTTTAATTCGTCTCTTTAATGGAATAACATTCTGGATCCCAAAAAACCTAAAGCTATTAACCCCACAAATACTAAAATCCAAAAGACCTGGACGATTATTTCTCTTTTTCGTATCTTACGCATGGATTTATTTTTCTTTACCACTGACCTTCACCAAAACTTTTCCTTTTGAAAAATATGTTTTTTCAGCCAACTCTTTAGGGACATCTTCCATTTCCATTACATGGACAATATGTTTTTCAGCATCTACTTTGCCACTAACTAATAAATCAAGTGCCCTTTGTGAAACATTAGGATTCACAAAACTGGTTTTTATCACTAATTCTTTTTTAAACGCTTCGTATTGATTAAAAGAAACCGGATGTTCTGGGTCACCCAGTCCAAATAATACAACTGTTGCACACTTTCCAGCATAAGATAAAGCGTTTTCCATAGTCTGTTTTAATCCTACGCATTCAATGACTTTGTCTATGTTTTTAATGTCTGATTCTTTAATTGTTTGATTCACATCTTCACAGGAAGGATCGATAAACATCGTGGCTCCTAACTCAAATGCTCTTGTTTTTTTAGATATGTTTGGTTCAACAACAATAATATGATTCGCACCTGAAATTTTGGCCAATTCAACCATCATCGCCCCCATAGCTCCCATTCCGACAATGATAATATTGTCTCCGGTCTGGATACCAGCCAAATCGATTCCGTGCAGACAGCAGGACAAAGGTTCTGTTAAAGCCGCATATTTTAAAGGGTAACCGTCCGGTACCTTATACACATTTTTTTCAGGAGGACATATATATTCTGCCATGCCTTTTACAACACCTGCAGAGTTTTCACACATATGTGTAAGACCCCTTTGGCAATAATAACAAGAACCGCAGCTCCAATTCGGATCTGCAGTTACACGATCCCCTGCTTTAAATCTTGTTACCTTTTTTCCTACTTTCTCCACAATTCCACTCACCTCATGACCTAATGCAACCGGAGGTATCACGGGGCGGGATCCCCCTTTTCCATTAAATTTATGAATATCCGTACCACAAATCCCACAATAACTAACAGCTATTTTGACAGAATCATCTTTTAATTCAGGCTCTTTAAATTCGGATACACGAGCATCTCTTAATCCATAATATACAACGGCTTTCATTCCATTCTCCTTTCTCATAAAGAAACTAATTTAAACCATTACTTTTCATCAAACACAACAATATTTCTAAATGTTGGTCCGGTACACGAAGATATTAGCGCTTTCTCTATTTCTTCCACTTTATAAATTCCGCTTATGTATTTTTTCATATCATTAATTCGATTTGAAATTAACGATGCTGCTCTTATAAAATCCTGTTCATTTGAATTGGCTGTTCCCAATATGCGAATCGAATTTCGGTGGATCCGGTGGGCATTCACAGAAATCGGCATGTTTGGATATATTCCACTATAAATCACCAAGCAACCTCGATTGGTAACAAATTCCAAGCTTTTATCAACACTAGAAGCAACCGGGATTGTATTAAACACACAATTTACCATTTCCCCATGTGTTATTTTTTTAATGAGCTCAAGAACATTTTCTTTTTTAGGGTCAATAGCATAGTGTGCGCCGATTTCTTCGGCAAGCCTTCGTCTTTTTTCATCTGGTTCTACTACAATGACTTGTGTTCCTTTTCGAACACACAATTCAACATGAAGCAATCCCATAATTCCACAGCCTACAATGACACATGTATCACCAAATTGAGGATCAGCCATCTCTACACTATGAATCACACAGGATAACGGCTCTGTCATACACGCTTCCATAGGAGAAACATTATAGTATTTGAAAATACAATTCGGTCTTTGCATCATGTATTCGCTAAAGCCACCACTACCGTTCCAAGGTTGTCCAGGGAGTCTTTTTTCAGAAGTAAAATAAATGCACGCTTCTGAATGTCCAGACTGACAATACTTACAGAACCCACACGATTGCGTCGCTCCGACAACAACCTGGTCACCAATCTTCCATTGATTCGTATACTTCTGCACATCTCTTCCAATTTCTACAATTTCACCAGCTATTTCATGTCCTCCGATGTATGGAAACGCTACTTGATGAACGCCTGTAAATACCCGTTGTTCAAAGGTACATATCCCGCTTGCTTTGATTCGGACAAGGATTTTGTCATCTTCACATACCGGTTTTTGAAATGTCTGTACTTGAATATGCCGATGATTTGAATTTTTTGGTTGATCTAAAAAAACAGCCGAACGCATATATTCCATAAATACGAACTCCTTTTATAGTCATTATATGCGCTATTTTTCTAATTATTTGAAACTTGAAAGCATTTAGATTTTTGCTAAGGAACAACCGTAAAATGAAAACATTTTCTTTATACATTCATACCTTACTCACTTTTTTTCGATAGAATTTAAGTATGAAATATCAATCAGAATCACAACTCATCTTAAATGGAAAAAACATTTACCGAAGCAAAAACGGCCAAGCCATATACTATGTGAGTAAAGAAAAAACAGGTTATAAAATACCTGTTGAATCAGAAGGATTATTTCAAACATTATTAATTCGTCATTATGTATCGGTTATTGTTGGTTTATTGACATATTTCACTCTTATTCCAAACATAATTATTTCTATACTTATTCCACTTATTATTTTTATATTAATGGAGTGGAAATTCAGACATTTTTTAAAGGGCTGCGGAAAAATACTGAATTACAAACCACATCAAAGAGAATCGATAAAAGAAAAAGAGGCTCCTAAATCATCTATTGGCAGGATATTCTTCTTTTTCTTGATAGGTTTCCTGTTGATAGTTAATGCATTCCTATCTGAAGAAATTCGCAATATACCACTTACTTTCTTTGGATCATTTCTAGCAGCGTCTTTTTCTTTATATCTTTCCTGGCTTTCATGGAAAATGTACAAAAACAATGAAAATATCAAATAGCAAACTTACTGAACACGCTAAAGAACCTCCACTTCACCATCATACAGATGATGTGAGCAGAGGTTCTAAGATTTAATTTTCGTCCTTACCTGAAGACTTCTAAATTCTCAGAAGATCATTATATTAAAAGTTGAATAAATGCTTGAATATTTCTTTTATCATCGTACATTAGTAAACACTGCTTTACTTTATTAATTCCAAATATCCCTTTTCACAGCAATCATCCAGTCGAAACGTTTTTAAGTCGATTTCATTAAAAAGAACGTGTATTTTATTTCCTTCAATTTTATATACTTTTCCTTTTCCATATCGCTTATGTTTTACAATAGAACCTTTTCGGAACTTTATCTTTTTCTTTTTCTGTTGGATGACTGGTGTTTTCTGACTTACTTGTGCTACAAAAACCGCTTCTATTTCCAATTATCACTAATTTGTTACACATTTATTCGCCTTATTGAACCGGCCAAACTAACCTTGATATTCATAAGTATTGAATCCCAAAATATTTTTAAATATTATATCAATTGAAATATCGTATAATATTTTTGTTCGCCGGTATAACCAATCAACATCAATATTGTTCACAGTCCATCCTTCTCCAGTTTCTTTATCTTTAACATTTAAACAAGAATTCTTAATATAATATCCTGAATGAACATATTTATTTCGTAAACTTATAATTTCCCATGTGAGACTATTCTTTTCGGCATCTGTTAAATTATTTTCTTTTTTATAATTGTTAGCTATACTATATTTAATAAATGATTTTTTAATGCCTTCTATCTCTTGCTTTTTATAATAGCATTCAATAAACCTATAATAAGTCAAAAAATCATCTTCAATCTGCCTATTCTTATTAAATATTATATAACGGATATTTCTCAGTTCTTCAGTACTTTTATGATAAGGAATATTAGTGTAGCACTTTTTAAGGAACTCCCCAAGAGAACAATCTACAGTTTTATTGATATGAAAACCCTTATTCTCAATTTTCAATGTTGGGGCTTTATACTCATAAACAGTTTTATCGATATCCACACAGAT
This sequence comes from Erysipelotrichaceae bacterium, assembly GCA_040266995.1. Classification (GTDB taxonomy): domain Bacteria; phylum Bacillota_I; class Bacilli_A; order Erysipelotrichales; family Erysipelotrichaceae; genus UBA4312. Next base: position 19,056 of record JAWRHV010000030.1, on the reverse strand, counting down.
TTTGTTAATCACAAATCTATACGGAAAGTATAGTTGCATGTATACGATAAGTTCATTCAGATATGTTGAAACCTCATCATAATTGATTCTTTTATTTAGAATGATCTGTATGCGGCCAAGAAAATCAATCTCAATAATCTTAGTTTGATGATTATGCTTATAACGCCAAAAATCATCTATTAATATTTCACTGATATTATTAAGCCCAATGTAAATAGATATAGGCTCATTCTTTTTATTCAAAAATATATCATCTTCTTCTTTTCTTTTTACCTTCCTCAAGCTTGGTATTCCTATTAAGTCTAGTATCGACTTACTATAAATCTCAATTTTATTAACTTTTGGTGTGTCTGGCAACTTCAGTATTTTATTAATATCGTTTGCAGAAAAATAAGAATGTGCTCTAAATGTTGTTTGAATATGGTCATCTAATGTCCCTAATCTTGAAGAAAATCCAAAATAATAAGCATTTTTCATCAATATATTTTTTTTATTATCACTATCAACAATTACAATGTCTCTATTTTTATACTCGGTTTGTGATCCTATGGCACGAATTCCATTTACTGTTTCTATTTCTGATTCTATATCATAATCAATTAACACATCGATATAGTCTTCAGATTCTTCATATACACATCTAAATTTTTTATTATAGTCCATGTCAAAAAAACAAATGGTCATTTGATCGCCTCCAGACTTAAAGTAAAATTTATCATATGAAAATACTCTTTTAATATTCCTAGACCGAACGTGTCGAAAATAATTCCATCCTACAAATCAATTATAATCATTTGCCATATTTTACCCTATTAACAATAAACGGAGTAAAGTTTATTCTGCTTCTTTTATCTATGAGAGTTTTGCTATCTATTTTTAAATCAATATAGTATTCTTTATCTGTTCTTGTATATAGTCCCTCTTCGCTCTCGTTAGCTAATACGAAAGTATTTGCAGGTATCATTAATACTATCAATTCCTGTAAATTTTGGTCATTTAGTACAATACTCCAACTTTCTTTTAAAAAACTGATTTTTGGATTGGCCCAGTAATAATCTTGTCCGTCTTGTTTTTTTGCGTATGTATATTTCTTGTTTAATGTGATGCCTTTTTCAGAAAGAAATCTTGCCGCTTCTCTTTTTGCCCGTATTTCGATATTTGCTTTACTGCTTTTAGGAACCGAAGAAATGATTCGATCCCTCTTCGTCATAGAAAATACATCAACTCCTATAAGCTGCATCAAAAATAAGGCTTCCTCTAAGTACTGCTCTAATTCTACCTTTCTAAACTTAGTTACTTTAATCTTATTTCCCTTATTCTTATTATCTGTGTCCAGTCTATTGTTATCATTTGCTTTTTTAATTAAAACAGATTCAAGATAATCGATATCAGAACGATTCAAGCTATCATCGGTAGTAGTTAATACAATCACTCTTTCCCACCAATCTTTTCCTACAATATGCTGTTTTATGCGTCTGGATAAATCTGAGGCTTGCCCAACATAAACCATCTTTTGCGAAAGAAGCATATAAACTCCAAACTTTTTTACAGCCTCTGAAGATAAGATCGATTCAGCCCTTTCTCTTGGTACTGAATATAATTCGCCTGAATTCCATTGTGAATCAGCTATAGTAATCAAACCATCTAATGATCCATCCTCTAACAAAAGATTAATTGTTTTTGCCTTTGCCATAATTACCACCTCTAGATCAAATTATAGTTGATCTTGTGATTGTTGAACAGCCCAATTACACATTAAAATAGTGTTCTATGTTTTCTTACTTATAGGATTTATAATACTAGTAAGCAGACCTTTTAAGTAAAGTATAGTTCCATTGAGCGACTTCGGAGGTATTATAATGGATAATTTGTCCAAAGAACAAAGACATAAAAATATGTCTAATATAAAATCGAAAAATACAAGCATAGAAAAGAAAGTTCGAAAATATCTATTTGCACATGGATTTCGATACCGTATTAATGTAAAAGATCTTCCAGGAAAACCAGATATTGTTTTAAAAAAATACAATACTGTAATTTTCATAAACGGATGCTTTTGGCATAACCATGGATGTCAATTATCTGTTATTCCTAAAACCAATTCTGAATATTGGATAAAAAAGTTGAATCGAAATGCCGAAAAAGACGAAGAAAATTACAAAACTTTAAGGAACTTAGGATGGAATATAGAAATTCTATGGGAGTGCGAATTGAAACAAGACTTTGAACTTTTGATGAATCAATTAATTGAAGAATTAATTGATATTAATCTTGCAGAATTTTAGTAAAACACTAAAAATAGTGCTCTATGAGCACTATTTTGTTGTGTAAGATTCATTCTTATTGTATTATTTTTATACGGAGGCAATGACATGGTGGACTTAACTATATTTGGAAATGATTTATTTAAGATTTTAGAATACTTAGAATCTCAACAGATATATGAAGATAGTCAGATGATAGTTAAATGTTCAATGGATTCTTTAGCGGAATCTTTTTCTCTTAGTAAACATACCGTTAAAGGATACTTGGATTATCTCTGTGAAAATGGATATACAACTAGAATTAATATTAAAGGCAAATATGTAATCACAGATAAAGGACTTGAGGTATTAAACCAAATGCATAAAGGGAGAGATGCCTTAAAAGCTTCCAAATATTCATGCTGCTCACTTTTTGCAGGAGTTGGCGGTATTGATTTAGGCTTTGCAAATGCTGGTTTTAAGACTGTCTATGCAAATGAATTTGATACAAAAGCAACAAAAACATATGAGAATAACTTTGATTTAAAAGTAGATACTCGAGATATTCACAAGGTTGTTGAAGAATTGGAAATAGGGAAAGATCCTTTCAACGGGCATAAATTTAACATTATTATTGCTGGCTTCCCGTGCCAGGCTTTTAGTATAGCTGGTTACCGGGAGGGTTTTGAAGACAAGCAAGGTCGTGGTGGCCTCTTTTTCGAAATAATGAAAATTGCTAAAATCACAAAGCCTGAGGTTATTTTCTTGGAAAACGTAAAAAACTTGGTTGCTCATGATCACGGTAAAACATTTAGGATCATACAAGGTGCCTTAGAATCAGAGGGATATCATATAGCTAAAAAAGTTCTTAATTCAATGGAATATGGTAATGTTCCACAAAATAGAGAGCGTATTTATGTTGTAGCCTTTAAAGATGAAAAGAAAAAAACAGATTTTGAGTTCCCTTCTCCAATCAAGTTAACGAATCAACTGCATAACGTGTTAGACTTTGAAGAGAAGGTGCCTGACAGGTTCTACTATACAGAAAAAAACTTTAAAAGGTACGAAGAAATCAAAGATATTATCAATTCAGAAAATACGGTTTATCAATGGAGACGAGTATATGTTCGAGAAAACAAAAGTGGAGTTTGCCCGACTTTAACTGCCAATATGGGTACAGGTGGCCATAATGTTCCATTAATATATACAAAAAACGGAATTAGAAAATTGACTCCACAAGAATGCTTTTCTCTACAAGGATTTCCTAAAAACTATGATTTACCAAACGACTTAGCAATGAGCTATCTTTACAAGCAAGCCGGTAATTCAGTTACTGTTACAGTTATAGAGCGAATTGCAAAACAGATATTAAAAGTATTGTAAAAAGAAGATGTCATTCGACATCTTCTTTTTTCTCTCCATATAATTCATCATAAGCTTTTGAATCTGTAAAATAGATTCTATAATATCCTTCTTCTATTTTTTCAAAGAGTACTGTATCAAATCCTTTTTCTTGAAGAAGCTCATAAGTTATTAATGTTCCTTCTGGTAATTCTAATACATCCCTTAACAGCCAGTGCCCCAAATCCTTATTAGGGTCTGACATGATTGCTTTACCATCGGATTGGCAAACTTTAGCAGAAATCACTTTGCCATCAGGGAGTTCCAATTTAAATTTGGTGTCTCTTCCTGGAAAGAAATCCATGTTTTCTGGTCTGTCTCTATCCATTTTGTTAAAAGGAATATAGACTTCATCAGGATGTCTAGGTCTTCCTTTAGCATTCCAAATATTTAATCCACTCTTTTCTTCAACAATATATTTACCTTTTTTCTCTTTGAAAAGCTTTAAGGCTAACCTTCGATACTTAGGCTTCTGCTCCATTATATGTACATCAGCACTGATACCATTAGATAAATACTCGTATGGATCATCAAGTATATTTACGTCCACCTCGTCTAAATGGATTAAGTTATCAAACACCATATACAATGTTGTCTTTGAAACATTAAAATTATATGTATGATTTCCGTCCGAAAAATAGATAGTATTAGTTCTGCCCTTTTCTGGAATAAGCTTAATGTGATCAATATCAATTGAATCGAAAGAACATTCTTCAATATTCATTTTCCCTTCAGTACGAATAACTACATGGTATATCATCTGATCAATTCCATACATATTCATGGTAGTTCTTATTCGTTCATTTCTGAATTGGGCGACTTTTATAACCATTTCATAGTCATTTTTTGCATCAGAGATTTGCTCTCTCAGTTTACCAAACTCTGCAACCTTTTGATTATTACTGCCAACCCAAGTTTTCAAACCAATACCAACCCTATTTTTAGATGCATCGGCTGAACAATCGTGCCGCGCTAAATTTTCTGCATCGAAATATTTACAAAAGCAGTTTTCGTGTGCTCTATAATATAAAGCCGGGTTCTTACTGTCAGCAAAAAGATTTGACAATGATCCAATGGTCGCAATCATCTTTTTATAGTTTTCTTGTTGCTCTTTTGGCTGCTTGTCATAAAACATAAACTTATGCCTCCTGCTTATCCTATAAAAATCATATCATTGTGGTACTCTATATAATCAGGGGATGGGCAAAAGTGATATGGCTTTTGTATACTTTTCCCTTCATATGCCAATAAGTAATTTCGGCTTGCTTCATCTAAATGTTTTTGTTTGAGCTCAGTGCATACAATAATTTTATAATCTTTTGATATTGTTATTAGTCCTTTATCAAAAGCTTTATCATGCAATGCATTTAAACACAATCCGTTTGTAGGGTCAGTTTTTTCCTCAGAAGAACTGTCCTTCCAAGGTTTTATATGACTGGCAATTAATAAAGATGGGATTACTAAACCCGTAATACAACAAGTATTGTTATAAGAGCTCATAACAGCTCTCCTGAAAAAATTTTGTCCTACTCTTTGGTTGATTACCGCTTCTCTAGTAGACCCTTTAACCATTTCAAAATCAAAATCTTCAAATTGATTATTCTTATCAAGTCCTATATCGTTATTACTAGTTTTTAATTGATTAAGCAAATCATTGGCCTTTATAATTAATTCGTTCTTATTTTTAAAGTATTCTTTCCAAATTACCAGCTCCATTTTAGCCCCATGAGGCATTCCCTTTTTTCCCTGGTTCTGTACTTCAGGGTCATGACTAGCAATATTGCCTAGTTTAAGAGCTATAGAGCCAGGAGATCTTCCAATTAACTTTGATAATTCAATAACTTCGGGATTCGTTTTATGCATTTTCCCATATGGGGTTACACAATAAAGATTAAATGCTAACAAAGTTTCTTCATATGTCCATGGAGCATTTCTTGTCATTTAATCACCCGCTGCACTATCATTAAATCCATTCTCTTTAGCTCTTTCTAAAATACTCAACAATATTTTACTTTGCTTTTCTGATGGGATTGGATTCATTTTTATAGCTACTTTTAAAATAGATGCTTCTTTAACACTGATAAGTCTATTCTCTGCTACAAATGTTGCTAAACTCACCCAAAATTCAACAGAATGGCTAATAACTTCAGTTTGATAATTAATACCATTTATTACTCTCTGTTCTTTCTTTGCATTTCGATTTTCTACTTTTTTTTCTTCGCTTGATAAAAGGTATTCATCCAATTCATCCGGAAGTACATAGTGTATTTTTTTTACGCTTTGCCAACAATCCTCTTTTTTACACCATTGAGTAACATTGGCAGATTTTCTGCTATCATCTGTTATATCATCAAGAACAAGTTCAGCTAATTCAAGAAGAATTTCTTGAAGCAACTCAGGAACATCTTGTTTATTCCAAATAATCATCAAGTCTAAGTCCTTTTCATAGAACTGTTTCTTTATTAACATATGAAATAATGACAGAGTATAGTAGATAATATTTGCTCTATAGCCGCCTTGATACCAGATTTGCTTAGGAATCGCCTTCTCTAAGTATTTTAGCATCAATAATAAAGCCGCTGTAGATTTGAAGTACCTTTCGTTAAATTGCGTATCATCTTTGTTCCACTGGGCATCAATATAATCAGCAAAATTTGTAAAATTAGTTTGGGCACCTTTACTAACTATATGTGGTTTTTCGAGCCAGCAATTTTGCACTTTCGCTAAATCTGTTTTTTTGATTAGCTTATTCTTAGGATTTTTCAATCCAAAAGCTCTTTTCTGTTTTGGAGTTAACCTCATCTGTTCCTGTAAATACTGTCCTCGAGCCCTTTCATAAAACCAAATCGTTTCATACTGTGCACCGTATTCAGCTGGGGCAAATGTATGCCTGGATATCTGTTCCATTCTTCTATGAAAAGGATGTGAAGCAAAGAAATCTGCATCACTAACTTTATTTTGACTATTTGAAGATCTTGAAATATTCTGAATCAAATTGTCCACTTCATCATTTGATATCTCATTTTTATCAATAGCTGTTAGTTTCATTTGCACAAATATTTTATCTAAGCTTGCTTTATCTCTATATCTCGCATTAGAAATCGAAGCTGTTGTTTGGCCTCCATTAATTATCTGAAAGTCTTCAGCATATGTTATAAACCTTCCGTGATTAGTCTCATTAATCTTTACGTTTGAAGCAGTCACAGATATTCCATTATTAAAGGCAAAAAACATTTCAGGTGCGTTTAAAATTGTATTTCTTATTTTTTTATTTACAGCAACTTTTGTAGATAAAAACGATCTGACATTGCCTTCGAGCAATTTACTTCCATATGTATCATATATATTTGCTAATACTGTTCCAGGTATTACACCTAGATAACTGTCATATTGATTAACATCTAATGAACTCGCATCTAGGCACGGGATCCCTTCCTCACAATAATCCAAAAAATTTATAGCCAAAATTTGTTTGCCTTGATCAGAAACACAAACTCTATATAATCTATCGATATCCCATATTTGTGGTTCGACTGGAATTCCATTAAAATCATTAATTTCAATGGTCTTTATCGAATCACTCATTGCCCCATCTGTAAACAATAATAACCTGTATCTCCTGGTTCTTTTTTCGTTTATACGAAGTAAATCAATTAAGTCCGCACAAGGAGTGCTAATCTCTATATCTTTATAAAAATCTGTTTCAATCGCCACTTGTATTGTATTACGCAACTGTTTGAACATGTTAGTAGCAACAGATTTTGTTAATGTCCTATCTTCCTCTACTCCGTCATAATCTACGATTATTAGAGTCATGGTTTCATCAAAGTCATCGTAAACATAACCATTGACCCTAAAACTCATACGCCTTTTTTGCCCTTTATAGTATGCAGGATTATAATCAGAAAGAACATCAGATTCTATCAGATAATCTGCCATTATCTGTGCACAACAAGCAGAAGAACCTTCTCCTGTAATGGAACTATTTACTTTTACCTCTTGAAATAAATCGTTTTTAAATTCATTTACATCCATTCATATCACTCCGATACTTTTCTATAGCCGATAACGACAACGAATATTTGCAACTAACAATTTCTGGCATAACATTATTCCTTGTCAATTTAGGAAAACTTTTGTTCACTAGATATTCTTTTTGCTCCACATATCTATAGTTATTCCTCTTATACTCTTCTATTTCTGACTCCCTATAACCATATTTATATAATTTCATTGAGAATATATCTAATGCTTTATTATTGTTTTTAATCAAATCTTTAATCTCTTCAACTTTTATAGCAAGATTAATCATATCATCACATGGTGCTGTTTTTTCTAGTGTATAGATTACCAAATTTCCTTCTGTATTCTGATCTAGTTGCTGTAAAGATGAAATAGATACAGTTTCTGCTGCTAAAGAAACTGTTTTAACTTCAGTCCACGAATTTGAGTACACAAAATCTTGATCACTTCCATCAGGGCCCGACCAAGCTCGTAAAGCCTCTTTTTCCCCATTTTTATTAATAAATTCTTCCAAATAGAGCAGTTCGCCAATCAATCCTTTTTGTCTTTGAATTGAAAATGCATTATTTTTATGATACTGCAGAAACTTTTGCCAACTCAGATATCTTTTTATCAAATTCTTTAAGGGGGTCTTAGAGTACTGTGAATATTGAATCATATCCCAACAAAGGTGTAAGAATTCCTCTTCATACCCATTGTTTAAAAGCTCAAATCTCAAAGCCCATTGTCCGTTCTTCAACTGGATATTTTTAACGCTAACAGCATATGTTGAGGGTATGTCACATATTTCTCCAGTATCCATAATAATTAGACCTTTGTAACCGATTTTATAATAACCTATCTTTAATTCCAAAGGGTGCTCAATATGAATATTCAAATATCCGTTATGACTCGTGGAAATTGCATTCCATTTTTCTTCAAATTCTTTATACGTCATCATCTTCATCTTCCAAATCACTTACGTCGATATAGTTTTCTAATTCCTTAGTATTAACCACATACGTAGCTATCTTTTCTTCTTTACCTCCTGGAAATCCTAATCCAAGAGCATAAATGCACTCTGGGAAACCAACTAGTGGTTCACCAATATTTTTTAATACATGTATGAGCATAATTGGTTTTTGAGATACTAGTAAATAATCCTTGTCTGTCGCTTTTTTGTTCTTCCTTACCTTTTCAATATCTTTTCGTTCAAGCCCAATTTTAGTACAGCCACCAGATCCAACACGGACATGGCGTTCATTAACTTTTAACATTTTAGAAATAGAGTTGTCTTTAGTGATAGATCGATTCTGTACCTTAACAGGCCTTCCTTCTAAATCAAGTTCATAATCTATATCCTTATTTTTATCCACTATTGGTATGGCTACGTTCCAAACTGGATCATCATCTTTTTCAATTAAATCAGCCAGTCCTATAGAATGAAAATTTAAATTCCATGGATGAGATTTGAAATTTCTCACAGTTTCTGCAACGTACTTTTTAGGAACATCGTGCCAAATATAAGCATGTGTATAAGAATCCTTCTCAAAAGAGACTCCATCCATTTTATCTATCTTCTTTATAAACTGCCTGCATAAATTATTATTTTCTAAAGTAATATCTATATCATTCCAAAGCCGAGCAGTTTCGATGAGGTGTCCTGAGACAGTTATAGGCACTGGGATTTTTTGTCCCATTCTCATTTTGTTTCTTGCAGTAACAATTAAGGAGCCCGGATTTTGCCTTACTTTTAAGCCAAAATCTTTAGGAGACAAGTTCTGTTTAGACATCACCCTCAATTCATCCTTTAATTCATTAAATGCATCTGTTATTGTCCCATACCAAGCAATTGAATCTTCGCCCATCCAGATCTTAAAAATATCTCTATAATTAGGCCTATATCCAAACCATCGGCCCATTTGTAAAAGCGAATCATACATAGCAGTATTTCTATAAAAATAGCTCACACATAAACCCTCTAGAGTAATGCCACGTGACAGGCTGTTCCCTCCGACCGCTATGACCCTCATTCCCGTATTTTCATAATTATAGTAATCAAGGCTTTTAGCTCCAGTAGTACGGTTTACGGCTCTGATTTCTATTCTTTTTACAGATTTTAAAAGGTATTTCTTTAGAATTGTCTCCCAGCTGTATTTAACTTTTTGATTCAAACCGTATTTATTCCACACATTTTGCAATTGTTTTAGATTAAATATACTCGATGCTTTTTTTATAGGCATATTGGAGTAATTCTCAATATCCGATCGTACTTGATCAACAAACTCTTCTATCAACTCAGCCACTCTACTTTGAACTGCCGTAAAACGACTGACATTTACCATCATTGATCTATGTGATTTATTATCAAATCTTAAATCTGTAACGACAGTTGCCAGCATAAAATAATAGATTGCTTCATATAATGAATCAGGAAGATCTGTTAATGTATCTGCTATACTCATTTTGTGTTTATATGCAAAATAATCATCTTGCTCTTCATTATAAATTGGTATTAAAGAATCACTAAACTCCCCTTGCTGCCTTTCTGCCCATTCATTATCTAAAGATCCACTACCAAAAATCTTGTCTGCACCTATGTATTTATCAGAAAGAGGTAATAGGGTCAAAAAGTGTCTAGGGAATAGGTCTTTTGCCGCTCCATCCTGGTCAACACTTGGATCAATAAAGATATTAGCAAATGGAGTGGCTGTAATACCCAAATAACTAGCTTGCCTAAAACTTCTCAAAATCTTATTAATTGCGTTATTAATGGCTGTTCTGTCTGTTTCGTTGTCAGAACTCATATTAATCTTTTTCGTATTTACAGATGCATTATCCGCTTCATCATCAATCAAAAGCATAGGTAAATTTAATAAATCTTCATCTTTCGTCAACCATTTCTGAAGATTATCCAAAACGCTCTTGTTCTTTTTCACTACAAATAAAGCGGTTCCGTTTAATGAGTTTAGGTTTAAACCATTTGATTGAATAACTGTTGTTTTAAAATCTGTGCTAACTGAGGTAAATCGAGTAATGAATTTATCGTTTCTAAATGGCGATATTCTTCCTACTCCTACTCTCCTATTTTTAAAAGAACTGTCTGCTTTATTATCTAAGGTATATTTACTGTCTAAGCCAACAAACTCTTTATCAAGCCTTTCTTGAGTTTGAATACGTAAGTTTTCCATTAAACCTGCTAATACAATTATAACCCTATATCCTGCATCAGCTGCTTTATTACATATTGCTGTATACGTAGCGGTTTTACCCGACTGCACATCCCCTAATAATAGGCCTCTCCGTTGAAAAGGAGTTTCCCTTTTAGGGTTTCCCAAGTCATCCATAATATCATCAGTGGTTTTATTTAGTTTATTAACATACTCAACATCACGTTGATTTATCAAATACTCTTTGTAACGGTTCCAAAAATATCCATCATTTTCTCCGGATAAATACCACCCTTTCTGATGAGCTCCATCATTAAATCGTAAAGTTTCAGCTTCATCAATTACATGTATTATTTCTTCTGGTAGCCTTTGCTTTATACTTTCAAATTCTTCCTCACTAACAGGATACAAGTTCTCCAACGCCTGTCTCAATATCTCTGCTTCTTCGTATAACTGTTCTTCAGTAGGGGGGATTTCTTTATATCTTTCATTAATGCTAGTCTTAATAAGAGATGTTAATGTTTCCATATTATTAGTCATTTAATAATCCCTCCTCCACAGCTTTATCTATTTCCCTTTTGTAATTACAAAAGGGTTCTACTTTTTTAAAACTATCAATTGCACTTAAGCGTTCATCCTCATTATAACTAGAAATGATAGTTTTTAAGGACTTAAGTATCTCAGCAGTATCCATTAAACTGTCATTCTCTATTTTTTCGTCTTTAGTTAAGTCAATATAAAGAGAATTTAACGGCAAACCCTGTTCTATTTGTTTAAACAACATTTCTAATTTACCTTTAATAGAAGAATCACTATCTACCAATTCTTTAATAATGGGGTTATTTCTGTTGATTTCATAAATATAGCCACCATTTCTTGTTTTTAGCCTATTCCAAAGATGTACAATTTCTTCGCTAGTTTCTTTTTTACCTCTATATGTCCATGTTCTTGTGCTTTGAGCAGACAACCGATCAACAATGCTTTTAAGGTTATTCTTAACTTCTGCTGGAGGAATAGCTTCAGATTTTTTAATATCTAATGTCCATAAATCATCTAAATCATTAGGTATATCCACTTGAATCCTCGCCAGCTTTGATGTTTCTCCCTTTCGAGCCATTCTAAACCAAGTTCCCCATATTAATAAACGTTTATTTCTGTAAATATAGAACCCTTGTCCTCTTCTAAGCCCATCTTTTCCCCCTAATGACTTAATTTCAGAAGAAGATAATTTTGATGTATGCGGGAGAATAAAAGGTCGAACTATTATCTTTTTCCCTCTGATAACTATGATTTCATCCTCCATTATTTGATTACTCTTTTCTATCAAAAATGGATTTGCAGGAATTATTCTGTTATTATTCATCTTAAGTACTATTTTCTTAATACCTTTTTCCCCAGTCAAGTAACGATGGAATACTAGAGCCAAATGATCTCTGACCTCATCCAGTTTTTTTCCTAACGATTTATCAAAATCAATTTCACCTGCTCTAAGCCTATCTAAGTTTTGCCAAATCACTAACGTTCCAGATTTTAAGTTTAATAAATCATTAATCTGTGGCATATCTTTCAATTCATCAGTATCCAACGAGAGTAAGGACCATTCTCCTGTCTCAATAACATGATCAATATTCCATTGTCGAGACTCAATTTGATCTCCTTGCTTTGAAACCACAGTTAAAATTCTACATTGTGATAGTGATGCTGTTTTTAATCCTAGGCCAAATCGTCCCAGATCTTTGTTATCACGTGATTCTAAAGGATTTTTGCTACCATATTGCATAGCAATATTAATTTCATTGCTATTCATACCAATTCCATCGTCTAGTATCGTTATATAGGGATCATTTATTGGAAAATAATTTATCCATATGTTCTTGGCCTTTGCTGCAATACTGTTATCTATAATATCAGCTACTGCTGTTTCTAATGAATATCCGATCGCTCTGGTTGATTCTATTAATGTAGGTGCGTAAGGTGGCAAATTAATCGTTCTCATTTGTATTCCTCTGTATTCTAATTATTATTGATGTAAAAAATTTTTAGCATAATACCTGCGTATTTATTATTCATTTTAGTCATTTTGAAAACCATTCAACTTGTAGAAATGGTAGTATCCGTAAGGAATCTCAGAATAATGTATTCTCTAATCCCCTCACTCTGGATAATGGTAATCATCAAATGTGGCAACAGCTTCTCCATTTAAATAAACTGTATATGCTTCATTTGTTATCGTATATTTGCATAGATCTCCTTCATAAATCTGGATGTCCAGTTTTCCTTCTTTTGCGTAGGCATCCAGGTTATAGACATCTTTATAATAGTTATACAAAGTATCAAATATCTCTAGCCGGTTATCCGTATCTATATTAATCTCTCCATCAAACTGGATGATCAAGCATGGATTGATATCATTTTTTTCACGGTAAAACCTGGATGTTATTTCATCATTGTATTCTTTATCCGTTGTTTCTGCCCCATCTTCATTTCTAGCCGGTTTATTATCTTCATTATTGATTACTGTTACGGTGAAATCTTTTGAGGCTGTATTCTCATATTCATCCGTTGCCTGCACCGTAATCGTATATTGTCCGGCTTGATATTTGTTTAAATCATCATCTATTATTTTAACGCTGTAATCACTCTTGTCGTCTATAGAAAAGTATTCCTCTAAATCCACTGGTGATTTTAACTCTAGATTTAATGGTTTACTATTTGTTATATCAGGTGGTGTTGTATCTTTTACAACAATCTTAATCGTCTTATCTATCAATTGATCTCCAGTAATCAAACATTGATATGTACCACAAGACGGATATACGTTTCCCTTTATATTAGGGGTAATAGTATATTTCAAGTCATCTGGCAGATCCTTGTTAGTAATATTATCATATATTACACTTTCTCTAAATCGATCCCCATATTCTATCTCAATCGTTTCTTTTTTCACGTGGATCGTATCAGGCTGATTTACTATAAAAATATATATAATATTAATTAGAGCAAACACTGTAAAAATGCCGATAAAAATAGAACGTCTATCCTTAAATTGAACCATAAAATCCCCTTACTCTTTTGTTTTATAACCATCTTTTATTAACATTGTCTGCAAAACAGCTAAATCTGCATTTACATCCACAACATCTTCTTCGAATAGGTGATTGTACATTTGTGTATAAGCATCTTTTAAATCTATAAATGCATTATGCATATCTTCTCTATTCTTCTTTACTTCTTTTGAATCATTGTATTCATAAGATTGAATATATCTTTTGATGATTGTTAAGGTGGTAGGTAAATAATAATTAACCATCCTTTTTAATATGCTCAGATTATTCTTATTCTTCGCAAAGTAACTATTTAACTTATCAATCTGTTCTTCTGTCTCCAAAATACATTCTTTTACTTCCTGTTCACGGATGCCCTCACTGGATTCCTTGATTTTATCCAGATAATCATTGCCGGCATCCACCAGCAAATCATACTGTCTCAAGGCTTGTATCTTCTCAATTGTATCTTTAGTTTCTTCGTCTGATTTATCTGTTTGATCCGTATTCATGAAATAGGCATGATCTGTCAAACAGAATAAATCTTTATCTTTAATAAGATGTCCTTGTAAAAACCATCTGTGATCAATCATATCCTGAATTTTCTGAACTGCGAGATTTCTTTCTGTATATGCTTTAGTGGCCAGATCCCTGATTGGATAAGATTGTTTTGTGTCCATCGTATATAAGATTGATTCGAAAAGTTTCAGTTGCTCCTCCATCTGTTTTGTTTGTGAATATCTTTGGCATAAACAGTAAAAAATAATACCAAAAAAACAGCTATCAAAAAAGAATAGAGGACCATACTTCGGCTGTGTCCCAATAAAAATAAACAACAACATGATAATAGACCCACAACCTATTAATAATAACAAATTATTATTATGCTGATTCTTTGTGAAAATCTTTAATCGCTCGATGTATGCACGGGAATAAACCGTATCCTCTTTTGTTATTTCCGTACTGTCCAGTTCCGGAAAGCGCATTCCGAAAAGGTAATTTATCATCTTTTTTACGTCAATCATAGTATCCTCTTTACCTTGAATTTGTACATCTATTCTACCACAAATAATACTATGCAATCGTTTTGTGTATAGGAATTCCGTTCATATTTATATAGCTTTTTATCCTTTTACCCTTTTTTCCATCTTCTCTATAATCTATAATCTAATTAAGGTGATAAATATGATAAAAATAATAAAAAAAATAACGAATGTAATATTGATAGCTTTTGTTTTGACCATGAATACTTCTTATATCTACGCTAAAGATAAGGAGTCGAACAATACCAGTCAAGGTATATTGACAGCTTTATTAAAAGACTTTAAAACGATAACCGGGGAAAGTGCACAAACATGTGAAGAATTAAATTATTCAGTCAATGCTGAATTGGAAGAAGATAAACAAGAGGATATTGTATCTTTTCATTTAGTGAACTCACAGATATTTCCTGTTGTTAAAGTGGATGTAGATGATATTGAAACAGATTATGTAGAGAAAACTCTAAATAAAAAAGCAGTTCAATCAATGATTGAAGAATATCCAGAATTTAAAAACTGTGAAATCAAGGATTTAAAGCTGGAAACAAAAGAAGTGGATTCTGTACCTTGTACATACGTTACTTATTCTGTTGAAATGAGTGATGATATTGATTTGTTATCGGACAATATCGTAGGTGAAACATATATTATTCCAACACATGAAGGTGTATATAAAACTTCTTTGATTACTTATAAAGAAGATAAAAACGATTATGAATTTGAAGAATTTGTAAATTCTATGGATACATCCGGCTGTGTTGAAACCACAAAAATTCATAAAGAAGAAGCGGAGAAATATGCTTCTTTAAAAGATACTGTGAACTCCAAAAAGGTCTTAGATCAAGCTAATGATCAGGAAAAAGCAATATTTGACCAACGAAAACAAGAAGTCTTAACTCAGATAGAAAACAAGGAATCTTTTGATACCATCGATCAATCCATCGCCGTATTAGATCAAACCAACACGGATATTCAGACAAGACTAGATACAGAAGCCGAACAAGCTGAAATATTACGTCAACAGGAAGAAGCAGAAGCGACCAGACAAGCCAATGTCCATACGTATATCTTGAATGCAAATACAGGCAAATTTCATTATCCAGAATGTTATAGTGTTAGCCGCATGGCTGAGCACAATAAACGTTATTTTGAAGGAACCAGAGATGAAGCTATGTCTATGGGATATAGCCCTTGTATGAATTGTAATCCTTAAAAGTGTAATCTAATCTGTGTGAGTGAGTTGAGAGCGCACGGCTCAACCACTTGCACAGATTTTTTTATGCATATGTTGTATCCGAAAATAATCTAAGCTAGAGTTGTAGAGGACGTATTTTTTATCTGTGTGGGTGACTTTTTACGGATTGGAGACTGATGCGAAATTTATATTCCAAAGGTATTGAAAATGAACATCTAAACAACTGGTCGATGGTGCTCAATCAGTTAATGGTTAACAATAATTTATCCGGCCGCCTTAAAAAGTGTCTAGTTTATTAATCGAATAATTATAGAAGATCCGCCACCCTTAATGGTGGTCTTCAATTCCTGGGGAAATATAAATGGGAGGGGCCCCTCCCATTTATTTATAAAGAACTTCCATAATTTAGTTAACAAACCCAAAAATAGATTCTAACAAGCATTTAACAAAATATAATTTTAATCAGTTTTTTTTATTCAGACTCTTAATAAACAATTAAACAGGAATCCATAATCAGATTCCTGTTTTTACGTCAACTCTTCGATAACAGATCTAAATATATTTTCTGTTCTTCTTTTGAGATATTTAATAGTTCCATTGCTCTTTCTGCGCTACAGCTAAAGCTTTTCATCATTTGTTTTAAAAAAATAACGGTGGTCTCTTCTCGACCCTTTTTGCTTCCTTGTTCGTATCCTTGGCTATAGTGTACTAGTTCCCATGCGTTCATCTTTCCTATCTCCTCTCTGATTTCTTTTGAAATGGTTATGCCTTCATTTTTCAACATTTGTATTTTGTCCTCCTTTTTCGCGTTGATCATAAATAAGCGGTTGGACAGATCCAGTATTTTCTCCGGTGATCTTTCTTTCGATAGATTCAATACGATGATTCGTAGAGTTTCCTCTCCTTCCGGGCTCTTTAAGCTCGTTCTATATATGGTATTCCTATATTCCGGTTTCGGATTCATTATTAACCATATGCTGACCACCGGTATCATATGTCGATACTTATACATGATATTTTTCATTTCATACTGATGGTCGATCAGACGACAGCCATACTTCGTCATGCGGTTGAATAACGGATACGGCAGATACAGATCTTTCTGCAGCTCGATATTGACGCGCAGATGCATGCCCTTTTCCTGCTTCTGTCGGATGTCGTAGCAGGCATCATAGATAACTTCACTATCAAACGGATCCTTATATACATTCTTTCCGGATTCGATATAACCATATGCCAATTCATCGATCGACATGCCTTTACATTCTTCGATCAGTTCCCTCGCATACAGTGCCTGGATAAGCGGGATCGATAATAATCGGGTACTGGATCCATCCTTTTGGATCTCTTCCAATGTGTAGTTTAAGACTTCTTCCTTGATAGCTGACATGATTCCTCCTTTTCTTTAGTCTTATTACCTACTACGAAGCTAAAAAAGAACGACAAAAACTATAGTAAAAAGTTCTTTAATAATAATGATAATCATTATTGACAAGAGATACTATTTAAGATATACTTAAGTCAGAAAGAAGAAATCTTTCAAAAGGAGGAAATTAAAATGAATAAAAATACAGTAAACTTAGTAAATGAATATATCGCAAATATTGGTGTGTCTTACATTAAAATGCATAACCTGCATTGGAACGTAGTCGGAACACAGTTCAAGGCTGTCCATGAGTTCCTGGAATCAATCTATGATGCTTATGCTGATGTATTGGATGAAACGGCGGAGATCCTGCGTATGCACGATGAAATGCCGGCAGCCAGCTTGACACAGTATCTGAAACTGGCTACTATCCAGGAATTGGATAGCAAGGAAGTTAGTATCAAGGAATCCATCGAGATTACATTGGCTGATATGGAGCTGTTAAAGGAACAGACTTTGAAAATCAGAGAAACGGCAGACAAGGAAGATGCTTTCGATCTTGTTGCCATGATGGAAGACCACATTTCCAATTACAACAAGAATATCTGGTTCTTAAAATCTATGTTAAAATAAGACCATGGAACCTGTAAGAAAATCCAGACATTCCAACCAGAGAGATAAGATCTATGAATATTTATGTTCTACAGAGCAACATCCTTCGGCTGAAATGATCTATGATAACTTAAAAAAGTCGATGCCTTCCTTGAGTCTGGCTACGGTTTACAGAAACCTGAAATTTCTGGAAAAAGAAGGAAAGATCAAACGTGTGATCACACCGGGCAATACGGAGCGCTATGATTATGATATGTCAGAGCATGCTCACTTTATCTGCCGCCATTGCGGGCAGGTAAAAAACCTGAGATCCATCCCGATCGATCGAAACCACATGGAAGGCCTGGATCCGGAGGATCTTGTGGAAAAATGCAGTATCAATCTGATTGGTATCTGTGGAACATGCAGAAAACTGGGTTCCGTTTGATTTTCTAAAAAAACTGTGTAATAGAGCATTTGTCTCTGTTACACAGTTTTTGTGTTTATCGCGCATCCTTTTGTTTCTTTTGTTAATTATTTAATTGAAATGTCTATAAAAAACAGGAATCCTTTCGATTCCTGAATTTACGTCAACTCTTCGATAACAGATCTAAATATATTTTCTGTTCTTCTTTTGAGATATTTAACAGTTCCATCGCTCTTTCTGCACTGCAGCTAAAGCTTTTCATCATTTGTTTCATGATTTCGATCATTGTTTCTTCCTTACCCTGCTTGAATCCGTTTTTCTCTCCTTGTTCGTATCCTTGGCTATAGTGTACTAGTTCCCATGCATTCATCTTTCCTATCTCCTTTCTGATTTCTCTTGAAATGGTTATGTCTTCATTTTCAACATCGGTAGCTCGATGTTGACTTCTTGGTTTTACGTCAACTCTTCGATAAAAGATCTAAATATATTTTCTGTTCTTCTTTTGAGATATTTAACAGTTCCATTGCTCTTTCTGCGCTGCAGCTAAAGCTTTTCATCATTTGTTTTAAAAAAATAA
>JAWRHV010000029.1:0-7051 GCA_040266995.1 Erysipelotrichaceae bacterium | reverse complement strand
ATCTTTACCATATTTTAGACAGTCTGATTTAATATGGAAATACTGCTTTATATATCAATAAAACCACTAATGGCAATATAGATAACCCCATTGAACGAACAATTCATAAACAACTTAGTATTAATTAGCATAGTTGCATTCGATAAGATATATGCTTATAAACACTTTGTTATTGCATTTTATAACATAAAAAAGCAGACCTCTCCCTTACTGACATGAGAAAATTCCATGTTATAAGAGAATAATCTGCTCTATCAATAAATGCGGTAAACCAGCTATTTATCATTTTGCATTTTGTCCAGGACCGTCATCCCAACAACCCATCTCTGATTTAGGAAATAGAGATTCAGTGTAACCAGCCGATTATGACGATCCACTTTGATCACATAGGGATCATAGCCTTTGAGCGGACCATGTGTAATCATCAATCGATGATTAATGATCGTACCGTAAGACATTCTTAAGATATGATCCTTATCTAACAATCTGTCTAACATCGTTATTTCTTCAGCTGTCAAAGAAGAGAGATTGCCTTCATACTTTAGCTCTTGAAAATATACAGAATAGAATTGTATATCTTTAATCTTTTTTGTAAAAAGTGAAGCGTCCATTTCCGTTTTAATAAGCACATATCCCGGAAACAATGGTTTAATATGTATCTGTCCATCATCTCTGCGATAGTACTCAAATTTCGGACTAAAAACTCCGGAAATATTGTTTTTTTCCAGAACTTTCATTAGAATATCTTCTTTTTTTGCCTCGGTACGCAATACGTACCAGTTCTTATCATTCTGCATTGGAAATAACTTTATAAAATCCTAAAGATTTTTTTGCTCTATATTTAGTCAACTTTTTGTATATTCATTCAGAGCACAAAAATTATATCTTATCCCTCTTATTTGTGTCAACTCGTTTTGTTTTCTCCCAATATGTCGGATCTACAGGTTGCCTAAAAGTATATATGCTCCATATAAATAATTCATCATCAATGCGGTGATAATAATCAATAAGACGCGAAGAATCCACCTTGTCGATTCTTTTTCCTCTTTTTTTCCTTTACATAAATAGATTGCACTACAGAAGAAGGCATTGTAATACAACGGCAACAGCAAGTCATCAATTAGTCCATGAAAACAAAATAAACTGAGGATGACAGGTAAATAAATATCTTTCCTGTCTTTACTTTTGAGACTGGAGAGCATAACTCCGATTCCCATGATGCTCATGAATATGAGTCCATATAATTGGCCGTAATGCATATAAAAATTATCAACATATGTATAAGCCTCATTTGATTGTTGACCCCAGGCATTTAATCCAAAACCTACCATATTAATGTCTTGTCCCAACCAATGTATTCCATATTGATTATACGAGTTTTGTGCTAAAGAAATTCGCATACCCAAAACCTGGTTCATTTTATTCCATATTTCAATCGTTCCGTCATAATTCAATACTGCCCACACAGTAATAACAGAACATGCTATAAAAGACAGCATCATTAAATAATATGGCCAGTTTTGCTTTTCAAAATTTGTGTATTTAATAATAATGTCAAATAAAAGTAGCAAAGCAACAAAAAAACAGGATAAACGAGCATTTGTGAAGTGCCATAAAATAATATCCAGTATTAAAAATATCGCTATTTCTATAAGATGGATCTTTTTATTTCTCAAATAAACATATATAGCTACTAAATTAAAAAACATAGCTGGTCCAAACAAAACATATCTAAATCCAAGATAATAACGTAGTGAGCTTAGATTGTTGCCACGTGTTGAAGAATAATTTACTATTCGCCCGGTATAAGCAGAAAAGAACGTATATAACAGGACACCAGCTACCACGAAGCCCGTTACAGCCAGAACTTTTTTGTAGTCAGTATTTCGCATACAGTAAATCACAATCAATAAAGAAAGATAGGAATATCTGTCTGGAAATGGAGATAGAATAATGATCATCCATAAGATACATAAAGCCCCAATTACTTCTTTCTTTGAGACATCCTTTAGTAAAAAGAGCTCTCGAATGACCAAAGCCAGTACACAGTACAGGATGATGTGATCAAACTTCTCTCCTCTGAATTCAACCCAGAAAAACGTAATAGATAATGCCTGATACCATAACCAAATAGTATAGGGTATGAAAAACCATAGATCCATAATGATTGAATAGGTCTTTTTTCCAATTTCTTTCATACCATACTCCTTAAGTGACATTTAATGTTAATATATATTGTCCATATAATAGAAACATTCCTATATAGATTCCAATCAAAACCGCTTTTTTCTTGTTGTCTAATTCTCTTTGATTGGGCAATGTATAGATACATAACAGGAAAAATGCATTGTAGTGGATTGGCAGCATCAGATCATCCAACATCCCGTGCAGGATAAAGAAGGATAAGATAGTGGCTAACCAAATATCTTTTTTCTTTTTGCAGGTCTGCAACAATCTAGTCAGAAGGATCGTGCATATACTGCCGAAAACAATGCCATATACCTGAAAATAATGAAGATAAAAATTATCGACATACAGAAATTCCTTCAAAGATGCCTGCCCTTCTGTATTCAGTCCATGTCCTATAAACTCAATATTCTGGGCAAATAAAGAAATTCCGTATTTGTGAAACGATTGTTGACCATACAACAACCGTTTTTCTAAAACACGATTCAAGCTTTCCAGAAAGCTGTTATCCGGATTGTAGAGCAATGTGATACCAATACTGCCGGCCATACATACAAACAGCGAAGCGATAGCCAGGTTATACCATACATCCTTTGATGCAAACCATTCAATCTTCACCTTGTACAGACAGGCAACCAGAATCAACAAGGCCGTAAATCCAAATGTCAGCCGGGAATCCGTCCAATGATATAACAGGACGTCCAGACATAGAAGGAAAGCCAGCGTGATCCAGTGCACCTTACGCTTTCGTAGATACAGAATCAGAGCTACTAAGTTAAAGTATAAAGTCGGCCCGAATAATGAATACCGGAAGCCGAGATAATGTCGGTTTCGTCCCGGCTCAAAAAAATCTTGTATGATTCCCAGCTTGGCACTGCCTACCGTCAATAAGAAGCAGCCACCGATGATCAACGCGGTTATTTTGGCTACCTTGTGATAGTCCGTATTGCGCATGCAGAATATCACAAACAACAAAGTCATCACGGTATAGTTCTGAATACCGGAGACGATCCACATCAAAACCAAAGCAATCGCAGCCAGCTGCAGATCTTTTACTTGGGCGTGAATCAAAAAGTAGACTTCTCTGAGCAATAAAAGAACGGCGCAAAATATCAATATTTGATGGTAATACATCGAATAGTAGACATAGTAAAAGGTCGTACTCATTGTGGTAACCAATAACCACAATGCGTAGGGTATGAAAAACCATAGATCCAAAATGGATAATCGTTCCAACTGTATTCCTTTTACCAATCTGTTATGCATTATTTTATCCCAATTCTTTTTTACTGAATGTCAGTGCGGATGCAATCACTGCATCCATATCATAATACTTGTACTCGCCCAATCGTCCTCCAAATAGAACATGGGACTCTTGCTCTGCTAATTCTTTATACTTGGCATATAAAGCTGTATTTCTTTCATCATTGACCGGATAGTAAGGCTCATCGCCTTCTTTCCATTCGCGGCTGTATTCTTTGGAAATGATCGTCTTCGGAATCTCGTTTCCATCTTTGTCTTTTCCGAATTCAAACCATTTATGCTCGATGATTCGAGTCCACGGTGTTTCCCGGTCTGTGTAGTTGACAGCGGCATTCCCCTGGAAATTCGGAATATCCAGCACTTCGTTTTCAAACTCTACACTTCTATACTGCAGATATCCTAACTGATAGCCGAAGTATTCATCGATAGCCCCTGTATAGATGACTTTCTCTGCTCTGGCATCGAGTTCGTCTTTCTGTTTCAGATAATCCGTATTCAGAATGACCTCAATTCCATCAATCATATTCTCGACCATCCTGGTGTATCCTCCCATCGGGATTCCCTGGTACAGTGCGTTAAAGTAATTGTTGTCGTAAGTCAAACGGACCGGTAATCGTTTGATGATAAAGGCCGGCAGGTCTTTACAATCTCTTCCCCACTGCTTTTCTGTATATCCTTTGACCAGTTTTTCATAGATGTCACGTCCCACCAGAGAGATTGCCTGCTCTTCCAGGTTTTTCGGTTCGCCGGTAATCTCTTTTCTTTGTTCATCGATTTTAGCCTGTGCCTGTTCCGGTGTTACGACACCCCACATTTTATTAAAGGTGTACATGTTGAATGGCATGGAGTAGATTTCACCTTTATAGTTGGCCACCGGACTGTTGGTAAAGCGGTTGAATTCCGCAAAATGATTCACATATTCCCATACCTCTTTATTGTTGGTATGAAAAATATGAGCTCCGTATTTATGGAAATGGATACCATAGCGCTCTTCGGTATACACATTACCGGCAATATTCGGCCGGCGGTCTACCATCAGCACTTTCTTGCCTTTTTGTTTAGCCTGTTGTGCAAAGACAGAACCGAATAAACCGGTTCCAACAACTAAATAATCAAATTCTTTCATCCTTTTTTTAACCTCAGCTTTCTGAATACCATATCTTTCATTTCAAGGACCAACGGCTCCTTGGCAGCCAGTAACGTTATACCGTAGGCCCCAAAGAAGATTACACCGGAGATACAAATGACAATAAAACTGTTCCAGCGTAAACTGTCGATCACATGCAGATTCTTTGTGAATAATGATAACAACGATCCGATTCCGATTCCCAGCAGGATCGGAAGATATCGGATCTGCTTATATACGTCTTTGACGATATCTTTTGTGTAATAATATTGAACGATCCATACCACAGCTTCCGCAGCCAGTGTACCGATAGCTGCTCCGCTGGATGCCATCTGGGGAATCAATACCAGGTTAATGATAAAGTCCACCACGGCCCCGGCAACTTCGGAATAGAGTACATATTTCTCTTTTCCGATCGGCACCAGGATCTGAATGCCCATAATATTGGTTAAGCCGATAAACAGGATCGTCGGCATAATGATCTGCATCGGTTCAATGGAGCCAGTGAAATCCCTGCTGGACAGGAAATAGATGCCTTCCTTTGCATACAGGATAAAATAGACTGTCAAAGGTAATGCGACGATCCATACAAAGTTCAATGCCTTTTTGGTAATCATCAGAAACTGGCTCTTTTTTCCCTGGTTCACATAATACGAAGCTCTCGGTAAAAGCACAGCTCCCAATGAGGTGACAACACTTGTTAAAATGGTCTTGATACGAACCGCTGCATTGTAGTATCCGACATCTGTATCTGTCTTCATGAATCCTAACATGATCGTATCCAGATGCAGATAAATCGTCGTCGCACAGGACATCGCAAAAAAGATCATGACCGGCTGAAGATGCCGTTTCAAATTATAATGTCCGATCGGACGAAACCGGATGTACCGATGGGCATTGATAAAATTCAAGACATTGGATGCACTGGCAGCAAAGATGGATATCCCCCCATAGATGACATAGTCACTTTTGGCATGGATCAAGACAAACATCATGATCAGGGCAATGAATTTAAATAAAATGGAACGAACCGTGATATATGTATATTGTTCCAATCCTTTATACAACCATTCCATACCAATACAGTTAAACAAGATCATGGAACTTGTTATGATAAATAATGGTTTTTCGTCCGCTAAACGCGGAACTGTGAATAACAGTATAAAGAAAACAATATAGGATAAAACCCCGATCACAAAATTCATAAAGACCAGCTCATGGGTCACTCTGGTCAGCTCTTCCTTATCGTCCCGTACCTGTGCCACCGCACGGATCCCGTAAGTCGGAATGCCAAGCTGGGCAAACAAGTTAAAATAAGAGATGATAGAGGTCGCAAAGGTGACCGTACCATAACGGGCCGGTGTCAGGATCGTGGAGACATAAGGAAATGTAATTAACGGGAAAATGAAGGATGACATGGTCAATACAACATTCATCACAAAATTCTTTTTGATTGATTTCTGCTGTGCCATCTTGTTTCCCTCCTTTTCTATTTCATAAAAATACCGACAATCGGCTTTTGAACACTCTGTCGAAGCTTCTTGATCTGCATCTGGATGTTGTGCTTGTTCTCATTCGGCCGAATCCTATAAACAATGAGATCTGCCTGCCGGCAGGATGCAATCGTGTGGATATCTTTTATCATAAAACCATGATGCTCCAGTTTTGCCTGCAGTGTTGGATCGTTGGTAGAAATCTTATGATTTTCTGTCTCTGTATAGAAGAATCGAATCTGTTCAAGCACATCCGGATCCTGTCCATCCAGACATGGAATATCCAGGTAGTCTTCCACCTGTTCCACCGAATACAGCCCCGGATCCAGGCAGACACGAATCACGAGATATAAAAAGCCACAAAACAGACCAAATACCACTCCGATCAACGCAAATAGCTTTTTGTTGGGGGCCACTGGAACCGGATTCTCTACCGGCTCATTGGCTATTTCCAAATATGCATCCGTTTCTCTTTCGATATCCGCTTTGTACGTATCCATAGCCGCTTTTGTCAGCTGCATGGCCTGTTCTGGCGAGTTCGCCTTTCCTTTAAAAAACAAAAAGTAGTTCGACGGATTATCCTCGTGAATACCGAATTCCATCACCAGGTCCTTTTCAATCGTTTCCCGGGATAAGCCGGTGGCTTTCACGATTGGTTCTACATGCGCATCACTTAATAAGTAATACTCTGCATTCACCATCAGGTCTTGATACCGTTTGACCTGCTGGTCGGAAACAGGCGCTCCATTTGCGTCGGTCAGAGAATAATACAGACGTCCCTGGCTTTGATAAACCTTTGGTTTTATCATCGCAAAGCCCATAACCAGCAAAAAAGCTCCTATCACAATACCGATTGTAACAGGAAGACTTGTAGTGAAGACTCTTTGAATTTGTTGAAGCGTAATTCTTGTCTGCTTCGCATTTTCGTTAACTGTGCCGATTTCATTCATATTAATACCTTACACGAAAAGAGTTTGAATAT
>JAWRHV010000028.1:0-76875 GCA_040266995.1 Erysipelotrichaceae bacterium | reverse complement strand
CGGTATACACTGTGGAAAACTGGTTAAGGCTGCAGCACAGCTTTGTTCCGGAAACGGTGGTGGAAAACCGGATATGGCACAAGCGGGTGGTAAAGACGCTTCCAACATTGATCAGGCGATACAGTTTGTTAAAGAAGAATTGGAAAAACTATAAGGCTTTTAAAATCCCTTTTTATGACAGGAAAGGGATTTTTTATAAAAAGAAGTCCCGTCGGGAAACAATCGGCATTCTTGCAATTGATAAGTCGTTTCATGTATAATGTAATAACTAAAGGAGCGTGATTATAATGAGAGATGCTACAGAAACTATGACCTTTACTACAGAGGAAATCCGTCGTGAGAATATTAAGGCTATTCTACGTGAAGTCAGTCAGGCATTGGAAGAACGTGGGTATAGTTCTGTAAATCAGATTGCAGGATACTTGATCAGTAATGATCCGGCATATATTTCTTCTCATAAAAATGCGCGTAATTTGATCCAGCGAATTGAACGTTATGAGATTATTGAAGAATTAGTACGTGCATATCTGGAGAAATAATGTCGCGGATCATAGGCCTTGATTTAGGAAGTAAAACCTGTGGAGTTTCTATCAGTGACAGGTCACAGCTGGTTGCTCGTGCCATGACGACCATTCGTTTTGAGAGTGATGACTACGATACATGTTTTGATCGGATCCTCGAGCTGCTTGACAAAGAGCAGATCCATGAAGTAGTATTAGGACTGCCGAAACATATGAACGGGGATATTGGTGTTCGTGGACAACTATCACTGGACTTTGCCGAAGAGTTAAAAAAAGAAGGCATAACGGTCCACTTATGGGACGAACGTCTGACTACGGTCAGCGCTGAACGTATTTTGTTACAAGGGGATGTATCAAGAAAGAAGCGCAAGAAAATCATCGATCAGATGGCGGCTGTTGAAATCCTACAGGGATATTTAGATCGACAAAAAAATGGGGGTTAATGGATACCCCCATTCTTTTTTTGAAAGGAGTTTTTATGTTAGATTCAAATTGTTTGTATGTAAAAGATGAAAACGGGCAGGAAAAAAAGATGATCATCCTGTTTACTTTTGACAGTGAAGATTATCATAGTCAGTATGTTGTATTCCAGGATCCGGAACTGGAGGAAGAGAATGTGTATGCATCAAAATACGATGAACAAGGCAATCTGCTTCCGATTGAGACCGAAGAGGAGTGGGATATGGTAGAAGAGGTTATCAATACATTCGTAGAGGATGAGGATAATGCCTAAGAAAAAGAAGAAGAGGAGCGTTTTTAAAGGGCTGCTCATTGTGATCCTGCTTGTATTGATCGGTTGTGGCGGCTTTACCATGTACAGTCTTACACCTGTTGGCCAAGGAACCAAAGAGGTTTCATTTAAAGTGGAACAGGGTCAATCGTATGACTCCGTTTTGCAGGAACTGGAGGAAAACCATTTGATCCGAAACCATACGGTGGCTTATATGTACGCTAAACTGACACATCAGGATACATATTATGCCGGTGAATTCACCTTGAATGATGGTATGAATACACCGACGATCCTGGAGCATCTGGGCGATGTCAATCATGCCCAATCCGAACAAGTGGTCATTACCGTCCCGGAAGGAAAATGGGCAAAAGAAGTTGCAGCCATGATCCATGAGAAATATCCTCAATATAAGACCGAAGATATCATTGCATACTGGAATGATCAGAAGACGATTGAAAAACTGGCAAAAGACTATGAATTTTTAAATCCCAAAACATTAAACAACAAGAACTATCGTGTAAAACTGGAAGGGTATCTATTCCCGGAAACGTATTCTTTTGATACAGATGCTACCCTGGAGACGATTACACGAACTTTTTTGAATAAATTTGATGAAGTTTATCAAACGTATAAATCGGATATAGAAAAAAGTGGATACACCGTCCACGAAATTGTTTCCTTAGCCAGTGTCGTGCAGTTTGAAGCGGGAAGCGTAGATGATATGAAGACGATTGCCGGCGTATTTTATAACCGCTTAGACCAGGATATGAAACTGGAATCCAGTGTTACGGTTTGTTACGCATTGTACGATGACTTTGCGGATCCGAAGGATTGTGAAGTAAATACGGAAATGGAATCCCCGTATAATACCTATCTGGAGGAAGGGCTTCCGATTGGTCCGATCTTAAATCCGGGCATAGAAGCCATCGACGCTGTATTACATCCGCAGGATACGGACTATTTGTTCTTTGCGGCGGATCCGGAAACAGGAAAAGTCTATTACAGCGAGACATATGAAGAGCACGAAGAAATCATGGAGCAGCTGAATTTGTACCTTGATTAATCTTTGTTCTATGTTATAATCACAATGCGAAAAAAAGGGGTGTTAAAATGGCAAACGATAAGAATTATGTGACCCAGGCCGGTTATGATGCACTGGTTGCTGAACAGGATCATTTAGTACATACTGTCCGTGCGCAGGTTATTGTTGAACTACAGGAGGCGCGTGCACAAGGGGACTTGTCCGAAAACGCTGATTACGATGCTGCCAGAGAGCATCAGGCACAAGTGGAAGCGCGAATCCGTGAATTGGAAATTCTGATTAAGAATGCAGTTATCATCGAAGAAAAAGATAGCGGGCAGAAGCAGAATGCGATCGTTATGTTGGGATCCAAAGTAACTTTAAAGGATCTTTCTGAAAATGTAGAAAAAACTTTTACGATCGTTGGTTCTATTGAAGCCGATCCACTGAATGGAAAACTATCCAACAATACACCGTTGGCTGAAGCGATGATGGATAAAAAAGTTGGGGATACGGTTTTGGTAAATCGTGTGGATGAACCATATGAAGTAGAGATTATTGATATTCAATAGTCATACAATTTAATTTTAACGTAATAGAGAAGGGTGATCTATATGAAGAAAGCGCTTCTCTTTTTTATTGTAATCTTATCCTTTATTCTGACCTGCTATGGACGAATACAGCCTGTAAGTCTGGATCTGGTGCAACCCACCGTTAAGGATGTGGAAATCAAAGGAGAGGTAAAAAAACCAGGTGTTTATCAAGTGAAGTGGGATGCCAATGTGCAGGATGTCATTGAGCATGCCGGTGGATTGAATGAAAGGGCGGACACTTCCTCATTATCGCTTGCCAGGGTCGTGGATCCAAAGGAAGTGATCGTGGTTCCTACAAAGAAGGAAAAGCGGGAACAGAAGATATCCATTAATACAGCCGATCAAGAACAGTTACAGACCTTACCGGGAATTGGGCCTACAATAGCTGAACGCATTATCGAATATCGGTCACAAACAAGCTTTTCCTCTTTAGAACAGCTCAAGGAAGTCAAGGGGATCGGCGATAAGACCTTTGAACGTATACAGGAATTCATCTGCCTATGAAAACATACTGTTTGCTCCTGTTTTTTGGCGTTTGGATCTGTATGCTGATCGAAGATCCGGTTGGTATCTGCATCGTGGGAGCACTGATGCTTCTGTATTTATATCAACGCTATAAAAAGAGTATGTGGACCCTGATCAGTATCGGAATCATCCTTGTTTCATTAATCCGAGTTTCTGGCCCTATAGACAAACCGGTAGAGGGTCGTTATGTTGTTTATGAAATCCATAAAAACTATTGTCTTGCGTCCAATAAAAAAGAGACCATTGTTCTGTACCAATGCGATGATCTGTCTTTTTATGACCAGGTAGAGGTGAAAGAAATTCAACCCATTGAAGATCTGAAGAATATCGGGTTGTTCTCCTTTTCGGACTATATGGCAAAACGTAAGATCGGCTATTGCTCATCTTCTGCTGTCTGTGTGCAGCCATCCGGTTCTCTAAAAAGCTATCTGTACCGATGTCTGCGTTCCAATCCCATGGCTCTTGCTTTTTATTATGGAATCTATGATGAGACGGTCTCGGAAATTACGATCCAGCTCGGCTTGCCGATACTCTCTTTCTTTTCTCTATGGAAGAAGGTGTTGCAGCGTTGGTTTACAAGGAATACATCCCAAGGCATCTTGATTGTATCCATCTTATTGTATGCGCAATTGTTTGTGATGACACCGACATTGATCCGATACTTCCTGTTTCAGACAGGTAGATATTTCTTCAAGGAGTGGGAAACATCTCTGGCTTTTTCCGGCATCTTGTTTTTATGGCTTGTTCCGTACGGTGCCGGCGAATTTGCCTTTGTATTTCCAATCATCATGCAATTATTGCGATACAGCTGTCATAATCTGAAAGAACGATGGATCCTGGAAAAGGGGAGCTTGTTTTTTTGCCAACTCGTATTCTTTCATAAAGTGAACCTATTGTCCTTTCTCTTTTTTGGATTGAACCGTAAGATTATGGGAACGCTGTTCTTATTGTCTTTGACCGGTACCGGAAGCCGCTTGTTTGAAACATGGAATCGATGGATGCATCAGTGGCCGGACCTGACGTTATACTATCTTCCTTCTTATCTCTTTTTTGGATTACTGTTATTATGGATCCTAACGCGTTTTAAAAAACGGTTTTTATTGTTATGTTTCTGTCTTCCTTTTATAGAAACGTCATTGAATCCTTTTTTTCAGGTCATCATGATCAATATAGGGCAGGGAGACTGCACGTTGATCGTAGAGCCGTTCAAACGATCCGCTGTGATGATCGACTGTGGGCAAAATTTACACAGAGATAATGTGGAAACGATTATTCTGCCGGTTTTACAGCAATGGCAGATCCATTCGCTGGATGCGTTGATCGTAACACACGATGACTTTGATCACAGTGGTGGAAAGGATCAGCTGCAGCAGAAGATCCCTATCAAAAAAGTGATTACGCAACGAGAACAGATTCCCGAGGTTACGTACCCTTTTTATTCACTATTGCCGCAAAGAGCAGCAAAAGACGAGAACGATGAGAGCATTGTTTCCTTATTCTCCTATGATGGATTTGTTTATTTATGGATGGGGGATGCCGGGGTGGATGTAGAACAGGACCTTATGAAACAATACAATGTAAAGGCTGATGTTTTAAAGCTTGGTCATCACGGTTCAAAAACCAGCTCATCGTATGATTTTTTAGATACAGTCCGTCCTAAGATCGGCCTGGTTTCCGTCGGTCTTCACAATCGGTATGGACATCCTTCCAGCCAGGTGATCAGCCGCTGCCACAGTCTGGGCATTCATATCCTGGAAACAAAGGAGGTTGGCATGATCCGGTTATGTACTTTCCATGGTTTTATGTGGATGGAAACAGCCAGTGGGTTGGTGACGCTGGTTGAAAAATAGGCATATTTAAAAAAATGTTGTTATAATAGAAACATGAATTATGTTTTATATGGAAGTGATGCCAGCCGCGTAGCGCATAAGATCGATCAAATCAAGAAAAAACATAACATATCCGAGACTGCGATTACGATGGATGCTTTAAATACCGAACAAAGCCATTTATTTATGGAAATGGACAGCTTTTCCATTTTTGATGAGAAGAAGATGATTATTTTGGAAAATGCCACCTTTCTTTCCGGTAGAGATACGACCAAATATGCGACGGAAGAGCTGTTGAAAAGACTCGATACGGATCAACGGTTGATCATGGTTTATTGTTGTCCGAGCGATCATCTGGATAAACGGAAAAAGCTGGTAAAAGCGTTTGAGAAAGCTTCAACGGTTTACGCATGCAAGGCATTGGATCAGAAAAGCCAGCCAGGCTATATCCAGGAGCTGTTAAAAGCGTCTCATGTGCGAATGGATCGGGATGCGTTTACGTGGTTTTCTCGGCATGTAGGGATGGATACTCTAAAGATCGGCAATGAGGTAGAAAAATTAAGTCTATATAATTCTGTGATTCATCTGCGGGATGTAAAAGCTTTGACAAGTGTGGAACCTACCGATGATGTATTCAAAATGGTCGATGCATTGTTTAACAAGAATGGCTTGTTGTTATTGTCGTATTACCGTAATTTCCGGGCACAGAATATGGAACCGGTCGCAATCGTCGGATTATTAGCTGGTCAGATCCGTTTTCTGTTCCAGGTTCGTGTATGTATGGATCAAGGGATGTGGAAAGATCAGATTGCTTCTGAACTGCACGCGCATTCTTACAGGGTACAGATCAATATGCAAAGAGCACAGGATCACACACCGGAACAGTTGTTGGACCAGCTTAGTGAGCTGGCTCAGTTTGACAGGGATATGAAAAGGGGCCTTGTGGATAAAGATGAAGGCTTTGAACAGTTTATATTGAAAATGCTGACATAAAAAAGTATGAGACCAAACTCTCATACTTTTTTATATCTGGTTAATAGCTTTTGCTAAACGTGATTTCTGACGGCTTGCGTAGTTTTTGTGATGAACACCTTTTGCGACAGCAGCATCTAATTTAGAACTGCATTCTGCATACGCTGCGATAGCCGCTTCTTTATCTTTAGCATCAATACAAGCTTGAACTTTTTTAATGCTTGTTTTCAATGCTGATTTTCTGGATACGACTAGCTTATGTGCTTTGTTGTTAGTCTTAACACGTTTTTTCTGTGATTGAATTTGTGGCATGGCTTGCACCTCCTGACATAAATCGCAAATGGATTATAGCAAAATTCCTTACTTAATGCAACACAAGAGTTAAAAAATAAGGTATAATACTCAAGCTGGAGGTGACGTTATGTTTGAGACTTCATGTATTTTTATGGGAACGCCAAAGATTGCGGCCGATGTATTGAAAACGATGCTGGATGCCGGAATCAAGGTGGATCTGGTTGTAACGCAGCCGGATAAAAGAGTAGGACGTAAACAAAAAATAACGGTTTCTCAGGTAAAACAAGTAGCTATGGATTACGGGATCGCTGTTTTTCAACCAGTCCGTATCCGTGAAGATTTCCAGCCGATCTTGGATAAAAAACCAAAACTGATCGTTACATGTGCCTATGGTCAGATCGTTCCGGATGAAATATTGAACTATCCGATGTATGGGTGTGTGAATTTACATGGCTCCCTGCTTCCTAAGTATCGTGGGGGCGCACCGATCCAAAGAGCAATCTGGGATGGTGAAAAGATCAGCGGTATGTCCTTGATGAAAATGGCAACGAAGATGGACGCGGGTCCAATTATGGATACGGAAGAAATATTGTTGGATGAAAAGGAAACCTCCACGACATTATTTGAACGAATGGCCCAGGCCGCCGGGAAATTGATTTTAAAAAACTATGAAGTAATCTGTTCCGACAAGGCGGAATATGTGGAACAGGATCTGTCGAAGGTGACTTTTGCTCCCATTATAAAAAAAGAAGAAGAGCATATTGACCTGGAACAGAGCGATGAACGCATTCTTTGTCAGATCCGTGCTCTGGATCGTACACCGGGCGCGTATTTTAAAATCGGTAAGAAAAAATGGAAAGTATTCGATGTGGATTATGTGTCCGGGACAACGCAACCGTGCGGTCTTATAACCGGATGGAACCACGACAGTTATACGGTTAGTCTGCATCAGGGACTGCTTTGTATACATACATGCCAGATGGAAGGCAAACCGGTCATGTCAGCGAAAGATTTCTATAATGGACAAGGTCGGAATCTGGTTGGCAGAACGGTGGAATAGGAGGAAAGATATGGATCAAAAATATATCAGAAACTTTTCGATTATTGCGCATATCGATCATGGCAAATCCACTTTGGCTGACCGCATCCTGGAATTGACCGATACGGTGGAAAAAAGAGAGATGAAGGAACAGATCCTGGATTCCATGGATCTGGAAAGAGAGCGTGGCATTACAATCAAGTTAAATGCGGTCCAGCTGCAATACCATGCCAAGGATGGACACGACTACTTATTTCATCTGATCGATACACCGGGCCATGTTGATTTCTCTTATGAGGTCTCGCGATCCTTAGCGGCCTGTGATGGCGCTATTTTGGTAGTGGATGCTGCGCAAGGCGTGCAGGCCCAGACATTGGCCAACGTTTATCTGGCTTTGGAAAATGATCTGGAGATCCTTCCGGTCATCAATAAAATAGATTTACCGAGTGCACAACCGGATGTAGTTAAAGAGGAAATTGAAAACCTCATTGGATTGGAATGCGATGATGCGGTGGAAATCAGCGCCAAGAGCGGGAAGAATGTAGATCAGGTCCTGGAAGCTATTGTCAAAAAACTGCCGGCTCCATCTGGTAGTGAGAACAATAAACTGCAGGCGTTGGTCTTTGACTCACTGTATGATCCCTATCGCGGAGTTATTGCCTTTGTCAGTGTGAAAGAAGGAAGCATCCACCCAAAGGATAAAATTCGGTTTATGGCCAGCGGCGCTGAATACGAAGTAATCGAGGTTGGTGTCCATACACCAAAGGAAGTTGTCAAAGATCATTTACAGACCGGTGAGGTCGGATGGATCAGTGCGGCTATTAAAAACATAGAAGATGTTCGTGTCGGGGATACGATCACGCTGGCAGACCGGCCGGCAGAAAAACCGTTGGTTGGATACCGGGAAATGATGCCGATGGTATACTGTGGTTTATATCCGGTGGATAACGCTAAATACGATGATCTGAAGGAAGCTTTGGAAAAACTGAAATTGAACGACGCATCTTTGCAGTTTGAGCCGGAGACATCGCAAGCTCTTGGCTTTGGTTTCCGTTGTGGTTTTCTTGGTCTTTTGCACATGGATGTCATTGAAGAAAGATTGGAAAGGGAATATAACCTGGATCTGATTGCCACCAGTCCGAGCGTTATCTACCATATTTATAAAACGGATGGAACGATGGAAAAAATCGACAATCCTTCGGCCATTCCACCGGCCAATCATATCGATCATATTGAAGAACCTTATGTAAAAGCCGAAATCATGGTCCCGAAGGAATATGTAGGGGCCATCATGGATCTTTGTCAGAAAAAACGAGGCGAATATGTCGATATGCAGGTATTGGATGATGTTCGTATGATGATTACGTATGAACTGCCTTTAAGCGAAATCATCTTTGATTTCTTTGACAAGATGAAATCAAGTACCAAAGGATATGCATCCCTGGACTATGAATTAAGTGGATATCGTCGCAGTAATCTGGTCAAGATGGACATTCTTTTAAACGGCCAGGTCATCGATGCGCTATCCACCATCGTTTACAAGGATTTTGCGTATCATCGTGGCAATGCGATGACGATCAAATTGAAAAAGATCATTCCAAAGCAGCAATTTGAAATTCCTGTACAGGCAGCGATCGGAGGAAAAGTCATTGCGCGTACCAATATCAAGGCTTTGCGAAAGAATGTTCTGGCTAAGTGTTATGGTGGCGATATTTCCCGAAAAAAGAAATTATTGGAAAAACAAAAGGAAGGCAAGAAACGAATGAAAATGGTTGGTTCTGTGGAAATTCCGCAGGAGGCCTTTATGGCGGTTCTTTCTATGGATGATGAATAATGCATATCTATGTACATATCCCTTTCTGTGATTCGATCTGCTACTATTGCGATTTTAAAAGACGGCTTTATAAAGGCGACCTGTTAGAACGTTGGTTTCAGCAGATTGAAAAAGAAGTGGATGCATTGGATCTTCGTTCTATATCGACCTTGTATTTCGGTGGCGGAACACCCAGCTGTTTACCGTTGGATCTCTTCGACCGGCTGGCTTCGTTATTTACGCCCTATCTATGTGACGACTATGAATGGACCGTGGAATGTAACCCAAATAATATAAATGAAGCGTTGGTCCGTTCGTATGTCCAGACCGGTGTGAACCGTATCAGCCTTGGCGTTCAAAGCTTTGACGACACGTTTCTGCAGGCCATTGGACGAACACACAGTTCGCAAGATGTATTTGATAGTATCCAACAGTTTCAAAAAGCAGGTCTGGATAATCTATCCGTGGATCTGATTTATGGTTTGCCGAAACAGACGTTGGAGGATGTCAAAAACGAGATCTGTACATTTCTTTCATTGAACCTTCCGCATTTAAGCATTTATGCCCTGCAGATCGAACCGGGCTCTGTGTTCGGGAAAACAGGCATGCAGCCATGCGAGGAAAGTTTGGATGCGAGCATGTATGAATGCATTCGTCAAATGATGACAGACCATGGGTATGAACATTACGAGATCAGCAGCTATGCGCGGGATGGAATGTATTCTCAGCATAATCGATGTTACTGGGATGACAGTGATTTTATTGGAATCGGATGGGGAGCCAGTGGCAAAGAGGGAAACCGGCGCTATGATCACGTAGATACGCTTTCTGCTTATTTGCAGGATGAGCGTCGTGTCTATGATGAACAGAGCGATGCGGCTTTTGAGGCCATTATGATGTCCTTGCGAACGAGCTTTGGTCTGGATGGCGATCAATGGGAAAATAAATACCATCAAAACTTCAAAAAGGTGTATGAGAAGCAGCTGGAAACCTATGTGCCGGAATATCTTTACTGGAAGGATCATCATCTGATCTGTACCGAAAAAGGGATGGAAATATTGAATACAATTCTGGTTGATTTTTTACCGGATGACTGATAAAATTAAATAGCTTTTGTACTGAGCTTATGGAAACTCCAACCGTTTGCCCGGTAGAAAAGGACTGAGAAAGAGGAGGAAATACAATGTTAAAAAAAGCTGAAAAAGATGCCATCGTAAAAGAGTATGCGATTCATGAAGGAGATACAGGTTCTCCGGAAGTACAGGTTGCCTTATTGACAGCGCAGATCAACCGACTGACAGATCATTTTAAGGAACATAAGCATGACTATCATTCACAAAGAGGTTTGATGAAGATGGTTGGACGTCGTAAAAATATGTTAGCTTATTTAAAGAAGAACGACTTGGAACGTTATAAAACATTAATTGCACGTTTAGGATTAAGAAAGTAATCATCAAAGATTACTTTTTTTCTATCTTTTTTATTATTTGTATGTTAAGATTCTATAGATTAAAAATGAGGTGAAAAAATGGCGAAACAAGAGTTTCAATTAGAATTCTGTGGTCGGGGGATCACAGTGGAAACGGGAGAAATTGCCAAACAAGCGGATGGGGCTGTTATCGTACGCTATGGAGATACAGTTACGATTTCTACAGCTTGCGCAAGCAACCAGGCAAAAGAAGGCATTGATTTCTTTCCGTTAACAGTTAGTTTTGAAGAAAAGCTTTATTCAGTCGGTCGAATTCCGGGGGGCTTTTTACGAAGAGAAGGGCGTCCGAGCGAGCATGCCACGTTGACGGCACGTATGATCGACCGTCCGATCCGTCCGTTATTTGCGGAAGGATTCCGTAATGAAGTGCAGGTTGTCAATACGGTATTGAGTACCGATCAGGATGCACCAGCTGAAATGGCTGCCATGTTAGGAGCCAGTCTGGCATTATGTATTTCGGATATTCCGTTTAACGGACCGATTGCCGGTGTAAAAGTAGGACGTGTCGACGGACAGTTGATTGCCAATCCGACAGTAGCACAGCAGGAAGTCAGCGATATCGATCTGACTGTTGCCGGTACAGCCCAGGCATTGAATATGGTGGAAGCCGGTGCCAAGGAAGTCAGTGAAGAAGATATGCTGGCGGCTTTGATGTTCGGACATGACCAGGTTAAAAAATTATGTGCTTTCCAGGAAGAGATCATTAAGGCTTGTGGGAAAGAAAAACGCGAAATTCAGCTATACACGGTCGATGCACAGTTAGATCAGCAGATCCGTGAAAATTTTGAACAGAAGATCCGTGATGCGGTTTCTATCAAAGAAAAGCTGGAACGATATGGAAAAATCGACGAATTGACAGAACAGGCTGTTGAGATGATCGCAGCAAATCCTTATGAAACTGAAAAGGAAGCAGCGAACGCTGAAAAACAGACACGTGAAATCTGTCATTCCATTGAAGCGGATGAAGTGCGTCGTCTGATCATCGAGGATAAGGTACGTCCGGACGGACGTAAGATCGATGAGATCCGTCCTTTGAATTCACAGGTAGACCTGTTACCTCGTGTACATGGCTCTGCGTTGTTTACGCGTGGGGAAACACAAGTATTATCTACAACGACATTAGGTGCACTGAATGAAAACCAGATTATCGACGATTTGACAGAAGTCGATACGAAGCGTTTTATGCATCATTA
This sequence comes from Erysipelotrichaceae bacterium, assembly GCA_040266995.1. Lineage (GTDB taxonomy): Bacteria > Bacillota_I > Bacilli_A > Erysipelotrichales > Erysipelotrichaceae > UBA4312. The sequence goes on along the minus strand of JAWRHV010000028.1, from coordinate 64,853 downwards.
TAACTTCCCGCCATACTGTGTCGGAGAAACCGGACGTATGGGCTCACCGGGACGTCGTGAAATCGGACATGGTGCATTAGGTGAAAGAGCTTTGAAACAAGTACTTCCTAGTGTGGACGAGTTCCCTTATACGATCCGTACCGTTGCTGACGTTATGGAAAGCAACGGATCCAGTTCGCAGGCCAGCATCTGTGCCGGAACGATGTCTTTGATGGCAGCAGGTGTTCCGATCAAAGCACCGGTGGCCGGTATCGCGATGGGTCTGATCATGAATGATGAATCGGGTGAATATACGGTTCTGACGGATATTCAGGGTATGGAAGACCACTTTGGAGATATGGACTTCAAGGTTGCCGGAACGAAAGATGGAATTACGGCTTTACAGATGGATATCAAGACAACGGGCATCACAAAGAATATTTTTGAAGAAGCTTTAGCACAGGCTCATAAGGCACGTCTGGAGATTCTGGACAATATGTTAGCTTGTATTCCGGAACCTCGAAAAGAATTGAGCCCTTATGCACCGAAGATTGCGATGACCAATATAAATCCGGATAAGATCAAAGATGTGATCGGTCCAGGTGGTAAGAAGATCAATGAGATCATTGCGGCTTGTGATGATGTGAAGATTGATATTGATGATGATGGTAAAGTTGTTATTTATCATCAGGATCAGCAAGCGATCAACCGTGCTTTGGAGATGATCAAGGAAATCGTACGTGAGGCGAAAGTCGGTGATGTATTTACAGCGAAAGTCGTTCGAATCGAGAAATTCGGTGCGTTCGTGAACTTATTCGGCAATGTAGATGGATTGTTGCATATTTCAAAAATAAGCCATCATAAGGTCGCAAAAGTTGAGGATGTATTGAAGATCGGGGATACAATCGATGTAAAAGTAACGGAAATCGATAATAAAGGCCGCGTCAATGTAAGTGCGAAAGCTTTATTACCGAAACCGAAAAAAGAGTTTAAAAAACCTTCGGAACCGAAAAAGGAAGAGACGGAGTCAAAAGATGAGTAAACCGGGATAAATCTCGGTTTTCTTTTTTAGCAAAAATAGGTATCATAGATAAAGAGTGTAGAAAAAGGTGATTATATGCGAATGCGAAGAGTCCAGTGGGCAATTGACTATTTGCAGCAAGCTGAATGCCGGATCAAAGATCCTTCAGGCTTGAAAGGAAAATGGAAAGAATTTCTTCAAACGGATGTTCTGCATGTCGAAATTGGATGCGGCATGGGAAATTATTCATTACAGATGTCCAAAATGTATCCGGAACAGGGATTTGTCGCGATTGAAAAGAATGACACAGCGGCCGGAAAAGCTGCCAAAAAATATGATGAAGATACCGAAAAAGGAAAGCTTCTTTTTATACATGGAGATGCCGCCCAGATCGAAGAATGGTTTGATGAGAATGAAGTGGATGTGATCCATTTGAACTTTTCGGATCCGTGGCCCAAAAAGCGAAATGCGAAAAGAAGGTTATCCTCGCATAGTTTTTTAGAGCAATATAAACATATCCTGAGTGAAAATGGTACAATACAGATGAAAACAGATAATTCAAAATTATTTTCATATTCCCTCTTGGAATTTCAAAATGCTGGTTTTAAAATGAAAGAGATAGATGTGGATTATCGATCTATTACGCATGATGAAGATGCGTTTACGGAATATGAACAAAAATTTGTCGAAAAGGGACAGCCTATTTACAGAGCTGTATGGACAGACAACGAATCATAAGCAAAGGAGGAATACAGATGGCTTTAAAAGATTTTATGCAGTCAATTTTCAATGAAGATATTGATGTAGAAGAAGAAATGGAAGAATTGGAAGAACAGGAACGGGAAGAAGAATACGAAGAGGAAGAATATGTTGAACCGACACCGGAACCGGTACAGCAGCCTGTACAGCCTACGGTTCAGCCGGTCCAGCAAACCTATGTGCAACCTGTATCTGAGCAACCTGTATATACACAGCCGAAAAAACCGGAAAGCTTCGGTTCTTTAAACGTGGATGATGTATCGCGTCGCGATCCGAGTGCGAAGAAGAGAAGAACATATCGTTATGATCGTCGTAAGATACAGCAGCCAAGAACACATAAAACGGTAGAAGTGGAATATCAGTCCATCATGTCACCGATATTCGGAAATGTAAAAGATGAACAGAAGGATTTTAATAAAGTTCATAATGCCATCGATCTGGATAAGCCGGTTGAAAGCGATGATCTGGTAAAAGTGATTTCTCCGATGTATGGATCCAGCATTCCTGGATATAAACCGGTTGACAAGATTCCGGTGAAGCAGCCGGATCCGAATGTTACACCGGAAGAACCGGAAGCCATCGATTTATCCGATATGCTTGAAAAGACAAAAGATACGGTGGCACACCAGGAAAAATTATTTGCATCGAAAAACTAAGGAGGATTGAAATGGCTTATCATTTCATTGGAATCAAAGGAACAGGCATGGCCGCTTTGGCATGCCTTCTTCATGATGCCGGTTATGAAGTAAACGGCAGCGATATTGAAAAATATATATTTACACAGGATGGATTGGAAGAAAGAGGGATTCCCTTCACAACCTTTGATGCCGGCCATATAAAAGATGGGGATACTGTCATCATTGGTCTGGCATTTGATACATCCAATCCGGAGGTACAAGCCGCTATTGATAATCCGACTGTAAAAACATATTACTACAACGAATATTTAGGTATATTCGCTGATTCATTCACATCCATCAGTGTGGCCGGTACGCACGGAAAATCAACGACAACCGGTATTTTGGGAAATATGTTGTCGCGTTTGGGTCATACAGCGTATCTGATTGGTGATGGTCATGGATATATGCCACCGAATGCCGAGCACTTTGTGTTTGAATCTTGTGAATTCAAACGACATTTTTTGGCGTATCATCCGGATTATGCGATCATCACAAATATTGAACTGGATCATATTGACTATTATAAGGATATGGACGATTATGTGTCCGCTTTTCAGTCTTTCGTTGACCAGGTGAAAAAAGAAGTCGTTATTTTTGGCGACGATCCGTATTTGCCAAATCTGAAATACAGTATTCCATATGTGACTTATGGACTTAAAGATGGCAATGATTATCAGGCGGTTCATATCGAACAGGGTTCCTTTGGCATGCGTTATGATGTTCGACATAAAGGCAGCATCCTAGCCCATGTAGAGCTGACAGAAGTAGGCGATCCTTTTTTACAGGATTCCCTGGGATGTTTTGCGCTGGCCAGTGAGCTGGGGATGAAACCGGAAGACATTGTCGAAGGTCTACAGGAATTCAAAGGGATTGCCCGTCGATCTGTGATCGAAGAGGTTGGTCAAAGTGTATTGATCGATGATTATGCGCATCATCCGACAGCTATTCGCTATATGATCGATATGGCTCGTAAAAAATATCCGGATAAGAAGGTCATCGCGCTATATAAACCGGATCGCTACTCTCGTCTGCAGCACTTTTTAAAAGAATTTGCGGATAGTCTGAATACCGCCGATCAAGTAGTGCTATGTGATTTTCCGAAAAATGCAGTTCGAGAAGATGAAACGATCACGGTTACCATCCAGGACCTTCTAAAGCTATGTCCGGGCAGTGTATTGCTGGATGTTGATCAGCTGAGCGCGCAGGTGCTGGCAGACATGGCACCGGCGGTTTATGTATTTATGTCAAGCAAGGATATCTATCTTTTGAAAGACATGGTAAAAGAAATATTTGAGAAGACTGAATAAGTCTTCTTCTTTTATTAAGCTACTATTTATCAATAAAAGTGCTTTCATGAATTATGAAAATATTTTCAGAAGTATGTAGTCGGTCAAAAATTAAAGTGTTATAATCATTAAAAGAGGTGATTTTATGAATTCAGATCAGATATTATCAGGTATAGCTTTTATAGCGAAGTGCATTTTACCCGTTGTTGGTGTTGTAGCATTGGTATATCTGGCATTACTTTTTAGAAAACTTATTGAAACATTAAAAGAGGTGGATCGTACATTGATCTTAGCTGAAGATCAGGTACGTAAACTGGATGCGCCTTTGGCTACAGTAGAGGATTTATCCCATACGGTGGATGATGTGCATCATAAAACAAGGGAAGCCGTAACAAATGCAGCAGATTCTGTGAAAAAGAATGCGGTTGTTGCCAAAACCTGGTTTGAAGAAAAAAGAAACAGCTCCAATCTGCCGGAGGATCCGGAAGCTCTTAAAGAATGGGTGACGGAGAAAAAAGACAGTGTTTTCAACATGGTGTCAGAAAAAGGGGAAGCTGTGAAGGATAAAGTAGAACAGATCAAAACAGAATCTAAAGAATTTCCAATAAATCATACAAAGGAGGAAGATGAACATGAGTGAAGAAAATAAAAAAAGTGAAGAAATAGTAGAAGAAGTCACTGAAGAAGAAGCAGCGACTGAAGAAATTGTGGAACCGATTGAAATTGTAGACGAAACATCTGTTGATGAGCTGGAAGAGGAAGCTTTACGTGAATTGGATGAAATGCGGGCAGAATCCAACGATCAACAGGCGGAACAGGAAGTAGAAGATGCGAAAGCGAAGATAAAATCTGTGTTGGATGATTTCCGCACGTGGATCAATAATAACGCTAATGCGGAGAATGTACGTGCCAGAAAAGACAAGGCAAAAGAGGATATTGAGAATATTCTCAATACCACAAAAGAAAAGCTATCCGAGTTTGGTGAAAATGAAAAAGTTCGTTCGACATTAAATGCGGGAAAAGATTTTATCGACGGTGCTGTCGGACTGGTATCCGACGGAATTAAAGCCGGAACGGATCTGCTGATGAAAAATGATAATGTCAGAGATCTGGTAGATAAAGGAAACGAACACATTGAAAAGATCCGGGAATCGGATACATTTAAGAAATCTGTTGATGTTGCGGAAGACGCTATTTCAAAGGTAAATGAATTTATCAATACCGGAATTAATAAAATCAAAAACAAAGAAAGCGGAGATTCTGAATGAAACGAATAACGATTTATGATGTTGCAAAAGAAGCAGATGTTTCCTTGGCGACGGTAAGTCGAGTTATTAATGACAGCAATGTAGTTCGTGAAGACACGCGTTTACGCGTACAGGAAGCAATTGAAAAACTGGGATATAAGCCGAACGCAATTGCGCAGGGTCTGGCTTTATCCAAAACAACAACAATATCCATCGTAATGGGAGAAAAACTGTTCTCTTATAATGAAAAGATCCTGAATGGATTGATGGATGTGGCGAAGATCTATAACTATAACATTATGTTCCATACGACCAGCAAGGGAATTTCCAAGATGCAGGATGTGATCGAGTCCATTATTAAATCAAGAGTGGACGGTGTCATTTTGTTCAATGATAATTTCTCACAGGAAGAAATGGAAGTATTGAATGAATACCAGATTCCGATGGTGGTAGTGGGAAGCAAAATACCGGAGACAAAGCTGAACAATGTAGGAAATGTATACATTGATTTTGAAAAGATGGCTTATGAGCTGGTCACTTCCTATTTTGAAAAGGGAATTGACGATATTTCCATCGTAGAAGACAAAATCAATATGAGCATGATGCAGCAGCTGATGTTAGGAATTCAAAGAGCCTTTGAAGAAAAAGGGAAGACGTTCGATCACTATATCTCGTACGATGAGTCCTATAAGAGCTCCTATAATTATTTGTCACACTATTTTAAAAACAACAAGCCAACTAAGGTCGTAATCACTTTGCGTGATTCGCAGGCCATTGCGATGCTGAATGCGAGTCATGAAGCAGGCTACAGCATACCGGATGATTCTGAACTGATCTGTATTCTGAATAATAAATATTTGATGATGGTTCGTCCAAATATATCCGCATATACGATCCCTGAATATGATATGGGAGCTGTATCCATGCGCTTATTAACAAAAATGTTAATGGATGATCAAAGCGTTGAATATAACCGCAGTATTGAAATGGCATTCAGCAAAATGCCGAGAAATACAACCAAATAGTCAAAACAGTCCGAGAAGGGCTGTTTTTTCGTAGATCTTTTAAGATAAGAGACAATACATAGCAATAGATCATGAAAGAATCCAGTGCCAAGGATCATATGGAAAGAAAGCGGCAAGAAGTTCCTTCCGGTTTCAGTATTCCAAAGTAATGGCATCGATCGTTGGATCCACGGACTAAAGAATTCTTAAAAAGCTGTCTTTTCTTTTTGGAATGAAGTGGGTATACTATGAGTTATGGAAATTATATTTACAAATCAAGCGAAGGATCGATCTGTGTATCGATACAAGAAAGATTTTGAAAAGATTTTGGATAGAACCTGCCAGGTATTAGATCGACCTGGTAACTGGAGCTTATCCGTCATTTATGTAACACCGGAACAAATCCATGAAATAAACCGGGATTATAGGAATGTAGATAGACCGACCGATGTTATCAGCTTTGCGTTGCAGGATGATATGGATGTAGCCTATCTGGAAGAAGATCAATTTGAACTTGGTGATATTTTTATTAATGTACAGGCTATCAGAGATCAAGCTGAAGCCTATGGACATTCCATACGCAGGGAGGCTTGTTTTCTGTTTTGTCATGGATTGCTTCATTTAATGGGGTATGATCACATGACGAAAGAACAGGAAGAAGAAATGTTCGGATTACAGGATGTGATATTAAATGAAATGGTTCCTCGATAGGTTTAAGTATGCGTGGAGTGGGCTTTGTTATGCTGTTCGGGATAAAAGCGTCTTCATTCATTTCTTTTTCGCATGTATTGTAATCGCATGTGGCTTTCTTTTTCATGTGACATCCAGTGAGTGGATGTGGCTGGGTTTATTTATTACGTTGGTCATAAGCGGTGAGATCTTTAACACATGCATTGAAAGAGTGGTCGATTACATATCGGTGGATAGAAATGACCAGGCTAAAAAGATCAAAGATCTGGCAGCCGGTGCCGAATTTGTTTTATGTGTCGGCGCAGCTGTCGTTGGCTTACTGATTTTTTTGCCTAAAATTTTTTAGGAAGGAAAGAATATGGAATATAGATCAGGGTTTATTGCGATTGTGGGCAGACCCAATGCGGGAAAAAGTACATTGATGAATACGTTGTGTCATGAAAAATTGGCTATTATGTCTGATAAGCCGAATACAACACGTAATAATATTGCCGGAATACTAACCAAAGAAGAGGCGCAATATGTGTTTATTGATACGCCGGGGATCCATAAGCCGCAACAGGCATTAGGCCGTGTGTTAAATAAGAATGCGTATATGGCAATGGAAGATTGTGATTGTATTGGATGGATCATCGATGGGACACAGCCTTTTGGAAGTGGGGATACATTTATACTGGATCGTATCAAAACTTTGCATAAACCGGTGATTCTGATTGTAAATAAAGTGGACCAGTTATCCAAGGAAAAAATGATGGAAATCCTTATGAACTGGAGCTCTCATTATGCATTTGACGAAATTGTTCCCATCAGTGCATTAAAGGAAGACAATCTGCAGGAATTGTTAAAAGTATTTTATCAATATATACCACAGGGAATGCCGATGTTTCCCAGTGATATGACCAGTGATCACGATGAGAATTTTCAAATGTGTGAGATTGTACGGGAAAAAATTTTGACGCGAACGCACCAGGAGATTCCACACAGTGTTGCGGTTATTTTGGAAAGTCGGAAACCTGTCGGCAATAAATTATACTTACAGATGACAGTCGTCGTCGATAAAAAAAGTCAAAAAGGGATATTGATTGGTAAAAACGGTAAGATGATCCGGGCCATTCGCCTGGATGCGCAAAATGAAATATCGAAGAAGCTTGGACAATCCGTTGAACTGGAATTATACGTTCGAGTGGAAAATAACTGGCGTAACAAAGAAGATAAGATAAAGAAATTTGGAATGGATGAATACAGTGACGATTAATAAAAACGTGCTGGTACTGGATAATGATCCTTATAAAGAGAATGATGGCCGTATTCGAATTGCCGATGAACAAGGTATCTATGTGGTTACGGCCAAAGGCATACAAAAGCTGACATCGAAGAATCGATTGATTTGTCAGCCTTTTTCTCGTGTAACGATGACATTGCATGAACAAAACGGATACTACTCATTACTCTATGGGAACACGCAGAAATATTACTATCATATAACACAGGATCTGGTCGCGCAGACTGCTTGTTCGCTGATCCACGAGATCCTGCGCTCGCATATGATGGATTCTTTTTTGATGATGGCGATTGAAAAAATGTGGAACGCTTTTGATCAGGAGGATGGAAATGGGTATACATGGGCTTGTATCTGTTTACGGGAAATTTTGATCAAAGAGGGAATCGCTCCGTATATCGATGGTTGTGTACACTGTGGTACGACAAAAGACCTGGAAACTCTATCGCTTGCACAGGGTGGATTCCTATGTCGTAATTGCAATCATGGACAGTTTATGAAACAGACAAAAGAGCAGATGATCCGTATTTATTCGCTCTTTCATGTGAAGGAAGATCGCATTTCAGACTTCTGTGATGCGTATACGTGGACGTTGGATGATTTGTTGGAATGGGCGGAATGGTACCAGTATTACATGCATACTCCCATCCACAGTTTACAGTTTTTGAAAACGATTCGATAATGACTTCTTTTTATATAGGATTTGTTGTATAATTATAAAGTATATCTTTATGTCTAAATGAAAGAAAAGGGGTATGGATAATGAGCAAAGCTACATTTAATGACATTGTTGCACACATGAAGAATTCAGGATTTGTATACCAGGGATCGGAGATTTATGGTGGTTTATCAAATACATGGGATTTTGGTCCTTTAGGTATTGAATTAAAGAATAATATTAAGAACGCTTGGTGGAAACGCTTTATTCAGGAAGATCCGAATAACGTTGGTGTTCAAAGCGCGATTCTAATGAATCCAAATGTATGGGTAGCCAGTGGTCATGTGGGCGGATTTAGTGATCCGTTGATGGATTGCAAAGAGTGTAAAAGCCGTTTTCGTGCCGATCAATTGATTGAAGATGCATCGGATGAAAATTGCGCCGGCTGGAGCAATGAGCAGATGGAAAGCTATATTGCTGAACACGAAATCTGTTGTCCAAAATGTGGCGCAAAGAACTTTACCGGGATCCGTCAGTTTAACTTGATGTTTAAAACATATCAGGGCGTGTTGGAAGATGCCAAGAATGCCATCTATTTACGTCCGGAAACAGCGCAGGGAATCTTTGTCAACTTTAAAAATGTCCAGCGTTCCATGCGGAAGAAAATCCCTTTCGGAATCGGTCAGATCGGTAAATCATTCCGTAATGAAATTACACCGGGTAACTTTATTTTCCGTACCCGCGAGTTTGAGCAGATGGAATTGGAATTTTTCTGTAAACCGGGAACGGATCTGGAATGGTTTGAATATTATTGCGATCAATGTGTGCAGTTCTTAAAAGATCTGGGACTGAGCGATGAAAATATCCGTTTGCGTGAACACGCGAAAGAAGAGCTTGCTCATTATTCCAACGGTACAAAGGACATTGAATATTTCTTCTCCGATCCAATCGGATGGGGAGAATTATGGGGAATTGCCGATCGTACTGATTTTGACTTAAAAGCTCACCAGACACATAGTAAGCAATCGTTGGAGTACTTTGATCCACAATCCAATGAGAAATACATTCCATATGTTATCGAACCAAGCGTTGGTGTGGAACGTTTGATCCTGGCGGTTATGTCGGAAGCTTTGACGGTAGAACAACTGGAGAAGGAAGAACGAACGGTATTAAAATTACATCCTTATCTGGCTCCGTATAAAGCGGCGGTACTGCCGTTGTCCAAGAAGCTGCAGCAGCCGGCTATGGAAGTATTCCACGAATTAACAAAACATTTTTCATGTACATACGATGAAGCACAGAGTATCGGGAAACGTTATCGTCGCCAGGATGCGATCGGAACGCCATTCTGTATCACGGTTGATTTTGATACAGCCGAAGATCATTGTGTGACAGTTCGTGACAGAGATACGATGGAGCAGGTTCGTATCCCTCTGGATCAGCTGGAAGCTTATATTAACGAAAGAATTCAATTTTAAAAGGGAGGATACCATTGAGCTGGATTCGTGAAGAAGATTTAAAGGCCATCCGCCAACAGGCAGACATCGTGGACATTATGTCGCATTATCTTTCTTTGACGAAAAAAGGAAAGAATTATACGGCATTGTGTCCGTTTCATGACGACCATGATCCAAGTCTTTCTATTTCACAGGATAAACAGATTTTCAAGTGTTTCGTCTGTGGCGCGGGCGGTAATGTATTTACCTTTGTACAGCGAATGGAACAGATTTCATTTCCGGAATCTGTATATAAAATTGCTGATCTGATTCACTATCCGCTTTCCTTACCGGAACAGGTTTATCAAAAAAAGGCAGATCCAAATGAGCCCTTGTATCGGATCCTTTCTTCCTACATTCAATTTTTGCAGTATGAATTGAATTCGGCACAAGGAGCTATGGCTTTGGATTATTTACAGAAACGTAAGATCAACGAAGATATCATTCAGCGATTTCAGTTTGGGTATGCCCCGGATGGAGCGCTTTCCGTAAATTTTTTAAAAGCGAAGAATATTGATGATTTACAGCAGGAACAAACGGGCCTGGCCATAAATGGACGTGCGGTTTTTTCGGATCGTATTATGATTCCGATCCATGATGCCCATGGCAATCCTGTGGGATTTACAGCGCGTCGGCTCAATGATGCCTCGCAAGCTCCAAAGTATATCAATACAGCCCAAACGGTATTATACGAAAAAGGAAACATTGTCTTTAACTACCATAGGGCATTGCCTTTTGCACGCAGGAATCAACGCTGCATCCTGGTGGAAGGAGCGATGGATGTTATCGCATTTGAAAAAGCGGACATTCATGAAAGTGTTGCCTGTTTGGGTACAGCGTGTACGGATGCGCAGCTTGCCTTGATCCGTCGTATGCAGGTGCCGGTCATTATTTGTTACGATGGAGACAGAGCCGGGCAGGATGCCACGTATAAATTCGGTAATATGGCAATAGCTGCCAGAATGGAGATTCAGATCGTAAAGAATACAACCGGAAAAGATCCGGATGAAATCTTTGATACCGGGGGGAAAGAGGAACTGGCTCATTTTGTGACGCGAACCATCTCCTTTGTAGAATTTTTATTTGATTATTTATTAACAAAATACAATTTAGAAAATTACGAAGATAAAAAAGCCTACGCACAGGAATTGTTTACAGTCATTGATGCAACCTGTGATACATTTGAGAAAACGGCTTATATTTCACGTATAAAGACGATGACGGGATTCGATTTTTCTTCTTTGGCCGTAAAACAGCCGGAAAAAACAGACCGTCAGAACCGACCACAGCCTGTTTACATGCAGCTGCCGGAATCCGGTCGTTATAAAGCAGAAAGAGCTGTGTTGTCCATGATTTTGATTAGTAAATCGGCAGCCGAACTCTTTAAAAATCAGATTGGTTTTTTTAAAGATGAACGCTGTCAGCAGTTATCCCTGTATTGTTACGACATTTATCGCCATAAGGATACATTGGATATGGATTTACTGATGGCGCAGATCGACGAGGAAGAGATACGGACGTTTTTAATGGATATTTGGAACGACCCGCAGAGGATACAGACGTTTCATGCCGAATATTTCCAGGACAGTATACGAAAAATCAAAGAGTGTACGATCCAGGATCAAATTGATGGTGTGAATCGTAAAATTGTGGAAGTAGCCGACCCGATTGAAAAAGCAAAACTATCTCAGAAGAAAAATGCGTTGATCATTGAAAAGAAGAATATCTGGCGAAAGGAAGTAAGATAATATGGAAGCTTTGAAAAAATTTAAATCAATCGAAGAAGGAAAAGAATACTTGTTGGAGTTAAGTCAGAATAACGAACAGATTTCACAACAAGAATTTATGGATTCCATCAATGATCTGAATTTGACAGATGATGATATCGATGAATTATTTAACTGGTGCGATGATAACGATGTGACATTTATGGATTCACAAACATTGGATTCGGATGATCTGGATGAAGATATCGATCTGGATGAGGAAGAAGCCGATGAGATCGATGATGAGATTTCCATGTTGGAGCGTTCTTTCGCAAATTCCAATCATGCGAAGATCAATGATCCTGTAAAAATGTATTTGAAGGAAATCGGTCAGATTCCTTTGCTGGATCCGAAGGAAGAACCATTGATTGCCAAAAGGATCCAAGAAGGGGATGAAGAGGCAAAACAAATATTGATTTCATCCAATTTACGTCTTGTTGTTTCCATTGCTAAAAAATATGTCGGTCGAGGTATGTTGTTTCTGGATCTGATCCAGGAAGGAAACTGTGGGCTGATCAAAGCTGTCGACAAGTTTGATTATAAGAAAGGTTTCAAATTTTCTACGTATGCGACATGGTGGATCCGTCAATCCATTACCCGTGCCATTGCCGATCAGGCTCGTACGATACGAATCCCGGTACATATGGTAGAAACAATTAACAAGCTGACACGAATCCAGCGACAGTTAGTACAGGATCTGGGGCGTGATCCATTGCCGGAGGAAATTGCCGAAAAGATGGATAATATTTCAGCGGACAAGGTTCGTGAAATCCAGAAGATCGCATTGGATCCGGTCAGCCTGGAAACGCCGATCGGAGAAGAGGATGATTCGCATTTGGGAGACTTTATTGAAGATAAGGAAACGTTATCTCCGGATGATTATACAAACAATCAATTGTTAAAAGATGAAATTGATAACATCCTGCAGGGATTGACAGAGCGGGAGGAAAAAGTATTACGTCTTCGTTTCGGTCTTGAGGATGGACGTACACGTACATTGGAAGAAGTAGGAAAAGAATTTAATGTAACCCGTGAAAGGATCCGTCAGATTGAGGCGAAAGCGATCCGTAAACTAAAAAAGCCGAATCGTTCCAAGCGATTAAAAGACTTTATTAAATCATGATTTCTAAACGGCTGGCCGAAATTGTTTCCGTTATCGATGGACAATGCTTAGCGGATATCGGATGTGATCACGCTTATATTGCCTGTCAAGCTGTACACGATAATAGGGTTTCCAAAGCATATGCATGCGACATTGGCAGTAAGCCTTTGGAAAATGCCAGACAGTCCATTGAGGAATTTTCATTGCAGGATAAGATTTCTTGTCTTTTGATGGATGGTCTGCAGGGACTTCCGGATGATGTGGATGTGGTTGTCATTGCCGGCATGGGTGGAAAGATGATCGAGCAGATCCTGCAAGAGGGAAATCCCGGAAGAAAGATACGATATATCTTATCACCGCATCGGAATACCGAAAGTTTGCGATACTATCTGCAGGAACACCATTTTCTTGTAAAATATGAAAAAGTTGTGTATGATCGTCATTATTATCCGATCATTGTTTGCGATTACGATCCAGAACAAAGAGAAGATTATACGGAACTGGAAATGATTACAGGGAAAAATCCGGTGATGGATACCGATTATCGGTCGTATATCCATGATGAAATCAAGAAGTATACCAATCTTTTAAACAAAGTGGGAGAACCGCAAAGAAACGATATTATAAAAAGGATCGAATATTTGAAAAAAAGAGATATGTCATAGAATATGATCTATGCATATCTCTTCTTTTTGGTGAGAATCATCCGTTAAAAAACGAAGGATCTGTTTTGTTAGATAGCCCGGGGTGCTGGCACCGCTGGTTACCGCAACCTTCTTGGCCCCTTTCAGATCTTCTATATTGAGTTCCTGTACATTTTGTACTTTGATGACGGTGCGGATCCCGCTTTCCCATGCAGTAGAAGCCAGTTTTCTGGTATTGTTGCTGGAAGGGTCTCCTACTACGATCAACGCATCTATTTGGTTCGGATCCAGGTCTCGCACTGCCTGTTGACGGACACGGGTGGCATTACAAATCTCATCATGGATCTGCGCACTTGGATACTTGACACGGATGGCGTGAAATAAAGATTCAATCTCGTAAATAGACATGGTTGTCTGATTTGTCACAAAGATTTTATCGGATGCAATATCGCAGATGTCTTTTTCGCTTTGTATCAGATGTACATGATCACTGAGCAGATAGATGGATTCCGCTTCCGGATGTTTGTATTTACCAATATAGAATACATCGTATCCTTCTTTTAATTTCTGCGAAACAATTGCCTGCGTTTGAACCACAAACGGACACGAGGCATCCACTACGATCAATCCTTTATCTTTGGCTTTGGTTCGGACATCTGGATGAACACCATGTGCTGTAAAGATGACAATGCCTTCATGAATGTCATCGAGCAATTCCAATCGGGTACGACGACTATCCTCTACTGTTTGGATATCCAGCTGTTCCAACGCTTTTTTTACATATTGATTATGGACCAGATTACCAAGAACGGTAATCTTCTGTTCCGGATACGCTTTTCGACAGTCGATTGCTTTTTGGATGGCCTGGCGAACACCACCGCAATATCCTTGCGGTTTCACTTCAAATACTTTCATGGCATGATTATGCCACAGACTGATATTTGTTTTCAAATGTTTTGTGTGGTAATATAGGGTGACCCTTGGAGGATTTAAATATGAATACGGTAGAAAAAATTATGAAACTGGAGGGTTTTAAAGTATTGACACCCATCCAAAAAGAAATCGTAAACAGGCCGATGAAATATAGAGATGTGATAGGGATTTCCAGCACCGGATCCGGTAAATCCCACGCTTTTTTTATGGCGGTCTTTGATCAGATCGATCCATCTGTTGATCAGGTGCAGGCTGTTATTTCTGCACCTACCCGTGAACTGGCTTACCAGCTTTACAGTCGATGTAAGCCACTGGCTGATGCTTTTGACGTGCGTGTACGCTTGATTACCGGTGGAATGGAAAAAAAGAGCATTGTCAAACAGCCTCAGATCGTTATCGGAACTCCCGGACGTATGAAAGATCTGTTCATCAACGACAATGAACTGCGACTGGATACAGCTGCCATGATGATCATCGATGAAGCGGATATGACTTTGGAATTTGGATTCTTAGAGGATATCGATCAAATCCTTTCCAAGATGGATGAGCATATACAGATCATGGTGTTTTCTGCAACGATCCCGATGGAATTACAGCCGTTTTTGAAAAAGTATCTGACAGATCCGTATCTGATCCAGATTGAAGAAAATCAACAATTTCAAAGTGATGTCCATCATTATTTGATTTCCTGTAAGCATAAAAGCTATATAGACCGTTTGTTTGACGTTTTACCGGCCATACAACCCTATGTATGCCTGATCTTTGCCAATACCAACGAACAAGCTGCACAGACAGCCGCAGCGATGCGCGAACATGGATATGATATCGTTGAACTTCATGGATCCATGGAGTCCAGAGAACGAAAAAAAGCGGTAAAGATGATTACTGCCCATGAAAAGACATATATTGTAGCCAGTGACATTGCCAGTCGTGGTATTGATATCGATGGAATCACACATGTTATTTCCATGGGGTTTCCAAAGGATCTGAAATATTATGTACATAGAGCCGGAAGAACAGGCCGTGCGCAAAGAGATGGAACTTGTATCGCGTTGTATATGCAAAGTGATGGCAATGCCATTCGTTCTTTGGAGAAACAAGGGATTGATTTTGTAGAAAAAGACATTAAACAAAAGGAAATTGTGGATGTACGTAAAAAGGAAAAAAAGGGAAAGAAAGATGAATTGACGAGGGAAATTGAAAAGATCGTCAAAAAGAAAACAAAAAAGGTAAAACCAAATTATAAGAAAAAACAAAGAGAACAAATTGAAAAGCTAAAACGAAAAAAGAAAAGAGAGATGATCCGGAAGGACATTCAAAGACAGAAAAAAGAAAGGGCGATTCAGAAACAGCGTGAAAAACAACAATAATACCATTTATCTGGGAAGTCATGTTTCTATGAAAGCGCCGGCATACTTGTATGGTTCCATTCAAGAAGCACTTTCCTATGGGGGCAATGCAGCCATGATCTATACCGGTCCTCCCAGCAATTCAATAAGAAAAGATCCTGCAATCTTTCAAATCGAACGATCCATGAAATTGATGGAGCAATCCGATTTTGATATAGAACGACTGATCGTTCATGCGCCTTATATCATCAATCTGGCCAATTCGGTAAAACCGGATATTCATGATTTTGGATGTACCTTTTTGTCGCAGGAACTGAAAAGAGTGGAAGCCATCGGAGCGAAGACATTGGTGCTGCATCCTGGCAGTCATGTCAAGGCGGGGCTGGATACCGGAATAGAATGGATCATTAAGGGATTGAACCGGGTACTGGATCTTGATGATACGAACGTGAAGATCGCGTTGGAAACGATGGCCGGAAAGGGCAGTGAATGTGGATATACGTTTGAACAGCTGGCTTCTATTTATCAAGGGGTGAACAAAAAAGATCGGATCGGATTTTGTCTGGATACGTGCCATGTACATGATGCTGGTTATGATGTACAGGATGTGGATGGACTGTTGACTCAATTTGATCACATTCTGTCGTTAGATCGTCTGTTATGTATTCACATAAATGATTCAAAAAATCCGAAAGGCGCCCATAAAGATCGGCACGCCAACATAGGTAAAGGACAGATTGGTTTTGATGCTCTATCCCGGATTGCATGGCACCCTGCTTTACGATCGGTTACCAAGATATTGGAGACGCCATATATAGATGGAAAAGCGCCTTATAAAGAAGAAATTGCGCGTTTGCGGAGAGGATAACACTCTGTAAACGTTTTTTTTCTTTGTTTAGAATCTACTTTATATAACGCAGATTCTTTAGGATCACTTCTGATAAAAAAGAATTGATGTTGAATTATGCGCATAAAAATAGTTAAATAAAGAGTATGGAATTCATTAAAAAATACGGAATCTACATAATATGTATTTTGTGTCTGCTCTTTTTTATGCAGGATAAGCAACCGGTTTCCAAGAAGAAACTGGATGGGATTGCCTATATCAAAGAACAGAAAAAAATGGAAGTTGACAGTTTCAGCAAGAAGATGAATCAACTTCATAATGATGAAATCAAGGCGGCGGCAAAAAAAGGCATCGTCGATGTATTTTCTTATTATCATGATTTTGTTCTGATGGGAGATTCCCGAACCATGGGATATTCCACCTATGGCTTTTTTGAAGAGAGCCGTGTATTGGCAGACAGCGGTAATACGGTTTACAGCATTACCGATTATCTGGATCAATTGGATGCATTGAAGGTCCATTATATATTCTTCTCGTACGGTGTGAATGATCTCGTTTCGAATCTAGATGCGTTGGATGGGGGATTTGATGGACTGTATGAAAGCCAGATCAAAGAAGCTTTAAAGCATTGTCCAAAGGATGTGCATATCTATGTGAATTCGATTATACCTGCATCCGAGGAAACAACCGAGGCCAATGAAGAGTGGAAGAAAGTAGATGCATACAATAAAAAAATTAAGGCGATGTGTGAACGAAACGGTTGGACATACATCGACAATAATCAAATTTCAGAAAATGGAAAAGCAGATATCTATGCCGGAGATGGTATTCATTTTGAAAGTTCATTTTATAAAACCTGGGCATTGAACATGCTTCCATTGGAGGATCTATCATGAAAAAAAATGTATTGATACTGCTTCAGGTGGCCATGGTGATCGGGATGATCCTGTTTGTTCATATGCGCATGGATATACCTGAGGAAAAAAAGATCGCAGAAGAAAAGATGGTAGAGTATATCACTTCGAAGGTTGATATGGAGGCGATGGAAAAACGAGACAGCCAGGCTGTGAAACGGTTTTTATCATTGGATCCGAGTTCGTATGAATACTGTATTTATTGGAAGGCAAAGGATACAATGACTGCCGATGAAACGGTCATTGTGCGTTTTAAGGATCCGGAGCAAGCCGCAGATTTTACAAAAAAGATGGAAACAAGGATACAAGATCAATTGGATGTCTTTGATAAATATGCTCCGAAACAAGCGGATCTGCTTCGACAGGCAACGGTAGAGACCTATACAAACTATGGTATCTTTATTGTTTCTTCGCAAGCTGATTCGCTGCAGGAATCTTTTGAAAAGAAGATTGGCATAGAGTAAGGAGGAATCATGAATTTTAATAATTTATTCTTTATATTCTGTTTTCTTCCGACAGTCATACTGATTTCTCGGTTTATGCGCAATACCAAAGCGTTAAATATCTTATTGTTGATAGCTTCCTTGTTGTTTTATGGCTGGGCGGATGTACGGAATGTCATTCTGCTTGGATTATCGATAGGATGGAACTATCTTACCGGCAACATGATCAATGCACAATCAGACAGGAAGCAAAAGCAGATGGTTCTAGCGATAGGTATTCTGGTCGATCTGGGATTGCTGGCAGCTTATAAATATACGGGTTTTTTATGGGATCTGGAGCGAATCGACATGATCGTACCGGTAGGATTATCCTACTTTACATTCAGTGAGATTACCTATTTGGTTGACATCTACAAGGAGCAATCGATTCCATGTGTTTCGCTTTTAGATCTGGCACTGTATATCAGTTTCTTTGGAAAGATCTTCATGGGGCCTATCGTTCCATATCATTCGATGGAGGAGGAAATAAACCATCGTAAACTGACAAATGAAGACTTGGGACTCGGTTCGTTTTTGTTCATTAAGGGATTGACCAAGAAAGTGATATTGGCGGATACGATGGCACTGGTGTTCAAACAACTGGCTTCCAATTCATCGGTAGTCGGTACATGGATATATGCGTTATCTTACATGCTGCAGATTTATTTTGATTTTTCCGGATATAGCGACATGGCCATTGGCATTGGAAGAATCTTCGGCTTCCATTGGGAACCGAATTTCCGACATCCGTATCTGGCTACCAGCATCCAGGATTTCTGGAGACGCTGGCACATATCGTTGTCACAATGGTTCAGGGACTATCTGTACATTCCTCTTGGTGGAAATCAAAAAAACCATGTTTTGAATCTTGTGATTGTCTGGTTTTGTACCGGATTATGGCATGGAGCTAACATCACATTTATCGTGTGGGGCTTGTATTACTGCTTTTGGATCTTATTGGAACATCAATTTTTATCAGACTATCTAAAGAAATACAAAATACTGGCAAGAGTCTATGCGTTGTTTATTATATTTATCGGTTGGATCTTTTTCTTCAGTCCGGATATAAGCAGTGCTTTTCAGACGATCGCTCACTTATTACCAATCGGTCATCGGGCATGGATCGATCCGGAAGTTATGTATGTGGTCAGTTCCAATGCGATCTGGCTGTTTCTGGCTATACTGTTTTGTACGAATATTTATCAAAGAGTGGAACAGCTGCTTCTATATAAAACAAACGAAATTGGTTTTTCAGTGATTGCTGCGGCTATGCTGGCAGCCTTTGCGCTGAGTATCGTCTTTATTATCAGCAGTTCGTATCAGTCGTTTTTATACTATGCGTTTTAGAAGGGAGGACAAATATGCCAAAATCAGATATAAATAAAAGATATGGTCGTTTTGGCTGGTTCTTTGTCCTTTTATGCGCATGTATCGGCCTGACAAATCTTTATATGCCGGACAAGGCATCATCGGATATAGAAAACCGATCCTTGGCGCAGTTTCCTGTCATCAACAAAGATCATATATTGAAAGGGCTGACCATGAAGGATATGGAAAACTGGTTTTCAGACCAGTTTACCCAAAGAAATAAAATGATCCAGTTGAAATACAAGATACAAAAGAAAACAGGGATCAAAAAAATAGAAAATGTTTATTTGACAGAGCGGGGGCTGATGGAAGCGGTTGAACCGGCCAATGAAACAGAGCTTGACCGGAATTTGAAAGCGATGAATGCATTCTATCAGGAAAACCAGATGAACACAGTCTTCCTGTTAGCGCCAAATGCGGCCAATGTATATCAGGATCTGTGTCCATACGATGCTGACGCAATCGATCAGAATACACAGATGGATTCCGTGTTTTCGTCTCTGGATGAAAACATACAAGTCGTAGATGTTCGTCAGATGTTTAAAGAGCACAGCCATGAAAAACTGTATTATAAGACCGACCATCACTGGACGACTTTAGCTGCTTATTACGCTTATTCCTTACTGCCTTTAGAACCACTGCCTTTGGATCAGTATCAGGTCATGAAGGTAACCGAAGATTTTTCCGGCAGTTTGTCACATGTGGTCGGCAGCGATGATCTGAAAGATTCGATTGAAATCTACGTGCCGCAAGCTCCTGTGGATTACTTGATGACCAATGAAGCACTTGGGGAAAAAGCGAGAACCGTATATGATGACAAGGCTTTAAAAACACAGGATGCATATTCTGTATTCCTGGGTGGTAATTATTCTATGATCAAGTTGGAAATGGATAATGACAGCTCTAAACATCTTTTGCTCTTTAAAGACAGTTATGCCAATAGTCTGGTTCCGTTTTTGATTCCGCATTTCCGGACGATTACCATTATTGATCCTCGCTATTATTATGAGGATATACGATCGGTGATTCAATCCGACATGATTACGGATATCTATTATATTTACAATTCAAATACATTTGTACAGGACACATCTTTAGCGGATGTGATCGGACAAAAGGAGTCTTCTTAACAAGACTTCTTTTTTATATAACGAAGCGGTATAAAAAAAGAAGGGATATCCCTTCTTAGAATGCGTCGATTTCTTCTTTTAACCGCTTTACCATGTCCTCCTGCGGCATCTTTTCGATGACTTTACCACGTTTTATCAACAGGCCTTCATTATGCCCGCCGGCAATCGCAATATCGGCATGACGGGCTTCGCCGGGACCGTTTACGGCACATCCCATAATGGCTACGGTTACTTTTTTGTTGACGGTCTTTAAATATTCTTCAATCTCATTGACAACCGGCTGCATATCCCACTGCGTACGACCACAAGTTGGACAGGCAATCAAGTTCGGTACATTATCGATCAGATGACATGCCTGCAACAATTCTTTTGCGATCGTGATTTCATCGTATGGATCGCCGTTAATGCTGATGCGGATCGTATTGCCGATTCCTTCCAGCAATAGTGTACCCAAGGCTAATGAGGATTTAATAGCACTGGTTGTCAGGGTACCGGCCTCCGTAACGCCAAGATGCAAAGGATAGTCAAAGGTTTCGCTGGCAAGCCTGTAAGCTTCGATGCACAACAGTGGATCGCTGGATTTGAAGGAAAGGACAGTGTTGTAGAAATCACATTCTTCCAGAATGCGTACATGGCGCATGGCACTTTCCACCATACCTTGTGCTGTCGGCTTTCCGTATTTTTCATGAATATCTCTTTCCAGGGAACCACTATTGATTCCGATCCGGATCGGAATATGTTTTTCTTTACAGGCATCCACAACTTTTTGTACATTCTCCTTGGAGCCGATATTGCCTGGATTTAAACGGATCTTGTCAGCGCCGGCTTCAATGCAAGCCAGGGCCAGACGATAATCAAAATGGATATCCGCCACCAGAGGAATATGGATCTGTTCCCGGATCTTACGGATGGCTGCTGCATCTTCCTTGTCCATACAGCTGACCCGGATCATTTGGCAACCAAGCTCTTCCAGCTTGAGTATTTGTTGTACCACTTCGTTGACTTTTGAAGTTTTTATATTACACATGGATTGTATGACGACTTGATTGTTTCCGCCGATCGGCAATCCATTGACCAGGATTTGTCTTGTTTCATTTCGTTTCATAGTTACCCCTTGATAAGTATACAATTTTTTATTCCTAAACAAAAGAATAGAATTTAGTGTATAATAAACAACGAGGTGAAAAGTTTGAAATTACCGAAGATTCAATTACCAAAAAGTAAACCTTCCAAACGATCATTGGATCAGGAAATCAGCCATCGCATCCTGGTATTATCCGGATCGATTCTGATCATTTTTTTAATTATCTTTATCCGTTTGGTCTATATACAGGTGTTCTCCTATGATGAATATACTGCCAAGAAAGATGATTATACATCTATTCAACAGTATGTCAGCGCACCACGTGGACAGATATATGATGTCAAAGGCCGTGTACTTGCCAAGACGGTTGTCAGCCATAACATCGTATATACATCACCGAATAACTTATCGGCTGAAGACTACGAATTGTATGCACAACGTGTCATCGAGGTTTTTGATATTGATGTAGATCAGTTTTCGGAATTGGATAAACAAGATGCATATATTACATATAAATCCTTTTTAGATCCAGATGACAAGGAATATGGTGCCAATCATTTGTTGACCACAAAAGAGAGAAATGAATATGAAACAGGTTTGTGGGGAGATACAGCAGAAGGCCGTCGACATCAGATTCTGATCAGCCGCATCGGTAAAGATGAAATCAATGAGATGTCCGATGAAGAACTCAAGATGGCGATTGTATATCAACGAATGACAGAGAACGCTTCGACCGGGCAGGAGAATGTCATTCTTCAGGATGTCAGCGACCAGGATGTGGCATATCTTGTCGAACATAAAAGCGATTTTCCGGGTTTTGATGTTGATTTTGGCGGATGGAAACGTGAATATCCATATGGAGAATCGTTATCGGATGTCATTGGAACAGTGTCGAGCAGTACGGAAGGGTTGCCGGAAGAGAGAGCAGAATATTTCCTGCAGAGAGGATATCAATATAATGCGACGGTCGGTAAATCCGGTCTGGAGCTCGAATACAATGATATTCTGGCGGGAACCAGCCAGGTATCCAAAATTACCTACGATTCGAAAGGACTGGCTCATAAAGAAGTTGTCAGGGAGGCCGTAAAGGGAAACGATATTTATCTTTCGATTGATATTGAGTTGCAACAATATCTGGATAGAGTGTTGAAATCGATTCTTGAAAACAATGCCGGTACCAGTAAACGGGAGAATTTCTCCAGCTTATATATGTGTATCATGAATCCGAATGATGGGTCTGTTCTGGCTTTATCCGGATATCAGATCGACCTGGATACCAAAAAGATGACCTATTTTGCGTCCGGTTGTTACCAGCAGCTGTTCAATCCGGGCTCCAGTGTCAAAGGGGCCACGGTTTATATGGGACTGAGCGAAGGTGTGGTCAAGCCCAACGAGGTTATTATCGATGATGTGATGAATATTGCCGGGCAGGAATTTGCGTCGTATGAAAATCATGGAGCCGTGACAGATATAGATGCACTGGCCGTTTCCAGTAACGTTTATATGTTCAATATAGCGATTCGTATGGGTGGTGGTGTCTATGTTGAAGGAGAACCGCTGAATATTCAGGATCTTTCAGGTACCCTGGAGCGAATGCGGTATTATTATTCCATGTTTGGCTTAGGAAATGTGACAGGCCTGGATGTGCCGAATGAAACGACCGGCTATATGGGTATAGCCAAAGAACCGGGTATGTTGATGCATTATTCCATTGGCCAGATGGATATGTATTCTCCGATCATGCTCCTGCAATATGTATCGACGATTGCTGCCGATGGAAATATGTATAAACCTTCGTTGATGAAGTATATCAAAGAGGTCAACAGCGAGCAGATCATTGATGTTGGAACCGGTCAGTTAAAAAGCACGCTGCCTTCGGAGAATCAAGAATATCTGGAGCGTGTTCAATTAGGATTCCGAACGTGTGTAACGAAAGGAAACGCAGGCGACGATATGAAGAATATCACAGAAGGGGTAGCCGGAAAAACCGGTACAGCCGAGGTGCAGGATAAGTGGACAACCGCTGTCTTTGTGGGCTATGCGCCATATGAACAACCGGAAATTGCCTTTGCGTGTGTAGCGCCGACATCCAGTATCAACACCGGCGATGTTGCCGAAAATATATGTGCCTATGATGTGGTGCCGACGGTTGTGGAAAAATATTTCTCCATCTATCCGGCGGAAGGTTATTCAGAAGCAGAGGAATAAAGGAAATTCGAAATGGATTTCCTTTTTTCAATATAAAAGCCCTTACCAATCTTATTCTTCCGGTAAGGGCCAGTTATGAAATGAATCTATTCATGGTTACTCCTTTCTATTTCATTTCCAATCTATGTTGAATACCTGTACTTCTATTATCTATCTATAGAGGTATTTAACTATAGATAGAAACTTCTTAATGTCCCATTGGTTTGTCCTCTTTCTTTTATACTTTCATTATAGAAAAGTTATTATTGATGTAAATAGAATCGGAACAAGTGGGAGAAAAGATGGAAAAATTGGTCGTGTTTGGTTAAAATTGAATGGGTGATAGATATGAAATTATTACAAGATATGAAAATATTGGATTTTACAACATTGCTGCCAGGGCCATATGCAACTTTAATGCTGGCAGATATGGGAGCGGACGTTTTAAAGATAAGTTCGCCAAAAAGAAAAGATTTTGTCCTTGAATATGAGCCTTTTATTGAAGGAACGCAGTTATCGGCAAACGAGGCCTGGCTAGGTCGGAATAAACGAAATATTTATCTTGACCTGAAGAATAAACAAGCGGTGGAACTCGTTAAAGAATTAATCAAGGAATACGATATTATCATCGAGCAGTTTCGTCCGGGTATTATGGATCGACTGGGTCTGGGATATGAGCAGCTGAAGAAGGTCAACCCAAAGATTATTTATTGTTCTCTGACTGGATACGGACAAACAGGACCTATGGCCAATGCAGCCGGTCATGATTGTAATTATATGGCCCGAAGTGGAAATCTTGCGATGGCAGGTTACAAGGAAAGCGGACCTGCGCCGATGAATATCCAGATTGCCGATCTTTGTGCAGGAGCCATGAATTCTGTCGTATCGATTCTGGCAGCCGTTCATTATCGGACGATGACGGGAATTGGTCAAGCCATTGATGTAGCGATGCTGGATGGGCTGATTCCTTTTTTAGGCATGGAAGGGACGCGGTATCTTGCGAGCGGACAAGATAGCGGACGTGAACAATGTCGCTTAAACGGTGGTTCTGTTTATGGGTATTACCGAACCAAAGATGATGAATTTATCAGCGTAGGTTCACTGGAACCAAAATTCTGGAGGGCGTTCTGTTTAGGGATAGACTGTCCGGATCTGATTGAAGGTGGTTGTGAACCAGATGATATTGAAGCGGTTCGCAAGCGGATCAGAGAAAGGTTTTTATCAAAAACAAAAAAAGAATGGATCGAAATATTTAAAGAGCTGGACTGCTGTGTAGAACCGGTATTGTCTGTGAAAGAAGCTTTGGATCAGGACCCTCAGATTCAAGCACGGGAAATGGTATGTCGTCTTAAGGTACCTTCTTTGGATCCGCAGAGTCCGCAAACAATCCGGCAGCTGGGATTTCCGGTGAAGTTTTCGAAGACGCCGGTAACCTATGACACATGTGGATATCCTCTGGGATATCATACAAGGGAGGTTATTGAAGAATTCGGATTCGATTATGAATCGTTGAAAGAGCAGGGCGTCTTTGGGCTTTAAAAAGCATATTCTCTCTTGCACAACGGTTTTAAGTTTGATACAATTCATATGTTAACGTGAGGAGGATTGACCATGAGAGATCGTATCATTTTTAAATGTTCTGTATGTGGTGATGAAAACTATATCGGTACTCGAAATAAAAGAAAACATCCAGAAAAGATGATCATTAAAAAATATTGTCCGAAGTGCAATCAGAAGACGGATCATAAGGAGAAAAAATAAGAAAGACCGATTATCGGTCTTTTTTATCAATTGCGTTATGAAAGTAGTTGAAAGAACATTAGGACCAGTACAGACAAACTGTTTTGTATTGATGGATCAAGGATATGCGTTAGTGATCGATCCAGGAGATATTTTTTCCGATCTGGATTCTGTCTTAAAGGATAATGGATGCAAACTGGAGGCTGTTTTACTGACACATGGTCACTTTGATCATATTGGCGGATTGGATGATTTATTAAGTCGTTACGATGTACCGGTTTATATTCATACATCGGAAGTGAATTTTTTATCCGATCCTAGAAGCAATGGATCTGCTTCTTTCTTTATGCATTTTATCAGTCATGCCAAGCCGATCGGGATCGAAGAAGGAACGCATCAGATTGGTCATTTCACGATACAGATGATGCATACACCGGGGCATACGATCGGTTCTTCCGTTTTCTTGTATGAAGATTATATGTTTGCCGGTGATACATTGTTTCAGGGCTCAATAGGAAGAACGGATTTACCATCCGGTTCCATGATGCAGATGCGCCAATCGTTAAAAAGGCTGGCAGAACTGGATACGAATTATACCGTTTTCTGCGGACATGGACCAAACACTACATTGGAACAGGAAAAGAGTTGGAATCCATATTTAAGAGCATTATAGAATTCTATGATAAATATAGAATTCTTTTTTTGTTGCCTTTTTAGAAAGACGTACATGATAACAGAGGTACGACATGGAACAATTACTTACATCTTTAATTCAACTGGCAATCGATAAAAAAGCAAGCGACATTCATTTTATTCAGGAAAAGAATCATCTGCAAATACAGCTTCGAACCATGCAGGGAATGCTACCGTTGTATCAGGATCTATGGGATACAGGTTTTTTTGAATTTTTAAAGTTTCATGCAGGTTTTGATCTGACCAATCCGTTTTTGCCGCAAAGCGGACAGTTTGAAATTGTGATTCAGCAACGTCGTATTTATTGCCGCTTTAGCGTTATCGTAAACCAGACAATTCAGACAGGTGTTTTACGTATGTTGAATACACGTGAGGATCTGTCCATTGAAGAATTGACAGAGAATCCTGTTCATAGAAAGTATATGCAGCGGATCTGTCAGTTGCGTCATGGATTGGTTATTTCCACAGGACCGACAAACTCCGGAAAAACAACGACTTTGCATGCCATTCTTCATACGATTGCGGCGCAGGGACAGTACAAAGTGGTCAGTCTGGAAGATCCGATCGAAATAGAAGATGCCAGTTATCTGCAGCTGCAGATCAATGAATTGCAGGGATTTACCTATGAAAAGGGGATTGAAGAGCTTTTACGACATGATCCGGATGTCATATTCATTGGTGAAACGCGCAACGCATATACGGCGCATATGGTTGTCCGCGCTGCCCTGACAGGCCATCTTGTATTTACGACCATGCATTCCAAGAATGGACAGGAGAGTTTACAACGTTTATACGATTTTGGCATACAGCCTTTTGAACTGCGCAATACCCTGACCGCTATCTTGTCCCAGAGGTTGTACTTGAAAGATAGGAAAGGAGGAAAACAATGTATTTATGAGATTCTTTCGGATAAAGCCTTGGCATATACGATCGAAAACGGAAAGACACCACCGAAGTTTCATACCCTCTCTTACGAAATTCAGAAAGCTGTTGACAACGGAGATATCATTGACCCACAAGCCCTCAGAGATCTGCAGGGTCTCCAGACAGGAGATGAAGCAATTTCGTCAGATGATGAATCATGGCTTTGAAGTAAAGATGGTTATGCGGTGCTGCTTCAAAGACCATAAGAAGATCATTGCAGCTTTGAACGAAGGAAGAACCTTGTCGGATATTCTGACACAGGGACAAAAAGATCCTTATTTTTTCTATATCCGCGTTCTTGCGATGCATATTCCATTAAAGAATGCGATGGATTGTGCCGACCGTATTGAGAGTACTGAATCAATTGCGAGAAAAGATTTTTTGAAACAAGTAGGGTATCCGTGTTTTCTATTGTTTTTTTCCTACTTTCTCGTTGAGTTCTTTTCCCGTACGATCATTCCATCTATGATGGTCTATGCGCAGGATACATCGATGATGATCATGATCAAGGGGATGAAGTTATTTTATCTGATTCTGTTTTTCGTATCGGGTGCGTTTGTTGTCTTGTTAGAAATTCATTTACATACATTCATTGATATTCGATGGTTCAATCGCATTCCGGTTTATAAAAAGATCCAGACATATACGTTTTCTGAAATCTGGAAAGCTCTATTGGATTTCGGATTATCAACACAGCAATGTATTCAGATCATGAATGAAATTCATTTCTCCAAACCTATGACTGCTCTGATCCGATACACCGATCAACGTTTGCATCAGGGATATCCTATGCATGAGATCTTTGATGGGAGTTTGTTCGATGAATCGTTTGGAACATTTATACGTACCGGATTGATGACCGGTGATTTAACGGGTTTGTTGACCATCTATCAACAATATACCCGTCTCGCTATCTCAAAAACGGTAAAGCAATGGGTCATCGCGATACAGGTGGTTTCGTATCTGAGTGTTGCGGTATTGGTCTTTGTATTCTACCAGGTGATTTTAATGCCGTTAAATCTTCTTAATACATTTTAGAAGGGAGGATGGAAATGAAAAATGCGTTTACTATATTGGAAATGATGATTGTAATGCTCGTTGTGGCGTTGTTGTTATTGATTACGATTCCGAACATTCAACAAAAAGAAAAAATCATACGTGCAAAAGGCTGCAATGCACTGGTGGATATCGTGAACAGCCAAATTGTTCTCTATGAAATCGATCACGATAAGACCCCGACCTCCGTTTCACAATTGATCAGTGAAGGTTATCTGAAGGATAAACAAGATACATGTCCAAACGGGAAGCATGTGGTAATCGTCAATGGGGAAGCCAAAGCCCAGTAACGGATTTACATTGATGGAGGTATTGCTCGTTCTTCTGTTGATAAGTGTCTGCACTGTTTCTTTATCTTCTCATAGAGACCATTCTCTGGGTTTGTTTATGCAGCAGCTGCAGTCTCGTTGTCTGTATGTACAGGAATCTTCTTTTTATACAAAGAAAGATAAAGATGTGACAATTCAGGATAGACAGGCCGTTTTTGATGGAAGCCGTTTCGCTTATCCAAAAGGAATCAGCTGTACGTCCTTTTCATTTCATTACAATGAAAACGGAAATATATCCAAAGCGGGAACTGTACAGTGTCAAAATGGACAGCAGAGAAAAAAGATGGTCTTTCAACTGGGAATGGGGCGAATCCGTATTGAGTAAGAATGGATTTCTATTGACCGAAGCATTGTTGGGACTGTTAATTCTAGGGATATGCATAGAGCTGATCCTGGTTTGTGCACAAATGATGGAGAAGGGACGAGGATTACAAATTGAAACGAAAATATCCACCCAATGGTTTTACGCTGATTGACAGTCTTTTAGGTCTTTGTGTTTCCATGATCGTCGCTTTTCTCGCATTGCTTCTGATCTTGACATGTCATCGGTTAGTCAATCTGCCTTCTGTGCAGCAGGATCAGTTTGCCATTCTGCAAATGCGCCAGCTGGCGATGCTGGCCAGTGATAACCATACAGAAAACGGATATTGGATATGCACTTTGAATCATGAGGAATATATGATCGGTTACGACAGACACAGACTGGTTAAGGAAAAAGGCTATGAGATACTTATGGAATTTGTTGATCAAGCGGAATTTTATGAAAAAGAGCATAAAATATTTTTGAAATATGAAAAGAATAAAAAGACATATACATTCCAGATCATATAACGGATATGCCTCCTGGCTGGCTTTGTTATGCCTGGCTCTTACGATGGAAATTGTTGGATATGGTTGTGTCTGGGCGCTTAGTGTTATGGAACTGCGCCAGTGCTCAAAACAAAGTGAGATGGATCTGGCATGCTTGTCATATGCCCGCCATATGGTGGCCACCAATACATGGGTGCGTCGTTGTAACGGTAGTGAACAACGGCTTTTATCTGATATGGATGCGACCATTGATTCGGTTTCTGTTCATTTTCAGGATCAAGGAACGTATGTTCTCTGTTCGTATGAAAAAAAGGGAAAACAGATTACGATGAAGATATATTATGATGACAAATCAATCGTGGGAATGGATATTGACTCTGATTAAAAAAAAGGGTAAAATTCACCTAAAGGTGTTGAAGTGGAGTAGTAGTTTCGGATGCTGGCCGAGAGAACAGGCGGGTGGTGTAAGCCTGTCCAGATAGGAAATGAACTCACCATGGAACTGATTTTGATCCGTAATCTTGCGTTAAAAGATAGAGGGCATAAGAGAAATCTTATGAACTAAGGTGGTACCGCGTTAGCAAACGTCCTTAGAGATAGGGACGTTTTTATTTTGAGGAGGAAAAGACAATGTACGATCATCAAACGGTAGAAAAAAAATGGCAGAAACGATGGCTGGAAGAAAAAACCTTTGCGTGTGATACAGCCGACCTGTCAAAGCCAAAATACTATGTTCTGGATATGTTCCCGTATCCGAGCGGGCAGGGTCTGCATGTAGGCCATCCGGAAGGATATACGGCCACGGATATTGTAGCACGTAAAAAACGAATGGAGGGTTACAATGTCCTGCATCCGATGGGATGGGATTCTTTTGGTTTACCGGCTGAACAATACGCCATCCAGACCGGAAATCATCCAGCCACATTTACGAAACGGAATATCGATCATTTTCGTGAACAGATCCAATCTTTAGGATTCAGCTATGACTGGGATCGTGAATTTGCGACCAGTGATCCGTCTTATTATAAATGGACGCAATGGATCTTTTTACAGCTGTATAAAAAAGGATTGGCGTATATTGATGAGATTCCGGTTAACTGGTGTCCTGAGCTGAAAGCCGTACTGGCCAACGAAGAAGTCATTGATGGAAAAAGTGAACGAGGGGGATACCCGGTCATTCGTAAGCCGATGCGGCAGTGGGTATTGCGCATTACCGATTATGCAGAAAGACTGCTGGAAGATCTAGACTTGCTGGACTGGCCGACTTCTACGATCGAAATGCAGAAGAACTGGATCGGCAAATCCCAGGGTGCCAATGTCATTTTCAAAATTGATGGTCATGATAAAGAGTTTACTGTCTTTACGACACGTTGTGATACTTTGTTTGGGGCTACATACTGTGTGTTCAGCCCGGAACATCCGTTTGTGGATGAAATCACAACCGATGAATATAAACAGGCAGTGGCTGAATACAAAGCCGTTTGTGCAACAAAAAGCGATCTGGAGCGAACGGATCTAAATAAAGATAAAACTGGTGTATTTACGGGTGCGTATGCGATCAATCCGGTCAATGGAAAGAAGATTCCGATCTGGATCAGTGATTATGTCCTCGCAAGCTATGGAACCGGTGCAATCATGGCCGTTCCTGCGCATGATACACGAGATTATGAATTTGCCAAAAAGTTTGGTTTACCGATCATTCCTGTATTGGAAGGCGGCGATATAGAAAAAGAGGCCTATACTGAAGATGGTCTTCATATCAATTCCGAATGGATGAACGGTTTGAACAAAGAAGATGCGATCAATAAGATGCTGGAATGGCTGCAGGAGCATCATTGTGGAGAAGCAAAGGTAACCTACAAATTACGTGACTGGTTATTCTCCCGTCAGCGGTATTGGGGCGAGCCAATTCCAATCATCAACATGGAAGACGGAACGAAACGGACTGTTGAATTGGATGAACTTCCGTTGGAACTGCCAGCTACGGACAATTATAAACCAAGTGATAACGGGGAAAGCCCATTAGCCAATGTCGCCGATTGGCTGCATGTGGAAATTGACGGGGTAAAAGGAACACGGGAAACCAATACGATGCCGCAGTGGGCCGGTTCATGCTGGTACTACATCCGTTATATCGATCCTCATAATGATGATGAAATCGGCCGACCGGATCTGTTAAAGCATTGGCTGCCGGTGGATTTGTATGTCGGCGGCGCTGAGCACGCTGTATTACATTTACTGTACGCTCGTTTTTGGCATAAGGTATTATACGATTGTGGTGTTGTTCCGACACCGGAACCATTCCAGAAATTGTTTCATCAAGGCATGATCCTGGGAGAAAACGGAGAAAAGATGAGCAAGTCCCGTGGCAATGTCATCAATCCGGATGAAATCATTGAGAGCCATGGAGCCGATGCGCTGCGTGTATATGAAATGTTTATGGGACCACTGGAATCGGCATTGCCGTGGTCTACGACCGGCTTAGATGGAACACGGAAATGGTTGGAGCGTGTCAATCGATTCTTCAGTGAGGTTGCTACGATCACCGACGAGAACGATCATGCGCTGGATAAGAGCTTCCATGCAACTGTAAAGAAAGTATCACATGATATTGACGCATTACGTTTGAATACCGCTATCAGTCAAATGATGGTATTCATCAATGATGCCTATAAAGCGAAAACCATTTATCGTCCGTATGCGGAGGGCTTTATTCAGGTGTTTGCCTGCTTTGCTCCACATTTGGGTGAAGAGCTGTGGCAGAATGTATTAAAACATGAAGAGTCGATCACATATGCCCCTTGGCCGTCTTATGATGAAAAATACCTGGTTGAGGAAACTGTGACGGTTGTTGCCCAGGTAAACGGTAAGGTTCGAGGTAAGTTTGAAGTGGCCGCCGGATCCGACAATAGCGTTCTCGAGGAAATGGCTTTATCTCTGGACAATGTAAAACGGCAGATCGAAGGTAAAGAAGTCAAAAAGGTTATTGTCGTGAAAGGAAAAGTAGTTAACATTGTTGCAAAGTAGTATCTAAGTGATACTACTTTTTTTCTTGATGTAATTTCTTTATTCTGTTATTATTTACGCAAGGCTGGGAAGAGAAAGAGTCTACAGATCATTCTGGTAGAGAGAACGACTGGTTGGTGAAAAGTCGGACAGAACCTGTGGAGTACACCTTGGAGCTTCGAAAGACGTCATCCTGCGTTAAAGGATTGAGTGCATGTATTTTTACATGAAGTAAGGTGGTACCGCGGTCATTCGTCCTTATTTGATAAGGACTTTTTTTATGGGGAGGATATCGAAATGAAATTATTTGATGAATTGAAGTGGAGAGGATTGATCAATGATATCACAAGTCCGGAAGTGGAAGATGTGATCAACAATGATAAAGTAACTTTCTATATTGGAACAGATCCAACAGCAGACAGCTTACATATCGGGCATTATTCCTCTTTATTAATGGCAAAACGTTTACAGCAGCATGGCCATCATCCGATTATGCTGGTGGGGGGAGCGACCGGATTTATCGGGGATCCAAAAGCAACCGGCGAAAGACAGATGCTGACTGCTGAATTGCTGGAACACAATTATCATGCATTATATAACCAGATCCAAAAACTTTGGGGTTTTGAAATGGTGAACAACCTGGACTGGACAAAGGATATTACCATCATTGATTTTTTGAGAGACTATGGAAAGTTATTCAACGTTTCTTTTATGTTAAAGAAAGAAACAGTTCGAAAACGTCTGGAAACAGGAATCAGTTATACAGAATTCTCCTATATGATCCTGCAGTCTCTTGACTTTTTGAAATTATATCAGACGAAAAACTGTACGATGCAGATTGGCGGTCAGGACCAATGGGGCAATATAACCGGTGGTCTGGAGCTGATCCGTAAAAAATGCGGTGCCGATGTGAAGTGTTATGGATTGACGATGCCGTTGATCACGAAAGCGGATGGTACTAAATTCGGAAAGAGTGAAACAGGAACTGTTTGGCTGGATCCGGAAAAGACCAGTCCATATGCTCTTTACCAATTCTTATTCAATACAGAGGACACCAAGGTTATTGAATATTTGAAAAAACTGACTTTCCTGAGCGTGGAGCAGATTGAAGCGTTAGAATGCTCTTTGAAAGAAGAACCACATAAGCGGGCAGCACAGCGTGCTCTGGCGGAAGAAGTTGTGCGTGATCTGCACGGCCAGGAAGCCTTGGATACAGCTTTGAAAATTACCAATGCGCTATTCAGAGGTCAATTGGATGAATTGGATGAATCCCAGAGAAAAGACGCGGTTAAAGATATGGAAAAAATTGACTGTGCAACCGGATTGATGTTAGAGGAAGTATTGGTAAATTGTTCGATTGCTTCCAGTAAAAGAGAAGCCAGAGAATGGATCAAGGGAAATTCCATCAGTATCAATGGCACTAAAGTGAAAGACCCGCGAACTGTTATTACGAAAGCGGATGCTTATGTAGATAATAATGTCATTGTTCGGCGTGGAAAAAAGCGCTACTATTGTGTTACATTAAACGAAGAGTGATCACTCTTCGTTTTTATAGTATTTAGATTGCCAGGTATTCTCCCTGGCCATTTTTTTATCGATTTCATTCAATACGATGGTTTTTTTGATCGTCCATAATGGGGCAATCAATTCGGAAGCCATACCATCTCCGGTCAATCGTTCGATGATCATATCCTCCGGAAGGATTTCCAACTGTTTGACGACGGTGTCCACATATTCATCCCGGCTCATCAATGGAAAAGGATGTTCTTTATAGGTCTCTGCCATCCGGGTTCCCTTAACAAGATGCAGCATATGGATCTTAATGGCGGTTGGATGATGAACGGCTACTTGACGTGCGGTTTCCAACATATCCTCCTGTGTTTCATTCGGAAGGGAATTGATAATGTGTAAACATGTTTTTACAGGAGTCGTTTTTAGCTGTTCCAATGCCTTCCATACTTCAGCTGTTGTGTGGTGCCGATGACAGGCTTCCATTGTTTGATCGTTAACGCTTTGTAATCCCATTTCGATCCAGGTTTCTTTGTATTTTGCTTTGTCAGCAAAATAATCAATACAATCCTGACTGAGACAGTCGGCTCTTGTCGCAATCGCTATCCCATGTACATTGTCCATTTCATAAAAAGGATCATAAATTCTTTTCAATGTTTCAAGGTTGGCGTATGTATTGGTGAATGATTGAAAATAGGCAAAGCCAAGACAATCCGGCCATTTGTTATGCATGCGGGCCAGGCCTTGCTCGTACTGCTGCGCCAATGTACTTTCAAAAAAGAGAATGCTGTCACCGGATCCTTTCGATGAACAAAACGTACAGCCACCGGTTCCTTTTGTGCCATCCCGGTTTGGACAGGTAAAACCGGCGTGTAAAGGAACTTTGGCAATTTTGCGGCCATAAGTATGCTTAAAATAGTAGTTCATCGTGTAATATCGTTTGTTGTCATCGGTATAGGGAAATGGGTTCATGTTGATATTTTAACATAAAAGAAAGATTAGAAAAATGACAGAATATACTGTCAAATCATCTGGAATAATTGGATTGTAAAGTGTCAAGATTGGTTGATAACTGTTCAATATGGTCTATGAGGAATATAATATGGCTAAGAATATAGTAACTAGGAGGTGTCTATTATGAAGGTTAAAATTGTAGGAAAAAATGTTATGGTAACACCGGATATTTCGGAAAAGATCAATAAGAAATTGAACGTGCTGAACAAGTATTTCATCATCGATGAAAATGATGAGGCAAAAGTACTGATTCGGGAATACCCAGCAAAACAAAAAATCGAGGTGACAATTCCTACCAAATATGCAATCCTGCGTGCCGAAGTCGTTTCGGATGATCTCTATTCAGCCATCGACATTGCGATCGATAAGCTGGAGGATCAAATCCGGAGACAGAAGACACGTCTGCAGAGAAAAAATAAGACATCGTTGGCAGAAGCATTCCTGGCAGAAGCAGAAGATGAAGATTACGGCGATGAAGTCGTAAAAACAAAGTCAATCGTACCTCAGGAGATGAGTTTGGACGAGGCAATCATGAAGATGGAATTACTGGATCACGATTTCTTCATTTACACGGATGATGAAACAGAAAAGATTGCGGTGGTCTATCGGAGAAACGATGGCGGATATGGTTTGATTGAAACAGAATAGAGTCTATCTATTCTGTTTTTTTTCCTACTTTCACCTTTTCAAATTCATTTTCTATGCTATAATAAGTTTCGAGTAAGGAGGTTTTCCTATGAGTTTTATGGATAAGGTAAAGGACTTCGTAAACCCAATTGATGAGGATGAAGATTACGTTGGTGAAGAGGAAGAAGTAGTGACTGCTACGGAACCTGCTGCTACATCTGAACAAGAACCACAGAGTCGTTATGAAAGACCTGCAGCTCGTACAAATACTGCTGCATTGAGCGCATCTACAAAAATGGTATTATTTGAACCTAGAGGCTTCGGAGAAGTTGAAGAAGTAGGTATGCGTTTAAAAGAAGGTCGTGCTGTTGTTGTCAATCTACATAAATTAGACCGCGATTATGCACAACGTACAATTGACTTCTTAACAGGTGTTGTTTTCGCATTAGACGGAAAAATCCAGAAGATTGGCCAGAATGTAATTTTATGTTCACCAGCTCAGATTGGTGTAATAGGAACTATTTCATTAGGCGATCCTGACGATTTTGATGAAGAATAATCCAATGAATTTTAAAGGTCAAGAAGCGTTTTTATCGAAGATCGAAGATCAGATATATAGTTCTAGAGTCAGAAATAAACCGTTTCTGACCTTTTTTTTGACGCCGGTTGAAGTTCGTATCCTGAATCAGATCCTGCCGAAAGATATGTTTGTTTCCTATTATGGGGGATATGCGCAAGCCCAACGGAAAGTCGCTTTCATTTCCCCCTTTGAAATGACACCTGCTTTTGATGTAGATATACTTTCTGCAACATATGATCCTCGATACAAATCATTGACTCATAGGGATGTACTGGGTGCATTGATGCATTTGGGTATAGAGAGAAATCGGATCGGGGATCTGATTGTCGATCAAAACAGGATCTACATCATCTGCAAAAGGAATTTAAGTGAATTCATCCAATCCAACCTGTTTCAGATTGGCCGATGTCATGTATCTTTTTCCTTGGATAAGGATGCGCAGATCCACTATACGGGATACGAGATGATCAATATCAGTGTTGCCAGCCTGCGTGTGGATGCCATCGTCAGCGCATTAAAACATTGTTCGCGTTCTCAATCGGCTGCTATGATCAATCAAGGGCTGATAAAAGTTAATGATGTAGTTCTTGAACAAAATTGTCAATTATGTAATAATGATTTTGTTTCGATTCGAGGTGTTGGACGCTTTCAATTTGATGAGGTCAGCCACACTACCAAAAAAGGTCGACTCGTATTACAGTTTAAGAAGTTTATATAAGCAAAGACAAAGACGCGTTATGATGAAGATTCTAGCTAGAGAGCAGCGGTTGGGTGAAAAGCTGTATAGATATTCATGGTAATATCACTTTTGAGCTGATCGGCTGAACAAAGTAAGCCAATCCGGCTGCGAACCGTTATTCGTTTGAGGTGTACATAGTTTTTTTATGTAAACTAAGGTGGTACCGCGTGCTTGCGTCCTTAGACAAGGACGTTTTTTTTATGGAAGGAGAAAAGGAAATGGATTACAAAGACACATTGCACATGCCCAAAACACAGTTTGAGATGCGTGGAAATTTAACAAAGAAGGAGCCGGGAATCCAGAAGCGCTGGAAAGATATGGATCTGTATCATCAGATGCAGGCGCAAAGAGAAGATGCTACGCCTTTTGTTCTGCATGATGGCCCTCCGTATGCCAATGGGGATATTCATTTGGGACATGCATTAAACAAAGTTTTAAAAGATGTTATTAACCGTTCTCATTTTATGGATGGTTATCGGATCGATTATATTCCAGGATGGGATACACACGGACTGCCGATTGAAACAGCCGTTACCAAAGCAGGGTATGACCGTAAGAAAATGGGGATTGCCCAGTTCCGCCAGATCTGTAACGATTATGCTCTGGAGCAGGTTGAAAAACAAAAGAAAGGGTTTCTGGCGTTAGGATCTGTAGGGGATTATGATCATCCATATATTACTTTGACAAAGGATTTTGAAGCGAAACAAATCGAAGTTTTTGGCAAAATGGCTTTGGAAGGCCTTATCTATAAGGGATTAAAACCTGTATACTGGTCTCCGAGCAGTGAAACGGCACTGGCGGAAGCAGAAGTCGAATATAAGGATATGAAGACCCCGACCATCTATGTGAAATTTAAAGTGAAAGATGGTAAGGGCATTCTGGATGATGATACATATTTTGTTATTTGGACAACGACGCCTTGGACGGTTCCGGCTAACCAGGGAATCTGTTTAAATCCGCGTATGTCCTATGCATTAGTGAACTCTGACAAAGGTAAATTGATTGTTTTGGAAGAACTGGTTGACCGTTTGCTGCCGCAGTTTGGCTGTGAATCTTATACCATTGAGAAGACTTTTAAAGGAAAAGAACTCGAGTTCATCACTTATGCGCATCCTTTGTATGCAGAGGATGTCAACCGCGATGGTTTTGTAATGATGGCGGACTATGTTACCGCTGAAGCAGGTACAGGTTGTGTTCATACAGCCAGTGCTTTTGGTGCCGATGACTTCTATACAATTCGTAAATACGGAATGGAAGTATTTAACAACGTTGATGATCAAGGTCGTATGACCGAGCTGGCTGGTGACTGGTTAGAGGGACAATATGTTTTTGACGCGAATAAAACCGTCACACTGAAGCTGGATGAAATGGGTCTTTTATTAAAGATGGAGTGGCTGACTCATGCTTATCCACATGACTGGCGTACGAAAAAACCTATCATTTATCGTGCCACAACCCAATGGTTTGCCTCTATTGATAAGATTCGTCAGAAACTTCTGGATGAAATTGATGCGGTGGAATGGATTCCTTCCTGGGGACAGCAGCGTCTGCATAATATGATCGCCGATCGTGATGACTGGTGTATTTCGCGTCAGAGAGCATGGGGTGTACCAATTCCGATCATTTATGGAGAAGACGGAACGCCTTTGATGGAAAAGGAAATCTTTGATCATGTCGCAGCGTTGTTTGCGGAATATGGTTCGAACGTATGGTTTGAAAGAGATGCGAAAGATCTCTTGCCGGATGGATATACCTCCGCGCATTCTCCGAATGGTAAATATACAAAAGAAACCGACACGATGGATGTCTGGTTTGACTCCGGGTCCTCCCATACAGGGGCTATGATGGCACGCGGTTTAGGCTATCCGGCTGATCTCTATTTTGAGGGTTCTGATCAGTATCGTGGATGGTTTAACTCTTCTTTGATCGTTGGTACGGCCGTTCATGGCCAATCACCATATAAACAATGTTTATCTCATGGTTTTGTCATGGATGAAAAGGGCGTTAAAATGTCCAAATCGCAATGGAATGCGGTGGCACCGGCTGAAATCACAAAAAAATATGGAGCGGATATCCTGCGTTTGTGGGCTTGTTCCGTGGATTATCAGGCCGATGTATCGATGGGTAAAAAGATTTTAAAACAAGTAAGCGATAACTATCGTAAGGTGCGTAATACCATTCGTTTCTGTATGGCGAATCTGGATAATCAATCTTTTAATAAAGAAGAATGTCTGCCTGTCGAAGCATTGGATCCGATCAATCAGTATATGATGGTGAAACTGCATGATGTAATCGATGAAGTAAAACTGGCTTATAAGGAGTATCGTTTTGCGGATGTCGTAACAACATTATCCACGTTAATGACCAATGATCTGTCTGCATACTATCTGGATTACACCAAAGATATTCTGTATTGTGATGATGAGAATGACAATCAGCGTCGTCAGGTACAGACGGTTCTGTATACAGCGTGTGAAGTACTGACAAAATTATGGGCACCGATCCTTTGCCATACTTGTGAGGAAGTAAATGATTATATGAAGTGGAATAAAACATCCATTCATTTGGAAAGCTTCCCAGAAGTGCATTTAAACATCAATACAGAAGGATTGTTGAAGGAGATGGATCTATTATTCGGAATGCGTAAAAAGGTCTTAAAAGCACTGGAAGACGCTCGTAAGGATAATATGATCGGTAAAGCTTTAGAAGCTCAGGTTGTACTGCATCTGGATGAACAGACAAAAGCAGCTTGTGATAAACTGTTGAAAGATCCGGCACAATGGCTGATCGTTTCCAAAGTGACATTTGTTGAAGAAGGGCCGGAAGTTGTTGTGAAGAAAGCAGATGGACATGTATGTCCTCGATGCTGGAATATGACGGAAGCAAGCCATGAAGATGGATTGTGTGATCGTTGTTTCTCTGTTATGCAGATGATCCGAAATCGATAAAAAAGGGAAATGTCATTCAATGCAAAATAAGGGAATCACTGAAATATGTGATTGCCTTTTTTTGTGAGCAATACACGTCTGCTTTTGCGAAGTTGCTGCGGATAATGGTATTATGCCATATCTGATAACGATAAAAGAGCGAGGTCTCTATAACCAGGGTTCCTTCGCTCTTTTTTTATTGACTGTGTATTTATTCATTTGCCTAACAGAAGGGCGTGAATAAGAAAATATAGTATTATTGTCTTTCTTTAACAATTTGGAAACCGTGCTGATTCAAATCATTTTTGATGGAATTCAAATGCTCTTTGTTTCTTGTTTCCAAAGTGATCTTTAACAAGCAGTCCTTAATATCCAGATCCGGATCGGCATTGTCATAATCAATCGCAACAACGTTACCGCCGTTTTGAGCGATGATCTTGCTGACACCGGTCAACTGTCCCGGTTTATCCGTTAACTGGATCACAAAGCTGGTTTTCCGTCCGCTCAGCAACAAACCGCGGGTAATAACGCGGTCGATGATATTCACATCGATATTTCCGCCGGAAACAACACATACGATATTTTTCCCATGCAGCGGGATTTTATTGAACATGACGGCTGCTACAGACACAGCGCCGGCTCCTTCGGCAACGATCCTGTGTTTTTCTAAAAGGGTAAGAATCGAGGCGGCGATCTCGTCTTCGCTGACAGTGACGATTTCATCAACATATTTCTTTACCATCTCAAAGGTGATATCCCCCGGATGTTTGACGGCGATCCCATCCGCAAATGTATTGACACTCGGCAGTGTCAATTGTTTGTTTTCCTTGATGGACTGGTACATACTGGCAGCGTTTGCAGCCTGTACGCCATAAATTTTGATATTTGGATTCATGCTCTTTGCTGCAAAAGCAACTCCGCTGATCAAGCCGCCACCACCGATTGGAACAACGATCGCATCGACATCGTCCATGGCTTCCATGATCTCCAAACCGATCGTTCCTTGGCCGGCGATAACATCTTCATCATCGTATGGATGTACAAAGGTATAACCGTTTTCCTCTGCCATCCTGGCTGCCAGAGCATAGGCTTCGTCATAGGCTCCTTCTGCCAGACAGACTTTGGCACCATATCCTTTTGTGGCTTCGATCTTGGAGATTGGGGCATTATCCGGCATGCAGATAACGCAAGGGATATTTTCCTGCTGTGCTGCCAATGCGACACCTTGCGCATGATTCCCGGCGCTGCTGGCAATGATGCCTTTAGCTTTTTCTTCTTCGGAAAGCTGACTGATTTTATAATAGGATCCACGGATCTTGAATGAGCCGGTTTTTTGCAGGTTTTCCGGTTTCAGATAAACGTTGTTATCGGAAGACAGACCCATTGCCGGCATCAGATCGGTTTTACGAACGACTTTTTTTAACACATTCTTAGCGGAGAATACTTTATCAATTGTAAGCATATCGTTTTACCTCGTTTCATGTCGCGAATATTATATCACAAAATAGAACAATAAATAATTTCTAATAGACAAGAGTGAAATATCCGGGTTGATTGACAAGATGACTAAACCATTTTATAATTGTCATACAACTACTATATAAGATGTATGACAAATTGAAGGAGGTATCATGAATCTGAAAATATGGAATCTGCGACTTCATACTTTGACTATTTTTTCAAGCTTAAAAAAAGATCCGGTGTTTAAACTATTGATGAAAACGATCGCATCCGATCCGAAAGATGTGGAAGAATTCATAGAGAAGTATTGTGAATTTGTTGCTGCATTGTATGAAAGAGATATCAATCTATCTCGTTATATCTATACATTGGTTATGAATGATGAAAACACCTATGTGCATTCGGTTGCCCGTAAAAAGGATGTCAGTCCGTTGATGGAGAAAACCTTGCTTCAAGAACTGACCTTTTTGGAAAAAGTCAGTTTATTAACAAGTGATGAGCTGCTGAAATCATTGGATTATAGAGGCTTTTTACCACAATGGGAGGTATCTTATTATGATTTTGTAAAAGCATATAAAGAACACATGGAGCATCTTCCCAAGACAGGGTATGGCGTTTATGCCAAGTATCGGGCTTTCAGTATCGCCGATGATAAATTGGTACCGATCCGTTTTCCGGATCCGCAAAGGCTGGATGAGCTGATCGGCTATCAAAGGGAAAGAGAGCAGGTTATAAAAAACACATTGGCTTTTTTGCAGGGACTGGATGCCAACAATGTACTTTTATACGGGGATGCCGGTACTGGAAAAAGCTCAACGATAAAGGCCATTGTCAACGAATATTATCCGCAAGGACTGCGTCTGATCGAAGTAAAGAAGCATCAGCTGAACTCTATGCCTGTCATTATGGAGCAATTGATGGATAATCCGCTGCACTTTATTTTGTTTATTGATGATCTAAGCTTTGATTCCAATGATGACAGCTTTATTGCCTTGAAGAACATTCTGGAAGGTGGCGTGCATCATACGCAAAAAAATATATTGGTTTATGCTACCAGCAATCGTCGACATTTTGTGAAAGAAGATGTCCAGAATCGGATGGGAACCGAGCTGTTTGTGAATGATTCAATTCAGGAAACCATGAGTTTAGCTGCACGATTCGGCTTGACAATTACATTCCAGAAACCGATGAAAGAACTGTATCTGGAAATTGTAGATCAACTGGCAGATCGTTACGGACTGCAAAAGGATCGTAAAGATCTTTTAAAAGAGGCGGAAGCCTTTGCCATCCGCAGCAGCGGACGGTCTCCTCGTACTGCCAAGCAGTTCATCGAAACAGTCAAAATCAATGAGAATATCAAATAGAGGAAATTATGAAAGAAAATCTAGCATCGAGAACGGCCGATACTTTACGAAACCTGATTGAAAACGGCTCGTATAAACCTGGTGAAAAGCTGCCAAATGAAAATATACTCTCCAATCAGCTCGGGATCAGCCGTACGACATTAAGAGAGTCCATACGAACTTTAGTCAGTGAAGGGGTTCTGCGAGTGGAAAGGGGCAGTGGGACATTTGTAACAGATCCGATCAACCAGCCTACGGAAACAACATGGAGCATGAACGATGACAAAGTGACATTAAGAGATCTGTACGAAGCAAGGATGATCTTTGAACCGGAAGCAGCGGCTTTAGCATGTCGTCGCGCCACGGATGAAGAGATCGAACATATTCTGGAACTGGGAGCTGAAGTACAAAAACAAATCCTGGAAGATCCGACGGGCGACGCCCGGATTGCCAGCGAAAGCGCGTTTCATTCATCGATTATCAAAGCCAGCCATAACGACTTTCTAAGCCAGTTCATGCCAATTATAACGGAAACCATCGAGAAGACCTTTGCACTTCGCATTAATTTGGAAAGGATAGCGGAAGATGCATATAAGGATCATATCATGATCATGGATTTTTTAAAGAGAAGGGACGCACAAGGACTAAAGAGCGCCGTACTCATTCATCTGCATCATGCGGTACTGCATGAACAATTGGTAATAAATGATTAATTGTTTATTGACAATCGTATCAAACAGACTTACAATTGTCATACAACATGTACTTAAGTTGTATGACAAATACATATCAAATTAAAGGAGGATATCAAATGTCAGAAGCACGTATTTTTTATGAATCAGATTGTAATTTATCTTACCTGGATGGAAAAACCATCGCTATCATCGGTTATGGCAGCCAGGGACATGCACATGCCTTGAACCTGAAAGAATCTGGATGCAATGTCATCATAGGTTTGTATGAAGGATCAAAATCCTGGGCAAAGGCAGAACAACAAGGATTGACTGTTTATACAGCTGCTGAAGCTGCCAAAAGAGCCGACATCATCATGATTTTGATCAACGATGAAAAACAGGCTGATATGTATAAGGCGGATATTGAACCGAATCTTGAAGATGGAAATATGTTAATGTTCGCTCATGGTTTCAATATTCATTTTGGATGCATCGTTCCACCTAAGAATGTGGATGTAGCCATGATCGCACCAAAAGCACCGGGTCATACAGTACGTTCGGAGTATCTGGCTGGAAAAGGAACTCCATGTTTGGTAGCTGTTGAACAGGATGCTACAGGTCATGCTTGGGATCTGGCATTGGCTTATGGCGCAGGTATCGGTGGTGCACGTGCCGGATTGCTGGAAACAACATACCGTACAGAAACAGAAACCGATTTATTTGGTGAACAAGCCGTATTATGTGGTGGTGTATGTGCCTTGATGCAGGCTGGTTTTGAGACACTGGTTGAAGCCGGATATGATCCTCGTAATGCATACTTTGAATGTATCCATGAAATGAAGCTGATCGTCGATCTGATCTATCAGTCAGGCTTTGAAGGCATGCGTTATTCCATTTCCAATACAGCTGAATACGGTGACTATATCACAGGACCGAAAATCATTACAGATGACACTCGCAAAGCGATGAAAAAGATTTTATCCGACATTCAGGATGGTACATTTGCCAAAGAGTTCTTGCTGGATATGTCCAGTGCCGGACGCCAGGTTCACTTTAAGGCAATGCGTAAAAAAGCAGCAGAACATCCAAGTGAAAAAGTTGGTAAAGAAATCCGTAAGTTATACAGCTGGAACAGCGAAGAAGATAAACTGATCAACAACTAATCAATCCAGTAGGAATTTCCAATGCTGCATACGCAGCAAAGGAGATTCCTTTTTATTGTCCGTTCGAAAAGAAAGGATGCATCCATAGATACATCCTTTTTTTAATTATTTTAAGATAGCTCCAATATTGGCACCTTGAACCAATCCCGCATATCGTTTTAACCAGCCCTTATTAATTTTTGGTGGCAGGATCGTCAGCTGATCCATCCGATGCGCGAATTCTTCATCCGAAATACGTAAATTCAATACATGATTAGGAATATCGATATCGATGATATCTCCTTCCTGGATAATACCAATCGGACCACCGCTGGCTGCTTCTGGTGCCACGTGACCGATGGAAGCACCACGACTGGCTCCGGAGAAGCGTCCATCAGTAATCAATGCAACGGTTTTATCGAGTTTCATACCAGCCAGGGCACTGGTAGGATTTAACATTTCACGCATACCTGGACC
This sequence comes from Erysipelotrichaceae bacterium, assembly GCA_040266995.1. Taxonomy (GTDB): domain Bacteria; phylum Bacillota_I; class Bacilli_A; order Erysipelotrichales; family Erysipelotrichaceae; genus UBA4312. The sequence continues at coordinate 19,897 of JAWRHV010000028.1, read as the reverse complement.
GCCTTTCGGCCCTTCATAACGGATGACAACAACGTCTCCATCTTTGATGTTTCCGGCATAGATATTTGAAATAGCGTCATCTTCCGAATCAAAGACACGAGCCGGTCCGGAATGAACCATCATTTCCGGGGCAACAGCGCTTCTTTTAACAACGGATCCGTCGGGAGCGATGTTACCATATAAGATGGCAATACCACCGGTAGTGGAGTATGGACGATCTGTAGGACGAATAATCTCTTCGTTTTTATTGACGGCATATTGAATATTTTCGCCAACTGTTTTACCGGTCACTGTCATACAGTTGGTGTCGATCAAGCCTAAATCGCTTAACGAATGAAGAACGGCTTGTAATCCACCAGCTTGATCCAGATCTTCCATGTGAGTAGGTCCGGCAGGGGCCAGATGGCATAAGTTTGGCGTACGATCGCTGAATTCATTGAATGTTTCAAGCTTCAGATCATAACCGGCTTCCTGTGCAATAGCCAATAGATGTAAAACACTGTTGGAAGAACAACCTAAGGCCATATCGCATGTCAGAGCGTTCTTAATGGAACGTTCATTGATGATATCTTTGATCTTGATATCTTTTTCCAGCATATCCATAACAGCCATACCGGCATGCTTAGCTAACTGGATCCGTCCGGAATAGACAGCTGGGATCGTTCCGCTGCCCGGAAGGGAAATACCCATGGCTTCGCATAAACAAGATACGGAATTGGCGGTATACATACCGGCACAGCTTCCGCAGCCCGGGCAGACTCCTTGTTCAAATTCGGTTAGTTCCTCATCGTTGATCATATCGGCTTTACGAGCACCGACCGCTTCAAACATTTTGGATAAGGAAACTTTTTGTCCTTTTACATGACCGGCCAACATGGGGCCACCGTTACAAACAACGGTTGGTACGTTTACACGTAAAGCACCCATAACCATTCCCGGAACGATTTTGTCACAGCTCGGTACAAGAACCAATGCGTCAAAACAATGGGCTTCCGCCATGGTCTCCACAGAATCGGCAATGAGCTCACGGCTGGCTAATGAATAGTGCATGCCTTTATGTCCCATCGCAATCCCGTCACAAACACCGATGGCAGGGACAACAATAGGTGTACCGCCGGCCATGGCGACACCGGTTTTAATGGCATCTACCAGTTTATCTAAATGTGCGTGTCCTGGTACGATATCGCTTTTTGCGGAGACAATACCGACCAAAGGACGATCTAATTCTTCTTTTGTATATCCCATTGCGTAGAATAAAGAACGCATAGGGGCTTTTTCAATTCCTTGTGTAACTTGTGCACTTTTTCTGTTATTCATATTTTTGCTCCTTTTTATATAAAAGTGATTCTCAACGAATCACTTTTTTAAACATCTTCAGAATCTACAATTGCGTTACGGGAAATACCTGTGATACCGGTACGGCAGATTTCCATGATTTCATAGCAACTGACCATATCCAGGAATCCATCAATTTTTTCCGGTGCTCCTGTCAGCTCTATGATCATGCACTCCTTGTTCAAAGAGATGATTTTACCTCGGTAAATATCGACAATTTGAATAATACCGGCACGATTGTATTTGTCACAGGCGATTTTCAATAAGAGAAGTTCTCTGAACAAACTTTCACTTTTTTTCAAAAGGCGTACTTCTTTGACGATTTCCAGCTTTTCCGTCTGTGTCAGAATCTGCTGCAGCTTTTGGCCGCTTCCTTCAAATACAACCGTAATACGGGAAATCTTAGGATCATCGGTCGTCGAGACCGTCAGAGAATCAATGTTGAAGCCACGGCGTCCAAACAAGCTTGAGATCCGAGTCAGAACATTGGATTGATTCTCAACAAATATACTGATTACTTCCTTAGCCATAGAACCTCCTAGTCAATGATCATGTCTTTTACCGATCCACCATTTGGAATCATCGGTAAAACACGTTCTTCTTTATCGATATTACATGCAATCCATACAGGGCCTTTACATTGAAGCGCTTTTTCATAAGCGTCTTTGAATTCATCCAATGTATTGCATGTAAAGCCTTGTGCACCAAATCCTTTAGCGACGGCCTCATAATCGGTTTTACGATTTAAGATCGTCTGGGAGTAATGCTTATTATAGAAAATTGTCTGCCACTGATAAACCATTCCCAGAACCTTGTTGTCAAAAATAATCGTAATGATCGGAAGATCATAGGATACGGCAGTACAAGCTTCGTTCATATTCATATGGAAGGATCCGTCACCGGTAAAGTGGATGACACGTTTATCCGGATTGGCAATCTGCGCTCCGATGGCTGCTCCATATCCAAATCCCATTGTTCCCAATCCACCGCTGGTGATGAAGGAATGCATGTTATGATGTTTGACAAATTGGGCGGCCCACATCTGGTGCTGTCCTACATCAGTAACATAAATGGTTTCCTTGTCCGTAGTATCGCAGACATAATCGATGATTTCCTTTGGACGAAGCTGCGAATCCGGCATCGGCGCACGAACGATCTTTTGATACGCTGTCACTTTTTCGATCCATTCGGTATGTTCTGCTTTTTTGACTTGAGGTAGAAGGGCTGTTAAAACTTCTTTGATATCGCCGATAATACTGTAATTGATCAACACGTTTTTGTTGATCTCACTGGCATCAATATCAATTTGTATGATGGCGGCATTGCGGGCAAAGCGTTTCGGATTCAGAGCGACACGATCCGAGAAACGGGTACCTAATGCGATGACCAGATCGGCTTCATCGATGGATTTGTTTGCTGCAACGGTTCCGTGCATACCTACAAGTCCAAGGTTTTTAGGGTCGTCACAGTCAATTACCCCGGCAGCCATCATCGTATACGTTGCCGGAATATCCGCTTTTTGGATCAGTTCATACAGTTCTTTTCGAGCACCGCTGGATTGAACCCCACCACCAAAGTAGATAACAGGGCGCTTTGCGATATTGATGACATTTGCGACTTCCTGTATAGCGGTTTGATCGAATGTAGGATTCGGCGTAAGAGCAATTGGCGGCATCGGTGTATATTCGATGGTTGCTGCTGTTACATCTTTTGTGATATCGATCAGAACCGGTCCTTTACGGCCTTCGTTGGCAACCCGAAATGCGTTCCGGATCGCATCGGCCAGATTTCCGATTTTATTAACGAAATAGTTATGCTTAGTAATTGGCAGGGTGATTCCCGTGATGCTTACTTCCTGAAAAGAATCACGACCGATCATGTCATCGCTGACATTGCATGTTATGGCAACAAGTGGAATACTGTCCATATAAGCCGTAGCGATCCCTGTTACGAGATTGGTAGCTCCCGGACCGCTGGTTGAAAATACAACACCGGTTTTACCGGTACTGCGTGCATATCCATCGGCGGCATGGGCAGCCCCTTGTTCATGTGCGGTTAGAACATGATGGATTTTATCTTGATAATCATACAAGGAATCGTAGACGTTCAATGCAGTCCCACCCGGATACCCAAAGACTGTATCTACACCTTGTTCCAAAAGTACTTCCATTACAATTTGAGAACCATTTAATTTCATGTTATACCTCCCAAAAAATAGTAGTAATATTATAAAGCAATTCCTAATGAATCTCAATATGAAAATGTAACCGCTGTATGTATAATGTAAATAAATGAAAATGACATTGATAAAAAATGAAAATGTTTGCGTTGCTCTATTGAAATAAAAATATATTTCGGATATAATTCAAATTAATAATCGGCGATGAAGTGGAGTAGTAATCTCGGCGTTTCGTTACAGAGAGCAGGCGGTTGGTGGAAGCCTGTACAAACTAGAGATGAACTTGCCATGGAGCTTGACGTGTTCTTCGCGTTAAGAAGAAAGCAAGGGCATAAACATAAAAAGGTTTATGAACTAAGGTGGTACCGCGTGCAAGCGTCCTTAGCAATAAGGATGCTTTTTTATTTAGAAAAGGAGTGAGTGCACATGATGAATCACAAAAAGTACAAAAGAGGTTACTTTATGCCTCCGGAAGAAAGCTATGAATGGGTAAAGAAAGAGTATATCGACCATGCACCGACATGGTGCAGCGTAGACCTTCGTGATGGCAACCAGGCTTTGATCATTCCGATGAGCCTGGAGGAAAAGCTGAAGTTTTTTAATACATTGATCGAAGTTGGATTCAAGGAAATAGAAATCGGATTTCCGGCGGCCAGTGAAACAGAGTTTGAATTTTTGCGTACGTTGATCGATCAGAACCTGATTCCGGATGATGTCACAGTGCAGGTATTGACACAAGCTCGCGATCATATTATTCGAAAAACGTTTGATTCTTTAAAAGGATGTAAAAACGCGATCGTTCATTTTTATAACTCTACGTCGTTTGCACAGCGACAACAAGTATTCAAGATGTCTCGTGAAGAAATCAAAAAGATTGCGGTGGATGGGGCAAAGCTTGTCAAACAGTTATCCGATGAAAGCGGAATGGATTACCGTTTTGAATACTCGCCGGAAAGCTTTACCGGTACAGAGGTGGATTTTGCCCTGGATGTATGTAATGCGGTCATCGATGTCTTTGAACCAACTGTAGAAAAACCGTTGATCATCAACTTGCCGGTTACAGTTGAGATGTCCATGCCACATGTGTATGCATCCCAGATTGAATATATGTCAAAGCACATGAACCGCAGGGAAGCTGTTATTCTCTCTTTGCATCCGCACAATGATAGAGGTACAGGTGTTGCGGATACGGAACTGGCATTATTGGCCGGCGCCGATCGTGTGGAAGGCACATTGTTTGGAAACGGGGAGAGGACCGGTAATGTGGATATTGTTACCCTGGCTATGAATATGTACAGTCATGGTGTGGATCCGCATCTTGATTTTAGCGATATGCCGCATATTGTTGATATTTATGAAAGATGTACACGAATGGAAGTATACGATCGTCAGCCTTATTGTGGAAAGCTGGTATTTGCGGCTTTCAGTGGATCGCATCAGGATGCGATTGCCAAAGGAATGCAGTATCATAAAGACCATAATCTGCAGCAGTGGACGGTACCATATTTACCAATCGATCCAACCGATGTTGGCCGTGTGTACGAGACAGATGTTATTCGCATCAATTCACAGAGCGGCAAGGGTGGTATTGCTTATATCATGAATAATTACTATGGATATGATCTTCCACGTGTATTCCGTGAACAATTCTCTTATTACATTAAGGATATTTCGGATCATCAGCATAAAGAGCTGAAACCTGAAGAGATCTTCGAAATCTTCAAACATGATTTTGTTAATCTGAACGATCCGATCAAGCTGGATGATTATCACTTTATCCGTACCGGAGATAAATATATGGCAACTTTATCTATCTTGTTCCATGGGGAAGCGATGGATATCACCGGACGCGGAAGCGGTCGTTTGGATGCGGTAGCGAACGCTATACGCAAGCATTGTAATTTGACGTTTGATATTGTCGATTATAATGAGAGCTCCTTGACACGAGGCAGTACATCCAAGGCGGTATCGTATGTACAGGTAAATGACTGTATCAACGAAGATCGTTTCGGTGTGGGTGTCGATGATGATATTATGGCAAGTAGTATCAAAGCGCTGATCAGTTCATTGAATCGTGCGATTATCCATAAGGAGGATTAATGTTATGGGAATGACAATGACCCAGAAAATACTAGCTGCTCATGCCGGCCTGGACCATGTGTCAGCTGGTCAGCTGATTGAGGCAAACCTGGATTTGGTAATGGCCAATGATATTACCGGTCCGATGGCTTTGCCGGTGATCAAGCAGATGGGCGGCAATGTATTTGATAAAGATAAAGTTGTCTTTGTTCCGGATCACTTTGTCCCGAATAAAGATATAAAATCGGCAGAAAATGCCAAAGCAATGCGCGAATACGCGATCGAACAGAATTTGACGAATTTGATGATCCAAGGTAAATGTGGTATTGAACACGCCATTCTGCCAGAAAGAGGTTTGGTATACAGCGGGATGACTGTTATAGGTGCTGATTCTCATACTTGTACGTATGGAGCTTTAGGCGCTTTCTCCACAGGTGTCGGAACAACGGATATAGCAGCGGGGATGGCCAGCGGGCAAGCGTGGTTTAAAGTACCGGAAGCAATTCAGTTTTACCTGCATGGAAAGTTGAAACCCTATGTTAGTGGTAAAGATGTCATTTTACATATCATTCACAAGATCGGTGTGGATGGCGCACTGTATAAATCAATGGAATTTGCCGGTCCCGGAGTGTCTGAATTGTCGATGGATGATCGGTTCACTATTTCCAATATGGCAATTGAAGCGGGTGGTAAAAACGGTATTTTCCCGGTGGATGAAAAAACGATAGAATACATGGATCAAGCCGGTGTGAAAGACTATAAGATATATCAAGCGGATGACGATGCCTATTATGAAAAGGTTATCGATATCGATCTAAGCTTGATTACACCGACAGTAGCGTTTCCACATCTGCCAGGTAACGGAAAAACATTTGATGAGATTGAAGCGATGGAACCGATTGTGATCGATCAGGTGGTGATTGGTTCATGTACTAACGGACGTATGGAAGATATGCGCCGGGCAGCAGCTATTTTAAAGGGCCGTCAGGTTGCGAAAACTGTCCGTGTCATGGTTATACCGGCAACGCAAAAGATCTTCCTGCAATGTATTCACGAAGGACTGGCTGATATTTTTGTGGAAAGTGGATGTGCCTTTAATACCCCAAGCTGTGGCCCTTGTATGGGTGGTCATATGGGTGTTATGGCCAAGGGAGAACGTTGTGTTTCCACCACAAACCGCAACTTTGTCGGTCGTATGGGAGATACGGAAGCGTTAATTTACCTGGCGAGTCCGGAAACGGCAGCGGCGTCAGCCATTACAGGATATATCACAAATCCGGTTACATTGGGAGGTGCACAATAACAATGGAAGCACACGGTAGAGTATTTAAATACGGAGATAACGTTGATACGGATGTTATTATTCCGGCTCGTTATTTGAATTCATTTGATGCAAAGGAACTGGCCAGTCATGCCATGGTGGATATCGATCCTACATTTGTGGAACGTGTACAACCCGGGGATATCATTGTAGCCAGGAAAAACTTTGGATGTGGTTCATCTCGGGAGCATGCGCCACTGGCTTTAAAAACAGCCGGTGTATCTGTGGTCATTGCCGATAGTTTTGCCCGTATTTTTTATCGGAACTCCATTAATATCGGGTTTGCAATCATGGAATGTCCGGAGGCAGCGGAAGCGATTTCTGACGGCGATGAAGTAAAGGTTGATTTCGATACAGGGGTTATCACCGATATAACAACGGGACAGACGTTTAAAGCACAACCATTTCCGCCTTTTATGCAGAATCTGATCAAAATGGGTGGATTGGTAAATTATGTAAATGGGAAAAAGGAAAAATAGATATGGAAAAGAAGATTGCGGTCATAAAAGGAGATGGCATCGGGCCTGAAATTGTAACAGAAGCCATCAAGGTGTTAAGGAGAATAGAGAAGAAATATGATCATGTTTTCCATTTGACGGATGTATTGGCCGGCGGGGCTGCCATTGATGCGACCGGCTGTAACCTGCCACAGGAATCGATCGATCAGCTTTTGGCCAGCGACAGTGTTCTATTAGGAGCGGTCGGTGGTCCGAAATATGATGAACAGCCACCGGAAAACCGTCCGGAAAAAGCATTGTTGATGATCCGTAGCAAGCTGGGCTTATTCGCTAATTTGCGACCGGCTGTTTTATATCCACAGCTGGCGGATGCCAGTCCTTTAAAGGAGAGCATCGTAGCGCAAGGTATCGATTTTGTGGTTGTCCGGGAACTGACCGGTGGTATCTATTTCGGCAAACATGAAACAAGCGGGGATCAGGCTGTGGATGTCATGCCATATTCCGTTATGGAAATTGAAAGAATTGCCCGTGTGGCCTTTGATACTGCAATGGTAAGGAGAAAGCAGGTTTGTTGTGTAGATAAAGCAAATGTTCTGGATACTTCTAAACTGTGGCGTAAAGTGGTTACCGATGTTGCGAAAGACTATCCGGAAGTTTCCTTATCTTTTATGTATGTTGATAATGCGGCCATGCAGATATGCAAGAACCCCAGCCAGTTTGATGTCATACTGACCGAAAACATGTTTGGTGACATCCTGAGCGATGAAGCCAGTATGATCACAGGTACGATCGGAACGATTCCATCCTCTTCTTTAGGAGAAACATCCAGAGGGATGTATGAACCGATCCATGGTTCAGCACCGGATATTGCCGGAAAAGACCTGGCGAATCCTTTGGGCACGATATTATCTGTTGCGATGATGTTAAAGTATTCATTCCATTTAGAACAAGAAGCAGCAGACATTGAAGCTGCTGTGAATAATGTTTTGGATAACGGATATCGTACAGCCGATATGATGAGCACAGGAATGAAACAGGTCGGTTGTCGGGAAATGGGAGATCTGGTTGCCTCTTATATAAAATGAAAATAATGTAAGCAATTTGTAAATGGTTTCATACTTTCATTGAAATTTTCTTGACAAAGGTGTATTTTAGTTTAAAGAGAAACAGGATAAGGAAGGTGTTTACAATGGATAAAGTAAATTTAGATTGGTCGAATATTGGGTTCCAGTATCGTACCACGGATTACCGATATGTAGCTATGTATAAAGACGGTGCATGGCAAAAGGGTGAAATTACCAGTGATCCGAATGTTGTTCTGAATGAATGTGCCGGCATTCTGCAGTATTGTCAGGAAGTGTTCGAAGGCTTAAAAGCTTACACGACAAAGGATGGTCATATTGTTACGTTCCGCCCGGATTTAAATGCAGAGCGTATGATCGATTCTGCAAAGCGGCTGGAGATGCCTCCGGTCAGCAAAGAGCAGTTCATGGATGCCATCGAACAGGTGGTTAAAGCCAATGAGGCGTGGGTACCTCCGTATGGAACCGGAGCTACTTTATATATTCGTCCTTATATCTTTGCTTCAGGACCGGTGATCGGTGTCAAGCCGGCCGATGAATACCAATTCCGTGTACTTGTCACACCGGTAGGCCCATATTTTAAAGGGGGAGCTAAACCATTAACATTATGTGTCAGTGATTTTGACCGGGCAGCGCCTCGTGGAACCGGACATATCAAAGCCGGTCTGAACTATGCGATGAGTTTGCATGCATATGTGACAGCACACAATAACGGATTTGATGAAAATATGTTCCTGGATCCTGCAACACGAACTTATGTGGAGGAAACAGGAGGCGCAAACTTTATCTTTGTAACGAAAGATCAGGAGGTTGTCATTCCAAAATCGAATTCTATTTTACCTTCGATTACACGTCGTTCGCTGCATTATGTAGCGGAGAACTATCTGCATTTAAAAGTAACGGAACGTCCGGTAAAACTCGAAGAAGTAAAAGATTTTGCGGAGGCCGGATTGTGTGGAACAGCGGCGGTTATTTCGCCGGTCGGAAAAATTGTCGATCATGGCAAGGAAATATGCCTGCCGAGCGGCATGGAAGAAATGGGACCGGTTACCAAGAAGCTGTATGAGACATTAACAGGTATCCAGCAAGGTAATATTGAAGCACCGGAAGGTTGGATCCATAAGATTTTATAATGAATAAACGCGAATCATAACAATGATCCGCGTTTTATTATGGAAGACTGATTTGTTCCATTATAGAATCGGTAGCATAAATATAATAATTACCGGTTTTCATCACAGGTTTTTCTGAAGGTGCCTGGTCTTTATCGAAAATCCAGATGGCATCGATCTTCAGCTGGTTTGCCAGTTTTTTACCTTGCTTGTAGTCTAAACAAAAAAGGGAAGTACTGTAGGCATCCGCTTTTCCGGAATCGTCGGTCAATACGGTTACAGAACGGGCATTCTCTACCGGATAGCCTGTATCGATATCGATAATGTGGCTGATCCTCTTTCCGCTGGCTGTATAATATCTTTGATAATCGCCACTTGTGACGATGGACATATCTCCTTGTATTTCAATAACGAGCAAGGATCCTGAAGCATCCGGATTCTGGATGCCGATCTTCCAAGGCTCATTGTTCTTCTTATCCCCGATCAATACCACATTTCCACCGGCATTGATGAAGCCGTTATCCAGGCCTGCTTCCTGCAATGCTTCTTTTGCCTGTTGCGTTGTGTACCCCTTGGCGATACCGCCCAGATCGAGCTTTATATCAGGATCTGTATAACGAATTGTCTTTCCATCGATATGGATCTGTTCGCTTCCCCCATGTTTCAATGCTTCTTGAATTTCACTCTGGTCGGGCAGCTTTCCATCTTCTCCTTTATCATTGGCTGCCATACCTTGTTCTCTGTATTCATGCCACAGATTCATTAAGGCACCATAAGTACAATCAAATTTATTACATATCTGATTCATATCCAGAGCCATCTGGATACATTCCATCGTTGTCTTATCCAATTCGACCGGGTGATCGTACGCTTCTTGGTTTGCGGTATAGATGTTCTGCATTCCTTCATAGCTGTGATAACAGTCAAAACGTTGGTTGTTTTGCGAAAATACATCTCTCACAATCTCCGTATAAGCTTCAAAGTCCTCTTGGGAGCATTCAGCCTTGAAGGTGACAGGTGTATCAAAGCCGACATCGGTCAAAGTAATCTCATGTGTTTGTGATGAATTCGTATTTTGTGTCTGTATGACAATACATACGATGACAATAAAAAAACATAACGATGTGATCAACCATTTTTTCATAAAGTTATTATAAAGACGGGAGTTCGTTTTGTCTATGAAGGAAAAATATAAAAGAAAAGAATTTTTGTTTAGGAAAATATTTATATTTGCATGTATATAAAATTTGGAATAAAATGAAAAATAGTGTATAGGAAGGAGAGAGTGGTCTTATTATGTCACTTTTTTTAGGATCTATGAGACACCATATCCCCGGTAAAAAGGAGTTGACGGAGAAATCTGAGGTATTGCATTTATTACCACAGAAAGAAGCGTACATTCCTTTGGTACAAGGTAGACAATTAACGTTTGATATCCTTGTAGAAGAAGGAGATAAGGTGGAGGTTGGAACAAAACTGGCCGTAACAAAGGGTGGCTTTTATGTTCCTATTTATTCCAGTGTTTCAGGAACATACAAGGGAACAGTGAAACGAATGCATAATTCTATGCGCCCGCAGCAGCATATGGTCATTGAGTGTGATGGTCTGCAGAGCCGTGTTCAGGCCTTTGAGCCGTTGGATTACAGGACAGCTACACGGGAAGAGTGCGTGGATTTTGTGAAAGAAGCCGGTATTGTGGGGCTAGGGGGAGCTGGATTCCCTACCTATGTGAAATACGGTAAACCGGATGGTGTTGATTGTGTATTGATCAACGCGGTTGAATGTGAACCCTACATCACAGCCGATTATCGAAGTATTATGGATGGTGCGCAGGATCTGGTGACCGGATGTCAGATTATGCAGAAAATGGCAGACGTCAGTCATGTTTATATCTGTATAAAAGAAAGTCACCCGGATCTGATCGAAGCGGTAAATCAGTGTACAAAAGGGGCACCGGGAGTTGATGTAAAACCCGTACCGGATGTATATCCTATGGGATGGGAGCGTGTATTGGTACGCGAGGTTCTTCACAAAGAGTATGGAGGACTCCCTGCCGAAGCCGGCGCTATTGTCGGAAATGCTTCCACAGCTATTGCGATTGCTCGTGCCTTTGAGCATGGGGAAGCTATTTCCAATAAAACATTGACGATCAGTGGTGAAGGAATTAAAAATCCGCACAACGTAGTGGTACCTGTCGGAATGCCTGTCAAGGAAATCCTTGCGGCTTGTGGTGGATATACCAGTGAGAGCGTTCGTTTGATTGCGGGCGGTCCAATGATGGGAAAAACGCTTGTTAACGATATGTTTGTGATCGACCGCGCCATGAATGCGATTACGGTATTGCCTCATGTAGAGGATGATGATATTGCCTGTCTGCGTTGTGGGCGATGCAGCGATCATTGTCCTGCCGGATTACAACCGGTTCGAATTGGAGAAGCTGTCAAGATGAATGATCTGGATGCAATGATCCAACGCGGAGCGGAAAGCTGTATTGAATGTGGTCTTTGTACATATGTTTGTCCAAGCCATATCAATGTGACGGAAAATGTACGAAAAGCGAAACGTGTTATCGCTATGAAGAAGCAGAAAAGATAGGAGGGCATTGAAAGATGAAGTTTAATTTTCATGTAAGTCCAAGTTTAAGAGGACCTTTGACGACACAGAATATTATGAAAGAGTTGACAATCGGTCTGATGGCTATCTTTTTCTTGGCAGTCATTTATTATTACACAGCATTTGGGGCACGTTATGCTCTGCAAGCTGTCTTGATGCTGATCAGCTCATTGGCAACTGTTTTTGTCTGTGAGTTTGCGTTTGCGAAGATCCGTAAAAGGGAACCAATGAAAGAAATCAAAAATTCCTTTGGATGGGTCACGGCTATTATATTAACGTTAATGGTACCGATTTCCATGCGGATTTATGCATTGATTGTTGCCACTTTCTTCGCAATTGTGTTTGCAAAAATGTTATTTGGTGGTTTTGGACAAAACATCTTTAATCCGGCTGCTGTCGGACGTGCTGTGATTTTTGCTGCCTTCATGGGTGCCGGAACCGACCTGGTAACAAGTGCAACGCCAACAGCGAATATTGCCAGTCAATTTGGCTGGATGCCATACAACGAACAGATGCTGGATGCATTCCTTCAGCAGTATGGCGGATGGAAGTCTTTATTATTGGGAACATATCCAGGGGCTTTGGGGGAAACGTTTACGATTGCGATTGTATTGGTCGGCATCGTATTGATCGTTCGTAAAATAATCGACTGGAGAGTGCCGGTTGTCTATCTTTGCACGATCTTTGTGATGACGATGATCGTTGCCCTTATTACTAAAGTGGGGCCTTATCATGGAATCCCGGGCTTGATCTGGTATCCTTGTTTACACTTGTTGTTGGGTGGTGTAGTCTTTGGCGCCGTTTTTATGCTGACAGATCCCGTTACCTCACCGACAAGTCCAGCCGGTCGTGTGATTTTCGCCATCGGTGCTGCCATATTAACAGTATTGATCCGTTTGGCAGGAAATCTGCCGGAAGGTTGTTTATATTCGATTTTGTTAATGAACATGTTAACACCTTTGATCGAATCTTTGCTGGATGGCAAGCAGTTGGAAGTATTGCCTAAAGCAAAGAAGGCTTTTGCGGTTCTTTGTGTTGTTGCCGTTGCTGTATCTGTATTTACAGCAATGATATTGGAACCAGTCTCTTCGCTGGATAAGGAAGCGGTTCTGCAGACTGAGGTTCAGGAGGAAGTATTATGAGTAAAATCATGCATCTTTCTTTATTCTTAGCTATTATTTCAGCGTTGGCAGGTGGGGCACTTTCCTTTGCGAATCAGGTAACTGCACCGGTCATCGCAGAAAACAATGCACGTCTGGAACGCGAATCTTTGATGACAATGTACCCGGATGCCGGTGAAGATGATTTTAAAGAAGTTGAATTTAATATAGATTCAAAAACAGTTCAGAAAGTATATAAGTACGAAGATAAGCTGATTTTTAATATGAAGGTACCTGGCTATAAAGATGGTACAACCTTCCTTGTATCAATCAATACAGGTGATAAGACGGTAGATCAGTATTATCCGTTATCCAACGGAGATACAAAAGGATTAGGTTCAAAAGTTATGGAACCTGATTTTATCAACACTGTCAATGGCAAAGCCAGTGATGATTCCATCGATACGATCAGTGGAGCTACAATTTCCTCCAGTGGTGTTGTCAACGGAATCAATGAAGCCAGTACTTATGTGGATCAGTTGAAAGGAGAATAAACATGAATCGATTCGAAAATTTTAAAAACGGATTGATCAAGGAAAATCCGGTATTCTCCTTATTCCTGGGTATCTGTTCAACTTTGGCTATTACCACAAGTGTAGACAACGCCATCGGAATGGGACTGGCAGTTATTTGTGTATTGGTATTATCAAACTGCATTATTTCCTTGATCCGAAATATTACACCGGATGAAATTCATATTCCTGTATATATTGTCGTTATCGCGACATTGGTTAAGATCATTCAAATGGTGATTGAAGCGTATGCACCCTCTTTAAATACGAGTTTAGGTGTATTCATTCCATTGATCGTTGTAAACTGTATTATCTTAGGACGTGCTGAAGCCTTTGCGTGCGATCACAATGTATTGGATAGTGCGCTGGATGGTATTGGTATGGGACTGGGTTATTTCATTGCCGTATTTGTTATGTCGTTCATCCGTGAAGTATTATCGACCGGCGGGTTCCAAATCAGCAATATGTTCAACCCGGATCAAATCTTTTTAAAGCTGACGATCATACCGGAAGACTTTACAATCAGCATGTTTAATTCACCGGTTGGTGCATTCCTGACATTTGCGGTGTTAGCTGCTTTTGTTGCCTGGTATAAAGACCGTCAGGCCAAAAAGGAAGAAGCGGCTGCAAAGGAGGAAAAGTAATTTATGGCTGAATTATTTGGACTATTATTTACCAGCTTAATTGTGAATAACGTTGTATTAACGCAGTTCTTGGGTATGTGTCCTTTTATGGGTGTATCCAAAAAACGTTCTTCCGCATTAGGTATGGGTATTGCTGTTATCTTCGTCATTGTCGTGGCCGCATTTGTAACATATGCTTTATATTACCTGGTACTGGTTCCGCTGCATCTGGAATTTATGGACCTGATTACGTTTATTCTGGTCATTGCATCCCTGGTACAGTTAACGGAGATGTTTATTAAAAAGACAAGTCCGGCTTTGTATAAGTCACTGGGTGTTTATCTTCCATTGATCACTACGAACTGTGTCGTATTAAATGTATGTCTGGTTAATATCCAGAATGGATATGATATTGGACATATGATCATGTACAGCATTGGTACACCTTTAGGATTTGCTTTGGTTCTGTATATTTTTTCGACAATTCGCGAAAAGCTGGAGATAAGCGATGTACCTGAATTCTTCAAAGGGAATGCGATTGCCTTGATTTGTGCAGCTATTATGTCTATGGCATTCTCTGCCTTTGCAGGAGTGATCTAATGCGTATTATTGCCGGTGTGCTCTTTATCAGTGCTTTGATCGGTATATATATTTGGGCGTACATTAAAAATCATAAAACACCTGTACCAGAAGGTTGTGAAAATATTAAAGCAGATTGTGATGGATGCAAACTGGTTTCCTGTCAGCTGCATCCGGATCATAAATAATGGAGGTTAATATGGTCGTAGCAATTATCATGATGTTAGTGCTTGGCGCTCTGTTAGGATTTGGGCTCGGTATTGCCGACAACAAATTAAAGGTGGAAGTCGACGAACGTGTGGAACACGTAACGGGTATGCTTCCGGGATATAACTGTGGTGGTTGCGGTTATCCGGGATGCTCCGGGTTTGCGGAAGCCATGGTGGATGGAGAAGTAAATTCCTTCTTATGTAAACCGACCAAACCGGATCAGAAACAGGCGATTCTGGAATACCTGGCAAATACACCAGGTCCGGATGGCAGCACCATTAAAATCAAAGGATAGTAAAAAGCCCGTTGTGTTGACGGGCTTTTCTTAACGTTTATACGTTTTGATCCATTCCTGGATCACGGATTCTTCCGGGTCGATATAGATTGTCTTATATGATTTCATGGTCACAAAACCAATTTTGGAACCCGGAACTTTTTTGATTTGTGAAATCGGGCAATAGTCTACTGGTACACTGCTGGAATGTTTCCCTTTGGAATGGTAGGCGGCCAGTTGGGCACACATTCGTATCTGTCTTTCATCCGGATGCTCTGTTTTTAAAAGAACGTGGGAGCCATGATAGCCTTTTACATGGAACCAGATATCTTGTTTGCGTGAAAGACGATGGGTAATGTAATTGTTTTGCAGGTTATTCTTGCCGATATAGATTTCAAATCCTTCGCATTTCAGATGCAGATAGTTAGGGTGTTTTTTTGTTTGCCTGCGATGTTTTTTATGGCTGCGCAGCACATGGTTTTGGATCAGTTCCTCTCGGATCTCCCGGGCATCGTCAATGGAGCAGTAATTGAGCTGTTCACTGAGCTGTGTATAATACTCTATGTCTTTTTTACATTGTTCGATCTGTTCTAAAAGAATAGACTGGCTTCGTTTCAGCTTATGATATTTCTGATAAAACTTATTGGCGTTGGTCTTCAGATCATAGCGCATGTCAATGGGTATGTTTATATCCTTTCCATCGGTAAAAGAAGGGAGGGTGATAACAGGTGCTTTTTCAGTGTTATACATATACGCAAACAAAAGATCCCCGTATTCCTGGTATATGCCATATTCTTTGGCTTTCTCAAAACTGGCTTCCAGCTTCGGCAGCTTTTTTAAAGCTTTGCGTTTTTCATTTTCAATGGTCCGGAACACATCTGTACATTGTTCCCGGATGCGGTTTTTACTTTCATCTTTCTGGTGGATCTGATTCAAACCTTCCATGAAACTGACCACTCTAGGTGTTTGGTGAAGATGTGTCAGTTCAATACAATGAAACTCTTTTTCATAGAGGTACATGGTTTGAGATTGCAATAATTCGTTGAGGATCTCTGAATATGTTTGCCCTTTGTGCATTCGATAGAGAAATTCACGGGATAATAACGGAGAAAACCCATAGAACTGAGATACAAGGCTTGTATCGGTATCGATGTCATTGGCTACAAGAGGGTTTTTCTTTTCCTTTTGTTCCGGCAGCACATAAAGAGCTCCAGGATGGATAAAACGCTTTGTATTCTCATAAACAGGGATTCGTTTTAACGCATCGACGATCTGCTGATCGCAAACAAGGATCATATTTGCATATTTGCCCATTAATTCAATATAAAGATCATAATTGTTCAAATCTCCCAGTTCATTGCGGTGGGTTATGTGCATGCACAGAATCCGGTCAAAGTTTTTCTGCTCGATGGATTCAAGGATTCCGTTTCCTATGCATTTGCGTAACACCATGACAAAATTGGATGGACTGGATTGCGTTGTTTCCATATAACCGGATAAATAGATCCGGTTGGTATTGGAATGCACATTGATCACACAACGCTGATTGCCTTGATCTCTTGTATGCAAATTAAAAAGAATCTCTTCATCGCTAATGTTTTGGATCTTGTTGATCTTGCATGGGCAAAGAGTATTTAATTGTTTGGATATGGAATATAGCATTAAACCGTCGATGGCCATTACAACGCCTCCTTTAAGACTTTTATTGTAACATAATTTTTTTGACACTCCCATTTTATGAGGATACAATGATTAAAAAAGGAAGTGGATGAATGAAACGAGGATTATTAATTATACTAAGTGGTCCAAGCGGTGTCGGAAAAGGAACGATTCGCGGTCATTTTGAAAAAAATGAGGATCTGAATCTGGCTTACTCTACATCAATGACAACGCGGAAGCCAAGAGAAGGAGAAGTGGATGGTGTCGACTATTTTTTCCGTACAAAAGAGGAATTTGAAAATGCCATTGAAAACGGACAGCTTCTGGAATACGCGGAATTTGTCGGAAACTATTATGGAACACCGATGGAGGAAGTCGAGCGATTAAGGAACGAAGGAAAGAATGTTCTTTTGGAAATTGAAGTGCAGGGAGCTGTACAGGTACAAAAGAAATGCCCGGATGCTTTGAGCATATTTATCATTCCACCTTCCATGGAGGAATTGGAGCGTCGTATCCGTGGCCGTCGGTCCGAGCCGGAGGAAATCATTCAGCAAAGACTGGCAAAAGCGAGCCATGAGATGAAGATGATGTCGAATTATAAATACATCATATGTAATGAAGACGCCAAACTGGCCGCTGACTTGATCGAACTGATCATTCTGCGTACGATTGAATTGCAAGATAAGAAGTAAATGTTCTTGCAGTTTCCTATAAAATGTGGTAAATTTCACATAGATATGAAAAAGGAGTGGGTAAAACCACTCCTTCATTTTGGAAGGGAGTCATGTATGGACAATCTAAAGGAATGGATAGTAGAATGTTTAGAACAAAACGGATGCCGGCTGTATGAGCTGGAATGGCTGACAAACGAAAAGCCACCGATCCTGCGTATATCCATTGAAAAGATTGAAGGAACCGTTGATCTGGATACTTGTGTCATTTGTTCAGATGCCATCAGTGAGATGCTCGATGAAAAGGACTGGTATGGAAAAGAGTATAATCTCGAGGTCTGTTCACCGGGTGCCGAACGAGAATTAAAAACAGAAGAACAGATCAAAAATGCACAGGGGTCTTATGTTTATGTGAAATTAAAAGACCCGAAACAAGGATTAGATAGTGTACGTGGAGATTTGATTGAAGTGGCAGAGGATACCATTACGGTTCAATATAAAGACAAGACACGCAACAGATCGATCACGATTGATAAAACAAATATTATGCTGATTATGACAGCTGTAAAATTATAAACAGGAGTGAATATGAAAGTAAAAGTACAGGATTTAAAAGCAGCGTTATTGGGAATCGAAGCAGATCGTCAACTGTCCCAGGAAATTGTTGAAGCTGCTCTGATAGAGGCTTTATCGAAAGCTTATCGTAAACATGTTGAGACACCGGATGCCTATGTAAATGTAGTCATCGATGATGGTCATATTCATATTTATCCACAGAGAATGGTTGTGGAAGAAGTAATGGATGATGCCTTGGAACTGTCTTTGGAGGATGCTTTGCGTTTCGATGAAAACGCAAAGATCGGTGAGATGGTCAATGAACCGGAAATCGATTTTACGGAATTTGATCGTGCAGATGTAGTTCTGGCTAAAAACGTTATCAAACAGAAGATCCGAGAAGCGGAGAAACAGCTTATTTACGAAGAATATTGTGATAAAGTAGATGACATGGTTCTTGGTACAGTGGAAACGGTGGAAGAAAAATTTGTCATTGTCAATATTGATAAGACACTGGCAATGATGAAGCGTTCGCAGCAGATTCCGGGGGAACACTATTATGAAGGACAAAAGCTTCTTGTAGTCATTTCTGAAGTGAATCGGGAAACTAAGGGCGCCCAGGTCCTGGTTTCACGTTCGACACCGGTTTTTGTTCGCCGTCTATTCGAAAAGGAAGTACCGGAAATCTACCAGGGTATCATTGAGATCAAAGCAATCGCCAGAGAAGCCGGTGAGCGATGCAAGATTGCTGTTACTTCTTACAATGAAAATGTCGATCCGATCGGCGCATGCATCGGGCCAAGAGGACAGCGTGTCCAATCGATCATCAATGAATTGCACGGTGAAAAGATCGATATCTTTGAATGGTCTGATAATATTAGCGATTTGATCAAGAATGCGCTGAGCCCAAGTGAATCCGTCGCTGTATTTCCAAACGATGAGGTCAAAGACGGACTGGTTGTCGTCGTACCGGATAATCAGTTATCATTAGCTATTGGTAAAAAGGGAAAGAATGCTCGTTTAGCGGTGAAGCTGACGAACCATAAGATTGATATCAAATCAGAGAGCGAAATGCAGGAGATGGGCATTGATTATATGGCTCGCAGCCTTGCGATGCAGCAAGAATATGAAGAACAGAAAGCGCGTGAACGTGCTTATAAGCAGCAGCTGCATTATGAAGAGCAGCGTAAGAAAGAAAGCGAAATCGAAAATGTTGAATCCGCTGATTTCATTTATAACGAAGATGTTGATATCGAAATGGAAGATTCGATGGCTTCATCTCATGAAGAAGCAAAAACATTATTCGAAAAAGAAAAGCTTACGAAGGAAGAAACACAGCCTGAAGATGTTGTTGAAATCAAAGAAGTTGAACAACCGGAAGAGCCTGTTGTCGAAGAGCCGAAAGAAGAAGATGAAATGGAAAAAGCGGCTCGTTTGGCCAAAGAAAAACGGAAGGCTGCCCGTGCCGGTCAGGT
>JAWRHV010000027.1:0-6233 GCA_040266995.1 Erysipelotrichaceae bacterium | reverse complement strand
CACTTATGATCTGTTCAAGGAAAAATTCTATCAATTTGTAGAGCCATATGTATCTTTTGACGAAAATATTAAGGATTTTGAAAAACAGATTCTGAACGTTATCTTTGAAAAAGGAATGGGCTCTAGAGATTTAAAAAATGCTTTAAAGGATGATTATACAGTCGATCCGGAAAGCAAAGATGCTTTAACGAATATTTGTACTTTATTAGCTGGATACAAAGCTAATTTGGAAAAAATATCAGAATCTGTTTTGATACCGGAAGCGCCTGTCAGCATGAAGGTGGATGACCTTGTAAAAAGAGAAGATTTGAATGATTTTTGTAATGATGTAGTGGAACTATATGATCTTATTAATGTTCATAAAATCTTAAAAGAGTATGAATATATTTGCGATTCCAATGTAGCTAAACTGGAAAATGTAGTTTCTATTCAAAAAATGGAGATAGAAGATCCAACAAAATATAAAGAAGAAGTTAAAAAGATTCAATCAAAAATGAATGGCAAACTGGGAAACAGGCTTCGCGTGATAAGAAACCTGGAGAATAAATTTCCTAATGGTTTGTACGTAAAAGAAGCAGTGGCCATATTGAAGAACCAGCAGAAGTACTACCCAGAAATCACTAACGAGTTTATCGAAGTGTGTTCAACGATTATTTCTGCACGAATTCCATACTATATCGGACCATTATCTCCGGATGCAAAAAATGCGTGGTTGACTAAAACAGGGAAATTTAAGTATAGCTATGAATATTCAAAAAAGAACAGCGTAGATGAATATGAGAGTATCCAGAAATGGAAGAAAGCTATGATTTCTCATTGTACTTATTTACCGGATGAATATGCCTTGCCTAAAGGATCTTTTATCGGAGAAACGTTTAATATTTTAAATGAGTTGAATATATTGTTAGCAACCGAACAAACAGGAGAAATATATAACCTAAAAACAACAGATAAAGTTAAAATTTTTGATGAACTATTTTTAAAGGGAAATAAAGTTACGTATAAAGACATAGCTGATTTATTAGATTTATACTCTTTTGGAACAAAATCAGGAGAAACAAAAAAGAAGTTTAATAATCAATACTCTTTATACTTAGCTATCACAAATGTTTTACCAGAATTGAAACTAGATACGATTGAAGAATTGTTCACAAATCCTGATAAGATTAATAAGCTCGAGGATATTATTCTAAACATTAATCTGTTTGATGAAGAAGTTTCAAAAAAAGAATACTTTATGACAAGAGAAGGATTTGACGAAAAAACAGCTTCCAAACTGGCAAAATTGAAGTCAAAGAATTTCTATTCCTTCTCCAAGAAATTCATTATGAATACAGGAATGAATGAACAACAGGATTCGCTGTTGACGATGCTGTTTAGCGATAATACGGATTCCTATACAAATGAGCAAATGACATTGATTCAAAATGCGGTGGATAAAGATGGAGAACCGTTGAACTTTGAGTCTAATAAATATCTGAAGAAATTGAATAAGGACTCTAAGCTCTCAGTAGATTTGTTGATTGAAAACGGAAAGCCATTCATTCCTATTTCGAGACCGGTCATTCGTGCATTGAATGAATGTTTTAAACTCTATGAAGAAGTTATCAAAGTATATGGTGTACCAAAGAGAGTAGTTGTAGAAACAGCCAGAGAACTTAAAGATACTTCACAGAAAAAAGAGGCACCAGCTAAACATTTCGCAAAAATGGATGCCTGTTATAAAGATATACAGAAACAAGTAAAAGAGCAAAAGAATAAAAACATTTTATTGAAAGAGAGCTTAGCAGAATGGGAAGAAGTTGAAGTTCATTTAGCTAAAAACAAGAGAAAAATAGAGCTCTATATCCGACAGAATGGGCAAGATATGATTTCCGGAGATCCGATAGATATTAATCATTTAGAAAACTATGAAATGGATCATATCTTACCACGTGGTTTTGGTGATGATTCAATGGATAACTTAATGTTGATCCACAAAGATTACAACGCTAAGAAAAAAGACCGTATACCTTTGGAATATATTGAGTCTGAAGCTGTACTTTCAAAAAGCGGGAACCAAGTAACTACGAAACAATTTAAGGCCAGAGTGCATGCTTTGTTTGATATTAAAGCAATATCTGAGAAGAAACAGAATCAGTTATTACTGGCTTCCACGGAAGAGGCAATGGGCTTTATCAACCGTAACCTGGTAGATACAAGATATATTATTCGAGAATTTATGTCTGTATTACGTGCATATAACCAGGTAAAAGACTATGATACACACATTGTGGCTTTACAGGCAGCATTTACTTCTGTATATCGTAATGCATTCAATATTAAAAAGAATCGTGATATTGGAGATCAGCATCATGCATTGGATGCAGCAACCGTTGCTGTGACGGATAAAGTATTAAATGCATATTATCCAAATTATGATCGACATGGTAATATGAAGCAATACCAGGCATTCTTAAAGCAATTAAAAGAAAGCAATGTAATGGAAGGTAACGAGAAACAGAAACTGAATACATTCATTCGCCAAGCCTATCATAAAGCCTATGGTAATTATCCGAATGACAATGATTCACTGATTGCAGAAATCAAGAATACTAGACCTTTGTATTCTGTAAAAGTAGAAAAGAACTATAAAGGAAAATTCTTTGATGAGACTTTATACTCGCCAAAAAAGGGTAAAAAGATTGGACCATTAGATGTGTTATTGGTGAATAATGATAAGCGTGTTTTTGATACTGTATATTGTTGTGCTGTTGACTTTTACAAATATACAGATAAAAAGGGCCGTAGGAAGCATGCTGCTATCCATATTCCGAAGGTCATTGTAGACAATAACGGTAATATCAATGAAAAACAGTATATAAAACTGATAAAAGATTATTACAAGATTCCAGAACTATTGGACGAAAACGGAGGTATCAAAACATATTACTATCGATTCAGGGCTTTCAAAAATGATT
This sequence comes from Erysipelotrichaceae bacterium, assembly GCA_040266995.1. Classification (GTDB taxonomy): domain Bacteria; phylum Bacillota_I; class Bacilli_A; order Erysipelotrichales; family Erysipelotrichaceae; genus UBA4312. The sequence goes on along the minus strand of JAWRHV010000027.1, from coordinate 3,273 downwards.
TGATTTATGATACTGAAAATAATACCATCCAAAAGTTCAATATAGGTTCAATTGCAGTTCCACGATTAGAGATGAAACACCTTTATATTTTTTCTTATAATGAAATTCATAAATTGGTTCATTTCTATCATAAGGCATTGGCTGTACATTTTGACTTTAAATTAGGAAAAATAAATCCAAATGGACAAAAGAAGTTTTCGGACTATAATATAGAGGATATTATTAATTTCTGTATTGATAATTTGATGGAAATCAATAATCATTATTATGATAAATCAATCAAAGACATCTTGAAAAAGGAGAATATGTTACAAAAATTTCTGCAGAAGGTTGCATATTTGAATTTGATAGTAAACCGAAATTGTACACCAAGATCCATAATAGGACAATATGTACCATCTGTAAACAAAGTAGATAACCAAGCAGAATACATCAAATTAAAATACAATCCTTTAGGAATTCGTTATCAACATAACGATCAAGGAAAACTGATGATTTCCGGTCCGAAAAAGAAACCAGGAATGTATTCTAAGATTAAAAAAGAACCTTTCTCTTGGAAGATGTCAAAAGAAGTGCTATAATATCGTTGTCAAATAATACGAAAGAATGCAATCTGGAAGAATAAAGATTGGTTCGTAATCTATCAGAGGCAGCTAATAGTGGCTGCCTCATTTTTATTTTTCGATTTATGGGTTGGAAAACCGTTATTATCGGTGCTGAATGTACAGTATCGCTAACATTAAATAGAATGAAGATTACGATTGGAAATGAATATCATAATATTCCGTTAAACGATATAGACACAGTGATTTTTTCACACGATAAAATGACAATGACAATACCATTGTTATCAAAGCTGGTAGAGAATAATGTAAATGTAATTATTTGTGATTCAAAGAATGATCCTGTTGGGATTTTCCAACCATTTAATAATCATTCTTTGGTATTTAAACAATTAGATAAACAGATTCATTGGAAAGTAACTAGAAAAAAGCGGCTATGGAAGTATATTATTGAAAATAAAATACAGACTGAGATTGAAGTGTTGGAGTTATTACAAATCCATTCTTCTAGTATTGAAACGCTTAAAATGTACAGAGATACGGTTTATACGGATGATCAAACAAATCGGGAGGCTGTAAGCGCAAAGCTATATTTCCAAACACTATTCGGAAAGGATTTTAAAAGAGAAGAAGTTTGTTCAATCAATGGTGCATTGAACTATGGTTATAAAATTATAGCTAGTTATATATCAAAATGTATAGCTTCCCGAGGGTTGTTGACGCAGTTAGGTATCCATCATAAAGGGGAAGCAAATCCATTTAATTTAACATATGATTTTATAGAACCTTTACGTTGCATAGTAGATATCTGGGTTTATATGAATGTAAAAGATAGTTTTACAATTGCGCATAAAAGAGAACTGATCGAAATCCTCGAAAGTAAGATATCATTAAATTCAAGATGGATTCGATTGAACGACGCAATTGAAGACCTTATTGATTCGTATATTGGTTTTTTAAACGAAAAAACGGTGGACATTTTAACAGTGGATCTAAGCAGAGGTATACAGCTTAATGGAGATTAGATTCATGAGGTTAATTATCTTCTTTGATTTACCTGTAAAAACTAAACAAGAACTAAAACGGTATCGGGAATTCGTTAAATATTTAAAAAATGAGGGATATCTTCGGGTCCAGTATTCTGTATATGCGAAACTTTGTATAAACAATGATGCAGCCATAACAGCTACAAAACGATTAAAAACGAATACACCTGCGGAAGGAGACGTTCGTTATATGGTTGTTACAGAGCGGCAGTATCAAAACATTATAAGCGTCAATAATAAATACAATTTACAAGAAGAAATAACCACAACAGACAGAACCTTAATGATTGGAGGGATGAATAATGAAAGTTCTGGTAAATGAGTCTACATTGATATTTCCGTTAGATAAACAATTGAATATTCTAGTAGATAATAACTATAAAAATTTATTAATTGAATGTCTGCAGCAATATTTTGGAAAGAAGAAAAAGAATTTCTGTAAAATATATGATGAGTATGAAAACATCATCCAACCTAAAGAAATGGAGTTTATATATCTACCATATAATTCATCTATAGAAGGAAACTTTGAATTTAAATCTAAATCTTTAATGAATACAGAGATAAGCGAATTTATCATGAACAATCCGCAAATGTTTCAAACGATAGATTACATAAGAGAATCAATTAAAAGTCTTCAAACTGATAAGGGAATATTTGCGTTAAAGAAAATTCTTTCTAAGGGATTGAATTCTTATATAGACATTGATTTAAAATCTTTTGAGATTTGTTTAATTTTACAGATGATGGAAATTAAAAGTGAAAAGTTATCTTTAATTGACAAATACCTTGTTCTGTATAATCTGCTACTTTATGAAAACAGGGATACATTAAACATAGTCTATTTAGATTTACCTATTACAGAAGACGTTCTAAATTGGATATATAAATCCAAAGATAACAATACTATTTATATAATTGAAAACAATCAGATAGATCATGAAGCCGCTAATAAAATCGAAGATTGCTCAATTTTGAAACTTTCTCCATATAACTTTCTAGAAACCTTTGAATTTGATCCTCAAGAATTACAGAACTATATCTATATTTTTCATCCATATATTATTCAATATATTAACCAGCAAACCGAAAAAAATATTCAACTTTTCCATCAATTTAATGATTCCAAATCAAGTTTTTATTTAATGTTTAGCAACGCTGTTTATTCAAATGATCGATAAATAAAGCGTTTTTATGATAGAATAATGGTGACAGGTTCTTAAGGATTGTGTTTTTTCGTATTATTTGAACATTAACGTTCTGTAATCAGGTACCATTGACGTTCTTAAGGATTGTGTTTTTTCGTATTATTTGAACTGTTATAGCCAATAAATAGATCGTTTTTGGTTCTTAAGGATTGTGTTTTTTCGTATTATTTGAACTTTATAGGCACGCACAATTCAAAATCACCGGTTCTTAAGGATTGTGTTTTTTCGTATTATTTGAACAACAGATGGCTAAACTGATTGATGTTACGTGTTCTTAAGGATTGTGTTTTTTCGTATTATTTGAACGGATATTCGTTAGCTTTTTCATCTGAATGGTTCTTAAGGATTGTGTTTTTTCGTATTATTTGAACAAAGTGTTGACATAGGTACGCACCTAGTATGTTCTTAAGGATTGTGTTTTTTCGTATTATTTGAACTGCGTATGGCGACAAGGCG
>JAWRHV010000026.1:0-107028 GCA_040266995.1 Erysipelotrichaceae bacterium | reverse complement strand
CGTTGGTAATCACGGCTTTATCCCCTTCATCCAGAGCACGCATCATGGCACGGCATGTGATCCCGGCACCGCAACCGGCGCATAATCGGTGACCGGCCACAAAGCGTTCTGGTTTTTGAAGCTCTTTTCGTAAATTATAGGCCATATCAGAATACCTCCTTTTGGGCACTTCTTTGTCCCATATGGATATATCGAGGACCGGTGATGCCGGTCTCCAGGATATGCAGCAAGTGACGATATACTTTTTCGATGTCCTGCACGGTCACATCTCGTCCGGCCAGTCCATAGACTACATCGATCATTTTCGGATGGGTTTCCAGATCAAAGCAGGCACCGGCGACCTCCGCGAATAACGGACCACCGGCAGAGCTGTAGCCTTCGGATTTATCCATAACAGCTACGGCTTTTACAGAAGCCAGAGCCGCCGCAATTTCTTCTGCCGGGAACGGACGGAATACACGGATCTTGATCAAACCGGCTTGGATTCCTTGGGCACGTAACTGATCGATGCACACCTTGGCGGTGCCTGCTGTCGAGCCGATCAGCACCAGGGCGATCTGGGCATCTTCCATCTTGTATTCTTCAAAGAAACCATATTTTCTTCCAAATGTTTTTTCAAAATCGGCAGCCACTTCCAATACGGCCCGTTTGGCATTTTTCATAGCTTCCGCCTGTTGCACTTTGTGCTCCATGCAATAAGGACAAGTATCATAGGGACCGACAGCCAGCGGATGATCCTTGCCAATCAACGCATGTTCGGGATTGTATTCCCCGACAAATTTTTTGACCGCTTCATCTTCTTCCAACAGGATATTCTCTACGGCATGGGAAGTGATGAAACCATCCTGACAGATCATGATCGGCAGGCGTACATCCGGTGTTTCCGAAATACGCATGGCCTGCAGATAGTTATCATAAGCCTCCTGGTTGTTTTCGGCATAGATCTGGATCCATCCGGAATCACGGGCTCCCATGGAATCGGAATGGTCGTTGTTGATGTTGATCGGACCGGTCAGTGTACGGTTGACACAAGCCAGGGTGATCGGCAGACGACTGGAAGCCGCTACATACAGCACTTCATACATAAAAGCCAATCCTGCCGAAGAAGTCGCTGTCACCGCACGAGCGCCGGCAGCCGAAGCACCGATACATGTGGACATGGAAGAATGCTCGCTTTCAACCGTAACATATTCTGTATCTACTTGTCCGTTGGCGACATATTGGGCAAAGTATTGTGGAATTTCGGTTGATGGGGTAATAGGAAAAGCCGCAAATACATCCGGATTGATTTGCCGCATCGCATAGGCAATGGCTTCATTTCCGGAAAGACGTTCACGAATGCTCATTCGTCATGCACCTCCTTTTCCATACGAATCGCTTCAAAAGGACAGGCAGACATACAGATGCCACATCCTTTACAATGATCATAATCAAAATCTGTGCGTTTCCCGTTGACGATCGGTATGGAAGAATCCGGGCAGAACGGCACACACATCAAACATTGTTTACATTGATCCTGTATCCAGACAGGCACATCGGAACGCCATTGACCGGTGAGGGTCATGCGGGCGGTTCCTCCTTCATAGATTTCTCCACCTGGAGTCATTGCCTGCCATGGAGATTGTTCATTGATATCTTTTGCGTGGATCATCATCTTTTTACCTCCCTCATTGAATGAATCAGACAATTCATATTGCCTTCGATCACCTGTGGTTTTGTCGCAAATTTATGATGGAACGAATCCTGCATATCAGCGATGAACTGTCCTTGTTCCAAAACTCCGCTGACCTTGACGATCCCGGCTAACATCGGTGTATTCGGGAAATACCTTCCTAAATATTTTTCACTGATGGCACGGGCATCGATCGTATAGACATTTCCTGTATATCCATTCAGCTTGTTTCTCAGTTCACTCGGTTCTTTATCGGAGTTGATCAAAATACCGCCTTTCGGATCCAGGCCGGCTGTGACATCTACGGAATCCAGCAGCGATTCATCGACCACAACCACATAATCCGGTTCATAAATATTGGAATGAATGGAACAAGGCGTGTCACTGATACGATTGTAGGCAGTGATGGGAGCTCCCATACGTTCCGGTCCATATTCCGGGAAGCCTTGCACATATTTTCCTGAGGCAAAGGCAGCATCTGCCAGCAGCAGGCAGGCTGTTTTGGCACCTTGTCCTCCACGTCCGTGCCAACGGATCTCAACCATGTCTTTTTTCATTTTTCTTCCTCCCTGTCATGTACACAAAAAGGCTTCCATCCCCTAGGGACGAAAGCCTAATCTGCTCTTTCGCTGTACCACCCATTTGATGACTGCATACCAACATATGCGCTTCTTGTAACGGGGAAAACCGTCGACGCTTACTGACAAATGTGTTCAGGTCGCAACTCCGGAGTGATATTCAAGCAGGACTTTGTACTGATTTCCACCAACCATCAGCTCTCTTTGACGACGCTTCTGCTCTACTGTCTCCATCTTCGTTTTTTTTGGACAGACTGGTTTATTCGATTGTTAAAAATAATTCTAGAGAATAATAAAATGTTTGTCAATGTTTTATTAGGGATTCTTAATTATTTTTATGGATTAAATTGGTCTGTTAATCTGTATTTGAACAGATAATGTTAAAAATAACAATAGTTGTATCCCAGGATACAGACATAAACCGGATGCATCCTTATAATAAAAGAACAATCGAATCAGAAGGGAGGTCGAATCATGAGGGCTCATGTCGATCAAAAGGATTGTATCGGATGTGGTTTATGTGTGGCGACAGCACCTGCCATCTTCATGATGAATGAAGAGGGGAAAGCGCAAGCTATGACAGATACCACGGAAGCAAACCAACAATCGTTGATGGAAGCCATGGAAGGATGCCCGGTAGGGGCCATCCAAAAGAAAGAGCATCAGGAGGAGAACAGATGAAAAATAAAATGTTTTGTTATCAATGCCAGGAGACAGCCGGAGGAAAGGGCTGTACTGTTTCCGGTGTATGTGGAAAGAAACCGGATGTAGCCGGTATGCAGGATTTATTGATCTATGTTACGAAAGGATTATCGGCCGTTACGACACAGCTACGAAAAGAGAAGAAAACCGTCGATAAGACAGTGAATCATCTGGTGACGATGAATTTATTTACGACGATCACCAATGCGAATTTTGATAAAGAGGCGCTGAGCCGGCGTGTGGAAACAACGCTGGATAAGAAAAAGGAGCTGTTAATGCTGGTAGCGGATGCTTCAAGTCTGCCGGAAGCAGCTTTCTGGCATGGAGAACCCGATGATTTTGAAACAAAGGCAGCCTCTGTCGGTGTATTAGAGACAGAGAACGAAGATATACGTTCTTTGCGGGAGCTGATCACATATGGACTGAAAGGGCTGGCGGCTTATACAAAGCATGCCAATGCTTTATTAAGAGATAATGAAGAGGTGGATGCCTTTATACAAAGCGCGTTAGCGAAAACGCTGGATGACAGTCTGCGTACGGAAGAGCTGATTGCGTTAACCCTGGAAACAGGAAAATACGGTGTACAGGGCATGGCAGAGCTGGATACAGCCAATACGGATAGATATGGACATCCAGAGATGACAACCGTGGATATCGGGGTCCGAAAGAATCCCGGTATTCTGATTTCGGGACATGATCTAAAGGATCTGGAAATGCTGCTCGAGCAGACAGCCGGAACCGGTGTGGATGTATACACACATTCGGAAATGTTACCTGCTCAATATTATCCGGCCTTTAAAAAGTATCCGCACTTTGCCGGCAACTACGGCAATGCCTGGTGGAAACAAAGAGAAGAGTTTGAGAAGTTCCATGGTCCGATCTTGATGACCACCAACTGTGTGGTACCACCTTTAGCCAGTTATCGGGATCGCTTATGGACAACAGGTGCCACAGGTGTTCCGGGCGTTCGCCATATCGATGGTGAATATGGGAAAACAAAGGACTTTTCTCCGATGATCGAACAGGCAAAAACCTGTGAAGCACCGGAAGAGCTGGAAACCGGAACCATTGTCGGCGGCTTTGCGCATGAACAGGTTTTCGCATTGGCAGATAAGGTTGTCGAAGCCGTTCGATCCGGCGCTATTCGCAAATTTGTGGTGATGGCCGGGTGCGATGGGCGTATGAAATCCAGAGAGTATTATCGGGAGTTTGCCCAAAGGCTTCCTAAGGATGTAGTCATTCTTACGGCAGGCTGTGCAAAATATAAATACAATAAGCTTCCACTGGGAGATATCGATGGAATTCCAAGAGTACTGGATGCCGGACAGTGTAATGATTCGTATTCGCTGGCTTTGATTGCTTTAAAACTCCAGGAAATCTTTGGATTACAGGATATCAACGATCTTCCGATCGTATTTAACATTGCCTGGTATGAACAGAAAGCGGTCATCGTTCTTTTAGCCTTGTTGTATCTAGGTGTCAAAAATATTCATCTAGGACCAACATTGCCAGCCTTTTTATCGGAAAATGTAACCAAAGTCTTAGTGGAAAACTTTGGTATTTCCGGAATCGGAACCGTTGACCAGGATCTGGATAAGCTGATTGGAACGGCATAGAGAGGCGGCATCTAAAAAGTGCCAGAACGATGAAAGGATGTAATCATGATACAGATCCAATTTGAAAAGGAGAAACAAAGAGCGGCAGCGTATGATCAGGGTAAACAGGTTGGTGTTTGTGAAATACAGATTGTCGATAAAGAGTGGACGATCATGCACACGAAGGTGGATCCTGCCTATGGTGGACAAGGAATCGGAAAAGCATTGGTACAATGTGTTTATGATCAGGGCAGGAAGGAAGACGCAAACATCATTCTTGTCTGCAGCTATGCCAAAAATCTATACAATAAAGGAAGGGCCTCTTAAAGGCCCTTTATCTATGCACGCTAGCTATTCACCGGCAATCTGTTCCAAAAACAATTGAGCCTCTACAGCACCACCGCAGGATTGAAAGCTTTCGGATATCTTAGAAGCATTGTCTTTATATTCGGGTTCATCCAGGATCTGTTGCAAGGCTTGCAAAATCGCTTGTTCAGAAATCGATGTCAATCGCAAACCGGCACCGAGTTCTTCGACTCTCTTAGCTACGGCACCTTGCTCCGGCGTCTGCGGGAACAGAACCAAAGGAACTTGAAAATATAAACCTTCCGAAGCGGAATTCATCCCGCAATGTGTAATGAATGCATCGGCTATGGAGAGCACCGCCATCTGATCCACGGATTCGTAGATTTGTATATTTTCCGGCAGATGGTCATAATGCACCGGATTCGCTCCCATTGAGAGAATAACCTGCCAGTCCGTCTGTCCCAGCGCATGTATGCAGTTTCGGTAGAATTCCTCGTTTTGATTGACGGTTCCCATCGAAATATAAACAAGCGTATCCGCGGTCTTTTTCATAGGTTGGATGACTGGGCGGATAGATGGTCCTATGAAATGATACCTGTCGGAGAATGTTTCGGAACACGGCTGGAAGTACTTCGAAGTGTAGACGATCGTATTTGTATCATTGTCGTTCTGCACTATATCGAGCAGGCTCTTTATCGGATATCCTTTCTCGCGAAGGCGTTTGAGCTGTTTATTGATCCGTGGCATTGCCATCAGCATCCTGACAATATCCCATGCGCTCTCCTGCATATATTTTGCAGAGTACTTATTGAAGGCAAAGGTTGTGGTTGATGAAACGTATGGTAGATTGTGTTTCATCGCAGCAAGCTTTCCCCAGAATGCCACGGAATCGGATACGACGATATCCGGCTGGATTTCTCTTATAAAGCGTGAAGTCATTTCATCCAGCGCCAGTGTCGATGAAACGATCAGTTCGGTAGCAAAGACTTTGTCCTTTCCTACACGATCCGCATTCTCTTTATCTTCCATGTCAAAATCATATCCGTCACAGCCTATGAATGTTGCACCGGTACTCTCAATCTTCTCTTTGAACGGCGCAAAGGAAAAATACCAGACTTGATGTCCGGCCTTTGTCAGTGTCTTAACAAGACCAAGGGTGGGGTTGGTGTGTCCGTGTGCCGGGATACAAAACCATGCAATCCTCATTCCCCCTCATCCTCCTTACTTTCTGCAAAAGCCGCGGAAAACAGCTCCGCAAAAGCATCTTTATTGGGGATGGCGATTCCTCGTTCTTCGTCCCCGAGAAGCAGCAACGTGTCTCCTGGTTTTATATCAAAAAGAGCCCTTGCCTGTTTGGGGATCACGATTTGTCCTTTTTCTCCGACGGTAGCAGTCCATGCGTATTTTCCTTTTGGTCCTGTCATATGATGTCTCCTAACTAGTATGAAAAGTTATACAAATCATACTTTACAGTCAAAGATATGTCAAGCTTCTATCTTGTATCGAAAAAAAGATCGCTGCTTTCCTGCAACGATCTTTGTTATGGTATGACCAACATTGTCATAACTGTTCATGGATATGGCGGAGTCGGTGGGATTCGAACCCACGTGCCCGTTAAGACAACTCGATTTCGAGTCGAGCTCGTTATGACCACTTCGATACGACTCCATGCGCACATCATTGTATCACACTTTTCAAAGAATAGACAATTCAGACTTCAATAATCTTTGGGATTTCATATACAATGTCCCTTTGGGCTTTTGTGAGCGTATTGGTTACCAGAATATCCACATCCTTGTAATCACAGATTTTGTAACCGGCTTTTTTATTGAATTTGGAGGTGTCCATCGCAACGACAATCTGGTCAGATTGAACAAGCAGATGCGCTTTGATGGCAATCTCATCATAGTTTAAAGCTGTAAATCCACGGGCGTTTTTAATGCCATCAGACCCTAGGAAAGCAATATCAAAATGAACCCGGTCTATCATGTTGATAATATCGTTTCCGGAGGTCCGTAAACCGACATTGGATACCGGGCCCCCACACAGGATCGTTCGGATATTCATTAAACTGGTCTGGTAAGCTTGTGGAATGCCATCAGTGACCACCGTCAGATTCTTATGGGATGCCAGCATAGGGATCCCCAATGCGATCGTACTGCTGGCATCCAGCCATATGATCTGATCATCCTGGATCAGGCGGAATGCCTGATAGCTGATTCTTTTCTTCTGTTCCAGGTTATCTAGCTGTCTTATACGAATAGGTACTTCATCCAGGGTGGATACACTGCGGGCATAGCCGTGTTCACGGATGACTTGTTTACGCTGTTCCATTTCACGCAGATCATTACGAACCGTTTCCGGTGTCACTTGAAGCTGACTGGCAATATCTTTTACACGAAGTTTTTCACCATTGGTCAAGAGTTGATAAATAAGGTTTTGACGTTGTATTTTTTTGTTCATATGCGTTCCCTTTTTTATTTTGTTTTTGAAACAAAATAATTTAATGTATATATATTAGTATACAAAGAAAAATTCTTTTTGTTTCAGAATATATTAAATAATTTATATTATTTACTATTTTATTATAGGATAATAACGGTGCAGATAAATTCTGCTCTCTCAAAATAGGTGTATGAATATAAAAGGTTAGCCATAAGATAGCTAACCTTTTATATATGCATACGTAAAATGTTCACCAACTTTTTCTTTTTCGTTACGATAAGAGAAACAATCATTTCTTTCCTTTTTTGTGTCCAATGTGCTTGGTGTGATTTGTGTGATGCCCAGCTTTCTTAACATCTTTATATTGATGCCCTGATTATCAATATACGCTTTCTCATCTGGCATATAACGAATACAGCCTTCAATATCCACATGATGCTCAAGCAGCTGGTGGACAACTTCCATGCCAACCTCTAGTGAATCGAATAATATGCTCGGGCTGAAGAATGCCAGTGTTCGCTCCGGATGAAGAAGGCCTTCATCGATGAGCTGCCGGGCACATTTTTCTGTAATGGATTGTACCGTCCCTTTCCAGCCGGAATGGATCATAGCAATGCACGGGGTGCTTGGATCCACCAAAAGGATCCCACAGCAATCGGCGGTAAAGACCCCAATCAAGATATCCGGCTCGGTTGTATAGACGGCATCTATATTCATAATGCTGGTATTTTTATCCACAGAGCCTCTTCCTTTGTCTTTGTTGGTTATCCTATATATATTGGCAGTATGTTTTTGCCAGGGCAGGGCCCAGTTTTCCAAAGGCAGTGTCACGGCTTCTAAAGCCTTTCGATTCTGCATGACAGCCTGTGGATTCTGGCAAACATGCAAAGCCATGTTGTTGGATTCCGGACAGGACAGATCTTTTAATGTGACCGCCCCGAATACGCGTTCGGTATGTATGAGTTCAATCTGTTTCATAGCTTTATTTTACCTGAGAATAGGATTTCGGTCTATGGTTAAAAAAGAAGGAGAACTTTAGCACTTTTTAGTTGACGGTGCTAATTTTTGTGTTATACTGTTAGCAGACAAAGAATAAGAGTGCTAGAAAGGAGCCATATTTATGGAACTGACACAGCGGCAAAAAGCTATATTTAAAACAGTTGTTGAAGAGTTCACTCGTTGTGCGGAACCAATCGGATCAAAGACATTGATGCAGATCCTGGATTTCCAGGTTTCATCGGCAACGATTCGAAATGAGATGGCAGCCTTGGAGAAGATGGGGCTTTTGGAAAAGACACATACCTCCAGCGGTCGAATTCCGAGTCAAAAAGGATATCGATATTACGTAGCGAATTTAATGGTGACAGATATGGATCTGCCAACAAAACATTCTTTACAGCAGGTTTTCTCGGAACGACATTTTTCCCTGGATGAAGTGGTTCAGAAAAGCTGTGATATCTTAAGCGATATGACCAATTTAACCAGTATTGTACTAGGGCCAAGCGGTGCGCAGCAGACATTGCAAAATGTCCAGCTGATTCCGATCAATACGCGTAGTGCAGTGGCAATTATCGTCACAAGCACCGGTCATATTGAAAATAAGATTTTCCAGTTTGGAGAAGATGTCCCGGTCCGGGATCTGAAGACATGCTGCGATTTGATGAATGAGCAGCTGGCAGGTACACCGATTTCCGAGGTCATCCACAAAATGGATGAGATCCGGCCTTTAATGACAGCGAAGATCGTACGCTCTGAAGTCTTATTTGAGGCTTTTGTGACAGCGTTTATGAAATTTGCAACAGAGAAGGTGGCCGTTTCCGGACGAAGCAATATGTTGTATCATCCGGAGTTCAGTGATATCACCAAGCTGAAACAGCTGATGAAGATCCTGGAAAACGGCGATCTATTCCAAAAATGGACAGACCAGGAAGGAAATGTAGCTATTCATATCGGATCACGAAATGAACTTCTTCAAATTGGGGATGTATCAGTACTATCTACACGTTTCCATTATAAAAACGATGAAGAAGGCCAGTTAATGGTCATCGGACCGAATCGTATGCAATATTCAAAGGTTGTTGCATTAATGGATACGATGTCGGATGTCATTGAAGAAGTATTCTCAGATGAAGGGGGGAACAAGAATGAGTGAAAAAGAAGAAAAGGCTCTTGTTCAGCAGGTAGACGATGAAACAGTGGATCAGGAACAACCGGTGGAGGATGTGGAACTGGAAGAAGACCAGGAAGTGGCAGAAGAAACACAACCGGATCCGCAGGAAGTGATTGCCGAGCTGCAGGAACAATTAAAAAAAGCAAAAAACGATATAGCCAGAGCGTATGCAGATACAGAAAACATGAAGAAACGGCTGAAAAAAGAAGCAGATAGCGCAAAGAAGTATCGCTTTCAGCAAGCCGGATTAGAAATGCTGCCGATTCTGGACAACATGAAAATGGCATTGAATATACCTTCGGATAACCCGGAACTGACAAATTATGTGAAAGGGTTCGAAATGATCTACCAGCAGATGCAAAGAGTGCTGGAAAACGAAGGCGTCAAGGAAATTGAAGCAGAGGGTAAGCCGTTTGATCACAATACCATGCAGGCTTTGATGCAGGAAAAAGCAGAGGATATGGAATCCGGCATGGTAATCGAAGTGTTACAAACAGGCTATATGTTGAAAGATAGAATATTAAGACCGGCATTGGTTAAGGTCAGTGAATAAGGAGGATAAGACTATGGCAAAAATTATCGGTATTGATTTAGGTACTACAAACAGCTGTGTTGCAGTAATGGAAGGAAAAGATTCTAAGGTTATTCCAAATCCGGAAGGAAACCGTACAACTCCGAGCGTTGTTGCATTTAAAGATGGAGAACGTATTATTGGCGATGCTGCAAAACGTCAGGCTGTTACGAATAAAAATACAATCAGTTCCATCAAACGACTGATGGGATCCAACGAGCGTGTGGAAGCAGAAGGAAAGAGCTACACACCACAGGAAATCTCTGCAATGATCCTTCAGTATCTGAAATCGTATGCAGAAGATTATTTAGGTGAAAAGGTGACAAAAGCTGTTATTACAGTACCGGCTTATTTTAACGATGCTCAACGTCAAGCTACCAAGGATGCCGGTAAGATTGCCGGTCTGGAAGTAGAACGTATTATTAACGAACCGACAGCGGCCGCATTGGCTTATGGTATTGATAAGACAGATAAAGAACAGCGTGTATTGATCTATGACTTAGGTGGAGGAACGTTCGATGTTTCCATCCTGGATCTGGCAGATGGAACTTTCGAAGTATTGTCTACAAATGGAGATACACATTTAGGTGGAGATGATTTTGATAACGTATTGGTACAATGGATGATCGATACATTCAAGAAGGAAAACGGTATTGATCTAGGTGCAGATCCAATGGCTATGCAGCGTTTGAAAGAAGCAGCTGAAAAAGCGAAGAAGGATCTGAGTGGTGTTATGCAGACACAGATTTCCCTGCCGTTTATCTCAGCAGGTCCGGCTGGTCCGTTACACTTGGATATGACATTGACACGTGCAAAATTTGATGAGATGACACGTTATTTGGTTGACCGTACAATGGAACCGATCCGTAACGCTTTAAGAGATGCGAAGTTAAGTGCTTCGGAAATCGATCAAGTACTGCTGGTTGGTGGATCCACTCGTATTCCTGCTGTACAGGATGCCGTATATAGAGAGCTGAACAAACAACCAAACCACAGTGTAAACCCGGATGAAGCTGTTGCGATGGGTGCGGCTATCCAAGGTGGCGTTATCTCCGGTGATGTGAAGGACGTATTGTTGCTGGATGTTACACCATTGTCATTAGGTATCGAAACAATGGGTGGTGTTATGACAGTATTGATTCCTAGAAATACAACCATTCCAACCAGCAAATCACAGATCTTCTCTACGGCTGCCGATAACCAGCCGGCTGTAGATATCCGTGTATTGCAGGGTGAACGTCCGATGGCAAATGACAACAAAGAATTAGGTAACTTCCAATTGACAGGTATTGCCCCGGCTCGTCGTGGCGTACCGCAGATTGAAGTAAAATTTGATATCGATGCCAACGGTATTGTAAACGTTAGTGCAAAAGATAAAGGTACTGGCAAAGAACAGCAGATTACGATTCAGAACTCCAGCGGATTGAGTGAAGCTGAAATCGACCGTATGGTTCGTGAAGCTGAAGAGAACAAGGAAGCAGATGACAAGCGTAAAGAGGAAATCGATTTACGTAACCGTGCGGAAGGCTTTATTGCACAGATTGATGCAACCTTGGAAGATAACAAGGACAAGATCGATCCACAGCAGGCACAGCAGACAAAACAAATGCGTGATGACTTGCAAAAATCACTGGATGAGAATAATATGGATGAGGTTCGTGCCAAGTTAGATGCGTTGGAAAAAGCAGCACAGGCAGCCAGTGCTTCTATGTACAACCAGCAGGCTGGTGCACAACAGCAGAATACAGCATCCAACAACGATGACGTTGTGGATGGTGAATTCACGGAAAAACACTAAGTAAGTAGAGTTCCGGTATGCCCGGAACTCTATTCTGATTGAAGGAGGGGCTTTCATGGCAGATGAAAAAAGAGATTATTATGAGGTGCTGGGAGTTTCCAAAAGTGCGACACCGGATGAAATAAAAAAAGCATACCGTAAGCTGGCTATGAAGTACCATCCGGATGTGAATAAGGATCCCGGCGCGGAAGATAAATTTAAAGAAATCAATGAAGCGTACGAAGTATTGAGCGATGAACAAAAACGGCAGACCTATGACCAGTTCGGTCATGCCGGAATCGATGGAAACTTCGGTCAGGGTGGATTCTCACAGGGATTCTCCAACTTCAGCGATCTGGACGATATTTTCGGTTCTTTCTTTGGTGGTGGATTTGGCAGCTTCGGATCGTCAAGACGGGCTGCAAACCAACCTCGTCAGGGAAATGACCGGGTCATGCAGATGCGGATCGACTTCATGGATGCGATTTTCGGAAAGACGGAAACAATTACATTGGAAGTTGATGAACAATGTAAGCACTGCAACGGTACCGGTGCCGAAACACCTTCCGATGTGACAACATGTCCGACTTGTCATGGTACCGGTTATGTGATGACGCAGCAGCGAAGCCCGTTTGGTGTCATTCAGCAGCAGTCGGTTTGTCCGGATTGTCGTGGTACAGGTAAGAAGATTACCCGAACATGCCACCAGTGTAACGGCCGAGGCTATGAACACCGCCGTGTAAAACTGGATGTCAAGATTCCACAGGGAATCCAGTCCGGCCAGCAGATCCGTATTGCCGGAAAGGGAGAACGTGGTGTCAACGGAGGTCCGAATGGAGATCTGTATATTGAAATTACGGTAAAACCACATTCGACATTTACCCGCCAGGGAGACGATATTTATATCAGTGTACCGGTCAGTGCCATTGATGCAACGATCGGCACAACGATCCAGGTACCAACGGTATACGGCGATGTGGAACTGAAGATTCCGGAAGGTACGCAGCCGAACACGAAATTCCGTTTAAAGGGAAAAGGTGTAAAGAACAGACGTGGCTACCAGGGTGATGAATATGTGGAAGTACAGGTAGAGATTCCGAAGCGTGTATCGAAGAAGGATCGTGAACTGTATGAAAAATTAAGAAATTCACAGTCAGACAGCCCGTTCGAACGATTTAAAAATGCATTTAAATAGACAATAAGCCCTTTGTTGAAAGATTCAAAAGGGCTTTTTTTGTGGCGTGATTATGCGTTGAAAAATAGAAGGGTTCGATTTAAAATTATATAAATATATTTCCATAATACATTGGTTCTGTACCATACTTCAGAATAGTTTGGTCAGGTTGATTTGTAAAAAAAGATAAATAAGTGAGGGATTCCTATGTATGAAGAAATACGGTGTTGCTGGCCTGAATGGAAGATTGTCGGGAAGCTGGGAGAAGGATCATTTGGCGAAGTATATAAAATAAAGAAAGAGGATAGTGGGCATGTCTACTATAACGCATTGAAGGTCATTCATATTCCCAAAAACAAAAGGGATGAAGCAACGATGGCAGAAAACGAGGGTATACAGGATCTGGATGCCTATTATCATAACCAGGTAGAACAAGTATTTCACGAGATCGACACGATGTATGTTCTTGGCTCGGATACTCATATCGTCGGATACCGGGATCATGAAAAAGTGAAAAGGAAAGATGGACCGGGATACGATATTTTTATCCGGATGGAATTATTGACACCTTTGGAATCGTATTGTGCATCCCATACAATGATGCAGAAAGATATTCTTAAGCTGGGAATCGATATCTGCAAGGCTTTGGAAAAATGTGCGGCAAAGAATATACTGCACCGGGATATCAAGCCTTCCAATATATTTGTATCCGATACTGGTGATTTTAAACTGGGGGATTTCGGTATCGCATATACGTTGTCCGGCCATGACAGGGAGACTTTCGGTACCATTGCAGGCACGTTCAATTATATGGCACCGGAGATATTCCAACGACAAAAATATGATCACAGGGCAGATCTCTATTCGCTAGGTCTTGTGCTGTATAAGCTGTTGGATGGCGAATTGCCCTTTTATCCGAAAGGATTCAGCACGTATGAGGAGATAGAGAAGGCGAGGACAAGGAGGCTGCAAGGAGAACCGGTTCCGGCCATCGAAGGGATATCCGAAGAATTCAATCAGATCCTATTGAAAGCCTGTTCTTATGATCCGGATAGCCGGTATCAGAGCGCGGAAGAATTCCGGAAAGCGTTGCAAGCTGGTTCCAACAATACATACTGCCACGTTGTTTTTCGAAAAGAAAATGGAGACTTGATAGCTGAACAGATCGTTCAACGAGGCAGTCCGGTGATTGCACCGATCCCGGAGGATCCCTCTTTTTCCGGGTGGACGCCGAAGGTTCCGGCAAACATCTATGTCGATCAAGTGTTTACAGGTCTCTATCATCAAAGACCGAAGGTGTATCAAGGGGAAGACCCTGCCGGAAAATGGGTGTGTTCCCATTGTGGAGCTTCCAATCTCAAAGAGAACGAGGTCTGCCAATGGTGCGGTACCCATCGTTTCCAAACAAAAAAGAAGGACAAGGGCGTGATCGTGGCCATTATTGTCATGGTAATCAGCGTGGGAATGATCGGATTTTTCCTCCTCAGCCAGAATAGGGGAATAGGTGAATACTATGTGACCGGCTGCGATGCGGGGCTGACCGTATACAAAAAGAATGATACCGACAGCCCGGTTATCGACTCTTTACAGAACAAGGAGAAAGTCGTAGTACTTTCCGACGAAGACCCTGTATATTGGAAGATCAAGACGGAAAATGGAAAGACAAAAGGTTATGTGGATCATCGCTACTTGACGGAGGATCCGGATAGTGTTCTGGCAGCGGAAACGATTATCATTCAATCAAATAAGACGATATTGGTTTATGGAAGTATGGAGGATCTGGAAAACCCGATTGCGTTTATCAATACAGGCGATAGTGTACAGATCATCTCTTATGAACAGTCCGGCTATGTCTATGTACACGTAGAGAGTCAGGATGCATTCGGGTATGTGGATCAAAGGGATTTGAATGAATAAAAGTATATTTATAGAGAAAAGGTGATGAAAATAGTCACCTTTTTCTTGTAATTGCGTTATAATGTTTAACACACTGTTAAGAAAGAAGTGATATTGTGCCTATTACTATTCCAAATGGTTTACCCGCTAAAAATATATTGGAAGGGGAAAAGATTTTTGCGATCGAGGATTCGAGTGCGCTTCGTCAGCAGATCCGTCCACTGGATATCGTTATCCTAAATCTGATGCCGAAAAAGATTGAAACGGAAACACAGATTTTACGTCTGATCAGTAAATCACCATTACAGGTATCCATTGATTTTATGAAAGTACGTTCGCATGAATCCAAGAATACATCCAAGGATCATCTGGTCAAATTCTATGATTACTTTGACACGTTCAAGGATCGTTACTATGATGCCATGATCATTACCGGGGCACCGGTTGAGCATTTGGATTTTGAGGAAGTGGATTATTGGAAGGAATTAACAGAGATCATGGAATGGTCGAAAACCCATGTATTTTCCACAATGCATATCTGTTGGGGCGCTCAGGCCGGTCTGTATTATCATTATGGCATCGAGAAACAAGGATTGCCGGAAAAGATGTTCGGAATCTTTCCTCAGGAACTGTGTGACGAGTATGATTTTTTAACGAATGGATTTGATGAAATCCATAACACACCGCATTCACGTCATACATGCGTCGATGAGAAAGCATTGGCAGAAGAAAAACGGCTGGTCGTTCTTTCAAGGTCGCAAAAGACCGGCAGTAATATTATCACCACAAAAGGTTATCGGCAGATTTTTGTGTTGGGACATTTTGAATATGGCGTGGAAACATTGGCGCAGGAATACTTCCGTGATGTCAATGCCAATAAACCAATCCATATACCGGAAAACTATTTTCCGAATGACAATCCTCAAAACAGGCCGATATTAACGTGGCGTTCGCATGCAAATTTATTGTATAGAAACTGGCTGAACTATGTATATCAGGTAACACCATATGATGTAAGCAAGGTAGCCGATGTTTCATTATATCAAGGAAATCGAGATGCCCATGGGTATGCCCAGGCATTCACAAAAGAGTAGAGTATGAAAAAAGGATTAGTATTAGAAGGTGGCGCTCTTCGAGGATTATTTAGCGCCGGTGTATTAGATGTCATGATGGAGCAAGGTCTTATCTTTGATGGAGCTGTCGGTGTATCCGCCGGCGCTTGTTTCGGATGTAACTATAAATCGGAACAGAGAGGCCGTGCTTTTCGCTACAACAAACGGTTCTGCAAGGACTGGCGGTATAACAGCTATCGCTCGTTACTGCTGACCGGAGATATGTACGGAGGGAAGTTTTGTTATCACACGTTGCCAAAGAAACTGGATGTGTTTGATGTGGAAACATATCAGAACAATCCGATGCAATTCTATTGTGTGGCAACCGATGCCGTAACAGGACATGCTTTGTATCACAACTGTGCCAACGGAACCGATGAAGATCTTGAATGGATCCGGGGATCGGCTTCCATTCCCCTGTTTGCCAGACCGGTTTTCATCGATGGTCATTACTTATATGATGGAGGCGTTTCGGACTCCATCCCGATCCGCTTTTTCCAAAAGAGCGGTTATGACAAAAATGTAGTGGTTCTGACACAGCCCGAAACGTATCGGAAAGAGCCACAAAAGCATTTGGACATTGTAAAGGTGGGCTTGCGAAAATATCCGAAGATGGTAGAAAGGCTGGCCAACCGTTATAAAGAGTATAATGAAACTCTGGACTATATACGGCAACAGGAACAGGAGGGCGACATTCTGGTGGTCCGTCCGAAGGAAGCTTTGAATATTGCTCCGACCGAGCACGATCCTAAGGAGATAGAACGTGTATATCAGCTGGGCCGTGAGGTTGGTCAGGAAGAGATTGAAAGAATCAAGGGATATTTGAATGAATCGGAATAAGCTTGCGATGATCCTGTCTTTTGTGGCAGCCGGATGCTTTTTCGTATCGTATCTGGCTGGTTCAAATGTGATTCAGCTGATACTGGGTCTGGTATGGCTGGTCATCGGTTATATACATTGGACAAATTATAAAAACAGACTATAGTCGGCAAGATGCCGGCTTTTTCTGTGTGGATCTTATGGATATTGTTGCCAACGTGTTGCCAATAGACAGTTCTTATTAGGCGGTGTTAGAAAGCTACAGGCTTTATATAAAGAAAAAACCGATACATTTTGTACCGGTTTTTTCAAGAAAGTTTTAAGAAAGGGAATTTGATTATGAAGCGAGCTATTTACTAAGCTCACTAGTATAATATATGAAAATAGTAGTACTTTTATGTAGAGATAATGTGAAAATTTGTGATTATCCGACAGTTATTCTACTTATTGTGTTTCTTTTTATAATTCACTGTTCGAATCATACTTTCAATTTTATCGTTTTGTGACTTAGTGACACTGATGGCAAAATTGTTCTTCATAACGATCCTTAAACTGATGCTTCCGACACCGCCAATCGGTTCTCTTTTGGCAATATCCGTATATTTAAAGAAACGATCGCCGAAGAAGAAGCCAGTATCGGTAAACCACATACGTTTTCCGGCCAGCGAATTGATTAGAATAGTCACAAAGATCAATGCGATGGTTAAATAAGCACAACGATACATCAGATGCTGGTCCTCAGCGATTCGTACCGTGTTTAAATTGAAGCTGATATACACACAAACCAATATCATAATAATAGATAGGATGATCCATCGTCGTGATTCATCAAAAACCTCGATGACTGTATGATTTGATTTGAACGCTTTCAAAGCTTTGGTGTGGGTAATATAAATTGTAATGGAATGATAGATAGAATACAGCGCATATACAACGAGTATTCCAACGATGATCCATCCTACAACATGATTTCCAAACATAAGATATCCCTCCGTTATATGGATACTATTATAGCATTAAATTATGTTAGAATAGTAATAATTAGGAGAAAAATGAGAGAATGAGATCATTGGAAAATCAATTCAACACATCGGAATATTTGGTAAAGAACAATATGAGGGTACTGGAGGTAAAGGAAGATCATGTGTGTATGGAACTGCGGGTGACCAATGCCATACGAAATATCTACGGTAATGTACATGGGGGTTCCTTATTCGCTTTGGCAGATACGACAGCCGGTATACAATGCATGGCTAATGGAAGAAAGTGTGTCACGCTGGATGGGGATATCCACTTTGTTCATCCGGCTACAGGATCTGTGATATACAGCCGTTCCGAACTTGTATCGATGGGGCATTCCGTAGGGGTGTTTCATGTGAATATATTTGATGAAGACAAAACATTGACGTCCAGAGCGACAATGACGATGTATTTTATTAAAGAAAAGAGGGAAGAAGATGCTACTGCAAAGTAAACGTGTTTGGATCGTAAATACATGGATGGAGGCACAACTGGAGATTGAAGGAGAGAAGATTGTGGCCGTCTATCCATATGGAACAAAAAAAGTGGACAAGGATTATGGAAATCTGCGGATCGTTCCCGGCTTTATCGACTGCCATACCCATGGAGCATACGGGTTTGATACCAATGATGCCCAACCGGAAGGATTGCGAAACTGGGTCAAGAACATTGTTCAAGAAGGGGTGACCGGGATTTTGCCGACAACGATCACCCAAAGTGAAAGTGTATTGACGGCGGCCGTGGCCAATGTAGCCCAAGTTGTCCAGGAAGGCTATAACGGGGCCGAGATATTAGGTATACACTTTGAAGGCCCGTACCTGGATCAGGAATATAAGGGTGCACAGCCTGAGCAGTACTGTGTCAAACCGGATGTGGAACAGTTTAAAAGATATTATGAAGCCAGCCATCATCTGATCAAGATCATTACCGTCGCCTGCGAGCACGATGAGGATTTTGCGTTGACCAAGTATTGTGTCCAGCATGGGATCGTGGTCAGCCAAGGGCACTCTTCGGCTACCTATGAACAAGCGAAACTGGCGATAGCCAATGGAGCCGGTAGTATGACACATGTATTTAACGGTATGACCAAGTTCCATCATAGAGATCCTGGTCTGGTAGGGGCAGCCATGCGTTTTCGTAATGTATACGGCGAGATGATCTGCGATGGCAATCACTCAACACCGGAAGCATTAAACGACTATTTCACGGCGAAAGGACCGGATTATGGAGTTATGATCACGGATTCCTTAAAAGTTAAGGGATTACCGGTCGGAACAAGGACGTTGTTCGGCGGCAATCTGATCGAACTGCATGAAGATGGCAGCGCCCATCTGGTCGAAGCAGGAAATCTGGCAGGCTCCACGCTGAAGGTCAACGAGGGGCTGCGCGTGCTCGTGGAAAAAGCGCAGGTTCCTTGGCAGACAGCGATCAATGCCTGTACCATCAATCCGGCCAGAATGTTGAAGGTGGATGACCGCAAGGGAACGCTGCAGGCCGGAAAGGATGCCGATATCGTCGTTCTGAATGAGGATTACTCCGTTTTTGACGTCTTTGCACGGGGGAAACGGGTTGCTAGAACTTAAAAACGTGTTATAATACACCTTGTTAAAGAGAGAGAATGCATATGATGAACAATACGATCATCCAATGGGCAATAGCTGCTTTATTCATTGGATACACTGGATATTCAACTTTTAAAAGTATAAAACTATTGATGACACATCGACAGAAGCTGGAGGAATTCCAAAATCGTTTTCCACATGCCGAGCTTTTTGACAGAAGTAAATCCGGAATGTCGGTAGCCATTGTGCTCTGTCTGCTATGTGTGGTTCTGTATTTCACGACCGATCGTTTTGGCGTGGCGCAAGATCAGCTTTTCTACTATAAACTGGCATATATTTCGCTGGGGATCGTGTTTGTGGGACTGATTTTTGAGTCCTATGTCAGACAGCGTATGTGGTTTACAGAAGAAGGTTTATTCTTTGTGGATACGTATTATCGTTTCCGCATGATTACGGATTATGAGATCCAGAAAAGCTTGATGAAAAATGTCAAGATCGTTTGGGGAAACAAGGGCGATTTTATTGTTTCCGCCAAAATGGCGCAGGAAATCCGGGCAAGGGAAAAAGCCTGGAAGGAACAGCGGAAAAAGAATAAGAAAAAATAGGGGTTTTAACTATGCCGAAAGACACAAAACAAAACCAGGATCTGAACACGGAAGCACCGGATACCATTATTTCCTCTTTGTTTGGAAAGAAAAAGAAGAAGAAAACAGCCGAAGGGACAGCAACGTCACTGGTTGTACAGAATCTGAAAAAGCATAATGCGGTTTCAGAGAAAACAGCAATCCCTATTGCGGATTTTAAAAACGTAAAGCTATCTACGACGACATTGGCTTTTACGTTGGCAAATCTGATTGAACAGGGTGTTGTTGTACAAACAGAGGATGAAAAATATTACTATGATGATGTGAAGTTCAAGGAAATTGAAAAGAATTTCCTGAAGGGATATTCCATGATCATCATCATCCCGTTGGTCTTTGTTGTACTCTTTTTGTTACTGAGAGCTATATTCTAGAATACCGAAAAACGAAATATTGCGTTTCGTTTTTTATTTAGCCTATAGAACCTTTCTGTAACGGTATATAACAGCATATATAAATAAATGTTAACTACTTCTATCTAATTATGTGAAAATATGTGTACAAGACTTGAAAACGCTTTTAGTCTTGAGTATAATTTTAGGTAGTTGATAAATGGAGGAAACATAATGAAATACGTTGTTATGGTTAGCCACGGCGAGTTTGCCCCTGGCTTGCATTCTGCTGTCAAAATGATGACAGGCGATCGTGCTGATGTTTTAAGCACAAGCTTAAAAGACGGAATGAGCGCAGATCAGTTTGCAGAAAATTTTAAAGAATTAGTAAAAGACATTAAAGAAGACGATCAGATTATTCTATTAGCTGATATTCTTAGCGGATCTCCTTTCACTAACGCACTGAACGTGTTAAGCGAAAAAGGACAGTTAGGTAACACGCTGGTTATCGCCGGTATGAATATGCCATTGGCCATCACAGCTGTCTTGATGAAAGATAACTTTGATGATCTGAATGTTTTAAAAGAAACATTATTAAGCGAAGGACGTAACGGCTTAGTTGAATTTGAAGTGGCTTCAGACGACGACGAAGACGACGATTTATAATAATAAAAGGCTTTAACGCAAGAGCGTAAGCATACATCTATTAGAGGAGGAAAAATAATATGATTACTTTTATGCGTGTTGATGACCGTATCATCCACGGACAGATCGTTACCAGATGGTCTAAAGAATTCCCTTGCGACGGAATCGTTGCTGTAAACGACAAAGCAGCTACTACACCAGTATTGGCAAAATCTTTTAAGGCAAGTACAGATAAGAAAGTGTTTGTTTGGACTCACGAACACTGGTTGGAAAAATGCCAAACTGTTAAAGATTCCAAGAAAAACTATTTCTTGATCACTAAGAATCCTATCGATATGAAACAGATTCTTGTTGATGATGGATTTGTTCCTAATGATGTTAAGACATTGATCATCGGACCATGTAATGACCGTCCGGGTGCTACAAAATTAGGAAACAACCAAAGTATCACTCAGGAAGAAGCAGATGCATTAGAAGCTATTTCCCAGAAGGGTTATACAGTTGAATTTGCATTGGTACGCGAAACTTCCATCGGTACTTGGGACAAATTTAGATCTAAATTCGGATACTAAGAGGTAGATATAGTATTTGAATGAGGATATATCAAACTTATAGCAAAAGGAGAGAGAGTGTATGAGTTTATTTCAAGCAATTTTAATTGGTATTCTTAGTATGTGCGCTGCTTCTACTATTGCATGTTTGGGTACTACAGTAGGTAACTATACTATGAACCGTCCATTGGTTGCCGGTTTATTAGTTGGTATCGTAATGGGTGACGTATCTGGTGTTATCCAGGTCGCTATCCCTATGCAGGTAATGTGGATCGCCCTGGTTACTCCAGGTGGAACCGTTGCATCTGACTTACGTGCCGTTTCCTACATTGGTATTCCATTGGCATATGTAGGTGCTAAAGCAGCAGGTATGGACTTCAGTGGACCTGAAGCACAAGGTTTAGCTTCCAGTATTTCTGCAATGACTGGTGTTATCGGTATCACATTGTTCTACGGAACAGCTATGATGAACCTGATCTGGCAGCATTGGGGCTGGGCTCAGTTGGAAAAAGGTAATATTGACTGCTTAGGAACTGTGGATGTAATTCTACCTTTAATTTCACACTTCGTATTGTCATTCTTGCCTTGTACTTTATTATGTTACTTTGGTGCAGGAGCTGTAGAACAGGTATTCCAGAACTTGAACACAGATGTATGGTACATCAAAGCTATCCTGACAGTTGGTTCTTTATTACCGGCAGTAGGTATCGCAATCTTGTTGAAATCTGTAGTTTCTAAGATGACTGACCTGATTTACTTCTTATTCGGTTTCGCTCTGGCAGCTTCTATGGGATTGACTTTATTAGCAGCTACAGCTGTTGGTGCAGCATTCGCATTGGTAAACTACCAGTTAACAATGGCTAAAGTTAACGGAGGATCCGGTGGATCTGACGATTTTGATGATGAGGAGGATATTTAATTATGGCTGAAAAGAAAATTTCACAAAAGACATTGAATACTTCCTTCTGGCGTTGGTGGTATGGAAACTTGACTTGTTTCTCTCAAGAACACATGCAGACATTCGGATACATGTGGTCAATGCTTCCAATTATTAAAGAATTGTATCCTACAAAAGAGGAACAAATCGAAAAACTGAACACTTATTCACCATTCTTCAACACTGAACCTCAGATCGGTGGTTTGGTAGTAGGTATCACTGCCGGTTTGGAAGAAGCTCGTGCAAATGGTGCTGAAGATATCGATGATGAAATGATCAATGGTATTCGTGCCGGTCTGATGGGACCTTTGGCAGGTATCGGTGACTCTTTGATCGTTGGTACTTACATTCCTATCTTATTAGGTATCGCTTTAGGTTTCGCTGAAGGCGGATCTGCATTAGGACCTCTGTTCTATATCATCGTATGGAACGTTACAGAAATCTTATTCGAAAGATTCATCTATAAGAAGGGTTATGAATTAGGTGGTACTGCCGTTGACTTATTAGTTGGTGAGCAGGCTACAGCATTCCGTGAATCTGTAATCGTTATGGGTCAGGTTATCGTTGGTGCCATGGCTGCTTCCTGGGTAAGCGTTGGATCTCCATTGGTAATCGCTAAAGACTCTACAGGTGCTGACGTATTGTTGATCGACAAATTAGATGGTGCATTCCCTAAATTACTGACTTGCGTATTCGTATTATTAGCTTGGTTCTTAATGGCTAAGAAGAATATGTCACCAGTTAAGGTATTGTTACTGTACGTTGTGATCGGTTTCGTTGGATCTGTTCTTGGATTATTAGGATAGTCATAACGTATGTGAAGCGAAGGCCCAGCCTTCGCTTTCCTTTTTTAGAGAGGTGATAGTATGATCAAACCAAATGTAGAAAGAGAAAAGCTGGCAATGGCAATCCAGGAAGAAAACGCCATGATCCGGCGAGTAAAAAGAGTAATACACAGAGAGCTTTTCATCTTTTTGATCTTTGCGCTCTTATTTGTATGGGGATGGTTTATCAAAAATGATCCAATCTTGCCTAATGTATCGGATACAGCACGAACAGTCTTTAAATGGATTGGTTTGATTGGCTCATTGCTTTCCGGAGGATTATTGATATTGTCCTTGATTTCTTTCAACAATGCCAAACAAAGCTTGTTGAAAAAGATTGATAAATATAATGAGAACAAGTAACTGGCTATTGCCGGTTTTTTTTATTTCAGTGAAAGTAAACTGTCTTATCGGCATAAATTAGACATAAAATAAAGGAATTGATATAATGTGACTGAAGGTGTAAGAATGAATTCTAAGAAAATATCGATCAATATGTTCTCCAGTGCCGACAAAGTAGCCGGCCAGGGAGTAGGAAGTGCTTATCAGGAACAAGTAAACTTAATACGTGAAGGAGCTAAAGATTTATTTGATGTACATATTAACAACTGGACAAAGAAGACGGATATCCAGCATTTTCATACGGTGGATCCACAATTTTTGTTGAAGATGCAAAATCGCAAAGCAGTAAATATTGCTTATTGTCACTTTTTACCGGATACATTGGATGGAAGCGTGACACTGCCTCTTCCTTTGATGAAGGCGTTTAGCCAGTATGTTGTCCAGTTTTATAAAGCGGCAGATCGTCTTGTCGTGGTAAACCCATGCTTTATACCGGACTTGGTAAAGCTTGGGATTGACCGCTCAAAAATATATTACATACCCAATTATGTTTCCAAAGATAAATTTTATCTAAAAAATAAAGAAGAAAAACTAAAGATCCGAAAGAAATATGGTTTTAAGGAATCGGATTTTATCGTCTTTGATGCCGGACAAGTGCAGACAAGAAAAGGTGTATTGGATTTTGTGGACGTTGCCCGTTTGCTTCCGGAGTTTAAGTTTGTATGGGCTGGTGGTTTTTCCTTTGGCATGATTACAGATGGATATGATGAATTAAAGAATATAGATATTGAATCACCGGATAATGTCCATTTTCTCGGCATTATACCTAGAGAGGAAATGGTGGATATGTATAACATGGCGGATGTTTTGTTTATGCCTAGTTATAATGAATTGTTTCCTATGACCATATTGGAGGCTGCCAATGCCAATGTTCCATTGGTATTGAGAGATTTAGATCTGTATGAAGAAATTTTATTTGATCATTATTTAAAAGCAGACGACAATCTGGATTTTGCCAAGGTATTAAACGATCTGAAAAACAATCCGGCGCTGTATCAAACGATGCAGGAACATTCAAAAGCAATCAGTGATTTTTATTCAAAGGAAAATGTTCTGGAGATGTGGAAGAAGTTTTATTTGGATGCATACAATGAAAAACAGGACAAATAATAGTAGATAGATCATCATGAAAAAACAAAAATATATATGGAATATCCTTCTGATTCTTGTTTTGACGTTAGGGGCTTTATGGTTTGCCCTAAAGGACAATTATCAGATTGTGTTATCGTCTATTCAAAAAATGAATCCGGCATTCTTTTTGCTGATCTGTGCATGGGGTGCTCTGTATACAGCAGTATGGGGCTTGGTGTATTATGTTTTTGGGAAAAAGTATCTTCCAGACTATACGCCTATAAAAGGAATTATCGTTGCTTTTGTAGGTTCTTTTTTTGCTGGAGTCACACCAAGCAGTACCGGAGGGCAGTTTGGGCAGGCTTATATAATGAAGAAGCAGGGAATCCGTGTCAGTGATTCTGTCAGCTTACTGTGGGCTGATTTTATTATTTACCAGACAACTATGATGATCATTGTTACGATTCTTTTTTTATTAAAATACGGGTATTACAGTGCACAGTCTGCCTGGTTTAAAATTATTTTATTGGGATATATTATCAACGCTGTTGTGATCAGTGTGCTTTATACCGTTGCTTTGTTTCCGAAGGTATATGTCAAGCTGACCAATGCGCTGGCAAATTGGATCAGTAAATTGAAATTTATCAAGAATGGCGATAAGATGGTGGAATCGTGGACATTGCAAATGGCTTCATTTACTTCCGAAGCAAGGGCTTTGTCCAAGGATAAAAAGCGGATTGCCATTTGTGTTCTGATCAACACAGTCCGTTTGGCTTTGTTGTATTCCTTGCCGTTTGCGATTGCCAGGTCATTGCATATCAACATCGATAACAGTATGCTACTGGATGTTATGGCTCTATCCAGCTTTGTGCTGATGGCGAACAGTTTTATTCCGATTCCCGGAGCCAGTGGAGGCACAGAAGTCGTATTTATGCTATTATTTGATCGTTTGATGTATCCGTTGACAGGCGCTGTCATGGTTTTATGGCGTTTTTCAACATATCATTTAATTGTATTGATCGGTGGTATTTTATTTGCGGTCCTGCGAAATTATTATGACCGAAGAAATAGCATTGATATCTATGAGGAGGACCTGTAATGAGAATTGGAATGTTTTCAGATGCATATTTACCGGATATTAACGGTGTTGTCTCGAGCATTGCGACGTTAAAGACATCCTTAGAAAAAATGGGACATACTGTTTTTGTGATTTCAAATCACAAGGGAACCCATATCGAATATGATGAAGAACAAAGAATATTACGTTTACCTGGAATTGAAATAAAAAAGATGTATGGATACAAAATATCAAGTCCTATTCAGTTTGCCGGTGAGGATTATGTAGAAAGGATGAACCTGGATGTAATTCATGTGCATACAGAATTGGGAGTTGGTTTTTTTGCGCGCTCCATTGCTAAAAAACTTCATATTCCGGTTGTTTATACATATCACACGATGTATGAGGATTATACGCACTATGTCAATCCGGGTAATTTTGAGCGGATCGATAAATATACAAAAAAAGTAATTCGGTTTTTGTCCAGAGAAGCAGGCAACGGACCGCAGGCAGTGATCGTGCCGAGCAATAAAACCAAAAAGGCTTTGCAGTCTTACGGTGTCCATACACCGATCTATATCGTGCCTACGGGAATTGATTTTTCTGATTTTGAAGTCGCTAATCTGGATCAGAAGAAGATCCAAAGCATCCGGAATGATCTTTCTCTTCCGGAGGACGCAGACATCGTTGTCTTTGTTGGACGGATTGCCAAGGAAAAATGCATCGAAATGCCGATTGAGGCAATCAAGCTGTTAGAATCGGAGCCTTCTATCCACCTTGTGATCGTTGGGGGAGGCACGGATGAAAAATTCTATCATAATCTGGTTGATTCGCTACATATCGGAAGCCGTGTCCATTTTCTGGGAAAGATCCCGAAAGAGGAAATTCCTTATTACTATGCAGCCTTTGACTGCTTTGTGTCGGCTTCTGTATCGGAAACACAGGGCATGACATATCTGGAAGCATTGGCTACCGGACTGCCGGTATTCGGACGAAGAGATGAAGTGCTGGATGATTTGGTAGAAGAAGATAAATCGGGTTATTACTTTGATGATGCGGCTGAACTGGCTGAAAAGCTGAAACTGTATTTCAAAAAATCAAAAGAAGACAGACAGAGAATGAAGCCGTTTTGCGTTTCTAAGACCAAAGCGTACGACACGGAGCTGTTTGGTCGAAAAGTACTTGCGGTCTATGATCAGGCTATCGATGATTATCACACCGCCTATACAATAGAAAAGATCACACCGTTGAACTATGGCTTTGTTCAATTAGTCTTATCGTGCAGTGCCGAAGAAGAGAATCTGAAGATTAAAATCCCGGATAATGATTATTTCGATATGAAGTTGGGAATTAACACGATGTTGGATCGATATTTGATTCGTGATTATCTGTTGCTTCAGAACTTTTATGAGGCGTTGATCAAATGTAAAGCAAGGGTTTCCATGAATGATTATACCGCCCGTGAAATTTATGATTATGGTGTGAATAAACTGAATCTGGAAGATGCAGAAGCGATGGCTGTTGTGGATATTCTGGAAGATAGCGGATTGATCGATGACCATGAATATGCGCTGGAGAAAGCGGATGTGTGGCATTCCTATGGACAGAATAAACTGCAGATCAAAAAGAAGCTGCAAAAAGCAGGGGTTCCGCTTGATTTCATTGAAGAGGCCTTGGAACAGTTATCCGAGGGCAAAGAGGAAACCAACGCGTTAAAGAGCGCACAGATGTATGCGCATTCGATCCGGATGCAGTCATCAAATTTGATGCGGAAAACGATTTTAAATAAGCTGATCCGTAAGGGATATTCAGTAAAAATTGCCCGTAAGGTCAGTGAATCGGTGGAAATTGAACAGAATGATGAAGAGGCATTGATGATGGCTGTGAAAAAAGCCGAACGTTTATATGCTTCGGAAATGGATAAAAGAAAGAAAATTGATAAGATTCGATTGTATTGTATGCGAAAAGGATTTTCGCAATTACAAATCAACCAGGCGTTAGAGGATGGACATTTATATGATTAAAGATATACAGGAACCGGGAAAAGTAACGGTCAAATGCCTGATTTCCAAATGTGATAAAGGAAAGACGAACAAAGGAACCCCGTATTTATCCTTGGTTTTGGAGGATTCTACGGGAATTCTGGATTCCAAATTCTGGAATTTAACAGAGGAACAGGCAGAAAAATACCATATAGGCATGGTCGTTGAAGCGACAGGCGATGTGATCCTATATCGAAACGCTCTTCAGTTTCGGATACAGAAAATGGTAGAGTGTGAAGAGGAGGAAATGACGGATTATGTACGTAGTGCTCCTATGACCAAAGCGCAGATGAAAGAAGAAATAGGCGCATTGTTGGATTCACTTGAGAATGCCACGCTTTTCAGTGTGACTTCAACGATTTTAGAGGAGCATGATAAGGCGTTTTATCAGTATCCGGCGGCTACCCGAAATCACCACAATTTTATCGGAGGGCTGGCCTATCATTCTTTATCGATGGCCCGTCTGGCTGTTAAAATTTGCGAGCTGTATCCTTATCTGGATCGTGACTTGTTGATCTGTGGTGCATTGCTTCACGATATCGGTAAAATTGAAGAATTATCCGATCCGGTCCTGCCGGAATATACAGCTCAGGGTAATCTGCTGGGGCATATCAGCATGATGCATTGTACACTGGATGAAGCTGCCAGACGCTATCATGTGGAGAACGAAGAGGAGATCCTGCTGTTGAAGCATATGATCTTAAGCCATCATGGAAAGCAGGAGTTTGGTTCACCGGTATCGCCGATGATTCCCGAGGCGGAAGTATTGTCGACCATCGATGACCTTGATGCTCGTTTATATATGATGAAACAAAGTATTGATGCAACCGAACCAGGCAAGTTTGGCCCTCGTGTTTTTGCGCTGGAGGGACGAATGATCTATCACAGAAAGAAGGACGAATCATGAAAGTAGGATTTGTATCCTTAGGCTGTTGTAAGAATCTGGTGGATTCCGAAGAAATGATGCGTATGCTGAAGGAAGAGGGACATGAAATCGTAGGTTCTGTACGCCAGGCAGAAGCTATTATTGTCAATACATGCGGTTTTATTGCCAGTGCGAAGGAAGAATCGATCCAGACAATTTTTGAGATGGCTTCCTATAAAGAAAAACAATTGAAACGCCTGATTGTCTGTGGCTGTCTGGCACAACGCTATCAGCTGGAATTGGAGCAGGAGATTCCGGAGATCGATGCCGTGATCCCGATCCGTGATTATGATCAACTGGCCGCCCGATTACGCCCGCTGCTGGGGGAAGGGGACCAAAGCCTGATTGTGAAGGCAGAACGGGTTTTATCCGGAAATCCTTGGCAGGCGTACTTGAAGATCAGCGATGGTTGTTCCAACCGCTGCACCTATTGTGCCATTCCTTTAATTCGAGGGCCACAGGTTTCCCGACCGATCGAGGATATTGTCAAGGAAGCAAAATACCTGGCATCCATCGGGGTAAAGGAACTGACATTGATTGCGCAGGATACCACAAAATATGGTCTGGATTACTATGATGAGATCCGTTTGGGGGATTTGATCCGCCAGGTCAATGCGATTGACGGGTTTCATTGGATCCGTATTTTATACATGTATCCGGATGAGATCGGCCAGGATGTATTAGACGCAATGAAGGAATGTGAAAAGGTTATCCCTTATTTTGATATTCCCATGCAGCATGCCTCCACGCGTTTGTTGCGTAAGATGAATCGACGTTCTTCCAAAGAAGAAGTCATCCGTATTACCAAGAAGATCCGCACAATGTTTCCGGATGCGACCTTACGGACAACCGCTATTGTCGGTTTCCCAAGCGAAACAGAAGAAGAGTTTGAAGAGCTGGTGCAGTTTTTGAAGGATATTGAGTGGGATCGTTTTGGTGCGTTTACGTATTCAAAAGAAGAAGACACACCGGCCTATGATATGGACGAAGAAATCCCGCAGGAAGTGATGGATCGCCGCCTGGAACGTTTGATGAAGGTGCAGGAAGAGATTTCCTATCGGAAGAACCAGGAAAAAATCGGAAAAACGATAGAAGTCCTAGTAGAAGAAGTCGAAGGATTAAAGCGACGCTATCGGGGACGTAGTCAGGCGGATGCACCGGATGAAGTGGATGGACAGGTCATCTTTACCAGTGCAAAGGAAATTGAGCTGGGCTCCTTTGTACAGGTGACCATTACCGAAGCCGGTCAGTATGACCTGATTGGAATATGCAAAGAATCGTAGGGTTTGATCCGATCGTTCATGGCAATGATACGGTATTGATCGTAGGCTCCATGCCCAGTGTGGTCAGTCTGCAGCAGATGATGTATTATGCCAATCCGACCAATCGGTTCTGGCCAGTGTTGACGGCATTGTTTCATCAACCGACAGAAACGATGGAACAGAAATATAAGATCCTGGAATTTGCCGGGATAGCACTTTGGGATATTTGTCATTCATGCGTTCGAAAGAACAGCGCAGACGCGACAATCAAGGAAGTCAAACCCAACAATATCCCGGAGCTATTGAAGCATAATCCTTCCATACAGACGATCATCTGTAATGGAAAAACAAGTTACAACACATTGAAAAAGTATTATCCCGAACTGGCGGCAAAGGTTGTAGTGTGTCCTTCGACTTCAGCAGCCAACGCGAGATTTCGATTCAATGACTTATTAATAGAATATGGAAAGGTTTTAGGAGGTAGCTATGAAAACAATCTATTGGGCAAAAGTAAAGCCGGAGGCTAAAATACCGGTTAAGAGACAAGAAGATGCCGGATATGATCTTTATCCATGTTTTGAAGACGATTATATGGAGATCCTGCCTTTGCATACAAAGATGATTCCATTAGGAATTGCCAGTGCCTTTGATCCGGAATATGTTCTTTTCCTGAAAGAAAGAGGCTCGACAGGAACCAAAGGAATGGCACAGCGATCCGGGGTCATCGATTCCGGATACCGGGGTGAATATTTGGCTCCTATCACCAATGTCAACGACAAACCGATCCGCATTGTCAAAAAGGAAACGGCTGATACATGGAGTCAAAAGGAAAAAGAAAAATACATTATTTATCCTTATGAAAAGGCGGTTTGTCAAGGGGTACTATTGCGTATGCCGCAAATTAAATCGGAAGAAATATCCTACGAGGAATTGCAGAATATTCAGTCGGAACGAATGAGCGGAAAACTAGGGAGCTCGGGGAAATGAGATTCCATTATGCTGGTAAATACAATGGAAAGGAAGAAAGCCTTCTTTTCAATGAACATCGGGAAGGATATGTACCTTTTAAAGAACCGGATCAGAAATCTTTTGCGATCTTAGCCAATGCCGGTTCTTTGGTGATGTTTATCCTAACGATCGGTATCTATTTTTTGCGGGCTCGCACCATGTTGCATTTTGGTGGTATCTTGTTATCTTTTGTGTGTTTGGTACCGCATGAATTCTTACATGCTCTGTGTTTTAAAGAGGATGTATACATGTTTACCTATGTATCCAAGGGTATGTTGTTTGTGGTGGGTCCGGAGGATATGAGCAAAAAAAGATTTATCGGGATGTCATTGTGTCCGAATATTGTGTTTGGATGGATCCCTTTTATTCTATTTCTGCTTCATCCGCAATGGATTCTTCTTGGATCCCTTGGTGCTTTTTCCATCCCGATGGGATTTGGGGATTATATCAATGTGTTTAATGCTGCTACACAAATGCCGGCAAATGCCAAGACATACCTGCATGGATTTCACTCCTTCTGGTATATACCAAAAGAAAATAAAAAATAAATGCTTTTTTGGGGAAAATGATGTTAAAAATCCACTTGCAAAGTAGTTTTATGTATGGTATATTAATTAGGCATTCAATGCAAGTGCGCCCATAGCTCAATTGGATAGAGCGTTTGACTACGGATCAAAAGGTTGCGGGTTCGACTCCTACTGGGCGCGCCATTTTATCGGGACGTAGCACAGCTTGGTAGTGCACTTGATTTGGGATCAAGGGGTCGCAGGTTCAAATCCTGTCGTCCCGACCATTCAAAATTGGCTGGGTAGCTTAGTTGGCTAGAGCATCCGGTTCATACCCGGAAGGTCGTGAGTTCGAGTCTCACTCCAGCCACCAACGAGTTTATACGGACCCTTAGCTCAGTTGGTCAGAGCATCCGGCTCATAACCGGCGGGTCGTAGGTTCGAGTCCTACAGGGTCCACCATTTGAATAACCCTTGGAGAAGTACCCAAGTGGCTGAAGGGTCCGGTCTTGAAAACCGGTAGGTCGTGCAAGCGGCGCCTGGGTTCGAATCCCAGCTTCTCCGCCATTCAAAAAAATTTAATCTTTCACATCGCGGGGTAGAGCAGTTCGGTAGCTCGTCGGGCTCATAACCCGGAGGTCGTTGGTTCAAATCCTTCCCCCGCAACCACATGGTCTCATAGCTCAGTTGGTAGAGCAACGGACTGAAAATCCGTGTGTCGTTGGTTCAATTCCGACTGAGACCACCACTTAAAAAGAAACCCTTTGGAAGTTGATTCCGAAGGGTTTTTGTTTATATATGCTCAGTTTTGTGCGTTGATTTGTTCTTTAGTAATGAGTGGATAACGTACCAGGTTTCTTTCATCTAAATTTTCTTTATGCATATCAACCTTTGTGATTTGATGATTGTCATAACAAGTATAATACTGAATGCCGGCATCGGTATTGTAACAAGATGCATAAATGGTTATTTCATATTGCCCGTTTCCCAGACTGCACAATCCACGTGGCTGCGATACACAGTCTAGGATATGAAAAAATTGACTGACACTGGATAATTCGTCATTGTCCGATGAATAATTTAATTTTGCAAAAGAAGCTCGTACAAAGCGGGATTGTGAAGATAGATCACCTGGCAGGCCCATGCCTCCCATTCCCAGACTATAAATATCCAGGGATAGATCTTTTCCAAAGGTGTTATCCGGTGTTGTGGTTTGAAGATAGCGGTAGTTGTTCAGATGAAACAACTGTTTGTCAAAGGTGGGATTATTGGTCAAGACACCAACCGGATTCTCATAAATAAATAAGCCTTCTTTGACAGATTCCACAGTTATAGCTTCGTTTTTGTCGGCAATGAGCCAATGTAAAGGTGTTAAAGGCAGTTGATCGCTGAAAGATATATTAACCAGATTCATTTTCTCTAACTGTATTCTAGCTTCTTTTACTGTTTGACATTGACCAAGGATCCAGGGAATCAATTCAAACGGAGCAATATTCGTTTTCTCTTCACATTCTTCTTTATAATCAGCATTACCGGCAAAGTTCAACCCGGCCATTGCCAGTCCCTTTTCGTTGACAGCTTCATAATAAAGAGGATATTCATTTGCGACATAGGCAGTTCCGATCATCGCATAATGATTGCTCAGAACGCCCTCTTTTCTGAAGTTAAATATATACTTTCTTGGTGTGATTACTACTTCTTCTCCGTAAGAAGATCCGTAATCGAATGTTCTGCCAAAATAAAAGTCTTTTGTTTGATATGTTGCTGCAGTACACATAGAACCAACCTCCATTCATTACCTTTAGTATACCCTAAAGGTGCCTCTAAGAAGCCATTGGATGTTATGATTGGTTCAAGTGGCGTTAAATGTTCATGGCAGATTTGGGAATGATCAGCTCTTGACTATCCATCGTCAGAATAAATAAACCTTCAGGTGGGCTTCCTGAAGGTTTATTCTATTTGATTCTAGAAAACAAAAGCTTTGTCGTACGCAGCATGCAGAGCTTCGCGAATCTGTCCCGGCTTATCACAGTCACCAATCAGAATAATGCGATCAGAGACTTGTTCCAGCTCTTTGCGAAGGCTTTTATCACTGTGTACACCCATTGCCAGAACAACGGCATCACAAGGAATTGTGCTTTCCTTGCCTTCTGCATCCGTCACGGTAATAGAATCACTTTGCAAAGATTTTAATGTTGTACTGGTCATGACTTTTGTCCCTTGGTCTGTCAGTCGTTTCATTAACAGAGCTTTGGCACTGGCATACAGGGTTGTACCGACATCTTTCATCATTTCCACTATGGTTACATCGTTGTCGGCACAGATCGTTTCAGCGGTTTCCAGCCCGGTAACACCGCCGCCGATTACAATAATATTCTTATCCTTATAGACTGCTTTTCCCGTTAATACGTCGGTACTGGTAACAGCATGTTCAATACCCGGAAGATTTGGAATGATTGGATTGCCACCCGTAGCCATAAAGATGCCTACCGGATCGATGGCTTTGACATCTTCCGCTGTAGCTTGTGTATGCAAGCGGATCTCTACACCGTATTCTTTGCATTCCTCAATCATGGTTTCGATGAACTCTCTCATCATTTCCTTATGCGGAGGAACAGCAGCCAACAAGGCGCTGCCGCCTAATCGATCTGCTTTTTCAAAAAGCACTGATTTGAACCCGCGTTTTGCCAGAACAATTGCTGCCTGCATACCGGCCGGCCCTCCACCGATGACAGCTACGGACTGTCCGTTTCCGTTCTTCTTTAATGTTTCATCATTGAAATGCAGTTCTCTTCCCAATACCGGGTTGATCGTACATTCCAACGGGCGCAGGGCATTCAGTACGCGGAAGCATTCCATGCAGCTTAAACATTTGCGGATCCGTTTGTCCTGTCCGTTTTTGGCCTTATTGGCCCATTGCGGATCGGCCAGCTGACCACGGGCAATCCCAACATAGTCACACACACCATCTTCTAAAAGCTTCTCGGCAACAGCCGGATGTTTTAAATTGTTGGTGGCAATGACCGGAATCTGGATGTGTGCTTTGATCGTTTTGGCTAAGTGCTGTTTCCAGGCTTCCGGCATACCCTGGGGTTCAATGATCGTATAACCGGATTCATACGTACCACAGCTGACATTCAGAACCTGAATTCCTAATTTTTCAAGATAGACAGCCATCTGTACGGCTTCTTCCAGTTTGATACCATCTTCGATGAAATCATCTCCGTTGATACGAACAGAAATTGGATAGTTTGGTCCACACACCGTTTGGATCCCCTTTATGATTTCGGTCACAAAGCGCATGCGTCCCTTAAAATCTCCACCATATTTATCAGTCCGTTTATTGGTATGAGGAGACATAAATTGATTCACCAGATAGCCATGGGCAGCATGGATCTCCACTCCATCAATGCCGGCAATCTGGCAATAGGCAGCTCCTGTTACAAATTTTTTAACCAGAGCTTCCACTTCTTCTGTCGTTAAAGGGCGAGGCTTGTCTCCGATCGTTGCGCATGTGACATCACTAGCTGATACCGGCTGTAGGCCATTTAAAAGGCGGGCCGGTGTCTGGTTGCCCGGATGGTGCAGCTGAATAAAGACCTTTGAATCATAGGCATGAACTGCCTCGGCTAATCGTACAAGACTTGGAATGTTTTCTTTCTTTGTCACTGATAACTGGCACGGGGTACCAATACCGGTTTCATCATCTACACGGGTGATTTCGGTAATGATCAGTGCACAACCGCCTTTTGCGCGTTCCTGGTAATACCGGATCATCTCGGCTGAGGCGATGCCGGTTTCACTGGCTAAAGAACATCCCATCGCCGGCATAACTACACGATTTTTTAATTCAAGGTTACCAATGGAACCTCGTTCAAAGAGTTTTTGTGTCATAGTATGATCCTCCATTAGATAAATATCCTAACTTTATTATTACAGGTTCTGCCTCCATTTGCGATAGGTACATAATTTAAATGTGTTTTTAACTTTTTTGAGCATCATAAGGATAACATCATGAATTTCGAACAACTCTTCTCTAAGTAGGAAATAAAATCCATACACATCATAAATTCTTTGGGATGATCGTCATAAAGGATATCCGGCATTTCTTGATCAATATCGGATAATGTAGTAGAGTACATAAAACCAGCTCAGCAATCCATGGATAATCGCCCACGCAATCGAATGCCAGTTGGTATAGCTGATAACCATAGCTAAGGCGCTTCCAAATGAAATACCTGATTTTACCGTTTTTGTTAATGTTTCACGATTCTTCATAAGTACCT
Organism: Erysipelotrichaceae bacterium; assembly: GCA_040266995.1. Classification (GTDB taxonomy): domain Bacteria; phylum Bacillota_I; class Bacilli_A; order Erysipelotrichales; family Erysipelotrichaceae; genus UBA4312. The sequence continues at coordinate 71,140 of JAWRHV010000026.1, read as the reverse complement.
CCCATGATATATCTTTTCTTTATTATATAACTTACTGTTTATATTTAAAAAAGCTTTCTGTGGCAAGACTTATGAAAAAGAATATAATCTTTATAGAAAGAAGTCTAAAAAACTATGAGATTTAAACATACAAACCGAAAGGGATTTCTGATTGGATGCATTGATTTTTTTACAGCCGGCCTTTTTTTATTGTGTTATATGCCTTTGGGCCTGCAGGAGGAGCTTGATGAAATTCTGGGAAGAAGAACACAAAGATATTATGTAGCCTATCTGTTAGGGATCCCTACTTTGTTTATATATACACTTGTTTGGATGGCGAAAATTGCCGAAGAATTGAAATACAAGGCCATGGAACTGGGGATAGAAGGGAACCACACCTCCTTCCGGCATATGTTTGGATGGAATGTCTTTGGCATCGTGATTCTGATTGGACCTATGATTGCCACGCATAGATTTTTCAATACATTAAATCAGATTGAAACCGAACTAAACAAAAGAGAGGAAGGAATTCGATAATAAAAACAGGTGGAGATCAATCCACCTGTTTTGGTATCCAGATACTGACAGATTGTGCTGGGCATGGGAAGTGAGCCATACCTTCTTCATTGATCGTGATTTCCTGCTCACTGTGGGAGAGGGCATCGATCCATGTTTGTCCGGCATGCTCCTGGCCGACAAACATCTCTTTTTCTTTTTCATTGTCGGTACTGATGATCACAGCGCATCCGTTATTTTCGTAAGACCATCCAATACAATCGTCCTCTTCAAAATAATCGTGGCGGGTACCGTCGATCCGTGTCTTTCTCAGTTCCATCATCTGATCAAGTTCCTTATGATGATTTCCATAATAGTCGCGGTAGAATACACATGGATAGCCTTCGGAACGTAAAAGGATCAATGCGTAAGCCGATTCTGTAAACCAGTCTTCAATCTCGCTTTCCAACGCCTGTCCTTTTTGGGAATCATGGTTGTCGACAAAGGTCACCGCATAGCGGTCTTGTTTCTGAACCAATGTGTTGTTGAAGACTTCATTCAGCTTCATTTCCTTTTTACTGATGTGGTATAAATTGAAATGTAAAGGTACATCGAATAAAGACATGCTGAAGTCAGCTGTTTCCAGGTAATCTTCCAATACTTGTACATCGCTGTTCCAGTATTCACCCACTGCGAAAAATTCCTTTTCCTTTGTCGTGCGTAATGTATACAGCCACGAAGGAAAAAAGCGGGCATCAATATGTTTCAAGGCATCCAGACGGAATCCGTCGACATGCGTAATATCCACATACCACTGGCCCCATCGTGTCAGTTCATCGATGACTTCGGTGTTATCAAAGTTGACATCGGCTCCCATCAGATAGTCGTAATTTCCATTTTCATTATCGACGCATTTTTGCCATGGGGATCGGTCGAAGTTAAAGATGCCGTGTCTTTGCGACAAGGAATCATAATCGACTCCATTAAAATGCGGGTATCTCCATTTGAAGTCAGAATATTTATTATGGCGTCCTTCAAAGTCAAACTCGGTCCATGCTTCAATGGTATGTACATCCGAAATGGTCTGTGTACGGTCATCGCTGGCGGTTTCGACAGCCTCTACTTTCTGGGCTCTGTCGGCTCCCATACGATGGTTAAATACAATATCGGCATAGGCATTGATGCCTGCTTTCTGCAGGGCTTCAATGGCTTGTAAATATTCTTGCTTGGTTCCATATTTGGTCGGAATCGATCCTTTTTGATCAAATTCCCCTAAATCATACATATCATAAACACCATATCCGACATCGTGGATCCCCCCGGCTCCTTTGTAGGCCGGCGGCATCCAGACGGAGGTGACACCTTTATCTGCTAGTGTTTGTGCATTCTCTTTCAGTTGTCTCCAAAGAGAAGCATCATCCGGCAAATACCATTCAAAGTATTGAATCATCACTCCATGTTTCATAGCTGGTCTCCTTTCAATACTTGAATCATTATAACATTTTTAAAAATCTGAGTAAAAATTCGACTAAAATATAGCCGACTTTTCATATGATTGCGCTTTCAATTCTGAATATTGACATACTTATAATAGATTTTATGCATTTTCTTTGCGCATCCTTTTCGGTTCAATTAAACTAAAATTATGAAAGAATATCCGACGAAAACACAAATGCTCTTATACTTTCTCAAAGGATGTAAACGCTATTTTTTGATCAGTATCGTCTTTGCTTCCTTGGTCTCCTTGTTTGATCTGTTAAACCCGAAGATCATTGAGATTACTGTGGACTCTGTGATTGGCGATAAGCCGGTCCAATGGGCATTTTTGCAGGGATGGATCCTTACTATGAAAGCATATCCGGTCGGGATTGCGGTTGTGGTGGCTGTTGTTGCGCTGATTGGTGCTTGTTTTCGTTATTTGTTTCAATTATTTAATTCCATGGCAGCCGAGAAATTTGTACATCGGATGCGGAATACTTTGTTCGATCATATTCTCGAATTGCCGTTTTCCTGGCATGACAAGCATCATACCGGTGATGTGATTCAGCGTTGTACGACGGATGTCGATGTTGTGAAGACTTTTGTTTCCGAACAGCTCACCTCCTTATTCCGTGTGATCCTGATGATTGTTTTCTCCGTGTATTTCATGATGCAGATCCACTGGAAATTGGCTTTGGTGGCTTCCTTTTATATTCCGGTGATGGTCATCGGGTCTTTATTCTTTCATAAAAAGATCGGGACTTCCTTTGATCAGGTGGAAAAGGAGTCCGGCAAGCTTTCCAGTATCGTTCAGGAGAATTTGACCGGGATCCGGGTCATCCGCGCTTTTGGAAAAGAAAAATACGAAGACCAGCGGTTTCAGAAACAAAATCATTATTATACAGATTTATGGATTTCTCTACAGAGGATCTTAGCTTCCTTTTATGTTCTCAGCAATGTTATTTCAACGGTTCGAGATCTTATCGTGACTGTGGTCGGTGCCGTTTTCTGTGTACAGGGAACGTTAACAGCCGGACAGTTTATCGCCTTTTTATCCTACAACGCCTTATTGACCAATCCAGTACGAAGATTAGGTCGTATGATTGCCCAGTTAAGTGAAGCCGGCGTATCCATTGACCGTTTGCGCTTTATCATGAATGCGCCGACGGAGGATGCCGGAGGATCTATGAAACCGGCGCTCAAAGGGGAGCTGTGCTTTGATCATGTATCGTTTGGCTATGAAAACCAGAAGGTGCTGGATGATATTTCTTTTACTGTACCGGCACATACGACCTTAGGCATTCTGGGAACGACCGGTTCCGGGAAATCGACGATAGTATCCTTGTTAGACAGGTTGTATGAAGTGCAGTCCGGTACGATTTCCATTGACGGAATCGATATACGGTCCATAGACCGTAAGTGGCTGCGAAACCATATCGGCTATGTAATCCAGGAACCGTATTTGTTTTCCGGTACACTGGAGGAAAATATCCGGATGTCTGCACCGGAAGGAAACATGGAGAAAATGACAGAGATTGCCGGGCTGAAGGGAACCATCGAACATTTTACGGATGGATACCAGACCTATGTCGGGCAAAGAGGGATTACTTTATCCGGCGGTCAGAAACAAAGAGTTGCCATTGCACAGATGCTGATGCGAAAAACCCCGATTATGGTCTTTGATGATTCTTTATCGGCGGTGGACGCAAAAACCGATCGTCAGATCCAGAAGGCGTTACAGGAATACAACCGGGATACAACGGTGTTGTTGATCGGGCATCGCATCTCCACCTTGAAACACGCCGATCAGATATTGGTGATGCATCACGGAAAGATCATTCAAAAGGGAACGCATGAACAATTGATTGGACAGCCGGGATTCTATCGAAAAGTTTACGAAATACAGACAGGGTATGAGGGGGGAAACGTATGAAAAAGAATAAAGAAACGCTTCCTTTCTTCGGGATCCCGAAACTGCTTCCCTATATTCGTCCTTACCGGAAAATGACCATCTGCATGATCATTCTGGGCATTGGGGTCAGTCTGGCGGATTCCTTATATCCTCTGTTCCATCAATATGCCCTGGATCATTTTATTCTGCCGGGCACCTTGTCAGGATTACCGACCTTTATCCTGATGTATTTCGGATTGATGGTGATCCAGCAGACGATCGATTTGATCAGCTTGTTCCAAGGCGGCCGCCTGGAAATGTTGATTGACAGAGATCTGCGGGATGCCAGCTTCCATCATCTGCAAACGTTGTCTTTTGCCTATTATAATCAGAATAACGTGGGATATATTCATGCTCGTGTTTTGAGCGATACCGGAAAGATCGGGGAATTGATTTCCTGGCGGTTTATGGATATTGTATGGAATGTATCTTATATTGTCTTTATCTTTGTGGTTATGTTTACCATGAATGCGTATCTGGCTTTCTGTGTTTTGATCTTCGTGCCGGTGATTGTGTGTTTGATTTTGTTTTTTCAGAAGCGCCTGGTATTTTTTAACCGGATCGTAAGAGAGCTCAATGCGCGTATTACCGATCACTTTAATGAAGGGATTACCGGAATCAAGAGCATTAAAACGTTAGTCATAGAAAAGACACAGAAGGATCTGTTTCATGAGGATTCTCACCGGATGGTGGAAAAAGCCGTGAAGGTGACCCATCATTCCGCTTTATTGACTTCTCTGGTGACCATGATTTCTTCGCTTGCGCTAGCCGTTGTTTTGTGGCAGGGAGGTATCCTGACCAAGGAAGCCTTTATGCAGATTGGTACGCTTTCTGTCTTTATGTCTTATGCGGTTGGTTTGTTAAGTCCTATCCAGGAGCTGATGGCTGCTTTTTCCGCCTTGGTTGCTATTCAGGTCAACATTGAAAGATACTCGCGGTTGCTGGAAGAGGTTTCCAATGTAAAGGACAGCGAGGATGTCATTGAGAAATATGGGGACGCTTTTTATCCGAAAAAGGAAAACTGGGAAGAACTTCATGGGGATATTGAATTTAAAGATGTGACCTTCATGTATCCGGATGGCAAGGAAAATGTCTTGGAGCACTTTGATCTGAAGGTGAATCAAGGAACCAATGTAGCCATTGTCGGACAGACCGGCGCCGGCAAGTCAACATTGGTGAACCTGGTCTGCCGGTTTTATGAGCCAACAGAGGGACAAATTCTCATTGATGGAAAAGATGCACGCTGTCGCAGCCAGCTTTGGTTACACAGTCATCTGGGTTATGTATTACAGAATCCGCTATTGTTCTCGGGAACGGTGCGGGAGAATCTGAAATATGGCAACGAGTCTGCAACCGATGCACAGATTTGGCAGGCTTTGGAAAAAACGGCGGCTGATACGATCGTCCGGCGATTTAATCATGGTCTGGACAGCCAGGTCGGAGAAGGTGGGGATCGACTGTCCACAGGAGAAAAACAACTGTTGTCGATCACAAGAGCTATTTTGGCAGATCCAAAAATTTTGATATTGGATGAAGCGACGTCCAGTGTGGATACGATGACGGAAAAGAAGATCCAGCAGGCCATCCACACAGTGATCAAAGGAAGAACTTCTTTTGTGATCGCCCACCGCTTATCCACGATTATCGATGCCGATATCATCCTGGTTGTCCATGACGGAAAGATCGTTGAGAAGGGCACACATGCCCAGCTGATGAAACAAAAAGGGGAATATTTCCAACTATATACCAGGCAGTATGAAGACTGGATGGAAGTTTGAGCTTCCCACTAAGAACGGAGGAAAACAAATGATAGCGTTGGCAAGTGATTTTGACGGCACCTTGTACTTCGGGCATGATGAAGTACACTTCAAAGAACAAGATATTCAAGCTATTGCACAGTTTCAGAAGCAGGGAAATCAGTTCGGCATCTGTACTGGAAGAGATCTGCCGAGCACGTTGTATCCCTTGACCGAGCAGATTCACTGCGATTTCTTCATCGTAGTCAGCGGGGCGGCCATCTATGACAAAGACCATCGTTTGATCTATGAGAAGCCAATGAAACGCTCCACGATCCAGGCTTTGTACGACTCTTTTTACGGACAGGCAAATATGTATATCCGAACCGGTTTTGATGTATATGAGATGCAGAAGAGCAGCCATCTTTCCTTTCTGTCCAAGTATGTGCCATCTGTCAGCAAGTTACCGGATGTCCCGTTTCAGGGGGTTTCCTTTGGCTGTTTTTCCAAAGAGGATGCCCAACGCATCACGGATCTGACCAATGCATACTTTGGAGATGAAATCATCGCCTATCGAAATGTCCGCTTTGTGGATATTGTAGCCAAGGGCTGTTCCAAGGGCAATGCTCTGCAGATATATAAGGAGAAGATGCAGATGGATGTGATGGCGGGGATCGGAGACTTTTATAATGATATTCCTTTATTGGAAAAAGCGGATATTGCGTTTACCTTTACCTGGTCACCGGATGCGGTAAAAGCGTATGCCGATCATGTGGTTGAGGACATGGCCCAGGCAATCAATCGATTGAAATAAAAACGGGTACAATATCAAGACAATCAAATTAGAAAAGAGAATCCCTTTTGCGATTCTCTTTTCTTCTATAGTCATTTTAAAGGAAACTGGTTTATTATTTTGCCCACAAATAACAGTATGCCTGGGTACGTGCCGCAAAGTACTGGTTTTTCAAAAGTTGGCGGACTTCCTCTTTGGTATACCATTTGGCTTCGATCTCTTCCGAGGTGCTCGTACTTTCATGAAAGGTTCCTTCGGCGGTTCCCACGATGACAATGTTCTTTTCATTGCTGAAGCCGACAGCGCTGTAGCTGTCAAACAAGATATCATCGATGGAAACCAGATCCAGACCGGTCTCTTCTTTCAGCTCTCGCCTAGCAGCCTGCTGCGGTGTTTCTCCCGGATCGATCAGGCCGGCAGGGAAGTTATAGATCCACTGTCCCATGGCCATACGATATTCTTTATTGATCAGTATCTTGCCTTCCTGGTTGGTAAGGACCAGGATCACAGAATCCGGCTCGGGATTATTCAGATCGGTCAATGTATGCATATGTGGATTCCGGCTGATCATCTCATAGGTTTTTTCTTCTCCGTCGGTTTTGATATAGTGTATATCATAACGTGTGATAAATCTTCCTTGTTGGATCTTATTGATTTTTTTAAACTCCATGATCTAATCTCCTTGGTATACGATCTTTCCTTCACAAATCGTGTAATGGATCTTTCCCGGTAATGTCCATCCGGTAAATGGACTGTTCGAAGCTTTGGAGGCAAACCGATCCACGGTCCATGTTTCCTGTTCGTTGAAAAGAACAAGGTCTGCCGGCTGCCCCGGTTGAATGCTGACAGGGGGCAGATGATAGAATTCCATTGGATTTTTGCTCATCAGCTCCATCAGTTTCATTAAGGAAATGTGGCCTGGCTGTACCAGAGAATGGATCCCCAGACCCAGAGAGGTTTCCAAACCGGTAATGCCACTAGGAGCTTGTTCTAACGGTCTTGATTTTTCTTCGGTACTGTGTGGGGCATGATCAGTTACGATCATATCAATTGTGCCATCCTGGATCCCTTCGATGATTTTCTGCCGGTCGTATTCTGTTCGTACCGGCGGATTCATGCGAGCATAAGTACCATATTTAAGAACAGCATCTTCTGTTAATGTAAAATGGTGCGGTGTCGCTTCGGCATGGATATCGGCACCGAGCTTTTTAAAGGTGCGTACGATTTCCACGGCATGGGCGGAACTGATGTGTTGGATACAAAGAGAGGCACCGGTATGAAGGGCCAGCACGGCATCTCTGGCAACCATAATATCCTCTGCTGTATGACTGGCACCACCATAGTGTAATTGCCGGGAAACAGTCCCCTGGTTGACACCTGCCTGGTCGATAAAGAGCGGATCCTCTTCGTGCAGGCTGATTGGTTTATTTAGCTTTTTGGCTTGGATCAAAGCCTTTAACAGGACGGCTTCATCCATGATCGGCAGACCGTCATCGGTAAAACCGACAGCTCCTTGTCGGGATAATTCTTCCATATCGACCAGTTTGTGACCGGCCATCCCTTGTGTAACTGTCGCTGTCTGGTACAGATGAATGCCGGTTTGTTTTCCTTTTTCCAGGATATATTGCAATGTATCGGGATTATCTACCGGCGGCTTGGTATTAGCCATACAGATGACGGTGGTAAAACCACCTTTTTTGGCAGCAGCAGCGCCAGAAAGAATATCTTCTTTATAGGTGAATCCGGGATCACGGAAATGCACATGGGCATCCACCAGGCCCGGTGCGATCACCAGTCCTGTCGCATCGATCCGATCTGCCTGCACTTCTATTTTTTTGCCAACCTGAAGGATGGTTCCCTGATCGATCAGAATATCCATGATGGCATCGGTTTGCGTAACGGGATCGACAATTCGTCCGTTTTGAATTAGTAACATAGGTCTCACCTGCTTTTCATGTTCCTATCATATCATGATATAATGGAAAAAATGGAGCATTGTTATGGAAAAATTTGAAGGATTAGAACTGAACGGGAAAAATGTCATGGATATCTACAATCGATGTAAAAAGACGGAAAAGAGCAAGGAAACCATCCGTGCATATATGTTTGATGCAATTTCCACACAGATTTTTACACCACCGATTGATTTTGATAAAGAAAAGATCATTGATCATCATGATACGATCCTGTATTTTCTCGGGCAACTGGAAGCGGTCCATGCCGGCCATAAGGTACTGATTCCCAATGATGGACTGAAACGTTATGATCATATCGTATGGAGCCCGCACAACTCTTTGGTTTTTACATTGTATTATATGGCGGTAGCCAGCGGCTGCATGGCTGTCTTTACCAAAAGGGACAATTTGATCTGCACGTCCATAGCGGATATACAAGCTACATTTGCTCCATCGGATCCTTCCTATGCAAAAAATGAAAACATTTAAAAAAGACCACAGAGATTAATCCTCTGTGGTTTTTGCACATGTAACAATCTTCAACAGACCTTTTTGCTCGAAAAGAATGGATTTTAACGCCTGCAGATCATCGTAGGATACAGTATCGTACTCAGCTCTGTTCAACAAAGTATATAACTGCCGGATCAACATTTGTATTTCCAGCCAGCCGGATGTATCTCCATATCCGTGATCAACAAGAATATGAATATTCTCTTCGTTGGTCAATGGAAACAGATAGGAATACAAAGTGGTTACATTCGGATTGGCAAAGCCATCCGGGTTTAACAGTTCTTTGTAGATCGTAAAATCATAGTGCCGTAATAGATGTAAAACGGCTTTGGCATAGAACAGAACGGAAGCGCTGAAATCAGCCTGGGGATCGTCTTCGTAATAGTATTCCAGGTCACAGCCGGCCTCGATCTGATCTAGAACAAGACCCGGAAGATCCTGGTACTCTTCTTCTTCGATATGGAGCTGTTCATAGAAGTCCGGCTCTTCTTCCACGGGTTCCGGTTCGATATTCTGCTGCATGTTTTCCATCATATTGTTGGCATATTGGTTAATTTGCTCTTTCTCTTCATCGCTCATGGAATCCAACATTTTTCCAATGGCAGAGAAGTCGATATCACTGAATTTCATAGGTCACCTCACGGCATCATTATATTTCGAATCCCATGATTTCACAAGATTAGGCATTCTTTTTCTCTTTACAAAGTGATGCAGAAGATATATATATTAAATATAACGAAAGGAGAGAATGCTTAGGGACCCATGGATATCGTCCATTCATTGAAATTGAATATTTGCAGGCTCCGGATAAATTAAAGTTTATCTTTTTTTAGTTAGGTGCTTAAGGTATGATCCTTGCACATGGAGAATTCAGATGGATCTTTCCGGAGATGCGTACTATAAATAGGTGGATACTGCCTGGAGGTATGAAGGATGAAAAGGTTTAAAAAGTATATTATGTTGATAGCAGCGTTTGTGTTATCGTTCGGCCTCTTTGCCTGTGGACAAACTACACGTACGTCAACGCTTGCTTCCTATTGCAATAAAGACGCCAGAGAATTTCTGGAGGCTCCAGATCAGTTTGAGGTGGATGCCGTTGTTCTTAAGTTTTTTGAAGAATCCTCGGAGTCTTATACAATATCAGATCCTAATATTGTACAGATGATGATGGATGATTTATATGCCATCGATATCAAAGAGGAAACCGATGAGCTGGTGGAAGATCAGGATCTGATCATAGAATTTGTGATGACGAATGGAAATTATGTATCCTATGCGTTTAACGGGCATCATTTTGTGGCTAAGGGTAAAAACTATGTAATGGCCAATGATGCCAAATTATGGAGCGATCTAAAGGATATTCGCGGAAAGAGCGAATGAGATAAAAAGGAGTTAGTATGAAAAAGTTAGGAGTTATCGGATTAAGCGTGTTGATGGGCGCTTTCGCGGTGTTTAGCAATCCAGGCGCTTTCGCGGCCGGAAATACACCGGAAGTATCCGTCAATACAAATCAGAAAAAATATGAATTGAGAGAACCGGTTACGGTCACAGCTGAATTGGACAATCCAAGTGGAAATACGTTGGAACAAGTCACAATGAGCGTAAAACCGGCAAAAGGACTGGAGGTTGTCGGTGATCAGACATTGGTCTATGACAGCATCGATGCCAATTCCAGTCAAAAAGCACAGTTTACGATTCGCAGTGTGGAGAAAAAACAACGTGATCTGGCTTTTAAGAACGACTATGTGGAAATTGACCTTTCCAAAGGAACGTTTAAGAATTCTTTGAATTATAAGGGAAATGTCACGTACTCTTCCTATGATCCGAGCGTAGCCTCTGTGGCAGCGGATGGTACAGTAACGCTGAAAAAAGCCGGTATGACGGCTATTATTGCTACAGCGGAAGAAGATGATACATATTATACAGCCAGTGCATTATATATTCTGGAGGTGACCGATAAAGAAGATGGAGACAGAAAAGAGCAGACCATCGAATTTGAAAAGACCTATATAGCGAAATGGAAAGAAGACAAGAAGTTTACCAATCCTTTGAAGAACAAAGGCAAAGGATCCGGTACAATTTCGTATTATTCTTCCAATCCGTATGTAGCTGAAGTTGATAAAGAGACCGGAGAAGTCACGATCCATCGTACCGGAAAGATCACAATTTCGGCTTACAAAGCCGGTGACAAAGAGTACAAGAGCACAGCGGCACGCTATACCTTGGAAATCTTTAACGATCCGGTCAATACCGGTGTATCCACAGAAGACGACGGTTTCGGTAATCCGGGCTTGTTTATTGGTCTGGGGGCCGGCGCTGTCATCATAGCCGCAGCTGCTGTATTGATGAACAAAAAGAAGGCAGCCCGTTTGTTGGCATTGATCCTTGTGGCCGGTATGACAATCAGCATGACGGATTCTTTAAAAGCGGCCGAACAAGCCAGTGATACAGTAACGATCACGGTGAATGGAGTAGACTATGATATTGAAGTGCTTTGTTCTTATGAAATCGTAACTGAAGAAGACGATGAATCGACAGGTGGATCGGAAAGCAAAAAGAAAGAACCTGCAGCGCCAAAGGATGTATCTGCACAATATGATGTGGCTACGGATATGATCAATGAATCCCGCAGAGGAGGGGATGTAACATTGAATATGTACAATCGTTCCATCCAGATAAATGGAAGCGATGACCAGGTTGTCAGCAGCATGATGAGTACCATCCAAAGCGATGCTTCTTCCTATGAAAGCCAGGTCGAAGAAGCCAATGAAGCCTTTGAAACGGCATTGAATAACGAACAGGCTGCGGATTATGTCCATGTATACGAATCCGAAGTCACATATCAGGAAAACAACATGCTGAGTATCCGTCGGCAGTGGCAATGGAAGATGGAAGACGATGAAAGATATGGTGAATATGGATTGAATTTCGATCTGACGGACGGCAGTGTCTTACGTCTGACGGATGTGACGGATGTCGATGAAGAAACCATTCTGGAACGGATCAATGACGAGGCAGATACAGATGTGAGCGACTGGAGCATCGATGAATTTGATTTCTATCTGGAAGACGAGGATGTGATTATCTGCTTCTCATCCGATAGTATGGGTCAAGAGGCGGAAGAGCTTGTGTTTGACAGGGAATCCTTTGACTTCAAACAACAAAGAACACCGGATATTCAAATCGAGTCTTTGCCATCAGATCTGGTAGATGAAACACCGGAACCAGAGACTGTCGATGAGGATGAATCGATGACAGAAGAAGAAACCGAAGAGACCACGGCAACAGAGGATCCGGCACCGACCGATGAAACGGAAGGAACGGTCGACGAATATACAGAAGATATTTATTCAGAACCTGTTACCGGACCGGATTCTTATGAATAAACAAAAACCACGGAGCAATCTGTGGTTTTCTTTCTGTAAGAAACAAGGTAGAATGAAATAGATAATGCGAGGTAAGTATGAAAAAGAAGATCATCTTTTTTGATATAGACGGCACCTTGTTCTCTTCACAGATCGGTTATGTGACAGACCGCGTAAAAAGAGCCGTTCGATCGGCGCAGGACAAGGGGTATTTATGTTTCATTGCCACCGGACGTACCTATGGATTTATCCCCCAGGAGATTCGATCGATGGGATTTGACGGGTATGTATGTGCCAATGGTTCTTTTTTGTTGTATCATGACCAGGTGCTGTACTGTCATTATATTCCCGAAGAAGATGTAAGGTCGTTATATCAACATCTGAAAGAAAAGAATCTGGAATGTGATTTACAAGGAGAAAGAAATTCCGCAATTGCCAGGGAGAATAAAAAACTGATCCAGTATTTTGCCGATAGCGGCATTCCTTCAAGAAGCATTATTCACGAATATGATCTGGAAGAAAGAATGAAACAAACGATCAAGATGGAGGTTTGGCTGCCTTCCCAACAATGGATTCCTTATATTCTGGAGTACAAAGATCGCTTTCTTTATGAGCTTCATGCCTCGACGCATCATATTGAATTCTTTAACCGCGGAATTACCAAGGCGGATGGTGTGTTAAAAACGATGGAACTTCTGGATATTCCGGTGAAAAACAGCTATAGCTTTGGAGATGCGGAAAACGATATTCCGGTTGCGAAAGTAGTCGGACATCCGATTGCGATGGGGAATGCGGTGGACGCATTGAAAGAGTGCGCACAAGATATCTGCCCATCTATTGAAGAGGATGGGGTTGCAGTATACCTGGAAGCATTGGATGCGGGGAAGGATTGTAAGAACGTATGAATACCGAATCAATGAAAGGAACAATCATCAATCTATGTGGCTCACTGATCCTGATGGTGATCGTTTCCATCTTTCGGATTCCATGGCAGTGGATGTATCTGATTCTGTATGCGTATGTTCTTTTTTCCATGGGACTTTGTGTGATACGGGCTTCGGAAGTGTACGATACGGCTCTGGATCTGCCGGTGCTGCATAAGATCGATCAGGATCCGTTTGGACACCGGATCTTATCCGATCCGGCCTTTCGGAATATACTCATTTTATCGGTTGAGGTCGTTATCCATTCGATTTACGGTCTGCTCAACTTATTTATGGGCATAACGCAGCATTCCTTATGGCATGCCTCGGTTTCCGTCTATTACATTCTATTAAGCTTTATACGGGCATATCTGGTATATAGCTATCGTAAGGCAGTGCGGCAGCCTTCCTATGTCCGGAACCGAAAAATCGAATTAAAAGCCTATTGTGTAACAGGCTTGTTTCTTTTCTTTTTGAATATTGCGATTTCATTGATGACAGGGCATATGGTTGTGACCAATCCGTTGTTCGGATATACAAAGCTGTCGATCATTTCATCGGCTGTATTTACCATCTATATTTTCAATTTGGCTTTGTATAATATCATTCACTACCGGAAGATGGAGAGCCCTATCTTGACGGCATCCAAAAATATCAACATGGCGGCCGCTTTACTGGCTATATACAACTTTCAGATCATATTGATCAAAATTCTGCATATAGACAATGCCACCATGCGTTGGATCAATGGTACAACAGGTACGATCATCAATATTTATCTGCTCTATATCTCGTTCCATATGATCCTGCGGGGATACCGTAAGACTAAGAGGCTGACTGCGCAATACGGACACCACCAAGAACCGCAATAAGATCTTTTGTATCCGGCAGATGTTTTTGATCGCCTGTATAGGTGATATTGATTTCCAGACTGTAGGTATCCAGATTGAGATAACACGATGTTTTTTGATAGTAGACAGACTGATAGATCTCCTTGGAATCGGCTTTGTAGGTGGTGGTAAAGCAGGTGAAGGTCTTAGAATTCACCTGGATCGTTTCGATTTCCGGCTGCGAATCTATCGTCACGGTATAGGTATCCAGGAAGTCTTCATCAAAAACCTTTTCCAGCTTCTTTGCCCGTTTTTGATCCATCTCGATCTGCTCTTCAAAGGAGGTATCTTCCAGGTTATATAAAGAATAATGAACCTGAAAAGCTTCCTTTTTTACTTTGGGAACACATTCTACATAAAGATTGGTTTGTTCTGCGTTTTTATATTTTGTTGCTGTATCGACCGTATAATAGCTTTTGATCATTAAACGGACTGTATCCAGAAACAACGGATAATATCCTTGTTTATCCGGAACAGTGGCTGTATAACGGCTGTCTTCTGTCTCGTTGTTTGCATAGACAGATACAGGCTGCAGACATAAACACAAGGTCAGTAAAATGGAAATGAATTTTTTATAATGCATAAAATAACTCCTTATGTTTTTATTATAGAGAAAAAAGACACGAATACAAGAAAGGAGCCGACTTTCGTCAGCCCCTGTTTGATCCAATTTGCTCTGTCCAGTGCATCTTTCTTTATCGTTTTATTTTATTTTTATTCATGCACTTTATGACATTCAGATTTTACTTTACTTCTTTCTCATCCGATCTTTCAAGCTTTCCCTTTACTTTTTTTGCCTTTGACTTTTCTTCGAGTATTTCTACTTTACTTCTTCATCTTCCGGCTTTTCAAGTTCATCACTTTACTTTTTTGATCCTCTGATTTTTTTCGAGTGTTTTCCTTTTGTCTTATTTCACACTCCCCAATTTCTGTTTACTTTCTTTGCTTTCTGAAAACTACATCTTTATTATTCTGTGTTTTTCCTGCATTGATTTCAAACATACTCTTGTTTCTTTTCTTCCTTATGGCCTTCATGTGCAGAAGCCTTTTCCTTCTATATCACTTGTCGGCCATGTGTGTTCAGAGCTTTATTGGATTTTTACAATCTCATCATAACAGGTATTTTTTCATAGACAAGTCCAATGGAAAAGTTGGTCTTTATTATGGAATGTTCTGTATTATATATAACATTTAAAAGAACTTTGTACTATGAAAAGTTATAATCTTTTGTATAAGCATTTAATAAACTGGCATGATAAAAAAGAATGAAACTGGATATTTTTATATGCCCAGTTTTTATTATAATAAAAGCAGAGGTGTTATTATGAAGCGAATTTTAACGATTCAGGACATTTCCTGCCTGGGAAAATGTTCTTTAACGATTGCCTTACCTGTGATTTCTGCCATGGGGGTAGAAACCGTGATCCTTCCGACAGCGGTGTTGTCTACCCATACGATGTTTAAAAACTTCACATGTAAGGATATGACCGATCAGCTGCTTCCGATCGCGGAGCATTGGAAATCGGAAGGGGTTACCTTTGATGCCATATATACAGGTTATCTGGGCAGCAGTGAGCAGATGGAGATCGTCAAACAGATTTTTAATATGTTTAAAGAAGAGGATACACAGATCTTTATTGATCCGGTAATGGCTGATCACGGAAAGCTTTATCCGGCTTTTGATGAGACCTACGTTCGTTACAATGCGGACTTATGTGGCTGGGCCGATATCATCGTACCCAATCTGACAGAAGCTTGTTTTATGACGGGGATGGAGTATAAAGAAGTGTATGATGAAGCGTATATTCTGGAATTGCTGCATGGGTTGGCAAAGCTCGGTGCCAGGATCGTGGTATTGACGGGTGTCTCTTTGCAGGAAGGCAAGACCGGTGTTTATGGATATAATACGGAAACCGGAAAAACATTCCATTATCAAAACAACCGTGTGGATGCGACCTATCATGGAACCGGGGATATATTTTCGAGTGTTTCCGTCGGGGGATTGGTACAAGGCTTGCCCTTACAGGATGCTTTTCAAGTTGCGGCGGATTATACTGCATTGACCATTGAAACCACCCTGAAAAATCCAAAAAAACCATGGTATGGCGTGGATTTTGAAAAGACGATCCCGAATTTAATAAAAATGTTACAAGAAAAAAAGGCCAGTTCATAAGAGCTGGCCTATATAGTATTCTGATAAAGGATCCGCTGGATCAAATCTCCGTTGTTGGCGGTTTTATCAAATAACGCAATGAGATTATCGGTGCTTTCTTCATTCCGCTGGCTGTTTAAAGCCTTTCGTATAATATCGACGGCTTTGGCTTCATCGTTGGATAAAAGAAGGTCGTCTCTTCTTGTCCCGGATTTGGCGATATCAATGGCCGGGAAGACACGGCGCTCCTGCAGCTTCCGGCTGAGTACGAGCTCCATATTGCCGGTGCCTTTGAACTCTTCATAAATAACGTCATCCATCTTGCTGCCAGTATTGATCAAAGCAGTAGCCAGAATGGTCAGGCTGCCACCTTCCCGGATATTTCTGGCTGCCCCGAAGAACTTCTTCGGCATATGTAAGGAAGCCGGATCCAGACCTCCAGAGAGCGTTTTACCGCTTGGTGCACAAGTCAGGTTGTAGGCTCTGGCTAAACGAGTTATGCTATCTAACAGGATCATGACATCCTTTCCATGCTCTACCAGACGCTTAGCTCGTTCGATGGCCATTTCACTGACCCGGATATGATGCTCCGGCAGCTCATCAAAGGTGGAATGAATGACTTCCACATTTCTGCCACGCACGGTTTCCTTCATATCGGTAACTTCTTCCGGTCGCTCATCAATGAGAAGAATGATGATATGGATCTCCGGATTGGTCCTTTGTACCGATAAGGCCACATCCTTTAATAAAGTGGTTTTACCGGCTTTAGGCGGGGATACGATCATGCCACGTTGTCCTTTGCCGATCGGAGACAGCAGATCGACCATACGCATGGATAATTTATTAACAGTATTTAAGTGAATTCTCTCATCTGGGAAAACAGGTGTCAGCTTTTCAAAGTTGGGGCGCCGAATGGTTTGTTCGATCGTGCACCCGTTAATATTATGGACACGCAAAAGAGCACCATACCGGTCGGATGGATTTCTTTTCCCATATAATCCGGTTAAAACATCCCCGGTCTTTAACTTAAAATGTGTTATTTGATATGGAGACACGTATACATCGTTAGGACCGGATAAATAATTCTCCCCACGTAAAAAGCCATACCCATCATTCAGTACCTCCAGGATACCGGTTGCGAGATTTTCTTGTTTTTGTGGTTCTTTTTCAGGGATTTCTTTTGTTTCAGATGCGGAGAATTGGGATGCGAGCAATTGGATCAGTTCAGGTTTTCGCAGAGTGGAGAACCCTTTCAGTTCTTTGTCTTTAGCCAGCTGTCGTAATTCACTGACAGACAAAGCATTTAATTCTTCTTTTGTCATATAGGTACATCTCTTTCTATTTACATAGTAATCCAATTATTATCAAAAATACATGGTTTGTCAATAAAAAAGCTTCCATCAAGGAAGCTTAGTGTTTGGCTTTTTCTGCATCTCGCCAGTTGTCCTGGTAACCACTTAATAGATCCACGAAGCGCTTGGCTGTCAGATGCGGCCGCGTAATGGCACTGCCGACAACCACTGCATGAGCACCTAAGAAGATACATTTCATGGCATCTTCCGGTGTATACAAATGGCCTTCCATCATAACATAGGCATCCTTACCACATTCTCGGCACATCTGGGCAAACATACGATAATCGGCGCCTTCGATATGTGCGGTCTCTTTGGTATACCCATAGAGTGTCGGTGCCACGATATCCGCCCCGTTTTCAATAGCATGTTTGGCTTCTTCAATATTGGATACATCCGCAAAGAAAATAGCTTCCGGAATTTCTTTTTTCGCTTGTTTTAACAGATCCCAGGCCTTTGTTCCTTCATGGGTGATCTGAGCTGTACAATCTAAGGCAATGATTTCAGCACCGGCTTCCCAGATAGCCCGAACCTCTTTCATGGTTGGAGTGATAAAGACATCGGTATCATCATGCCATACTTTCCATAATCCGATCACCGGCAGGTCTACAGCTTCTTTGATTTCTTTGATTTGTTTTGGGTCATTGGCACGTAAACCGACAGCACCGGCCCATTTAGCTGCCTGTGCCATCTTTACATGCATGGTCTCTGTGTAGATTGGATCATCCGGCTGCGTCTGGCAGGATACGATCAGGCCGCCTTTCATACTTTCCAAAAGCGCATGTTTCTTTGGATCTGTTGTCTTCATTTTTCTTTTCCTCCTATTTACATACAGTAAAATTATCAGGTAAATCAGTGGACAGGGTCCACTGATCGATGTATACATGAACAAAATCATCGGCGTGTGCCCAACAACACAAAGCGTGTTGATTGAATTTGGACGCATCCATTAACAAGGAACAGTCAGAACATCGTTCCATTACAGCTTTTTTCATAGCGCCGATGGAAATGTCGAATACGTATACTTCGCCATTTTTTGTGTTCAGTCCATTGGCTGTCAAAAAAGCTTTATCGAAATGAAACCGTGCGATCATTTCCATGGTCAAGGGACCAAAGGATGTATCGTACGCTTTTTTGAATTGGCCGCCCAGTAAAAAGATATCCCCGGTGAAATCATTTGGCAGTTTCTGTACAAAATATGTATTCGGGGTAACAATGGTTACTTGTTTGTTCTGGATGAATTCCAGCAGAAAGGCGGCCGTTGTACCAGAATCAATATAAATACAATCCCCGTCCTGGATAGACTGTGCTGCTTTCTGACAAATACATCGTTTTTCATCAGCGTGGATAAATTCCTTATCCACTGTCGCGATTTCATGATAAGAAGTCAGTGTCTTTCCCAGGTCCTTTAAGGAAGCACCCCCTCTTTCACGAATGATCAGTCCTTGTTTTTCCAATTCATCCAGGTCACGCATAACACTGGAACGAGATGTCTGCAGCATCTGCATCAAGTCCTTGATTGTGACCGAGGACTGTTGATGCAGCAGTTCCATGATGCGGATACTTCTTTCTTTCGATAACATGTTCAGCCTCCGATCTTCACTTCTACATGGTATTGTTTGCCTAATTCTATATAAGGTGTCAATTGTGCTGGATCCATCATAGGGAAGTCATAGAGATAGGTTTTATGCAGCTGTTCCCATTTCGTTTTCCCCATGGAATGATACGGAAGGAAATTGGCTTGTTGAATGCCTAAACGGGCATCCAGCTCCAATATGGATCTTAATGTTTCCGGATCATCATTAAAGGTGGGGATGACCGGTGTCCTGGATATGACCTTCTTTGGATCCAGATATGATAAATTGATGATGATTTGTTCCCAGTTTCCCCCGGTGACTTCCTTCAGTTTTTTTGCATCTGTATGTTTGATATCAAACAAAAACAAGTCGATATACGGCTCTGCCTGTTTCAATAATTCAAGCGGATAGCTGCCTGTTGTTTCCACAGCGACATGCAGGTTTTCCTTTTTAAAAGCCTGGATCAACTGCAGGAATCCTTCAAACTGTACAAAAGGTTCGCCTCCGGAAACGGTGACACCTCCATGGCTCATATCGTAATAATCCTTGTCCTTCAATACTTCCTGAACGATATCTCGTATCTCCATCGGCTGTCCATTGAGAGTCAATGCGTTTTGCAGACAGTGATCCACACATTGCCCGCAGTGATGGCATAGGGCCGGATCCCAGTGAAAGGATGGCACAAAGGAAATGGCCTGATAAGGACATATCTTCGCACATGTTTGGCAATGGATACATTTTCCGCTGTTGTGCATCAATACGGGAGACACTGTCCAGGTTTCCGGATTGGCACACCATGGACAGTGCAGGGGACATCCTTTCAAAAAGACGGTGGTACGGATCCCCGGTCCATCATGGGTGGCAAATTTTTCAATATTCGATACATTAATCATATAAAGTCCTGCTCAATAATTCATCTTGTACATCTTTTGTCAGATTCACAAATACAGCGCTGTAGCCGGCAACCCGTACAATCAGATCTGGGTATTTTTCCGGATGGATCTGGGCATCTTCCAAAACCCCGTGATCGACCACTGTCACCATCAGCTGACAACCGCCTTTTTTAAAATACGTTTGAAATAACAGTTTCACTTTTTCCTTATCCTGGTGCATCATGCGAGGAGTAAACTTGATATTTTGTACACTGCCCCCATGGTATTTTGCTTTGAATAGGGATAAGGAGTTCAATACCGCTGTCGGTCCGGATCGGGCGGCACCTCCCTGCGGATTGTTGGCCGGATTCATATAAACACCCCGGTTTCTTCCGTCCAGGGAAGCATCGGTCTGATGTCCCCAATCGGTATTGGTCTGGTTATTGGAAATGACGATCAGATAATAGCCCATGCCTTCATCGATCCCTCGCTGGCGAATGCCTTTGGCTACAAATTCGTAAAGATCATTGGCCATTTCATCCACATCCGGGTTATCATTGCCGTATTTTGGCAAATCGAGGATTTCTTTCTGCAGTTGCTCATACCCTCGATAATCCGCTAAAGCGGCCTGATTCAATTGTTTCAATGAATATTTCTTCTGGTCATATACCAAGGTCTTGATGGCATACAATGCGTCGCTGGCATTGATATTTCCATACGTTTCATTGGTACCCCCAAGGATCCGTACACCCCCATCGAGAAGTGCTTTTTGCCGGTGGATACAATCATCCATCAAGATCGAAGTAAACAGGAAGGAAACCTCCTGATTCATAACTTCATAGCTGTGCCTCTGGCAGTAAACACTCAGATCAAAATAGAAGTTCAATAATTCTTTATACTGGTTATAAAAATCATCAAAGGTTTGAAAAGAAGACAACGGTTTGACTTTGACAGGGCCCGCCCTGTAAACATGATCCATCGGATCATACCCTTCATTGAGGGCTAACTGCATGATCTTGACCAGGTTTAACAGCGTATTCGGGGTTCCGACGCTTTGCCCCTGGATCACAAATTCACCGCATCCAAACGGGACATACTGTTCCGCCGTTTTCCGGTCAACACGCATTGCATACTGCACGGCAGGGACATTGACATCATCGTTGTATAATGTCGGATAGGTGGCCCCACTGGCAATGCATTCATAGGCCATATCCATAATATCCGCCGGTGTGTTCTGATCAAAACGTAAGGTAAACTGAGGCTCAACATATCTTGTATCTTTACAGACACGTAGACAAATACGGGTAAATAAATCACACGCTTCCACATCCTCACGTCCCTGGCCACCGACGATGATCCGTCCATTGACGGTCGTTCTACGGTTTTCAATCATTTTCCACAGTGATTTTACAATGCGATAGGCCTGTTCTTCATCCAAGATCCCGGTATCAATATCATGTTTTAAGAAAGGGCCTAATACGATGTCCATGCGCCCGTAATTGATACAGCCGGCACATAAGGCATACAGCCAGAATAACTGTAAAGCCTGTCGGAAGGTTTCGGGTTTATGAGCCTTGATAAAGAGAAGATCAAAGCGCATCTGCTGCAATTCTTCTTTTCTTTTTCTATCTTCGCTCTCTTGGTAAGCCTGCTCAACCAATTCGATCTGTCGGTCAATGACCTGTACAAACAGATGCATGGCCTCCATACAGGCTTGGATAAAATCATTCTGTGGCTGTGCGCCAATCAAGCGCATTAGACCGGGAATGCCAAGATTGACCAGTTTCTTATAATCGAGCATCATACCACTTAAACGGGCCGTTGCCATAAACGGATATGTGCAATCGATAAAGCGGCCTGTTGTATCCTCATTTAAAACATCCTGACAATAGATAGCTTTGACATCGTGATCCATCCAATAGTCATATAATATATCCACACGAGCTTTCTGCTCCGGTGTTTCCAAAGTATCTTTAAAGGCTCTTAATTTGTGGAACACACAATAGTGACCTACACCACCGATGGATGTAACGGAACCAAATCCGATCGGCAAAAAATCCAGACGTCCGGCAATCAGATCCCCATCTTCTATATGACGGAATAAAACCGGAAAAATGGTTTTCAGACAACGGATCTCCCGTTGCGCTTTGGATGATCCTTCACTTTCCTTATGGGCTTTGGTATAAGCTTCCATGATCTCCAATTGTTCTAACGGACTCTTTTCACATGGAATTTTTACAGAGACTTCTACATTCTGTGCTCCATCAATACGAATTCGTTTCATCCTGGTCACCTCTCTTTATTTACACTATAACACATAATCATTCAAAATAAATCAAAATTAATCATAATTATTCATTTTTTGTCAAATTCATAGATTCTTTTTGAAATGTGGTATAGTAGACAAATAAAAGGAGTTCATTATGAAATTTTGTTTTGACTGCGATGATACCTTATATAACTGCCGTCAGCCCTTTTTGGATGCGCTGGCTGCGATGATACCGGATTATACCGGAGATATGGATTCTTTCTATCGCTGTTACAGGGATAACGGGGAAAAAGTATTTGAATACGAACAAAAGAATATTATCACCAATGACGATGTGGGCATTTACCGGATCTATATGGCTTGTAAAGAGTGTGGCATTCCTTTTGGTTTGTTGGAAGCGGCTGATTTTCAGGATCTGTATCGGCAGAACCAGAAGCATATTCATATGGCACCGGCCTTGCATACTTTTTTTCAAAATACGAACAGTGAGATCAGTATTTTATCCAATGGACAGGAAGCCCATCAAAAGGATAAGATACGGACACTTGGCATGTACAACTATGTGAAGGAAGATCATGTCTTTATCAGTGAACAGATCGGTGTGAATAAACCACATAAAGAAGCTTTTGAGATTATGGCGCATTCGCTCCATACGCAGCCGGAAGACTGGATCTATATCGGTGATCATTATATCAACGATATCCAGGGAGCCAAGCAAGCCGGAATGCACACGATCCATATGAACCGTCACCATCACCAGGAAGGACCTTGTGCAGATGTCGTGGTATATACGGAAGAGGAACTTGTAAACGTATTAAAAAAACTGGAGAATGAATACAAACAGCTGAAACAAGGATAACAGCTGTTTTTTTATGACTTCAGGTAAAATACTCTATTTGGGTATGAACCTGTCTTTTTAAGGTGATATAGTTTGGGTTCGTTATGATATCTTTAAAAAAAGTACTTTGGTTTTGACACGATTTGAATATTCATATAATAGAAATAATTGTAATTCATTGGACAACAAAGGCTTATCTAATTGTCTTTTTTCATAAGGAGATATTCAAATGATCCAGTTACAGAATCTGACAATTGAAACCAGGCATCCGATCGTCAGGAATATTCACTATACGTTTCAGCTTGGTAAGATCTATGGCATTGTCTCAGAGAACGGCAGTGGGAAAACCACGTTATTTCGGACGATGGTCCATTTGATCGACCCAAAAGAAGGAAAGATCCTTTTTGACGGAAAGCCTGTAGAATCCTGCTTAAAAGATGTTTTTTACTTTGAAGATGTGGAATGGCTGGATGGAAACTTAAAGGGAGAAGACTATATGGCATTTGTTAAGAAAATGTGGGATTCCAAGGTTGACATAAAATTTGTAATCCAAGCTTTAAACATGGAAGAATATATCCGGCTTCCCATAAAAAAGTATTCACTGGGCATGAAACAGAAGCTGATCATTGGGATGTATCTTATCAGTGATGCGACATATCTGATTATGGATGAAATCACAAATGGACTGGATGATCAGAATCGAAAACGTTTTTTTGAAATTTTGAAGGAATGGAAGGAACGGAATAAAACGATTTTGTTGTCATCGCATTATAAAGACGAAATCAGTGAATTTTGTGATATCGTACTTCAGATCCGGGATAAAAAGCTAAAGGAGGTCAATGTATGACCTATTTATGCTGGTTGATCCGGAAAAGCCGGAAACAGAAAGCCAACTGGATTCCTTTGATTTTTGTACTGATCTTCCTTGGACTTTTATATGGAGGAAGCTGGAAATCAGCTCAGTTTGTTCTGGAGGATCCAATCGGAAATGGAACGCAGGAGCTCGAGCAGGTCAATGAAAGTATTGAATATTTTGAACAGGAATTGGATAAGGATACACTTGAGGATTCGACCTATGAAGTATTGATGGGAGATCTGGATACAGCCAGGATGCGAAAAGATGTTCTGGAAAAACGACTGCAGGCTATGCAGGATAAGAACTGGCAGCAATACTATTTCTATGATCATATGCATCATCAAATGGCGATATCTGCCCTTATGCAGGAGGAAGCAGAAAATAAAGAGGTGATAGAAGCTTTAAGCATTGACCAGGCCTATGATCAATATCAAAGGGAACATGAACAATCCTTTGATAACCGATATGCCAATGTACAGGGCGTGTCCTTTCTTATTTCGGCAAGCCAGATGATCCTCCCTTTCATTCTATCTTTTGTGTTGATTTTTATTTTATCTGTCCTGTGCAATTCGTGTTATGAGAACAGGTTATTTATCCATGGTCTGATTCCCGGGCATAAAATCCCCAAACAAATCCAGCTTCTGATGGCAGAAACAGTCATATCCTTGTTTCTTGCTGTGATTGTCTGTATGTTTTGTTTGCTTCTTGGCGCTGCCTGCATGACCTTGGGAAACGGGGATACTCCGATCCGTATCTACGGCCAAGCAAAGCTTTTTCAACCTGTTTCGACGGTGTTTATACAATGGTGTATAACAGGCTTCTTATCTATTTTGTTTCTGTCTTGTCTAGTTTCCTTGGTCAGCTATGGAATACGCAATACGTTAGGGACCATTGGGGTGTGTTCTCTGTTGATCCTTGGTGGTATTTGGATATCTGAACATATCGTTCCACTTTTTTCCGTTATGCATCTGTTTCCGTCGACCTATTTTCAGTCCATGAAAGTAATCAGCGGTCAAATGACACACATTACAGGAAATACGAACATCGATTTCATGCATGGGATGTGGGTGTTAATAACAGGATGTGTGATATTATTCGGGCTTCGAATGATCCTGGAAAGGAAAAGAGGATGAAAACATATATACTCTTTTTGATAAAACGGGCTCTGTGCAGAAAAGGAAACTGGTTGACCGCCGGCGTGTATTTCCTGGTTGTTCTGTTATTCTGGGGAATGAATATGCATGCACAATCACAGATAAAGGAGACGATACAGGAACAGATCCGATTGAATGAGCAGACACAAGTACTGGTACCGGAATATAAAGAGGCACTGGATGCCTATGAAACAAAGGATTGGGATTCTTTTACCAGTACGTATTTGACGATCCTTGACAAACAGAAAGCGATGGTTTGGCAACAATCCGAAGATATGGTGGAAGACCTGGATAAACAAAGGATCTATTATGAGGCACTGTCTGACCAGCATCTGGCTTACGAAAATATGGAATATCCTGTATACGGGTACACCTTTTTGTTCTATACAGGCCAGACGATCTTTCCTGCGCTTTTGACCATTGGCAGTCTGATTCTTCTGGTTCATATAGCTTTGATGGATCGGAACCAGGCGATGGATTGTACCCGACTGTTTCCCTTAAGCAGTCCTTGTATCGTGATTTCAAAGATCATAGCTGGTTTTATCTGTTCCATGGGAATGGCAGGGGGCGTATTGGGATTGCAGTGGATTGTATGCACACTGCTGACCGGACAAACGGGTAGTGCACATCCTATTTTGGTATGGAGCCAAGAAACATGGATCACAAAGCCGGCAGCTCTTTGTGTTGGATCCAACTTACTTCTGCTTGCCGGTTTTATTTTGTTTCTTTCTTTATTTGTGAGCGTACTTTCTGGCTTTATCAAGGAGGAAACCAGTTTATTGATCACATCCATTGTACTGATTCCAGGATTTGGCTATGCGCCTTATCTGATTCCGTATTTACAACCATTTGCGCATCTGTTTCCTACGACCTATATGCATTTTTCCACGATCGTTAACGGATGGATGGCAAAACAGTTTTATAATGAGGATCTGATGTTGACGCATGGAATGTATATCCTGATGATTTGGTGTCTTGTTCTTTCTTTCGGACGGACGCTTGGCATGGTTCGGGCACGAAATAAGGATCGGATATAGACGCATACAATACGCATTGATATAATGTTTCTGTATTTTTGAATGGAGATAAGAATATGGAACTGAGTCAGTATACCGGGATGTGTTCGTGTGGAAAATGCCATCATACCGATGTGGAAGATATTTTGATTGGAGCAGACGTATTGGAAAAAGTGCCGTCATTGGTTGAAAAGCAGAAGGCATCGAAAGTCTTTCTTTTACAAGATATTTATACGCAAAAAGCGGTTCAGGACAGGGTTACTTCCTTATTGACAGAGCATGGTATACCCTATAGCGAATATACATACAAAGGAACGGTCGTTCCGGATGAATATCATGTGGGCAAAGCCATGCTGCATTTTGATCCATCCTGTGATTTGATCGCTGTGGTAGGATCCGGTACGCTGAATGATATCGGCAAGATCATGGCCTCCATATCCGGCAAGCCCTATATCATCATTGCGACAGCCCCCAGTATGGATGGCTTTGCGTCGGCTTCTTCCTCGATGATCCGCGATAACCTGAAGGTATCCATTTCTTCGGTTTGTCCTTGTGTGGTGGTTTGTGACATCGACATCTTAAAGGAAGCCCCGCTGCGTATGATCCAGTCAGGAATCGGTGATATTTTTGCCAAGTATATCAGTATCTGTGAATGGCGCATTTCTCATGTGATCAACGGGGAATACTATTGTCCGAAGATAGCGGATCTGATCCATACTTCTTTGAAAAGCTGCGCAAAGCATGCGGAAGGGTTGATGCAAAGAGATCCGAAGGCTATTCAGGCGGTGACCGAAGGATTGGTTTATGCCGGGATTGCGATGCAGCTGGCCGGTGTATCTCGTCCGGCATCG
Source organism: Erysipelotrichaceae bacterium (assembly GCA_040266995.1). Classification (GTDB taxonomy): domain Bacteria; phylum Bacillota_I; class Bacilli_A; order Erysipelotrichales; family Erysipelotrichaceae; genus UBA4312. Next base: position 44,127 of record JAWRHV010000026.1, on the reverse strand, counting down.
GGGATGGAACATTACTTCTCGCATATCTGGGATATGCGCTCGGTGGAATTCGGCACACCGCATGACTTTCATGGCATCCAGTGTGCGGTGGCAACCGCTGCCTGTATCGATATCTATGAGCAGATCAAACAGCTCACACCGGATGAAAAGGTAGCCAAGGCCTATGTACAGAGCTTTGATCCGATGCGATGGCAAAAAGACTTGAAGGATTTTTTGGGACAAAGTGCTGTTTCAATGATTGAATTGGAAACCAAAGAAAAGAAGTATGATGTGACAAAACATGCTGTACGCTTTGAAAAGATTCGATCCAACTGGTCTGAAATACTGCAGATCATCGACCAGGAAATCCCATCCCGGGAAGAATACCGGAAGCTGATGCAAACGATTGGATTGTCTGGGGATTACACAAAGCTGGGACACAGTTGTCTGGAAACCAGAAAAACATTCATTTACTCCAAGGATATTCGGGATAAATATATCGGAAGTCGTCTGTTATGGGATCTTGGCAGACTGGAGGAGGTAGCGAATAGCGTATTTTAGAATCAGAATTTCTGATTCTTTTTCTTTGTTCCTTTCTAGATCCTTGATAGAATGTAAAACATGAAAAGACAAAAGGGATTAACGAAATATCACTTCTATGTAGCTATTACGGCCTTATGCTGGTCAACCGGAGGATTGTTTATTAAAAGTGTGGAACAATCGGGTTTTCTGATTGTCGGTGCAGAGGCGTTTTTTGCCCTTGTTTTTTGTCTGTTGTTTCAAAGGCATCGTTTTCAATGGACAAAATTTGTCCTGATGACCGGCTTTTTTCAATTCTTGATGCAGATTTGTTTCGTATTTGCCAATCTTTTGACAACGGTTGGAAATACCATTGTTTTGCAGTATACCTCGATGATCTTTGTATTGATTTATCAAAGTCTGGATAAAAGGAGGTTGCCGAAGCCCTATCAACTCTTCGTAATCGTTCTTGCACTCACCGGAATGGTTACCTTCTTCTTTGATCAGCTTTCTTGGGATGGTCTGTTAGGGAATATTCTGGCCATCGCTTCCGGTGCTTTTTTAGGTGCTCAGTTCTATCTGAATACCAAAGAACAGGCCGATGCCAACAGTTCCTTATATATACAATATTTTTTATGCGCACTGACGACCTTGTTCTATCTTGTGGTGCATCCTTCTATACAGGTGTCCGTATCTGACGGACTGTATCTACTGGCTGCCGGTATTGTGACCAACGGGATCAGCGGTATCTTTTTTGCCAAGGGAATCGAAGGCATATCCGGATTTACCGCCAATATCATCTGTATGAGCGAAGCGGTCTTAGCACCCATCTGGGCTTTTCTTTTCCTGCATGAACGATTGAGTTCGGCTGCCTGCATCGGTGCTGTACTGATTGGCAGTGCTTTGGTGTATAATAGTATCAAAGAAGTTAAGGAGGCATAAAATGTTTGAAAGTGTAATGTGGGAGTATATACGAGAAGAAAAAGAAGTTTTAAGGAATATGTTGAAGGATCCGTCGATTCAGTTAATTGCGCAGGCATATAAAGATATCGAGTGCATATATATCATTGGTCATGGAAGTTCATACAATGCAGCAACTTCCGTACGTCCGGCTTTAGAAAGAGATTGTCGGATCCCGGTATATGTGGTCACTCCATCGGCTTTCATGCATACGACCCATTCTTTTGACTGGAAAGAGAAAGATACGACACTGGTGATCGGTATATCCCAGACAGGAACGAGCCGCGGGGTGGTAGAGTCTTTAAAAATGGCCAAAGCCAAGGGCTGTAAGGTATTGGGATTAACCAACGAAAAGGGCTCGCCAACGGATACACTAAGTGACGATATCATTGATTTTCATTGCGGCATAGAAGATTCCAATGCCAAGACAAAGGGATACAGCTGTACATTGCTGGCATTGTTGCTGCTGAATCTGTATCTAGCACAAGCTAAAGGAAGCATCAGCGAGGAGCAGTTTGGTGTATATAAGAAAGACCTGGAACAGGAAGTAATGAATCTGGATACAGTGATTTCAAATATCACAGACTGGTGCCATAAAAACCAGTATGGAAAAGGAATGACACATATTTACGTTCTTGGCGATGGTCTGAATTTCGGGACTTCCATGGAAGGTCAGCTAAAACTGATGGAAACCATGTGTATTCCAACTATGTTCAATGATACCGTGGAATTCTCTCATGGTATGCATCGTTCTATCACAAAGGATTCTTATGTCATCTTACTCAATGATGGAACGGAAAAAGAGCTTGTGGACAGAACCTTTGATTATCTGGTGAATTTAAAAGCTCATACGATCATGGTTACAAACCAGGATGAAATTGGTGAAAACATTCTGTCTGTACCGAAATATACATACCAGAGTTCCTTGCTCTCCATAGTTGCGATCATCCAGGTCATCTCTGTATTTGTACCTGAAATCAACGGATTAAATCCAAACAGGAATGCAAATAATGACTATACGGATGCTGTAAAGACCAGGGTATAAAATACAGTATTTTTCCATAGAAAAACTCCATAGCAGGTGTTATGATTAACATGTTGGAGGAATTCCAAAGGAGGTAGTATACAGTATGAAAGTCATCGTTTGTAAAGACTATGCAGAGCTTTCAAAAGAAGCATTTAAAGTAGTCAAGGAAGTATTGGATAATAAACCCAATGCGGTATTGGGTCTGGCTACAGGAAGCAGTCCGGAGGGATTGTATGAAGAGATGATCAAGGATCATAAAGAAAACGGAACCAGTTATAAAGAAGTGTCTTCCTATAACCTGGACGAATATGTAGGCATCGACCGCAACGACAAGAATTCTTATTATACATTCATGAATGAAAAGCTGTTTAATGGTATCGATATCGATCCGGCAAACACGCATGTTCCATATGGAAGCACACAGGCAGACTGTGATGCCTATGAAGAAGCCTTAAGCAAGGTATCCATTGATGTACAGGTACTTGGAATCGGACAGAATGGTCATATCGGATTCAATGAACCGGGTACATCCTTTGATGAACTGACACATATCGTAGATTTGACACAAAGCACACTGGAAGCCAACAAACGTTTCTTTGATAACGATATCAACCAGGTACCAAAACAGGCTATGTCTATGGGAATCGGAACGATCATGAAATCCAAGAAAGCATTATTGGTAGCCAATGGTCTTCAGAAAGCTGATGCCGTGAAAGCAATGGTAGAAGGCCCGGTTACAACCGATGTACCTGCGTCTGCTTTACAGAACCATCCGGATTGTGTAGTCATCGTGGATGCGGAAGCAGGATCAAAATTAACGAAATAAGAAATCCGGGAAACCGGATTTTTTTAATGCCTATTGAAATACATGCTTTTTTCTGATATATACGAAACAGTGAGGAACAGAGTATGAAAGGTGCTATTTTTGATAAAGACGGAACACTGTTTGACAGTGAGAAGTATTATAACGAAGGCTGGTACGTCATGGCCGAACGCATGGGCTTTGAAGTGACCCAGGCGTTCATCGATGCCATCTGGGGACGAAGCGGCCAGGATCAGATAGACAGGATCCATGCCATGAAACCGGAAATCGATGCGTATGCCTATTGGAAGGGATATACAGATTATGCGGTAGAGAAGATGCGAGAGACGCTGGAACTGAAACCGGGCGTTATAGAAATACTGGAGTATCTTAGAACGAGAGGAATTCCTTGTGCCATAGCCAGTGGAGGATCCACTTCATTAATTCGGGAGAATTTGGAAAAGGCAGGATTAACAGCGTATTTCAGCGGGATTGCCTCGGCCGTCGAAGTACCCCACAGCAAACCACATCCCGATGTCTTCTATGAAGCCTGTCGACAGCTGGGACTTTCCCCGGAAGACTGTATGGTCTTCGAGGATAGCACCAACGGTATCTTAGGAGCCTGTGCTGCCGGATGCAAAGCTGTATTAATACCCGAAACTGATACCATCGATCCTTGTCTGGAAGGAAAATGCGAGGTATTCAAGGATTTTTTTGAGGTGATAGAATGGTTGAAAACACAAGAATAAAAGGAGCAATCTTTGATAAAGACGGGATTTTGTTCAATACGGAAGTATTTTATAACGAAGCCTGGAAACTGGCAGGAAAGGATTTTGGTCTGGATGTATCGGATGCGTTTTGTCTGAAGATGAAGGGACGCAGTAAACATGCGATCATTGAGCTGATCCAGCAGACGTTTCCCTCTGTGGATCCCTACAAAATGCGGGAAAGCTGTTTTAAACATGTAAAGCGCATGATGGAGGAAAACCTGGAATTAAAACCAGGCGTTGTGGAAGTTCTACAATATCTGAAAACGCGTGGATATAAAACCGCGGTTGCCAGCAGCGCTACTCGGGAACAGATTTATGATAATCTGGAAAGAGGAAAGATTCTCCATTATTTTGATGTCGTAGTTGCGGGTTTTGACATTGACAAAAGTAAACCGGAACCGGATATCTTTCTAAAAGCTTGCCGTCAGTTGGCATTAAAACCGGAAGAGTGTTACGTCTTTGAAGATAGTCCGCTAGGTATCCAGGCAGGACATGCTGCGGGTTGTTATACCATCTTGATACCGGATCTGTTTGAACCGAAGGACCAGCCATACGATGAGGTATGTAAAGACTTCTTTGAAGTGATGGAAAAAATAGAAAAGAACGAAATATAGAGGAAACATTTCAGCGAGGCAATGCCTCGCTTTTTGTCTGTTATAGGATTTTATCAGGGCTTGAAGTATTTAGACAGTAAGCACAATTGTTAGTTCAATTGTGCGCATTTTTTTTGACTTTGTTTTGAACTTTATGGTTCTCCTTTCCAAAAATATAATGAAATCAAGTTAAGAGGAGGTATCTGGATGCTCAGCGAGAATATCAAAGAAGAGCTGATCTTCATGGATTTAGACGTAAAGACAAGAGAGGAAGTATTTCATATTTTAGGAGGAAAACTGACAGAGCTGAATTATACAAAAGAAAGCTTTGTACCGGCATTGAAGGAAAGAGAAAAAGTGTTTCCGACAGGCTTGGATGTGAATGGCATCGGCGTGGCCATTCCACACACAGATCAGACCCATGTCAATGCCACCGCCTTGGCTTTGGCTGTCTTGAAAAATCCGGTGGAATTTCATCAGATGGCTTCCAACATCGAAGATCATCAGATGGTTCCTGTGAGATTTATCATCATGCTGGCGGTCAGTGGAGCCAATTATATGGACTTTCTTCAGAATGCGATTCTGCTGATCCAGGACCAGGAAGTGTTAAAACGGATTGTAAACGCAAAAACAAAAGAAGAGATCATGCACATTGTGAAAGAAAAGGAGAATTAAAATGAAATCTTACAAAATCTTATCCGCATGCGGAACCGGTGTCGCTACATCAACCGTAGCGGCCAACAAGTGCAAAACATTATTACAAGCCAGAGGTATTGAAAAGGTGGATGTCATTGAATGTAAGGCGATTGAAATCGTAGGAAAGGCCAGCATCATTCATCCGGACTGCATCATCCATACGGCAGAAATTCCGGTGAATAAGCTGGGAGGTATCAAAACATTCCGTGCCTTGCAGTTTATTACAGGCATTGGTGCTGAACAACTAGCGGATGAAATCGCGGATTACTTAAAGTCATTAGATAAGTAGAAAGGAATATCATGGGAGTACTGAATTATATTTTAGGAATGGGTGCATCCGTTGTGATGCCGATCATCATCACAATTCTGGGGATGATCCTTGGTCAGAAATTTTCAAAAGCGTTCCGTGCCGGTTTGACGATCGGTATCGGTTTTATCGGAATCAATCTGGTTGTCGGTTTGATGGGACAATATATTACACCAGCTACACAGGCGATGGTAACTCGCTTTGGATTATCCTTGGAAGTCATGGATGTTGGATGGCCGGTGAGTTCATCCATTGCCTTTGCGACCAATATCGTACCATTTGTGTTTATTACATGCTTTGTATTGAATATCGTGATGCTGGCGTTGAACCTGACAAAAACATTAAACATCGATATCTGGAATTACTGGCACTTTATTTTGACCGGTTCTTTGGTTCAGTTTATGACAGGAAGCATGATTCTAGGCGTGATTGCTTCCGGTATTACCTTCGTTGTTATTATGAAGTTTGCTGATATGACAGCACCGCTTGTACAGGATTATTTCGGATTACCGGGTGTTTCTTTACCACATACAGAAACAGTCAGCTGGGCACCGGTCTTCATCCTTTTGGATAAAGTTTACGATAAGATCCCTGGTTTAAACAAGCTCAATTTCAACGGAGATACCATTGCCGATAAGCTGGGATTCTTAGGCGAACCAATGATCCTGGGTGTGATCCTGGGAGCCGGGATCGGGTTGTTAGCCGGTCTTGATATTGCCGGTGTTGTGGCTCTGGCTGTGAATATGGCGGCAGTTATGTTTATCCTGCCACGGATGGTTTCTATCTTGATGGAAGGATTGATGCCGTTAAGTGAAGATGCCAAAGAATTTATGAATAAGCGTTTCCCTGGAAAAGAAGTATACATTGGGATGGATGCTGCCATTGCCACAGGTTCACCGATGGTTATTTCCAGCGCTCTGATCATGATTCCGATCACTTTATTGTTGAGTCTGATCCTTCCGGGAAATAAGGTCATGCCGTTAGTTGACTTTTCTACCATTCCGTTCTTTATGATCTGGCCGGTTGTTGCCAGTAAAGGAAACCTTGTGCGTGCTTTGATTTCGGGAACCTTGATGATGATCTGTATTCTGTATATCGCAACCGATCTGGCACCAACGGTTACAGCCATCGCAAAATCCGTAAACTTTGCCTTCCCGGAAGGTGCTACCTATGTATCTTCCCTGGATATCGGAGCACATCTGGTGCCATATATCATTGCTAAGATTCTGTCTCTGTTTGGCGGACTTGTATAAGAAAGGATCCATTTATGTTATTAGAACAAGAAAGAAAGAAAGTTATTGAAATTGCGTTAACGATCCAGCGTTTGAAACTGATTCCATTAACGTTCGGAAATTTCAGTTTAAGAGATCCGGAAACCGGATATATCTGTATTACACCAAGTGGTATGCCATATGAAACGCTGCACCCATCGGATATCGTTGTTGTGGATGAAAACAATCAGATCGTGGATGGAGAAAGAAGACCTTCCATTGAATTGCCAATGCATACGGCAATCTATCGAAAAAGAAAGGATGTAAACGGCATCGTGCATACCCACTCCACCTTCTGTACAGCCTGGGCGTGTCGAGATATTGAAGGAATGCCTTGTATTACATCGGAAGCCGCAGACCTTGTCGGTGGCCAGGTCAAGTTAGCCAGGTTCTGTATGCCTGGATCTTCGGAACTGGCAGAAGTCACCAGTGATGCGCTGGGGGATAAGGATAAAGCGGTATTGATGGGAAATCATGGAGCCATCTGTGTCGATGATAATATCGATAAGGCATTAAAGGATGCCATTGTATTGGAAGAAAGCGCCAAGGTAGCCTATTATGCCTTCCAGATGGGAAATGTAAACATTCTGGAAGATCAGGTGGCTGAATTCATGCGGAAAGATACAGAGAAGAATTACGGACAACAATAGGAGGAAATGAAAATGCAGAAAAAGATGAAAGCACAGATGTTCTATGCGCCGGGAGATGTACGTTTTGAAGAAACCGATGTTCCAACCATTGGCGATAATGAAATACTAGTTAAGGTCCGCGCTGCGTTAACGTGCGGGACAGATTTGAAAACATATCGCCGTGGGCATCCGACAATTATTCAGCACACACCATCTACATTTGGGCATGAATTTGCCAGTGATGTTGTCGCTGTCGGAAAAAATGTCACCAAGTTCAAAGTCGGCGATCGTGTCGTAGGGGCCAATACAGCACCTTGTTATGAATGTGAACACTGTAAAAATAAACAGTACAGCTTATGTGATAACCTGGAATACTTGAATGGAGCCTTCAGTGAATATGTAGCGGTTCCGGAACGTTTATTGAAATACAATTTTTATAAGATTCCGGAAAATCTGCCGTATGAATATGCCGCTTTACTGGAACCGCTGGCTTGTGCCGTACATGGATTTGATTCCATTCCGGCAAAAGTCGGGGACTATGTCGTTGTCATTGGAGCCGGTCCGATCGGACTGATGTTCATGGATCTTTTAAACCTGCATGGATGCCGCGTGATTGCCGCTGATTTAAGCGATTACCGTTTGGAATTATCGAAAAACTTTGGAGCCTTCGCAACCGTCAATGCCGGTGCGGAAGACTATATTGACCAGGTGAAAGCGCTGACGGAAGGAAAAGGCCCGCAAATTGTTGTGGAAGCGACAGGCTTCCCGGAAGCATGGGAAAATGCATTCGACATGGCAAGACCAGGAGCAACCGTACTATGCTTCGGCGGAACCAAAGCCGGATCCAAGGTGACCTTTGATTGTAAGAAGTTTCACTATAGCGAGATTACATTAAAAGGGGTGTACCATCATACTCCATACCATGTACAGTGGGCATTACGTTTACTGGCCAGCGGTCAGATTGATGGCAGCAAGTACATCAGTGGCTATTATCCGCTGGAAAAAACCATTGATGCACTGGAAAGCATCGGCCGGCAGGAGGGGATAAAATATGTCATTCTGCCGAATGGGACCAAGGAAGACCTGAAAAAATAAAATCACGGATTGATAGAACCGAATTGAACATATTTTTAGAAATGACTGGCCTTCCATGAAAGGAAAGCCAGTCGTTTGATATAATAAAAATGTACATAACAGAGGTATCTACATGGATTATCGTGGCAATATCATCATAAAGAAATTAATGAAGGAAAAAGAGATGAGCATGGAAGCTCTTTCACTGCTCCTGCATACGACACTTAGAAACACGCAGCATCTGATTTATGAATTGAATGAAGATCTGCGTGTCCATAATTTACCTATTCTGATCATTGATCATGAGAATTGTGTTCGTTTTTCCAATGCGTATGAAAGCATATCCAAAGATCTGCAGTATTTTCTGATCCACAATAATTTTTATACGTATCGTCTGACAAAAGATGAAAGACGTACCATTATCGCTATGATCCTGTTAAACAGCACGACATATGTGACGGCCAATGAACTGTCGGAGCATCTGCAGACAAGCCGTTCAACGATTTTAATGGATGTCAATGAAATCAAGAAGTATTTTGACAGCCGACAGATCCAGTTAGTTTCCCGCATCAGTAAAGGATATATCGTTGACCAGAAAGAACGGACGATCCGTGCTGAAATTCTGCATTTACTGGAGCTGAATTTTAACCATTCCATGTATGTGGAATATGACACATACTGGCATTTTCTGATCAGAGAGATCATTGGCGAAGATATTTTGCCAAAACTGTCGGATATTGTCGATCAGGTAGAGAAGGAATGCGGATATATCCTTTCCGATTTCTCTTTCAGTGAAACGGTGTATGAATACTTGATCATGATCTCTCGTCTGAAGAAAGGAAGAGTCATTGAAGATACGTATACAAAGGATATTCTGAAGAGCTCAAAATACAGGCTGAGCCAAGGAATTGCCATGCAGATCCAACAGGAATGGGATATTGAAGTACCGGAAGCGGAAATAAAAAATATGATCCAACGGTTTCGAGAAAAGAGTTATGTATACAGCTATACGAAAAATCTATCGGAAATTGCCATGCCGGTATTGATCGGGGAAGCTATCTTCCAGATAACCAATCGGTTTCAGTTGAATTTTTATCTGGATAATCACTTATACGATGTATTGGTGGATCATATGAAATCAGCTGTATATCGCACGCGGAACCATGAGGTGTTACATAATCCTTTTACACAGAATATCAAAGATAAATACCCGGAAATCTTTTCCGTGGTCAAAGAAGAAATGAAACCGTTGGAAAGATATGTCAATCAACCATTTAACGATGACGAGATTGCGTTTCTGGTCATGTATTTTGGTGCGATGTATGAAAAACAGAAAGTAGATACCCAAGTCAAACAACGTGTTCGAGTCTTGTTGGTCACAAAATTAGGACGAGGCGTTCAACAGCTGATCCGCGGAAAACTGGAATCCTTAAAAGAATTAATTGAGTTTATTGATGGGGATACAGCCCATCGGTTGCATAAAGAGGATCTGCAGCAGCACCAGATCGATCTGATCATTTCCAGTGAAGATGTGAAGTCCTTTGGTATTCCGTATGTGAATATTGATGGTCCTGTTTTATCCGAAGAAGACATTCGCAATATACGCATCGAGGCTTTGAAGATCCTTGATGAAAAACACCAGCAGAACCAGACCCGGCAAATGCAGGCCCGGATCCGTAAGCCCGCAAAAAAGCACAGTGTTTCTTCTTCCTATTTGAAGCCGGAAAGCGTTGTGTTGGACTATTGTGCCAAAGACTGGCGGGATGCGGTGCGAAAAGCCGGTCAACTTTTGTATCAGGCAGGTGCTGTCAAACAGACGTATATCGAAAGCATGATCACAACGATTGAAAAAAACGGAGGCGAAGAAAACAGCTACATCGCCATTTCCCAGGATACGATCATGCCCCATGCCGATCCGGCTGACGGGGCAGTCTATGATGCGATGAGCCTGGTACGGCTCAGCCAGCCTGTACGGTTTGGAAACATCTGGGTAAAATACGTTGCCGCCATCAGTGTCTTAAGTTCAGACAGTATCAATGACTTTGTGTTTACATTGATCAATATCTTTCACGATGAAGAAATTGTGGAATATATGGATACCTTGGATACACCATGTCAAATGTATGAATTTGTGACAGGATTAATATGAGGAAATGAATGAAGAAATCAGAAAAAAGATTTATCAGTGAATATGAGAATAAAGAAGCGTACGTACGGGAATATATCAAAGCCAGCTTAAAAAGAAATATGCAAGTGAAGATGGTCTGCAGCATGGTAACTTTCGTCTGTGCAGTTATACTGATTGGTATGCGTCTTCATCTGACATTGGCTGTATTGTTGCTGGTGGTAGGGGTATATCTTGTGATTGATAATTATTATCTGTCGGTCAGCCGTCATGTAAAGAAAACCCTGCAGCAGTATCAAAAGATATATGGAACCGTAAATGTACATGTCAAAGCCTGTGCATCGGACAACGGTCTGGAATATACCATAAATGAAAACAGAAAACAGTATTCGTATGAGGACATCGTCCGAGTGGAAGGAACCGAGCATTTAATTGTGTTTGTCGCAAAGGACGGTGTTGTTCCCTTTTTAAAGGATTCCTTTTCCGCTTCAAACAAACAGGCCTTGAAAACCTTTATCACAAAAAAAGGAAGACAAGCCAAAAACATTGAATAAAAAGCACTGATTTAAAGTTGATTTAAAATAAACCATCTATACTCTCCATAAACAAGGAGGTATTCAGATGAAACACTTTATCAAAGAAATAATAAATACATGGTTTGTCGATAATCCGGACTGGAAGCCGGAATTCCGTATGCAGAGCGCGCTGAGCTATCAGAGGGCATTCTTCTAAAGAAGGCTGTAGGGAACCAAAAAAGACGGGATGGATCTCCATCCGGTCTTTTTAACGTTTTCTAGCTTGTTTTTCCTGATTCCGTTTATCGTTGATGATCTTGACGTGTTCATCGGTAATCAGGGTCACATCGTTTTCCTTGGCCCAGGCTACACAACCGTTTAATACGGTTTTTAAGAATGGACGTGGCACTTTCACAAAGTTCTTTAAGGCGTCATCGGTAAATTTGACGGTATCATCCATGCGGTCGGCCGCAAATCGAATGGCACCCAGGTCGGCTTCTTTCGGTGCCGGAATCGGTTCGGAAACCGGCTTTTTGAAACGTGGGAACGGGGTATACCAGAAATTGGTGGAATCTCTGTATCCGTAGTCTACCGGAATCGGCGGAAAATCGTTTTTGGTCACACCGTTGACGATGGCATTGTAATACTTTTCCTTCATCAAAATGTGGTCGATATACAAGATAAAATGGGCTCCGTATTTTGATGTCAGACCATTGAAGTCATTATAAGGACCGTCATAACCATCATCGATATCTTCCGCATGGAACCGGTCGGCATTCTCCAATTCTTTCGCCCAGGTGCATTCAAAGACCTGAAAGGCATCACTGAGGATGGCAGGTCGTTCCGGATCGTTTGGGTCGGTGACTCCTTTTTCGGTCTTCCATTTAAAATCTTTCATCTTTTCTTCAGAAGGACCTGGATACCCTAATCGGACAGCTTCCTTAAAGACAGCCCGGTCATCGGTGATAAAGTTGATGGCACATTTCCCGGTGCGTAATAAGTTGATACAAGTATTGGATGTATTACGGCATTCCAGTAACATCGCATATCTTTGTTTTCCGGCAATATAGTAAGGAAAACATAAGGAATATGAGCCGACATTGAAACTTCCATCCGGATTGACCGTGGAAATGCACACGGTCGGCATCGGAAAAAAGGAAGAGGTTTGATAAAAATTATCAACAATTCGTAAATCTTTAAATGAACGCATATTGAATCACTCCTATTCTATCACTTGAAAAGAGGTTTTCTTTCGAAAACCCCTTCGTCTATTTTGATGTTTCCAGCATGAACAACAATTGTCCGGCTTGTACGGTATCGCCTTCGGTACAAAGAATATCCTTGACAACACCATCCATACGGGCCACGACGGCTGTTTCCATTTTCATAGCTTCGATGACGGCCAATGTCTGGTTCTTTTCGACCTTGTCACCGGCTTTGATATTGATCTTGGTGATCATACCCGGAATGGAGGCACCGGCATGGGACTTATCCTGCGGATCGGCCATTTCGATTTTCTGACCGGTCACCTTGATGTTCGGATCCGGTACTTCGACAATACGGCGGGAACCGTTCAGTTCAAAGATGACACTGCGTGTACCCTTTTTCTCGTTGATATCTCCCAGTCCGAGATAACGGATGCTCAATGTCTTACCATCTTCAATATTGATCAGGTTTCGTTCTCCGACAGCTAATCCGTTAAAGAAGACATGAGAACCCATACGCATCAGATAGCCATATTCTTTTTCATGTTCCCAATAATCCTTCATGACCTTCGGATAGATACAGTAGGAAATCACATCTCGCATACCAATTGGTTTATGGCTGCAGATTGGTTCGATTTCTTCCGCAATCTTTTTAAAGTCAACCGGTTCAAGCAGTTCACCCGGTCGGCAAGTGATGGGCTTTTCGCCTTTTAATACGACCTTTTGCAGATCCTTCGGGAAGCCGTGAGGCGGCTGTCCCATCATTCCCTTGAAATAGGAAATAACGGAATCCGGGAAGTTCAGGTGTTTTCCTTCTTCGACAATGTTATCCGGTGTCAGGTTGTTTTGTACCATGAAAATGGCCATATCTCCAACCATTTTTGAAGATGGGGTTACTTTGGTGATACCACCTAACATGATATCCACCTGTTTGTACATTTCCTTGATTTCCTCAAAGCGGCTGGCTAAACCTAAGGAAGCCACCTGAGGACCTAGATTCGTGTACTGTCCGCCCGGAATTTCATATTTATAGATATCGGTAGCGGTTGTTTTTAAACCACGGTCGAATTTCTTGTAACGTAATCGTACATCCGCCCAATAGTCGGTCAGATCCTGGATCCGATCCAGATTCAAACCAGTATCTCTTTGTTGTCCATGTAAAGCAGAAACAACCGCGTTCATGGACGGCTGGCTGGTCATACCGGCCATAGAGGATACGGCCGTATCCACAATATCCACACCGGCTTCGGCGGCCATCAAGTATGTAGCTACCTGATTGCCGGAGGTATCATGCGTATGCAGGTGGATCGGAAGATCTACTTCGTTCTTTAACGCATAGACCAGCTCCTTGGCTGCATATGGTTTCAATAGACCGGCCATGTCTTTGATGGCAATGGAGTGAACCCCCATTTGTTCCAGCTGCTTAGCCATTTTTAAATAGTAGTCCAGCGTGAAGGTCGTGTTGTTCGGATCGAGAATGTCTCCTGTATAACAAATGGTTCCTTCACAGAATTTCCCTTGTTTCAATACTTCATCAATGGCAACTTCCATACCCGGGATCCAGTTTAAGGAATCGAAGACACGGAAGATATCGATGCCGTGCTTGGCACTTTGATGAATGAATTCACGAACGACATTATCGGGATAATTGGCATAGCCAACCGTACTGGAACCACGTAATAACATCTGGAACGGGATATTCGGGATATCCTTACGCAATAACGCCAGACGTTCCCATGGATTCTCCTTCAGGAAACGGAAAGCTACATCAAAGGTAGCCCCACCCCACATTTCCAAAGAGAAGCAGTCCTTCAGGATATCAGCTGTTCCTTTAGCGCCTTTGACCATATCTCTTGTACGCATACGTGTGGACAATAAGCTCTGGTGAGCATCTCGCATGGTAGTGTCGGTAATCAGCAGTTTCTTCTGATCCTTGACCCACTGGCTGAAAGCAGCCGGTCCCTGTGTATCGAGCAGCTGTTTCAAACCGGACGGATTTTTGTCGATGACCGGAGGGAAACGAGGAATGTCAAACTGTTCTCTTTCACTATCCGGATCATTGACCTGAATATTGGCAATGTAGCGAAGGATCCGGGTAGCCCGGTCTTTCGAACCGGAGAAATCGAAGAGCTCCGGTGTCTCATCAATAAATTTAGTATGGCATTGTCCGGCTTTAAATGTCGGATGTTGTAAAATGTTGGCTAAGAACGGAATGTTGGTCTTCACCCCACGGATATGGACCTCACTGATGGAGCGCAAAGCTCTGCGACAGGCGCCTTCAAAGGTATTATCCGATGCCGTGATTTTTACCAGCAGCGAATCATAATAAGGAGAGATCACATAACCGGCTGAACAGTTACCACCATCCAGACGAACCCCGAATCCACCACCGGTACGATACGCTTCCACACGACCATGATCCGGGGCAAAGTTATTGGCCGGGTCTTCGGTAGTGACACGACACTGGATGGCATAGCCACGGGCCTGTACATCCTGTTGGCTGTGAATGCCGATCTGCGGGCAGGAGAGCGGCTGGCCCTGGGCAATCAAAATCTGTGCCCGAACCAAGTCGATTCCGGTGATGACTTCCGTTACCGTATGTTCTACCTGGATACGCGGGTTCATCTCGATAAAGTAGTAATTGCCGTTTTTATCCACCAGGAATTCTTCGGTGCCGGCATTGGTATAACCGACCGTTTTGGCAATCTTAATGGCATCTTCGTAGATCTTATTCAATACATCTTTGGAAACCGACCAGGCCGGTGCAAATTCCACAACCTTCTGGTAACGTCTTTGTAAAGAGCAGTCACGCTCCAGACAGTGAACGATGTTACCGTGCTTGTCCGCTAAGATCTGTATTTCTATATGTTTAGGCTCAACTAAAAACTTCTCAATAAAAATATCTTCATTTCCGAAAGCCTTTTTCGCTTCGGATTTGACCAGTTCAAACTGTGTGATTACTTCTTCCGGTGTATCGCAGCGACGCATACCACGTCCACCGCCACCGGCGGCTGCCTTTAATATAACAGGAAATCCGAATTCTTCGGCCAGCCGTAAGGCTTCCTGGGCGTCCTTTAATGGTTCGGTGGAGCCGGGAATGATCGGTACACCGGCTTGAATGGCGATTTCCTTGGCGCTCAGCTTATCCCCCATTTTGGCCAGAACATCACTGGATGGACCGATAAATTCAATGCCGGCTTGTTCGCAGGCACGGGCAAAATCCGCGTTCTCCGATAAGAATCCGTATCCTGGATGAATGGCATCCACGCCTCTCTTTTTGGCCATGCGGATGATTCCCGGGATATCCAGATACGCACCGACCGGGCTTTGGTTTTTACCGATCAGATAGGCTTCATCCGCCTGCACACGGAATTGGCTGTTAATGTCTTCACTGGAATAAATTCCGACAGTATGGATGCCCAGATCGTGGCAGGCCCGGAAGATCCGGATCGCAATCTCACCACGGTTGGCAACCAGTACTTTATTGAAAGGTTTATTGCTCATTGCTCTTCCTCCATTTAATAGTTATTATTATATTCTAATTGTTATTGTGCTAGCAATACATTTATTTCATAATTTTCTGCGAAAAAAGAACGTGATATGATAGGACAAAGAGGTGATGAATATGGCATTGGTAAAAGGCATTCATCATGTGTGCATGAAATGCGATACGATGGAAAAATATGAAGAAGCCATTCGTTTTTATCATGAAATATTGGCATTCCCGGTCGTAAGACAGTGGCCGGCCGGTATGATGTTGTCAACCGGGAACGGATTGATTGAATTGTTTAATAATGTGGAGGATCGTCTGCCTCAGGGAACGATCCGGCATTTTGCTCTGGCTACCGACGATGTGGACGCGCTGGCAAAGCGGATCGAAGAGGCCGGGTATCCGATTACGGATCCTTGCCATGATGTGACGATTCCAAGCGATCCTCCTTTTGATATCCGTATTGCGTTCTGCATCGGACCGGTGGGCGAAGAAATCGAGCTATTTGAAGAAAGGAGCTAATATGTATACCTACGATGAGTATAAGAATGCACCCCAGGCTTTGACCATCAAAGAAGCCAACCAGATCTTATTGGAGATGCAGAAGGAAATAACCGATGAAAAGGCTGAAAAGCTGTATCATAAGGCTGAAATAGCCGGCATCGAATACATCCATGTGCGGACCAACTGGTATCGTATGACCAAAGAAGAGAAGAAGGCGGTCAATGACCAGCGTACGTTAAAGCACAATGCGGTCATTGATGCGTTGGATGCCCTGGCTGAGTATCTGAAAAGCACGGGCAAACCAGCCAGCTGGAGAGATCAGATCGGGTATGAAAAAGATGGAAAGTATTATCGAAAACGCATCGGGGATATGGGTTGTACCATTGCGTATTTATTGAGCTTAAAGACAAGGTAGGAAGTATGACAAGTTTAACGGGAAATGGATGTACGGTTACATGGGATGAACAGTCGGTCCGGGTGGATTCAAAAATGGAAGGCTGTCATGAAATACCCTGGAATCAAATGGAGTCAGTGACCGAATGGAAGCAGGATACAGAATTCGGTTCTTTTCAGATGATTGCCGGTGCGGATGTAGCGGCTGTCAAATTTGATTTGAAACAGAAAGAGGAATTCGAAGAAATCTATACGAAGGCCGGCGCTTTTGCCAAACAAGGTATTGCCCGTTTGGTGACCAGCTATCGGCTGGCGTATGTCGGTGGAAATACAGGTATTCCCAGGGGAAGCAGCGTGACTTTGGAGGTCTATGATAAATTTCTTTTATGTGTCAGCGTTGCGGTACGCAAAGGCATTGAAAGGACCTTGATCCCCTTTACGATGGTAGAGCACATCCGTATTGAAACACAGGATGAAATCAAGGAACGGTTTGAAGACCACCGGGTGTTATTATCCGGTCCTCTGGCTACGATGTTTAAAAAGAAACCAAAGAAAAAACAAAAGCTTCTGACTCTGGATGCGATCGATCCGAACGGACAAGCTATCCTGCTTGTGTTTGAAGGCGATGCCGTCTATGATGTACAGGCTTTGGTGGAACCACTGGTCCGAAAGGAAGAGCAGCCGAAGAAAAAGGAAACGGCGATGGATCCATATGAAGAGATGAAAAAGGTCAAGGAACTGTTGGATCTGGGAATTATCGACCAGGAAGATTTTGAAAAAAAGAAAAAAGAATTGTTGAACTTATAAATGAGGGAATTTATCCCTCATTTTTAAATATATTTATACAATACAATATATAAAAAGTTAAAGACATTTTTTTTCAATTGGATGGAAAAAAGGTGAACGAACGCATTTCCCGATAGACGAAAAACAGAGAATTAAAGGATCGTGTTTTCTTTCATACAATGACAGTGTCAAAAGACAGGAGGAAGAAATCATGAACAATTGGTTAGGACTTGAAGGAAAAACGGTAGTAGTAACAGGTGGAGCCAGCGGGATCGGAAAACACGTTGTAGATACATTGGTCGCTGCCGGAGCTGATACTGTTGTCGTTGATTTAAATGTAACAACCGGTGAGACAATGGATCATGCGTATTGTGTACAGTGTAATGTATGTGATCCGGACAGTGTAAAAGCCATGATGGCAGCTGTCATTGATAAATATGGAAAAATCGATGCGTTGATCAACAATGCCGGTATCAATATGCCTCGCTTATTGGTAGATGTAAAAGGGGAAAAGCCGGAATATGAATTAAGCGTAGATTCTTTTGATAAGATGTTTAATGTAAACGTAAAAGGTTTGTTCCTGTGTGCCCAGGCAGCTGCTCGTGAAATGGTTAAGCAGGGCAAGGGTGTCATCCTGAACATGTCCAGTGAATCCGGCAAGGAAGGAAGCCAGGGACAGAGTGCTTATTCCGCTACAAAGGGTGCTTGTGACAGCTTTACCCGTTCCTGGGCTAAAGAATTAGGAAAATACGGAATTCGTGTAGTAGCTGCTGCGCCTGGTATCATGGAAGCAACCGGCTTACGTACACCAGCCTACAATGAAGCGCTGGCTTATACACGCGGCGTAAAACCAGAAGATCTGTCCGGTGACTATTCGAAACAAGTGCCATTAGGACGTGATGGAAAGCTGGATGAAGTCGGTGATCTGTGTGCTTATCTGGTATCTGATCGTGCAAGCTATATCACAGGTACAACAATCAATATTTCCGGTGGTAAATCCCGCGGTTAATTCAGTTCATTTCCATTCCATGGAAAAACGCTGAACAAAAACATTTCAGAATGGGAGAAAACCATCGGATTAAAGGAAAGCGTTTTCTTTTCTATAATGAAGATGGTTAAAGGAGGAACAAAAGATGTTAGTTGGAGCATTGGTTATCGCCGTAGCGTTCATTATTCAATTTATATTGAGCAGCTTCCAGATGAAAAACTTCGCCAATGAATTCGCAAGAATGCGACGCAAAGGAAAAGTCGTCGTTGGTCGGAAATCCGGAGGCTTTCATGCCGGAGCTATCGTCATGTTCCTCATTGATGAGAACGGACTGATCCGGGAAGGTAAGAAAATCGAGGGAACCACTTTTCTGGCCAAAGTGAAAGACTATCCGGGATTTGAAGGCGTCTATGTACGTGACCTTACCAAGGATATGGTACCGAAATCTCATAAAAATTTAGGAAAAGCTGTGGAGGATGCAGCCAACACGTATCGTTTGTATACGGCCGGGGAAGAAATCCCGAATCCTCCATCTCCGTTCCAAAGAATCGGAGGTGTACTAAAACGAAGCTGATAGCTTCTAAGAAAGGTGGAAATTATGGACTTTTTAGTAAATCTAGCAGCAGGTTTTATGAATCTGTTCACATTAGGCGGCCAGCAGTTTGTAAGTTGGGTAACAGGAATTATTCCTACTGTATTAATGTTGTTGGTATTAATGAATGCGATCATCGCCTTAGCCGGTGAAGATTCCGTCAATAAATTAGCCAGTGTTTGTACAAAGAACCCGGTTCTTCGTTACCTGGTACTGCCATTCGTATCCGCATTTATGTTAGGAAACCCGATGGCATTGTCTATGGGTAAGTTCATGCCGGAATTCTACAAGCCGAGCTATTATGCAGCAGCCAGCTATCACTGCCATACAAACAGTGGTATCTTCCCGCATATCAATGCGAGTGAGTTATTTATCTACCTGGGTATTGCCAACGGAATCACACAGTTAGGACTGGATGCGTCGGCATTAGCTGTTCGCTACTTATTAGTTGGTTTAGTCGCAAACTTCATTTCAGGTTATGTTACTGATTTCACAACTCGTTACGTTGAAAAACAACAGGGTGTTAAATTGAATCGTTCTCTTAAGGGAGAATAATAAACAGGAGGGAATTCATTATGTCAAAATATAGATCAATTCGAATCGAAAGAGGAGCCGGCGGATTTGGTGGACCGTTGGTAGTCACTCCAACTGAAAAAAGAAATAAAGTAATGTACATCACAGGTGGTGGAACGGCCCCTGAATGTTTAAAGAAAATTGTTGAACTGTCCGGTATGGAACCAGTGGACGGATTCCATGGATCCGCTCCGGAAGATGAACTGGCCATGGTGATCATTGACTGCGGTGGAACGCTTCGTTGTGGTATCTACCCGCAGAAACGTATCCCTACAGTAAACGTTATGCCGGTTGGTAAATCAGGACCTTTGGCAAACTTCATCACAGAAGATATCTATGTAAGTGCCGTTACTTCCAAACAGATTTCTTTGGCTGATGAAAGCGAAGTTGCGGAAGCTACTGTGGCTGAAGAGGAAGTTGTGGAAGAAAAAGCTGCTTCTACAGGCTTCAATGCAGATCAGAAAGTATCGGAAACATTAGCTGCACAGGAAAACAAGAGCTTTATCACAAAAGTCGGATTAGGCGTTGGTAAGATCGTTAACACTTTCTACCAGGCAGCTCGTAACGCCATCCAGACATGTATTACAACCTTGCTGCCATTCATGGCATTCGTAAGTATGTTGATCGGTATCATCAACGGTTCCGGATTCGGTGATATGTTCGCCCATCTGTTAACACCATTGGCTGGTAACGTATTCGGTCTGGTTATCTTAGGTATTATTTGTTCCATTCCAGGTTTATCCGCTCTGTTAGGCCCAGGCGCTGTTATCGCACAAATCGTCGGAACTCTGATCGGTGCTGAAATCGGAAAAGGAAACATCGCTCCAAGCTTGGCATTACCTGCTCTGTTCGCTATCAATACACAGTGTGCTTGTGACTTTATCCCGGTTGGTCTGGGATTGGCTGAAGCAGAACCGGAAACCATTGAAGTTGGTGTATTATCTGTAATGTACTCCCGTTTCTTGACAGGCTGGGTACGTGTACTGTTAGGTTTCGCTGCAAGTATCGGATTGTACTAAGAAGCGCACAGCTAACAATGACCTCTTGCTTATCTCAACGCATAATATAATCATTTGATAAAAACCGGTAAATTCTCTCCTTACCGGTTTTTAAAGGATATTGAGTAATTTTGGCTTTATTAACATAGCTAAATAAAAAATAGTTTATAATATAATCATAGAAAAGGATTGCCTATGAAAAATTTATTTGATGATAATCGACTGGCCAATATTCTTACCATCATGCGTAAGAGCACAGTATTGAGCATTGCCTCACTTGCCGCAAGGCTGGGAGTCAGCGAACGAACGATACGAAACGATATCAAAAGTATCAACGACGCACTGGATGACAGTGCATATATTGAAACCGATCAAGGAAAATGCAGTCTGCGCATTTTTGATCTGAATGCGTTTCAATATGCTTATTCCAAAATTATTAATACGGATGATCTGATGAATTCCTCCAGCCGACGTATGGAATATATTTTCGGAAAACTGATGCGGGCGTATGAACCGTTGTTAACAGACGATCTGGCCTATGAGATGAATGTTGGACGAACCACTCTGGTATCGGATCTGAAGAAGCTTCGCAGTCTGATCGAACCGTATGATCTTCATGTTGAAGGAAAAACCAGCAAAGGCATGTTGCTGCAGGGTTCAGAAATGAATATTCGAAGATATGTGATGGATAACACGTTTGAAGCTATTTACGGAGATTATCCACAGGATGAGCAGATCATCAAAAGTGTCGATAAGGCGTTTGAACAATATCCTGTTGTTTCCAGTGTGCGGACAACGTTCCAAAACTATCTGACATTGATGATGGACCGCTTTTTGACCGGACATTATATTGGTCGTTTACCGGACAGCTATTATGTGCTGTCGGCACGTTCGGCTTTCCGGTTTGTGGAAAGGCTTCTCAATGACATAGGAAATTCTCTACATGTTGAATTTCCGATTGAAGAAAAGCTGTTTGTGCTTCTGCCGATCATTGGTATGCGTACACCGACCGATACCGATCAGATGTATGCGGTGTCCCTGGATGAAGAAATCCGGCCTTTATTGGAAAAAATCATTCAAAAAATTGAATTTGAACTGAATATCACTATCAATACACATGAATTCACGGAAGAATTTATGTACCATCTGATGTTTATGATCAACCGGCTCCGGTATAATATCCGCGTCGATAATCCGCTGGTGGAGGATATTAAAGAAAAATATCCATTAGCTCAGCGTATGGCAGAAATCAGCGCAGAAGTGATTGAACAAGAGATGAATTTGAAAGTGACGCCGGAGGAAATCGGATTTCTGGCTTCCTATTTTGGTGTATTCCTGGAGGTTTCCGGCATGCAAAGAAAACAACGCCGGATGGCCGTTGTCTGTGGTACCGGTATTGTGACCAGCCGTCTGATCACCGTCCAGTTGAAAAAAATTGTCGACAGCGCTACCGATATTCAGGTGTTCTCTTTAACCGGTGCGACACCGGAAAAGCTGAATACTTATGATCTGGTTTTATCAACGGTCGAGCTGCCGTTTAATCTGGAAAAACCGGTCATTTATATCCGGGAGATCTTTAATGAGGAAGAACTGCGCAGCCGTATTGAAAAGGCGGATTACTGGAGCAAGGAAAAAGCACCGTTTATCGATGACAACTGGTATGTGATGGCCAGCCAGGTCAAGGAAGAAACGTTCTTTGACCTCAGCGATTACACCGACTATGAAGAAGCCGTCAATACGATGATTGAATGTCTGACGGACGAAGAACTGGTCGATGCCGAGTTCCAGGAACGCTTATGGGAACGTGAAAAGATGGGATCGATGGTCTTTGATCGAGGCATTGCGATGCCGCATACGATGCAGTATGCCAACGAAGAACTGATGGTAGCTATCGGGGTCTTCAACCAACCAATTCTGTACAAAGACGCACCGGTCAAAGTGATCTTTATGTTGGGCTTACCGAAGGATGTGATTACACAGGAGGATCTGCTGATCCGTATCTATGACGAAATTATGACTATATCCAAGGATGATGAACTCATAGATGGACTAAGTCGTTGCCAGACCTATCCGGAACTGTTACGGATCCTTTATAAGCGAAAATAAGAGACACAGGATTTCAATGAAGAGGAAAAAGCTTGTATTAAGAGGGCTTACAAAAATACATATAATAAGATTGTAAGAAAAAGGAAGGTACATTCTATGCCAATCATTTACGAAAACACAGTAAAAGCTTTAGGATCACAAGTAAACTCATTTGCAGGAGCTGATTTCATTATTTTATTTGGGGATAGCGCACCGGCTGAATTAAAGGACTATTGTTATTCCGTAGATGTCAATCCGATCCAGGGAGATATTAAACCAGGACAGATTTTATGTTTTGATGACCGACCATATATGATTACCGCTGTGGGCAGTGAAGCCCCTGTCACTTTAAAAGGACTGGGCCATTGTACCGTACGTTTCAGCGGGGATACGACGGCAGAAATGGCCGGTACCATCTATGTGGAAAAGAAAGAAATGCCAACTATTACGGCAGGTACGAAGATAAAGATCGTAGACCCAAAAGTTGTTTACGAAAACACAGTGAAAGCTTTAGGATCACAAGTAAACTCATTTGCGGGAGCTGATTTCATTATTTTATTCGGAGACAGTGCACCGGCTGAATTAAAGGACTATTGTTATTCCGTAGATGTCAATCCGATCAATGGCGACATCAAACCAGGCCAGATCTTGCGGTTTGGGGAACAATCCTATACCATTACCGCCGTCGGTACAGAAGCACCGGTCACATTAAAAGGCCTGGGCCATTGTACGATTCGATTCAACGGGGATACGACAGCCGAGATGGCAGGTACTATCTATGTAGAAAAGAAGGAAATGCCAACTATTACGGCCGGAACAAAGATTCAGATTGTTGAAATAGACCAAGCTCAGGCTACGGATGCCTCTGTTTATAAAAACGTGGTAAAAGCTCTGGGTTCCCAGGTGAAATCCTTTGCGGGAGCTGATTTCATTATTTTATTCGGAGACAGCGCACCGGCTGAATTAAAGGACTATTGTTATTCCGTAGATGTCAATCCGATCAACGGGGACATCAAACCAGGGCAGATCTTATCCTTTGGCAATCAATCTTATACCATTACCGCTGTCGGCAGTGAAGCCCCGGTGACTTTAAAAGGCTTAGGCCATTGTACCGTTCGTTTCAGCGGGGACACGACCGCGGAGATGGCAGGAACCATCTATGTAGAAAAGAAAGCGATGCCGACCATTGAAGTGGGTACGGAAATTGAAATCCGGGAACCAAAGATCATCTATGACAATACAGTTAAATCATTAGGATCTCAGGTAAACTCCTTTGCGGGAGCTGATTTCATTATTTTATTTGGAGACAGTGCACCGGCTGAATTAAAGGACTATTGTTACAGTATTGATGTCAATCCGATCCATGGAGACATCCAACCGGGCCAGACATTGAAATTCGATGAACAGGCCTATACGATTACCGCTGTCGGCAGTGAAGCCCCGGTGACTTTAAAAGGCTTAGGGCATTGTACGGTTCGATTCAGCGGGGATACGACAGCTGAGATGGCAGGCACCATCTATGTGGAAAAGAAGGAAATGCCAAAGATTGGTGTCAATACACATATTCAAATCATAGGATAATAGAACATCTGAAAAGTCAGGGTATCCCTGGCTTTTTTTTCATGTCACTATTGAATAGTGACATGAAAAAAGGTGGTTTGTCACAAATCAATAGTGACAAAAGTGACACTGGAAAACGTTGAATGTGATAGAAATACTAATATAATTGAAATTGTAAGAGGTAAGGATGATCGAGACAGTTAATACATTCAATCAACGGAAACCATTAACGAAAAGGCAGAAGGAAATCATTCAGATCATGGTGGAGATGAATTCAGAAGCAATCACTGTAAAGGCGGTTGCTGAACAGCTGGGTGTTTCCAACCGGACGATCCTGCGAGATATACCGGATATCGAAACATGGATGGATGACAATGATTTTCATTTTGATCACCGTCCGGGTGTTGGCCTTCTGATTGATGAAACGGATGAAAACCGTACGTTGATCCTTGAATTGCTGCATATTGAAAACCAGATTCCTCATTACAGCCGCTCGGAAAGACGGCAGATCATTCTGGGAACGCTATTCTATACGGATGAACCAATCAAAGCGTATGTATTCACATCGCAATTAAAAGTATCCCAAAGTACTTTGTTTGCCGATCTGGATGCATTGGATCTCTGGTTATCGGACTACAATGTCAGCATCATCCGAAGAAAAGGGCTGGGATTGTATATCGAAGGCGATGAATACAATCTGCGACAAGCTGTGTCTAATTACATCTTTGAATTCTGTGATATTGATCAAATACCCATTCTGTTGATGGATGAAAAAAAGAAACAGGAATTCACAAAGGTCCGGAATCATCCGTTATTGAGATTCTTCGAACCGGAGATCATCGACTGTGTGGTCCGGATCGTGACTAAAGCAGAGGACAGCTTACATGTACGCTATACCGATGGAGGGCGCGTTCGTTTATATATGCGATATGCGCTGGCAATTTATCGTATGCGCAATCATCACTTTATACAAAGCTCACCGATGGAAAGAAACCGGCTATCCGCTATGGTGGAATTGTCGGCAACGGTTCAGATTGTAACCGAAATTGAGAAGTCGTTTGACATCAAGGTGCCACAATATGAAATCGACTATTTTGCGATGCATTTGTCGGCAACGAGGATCTGGTCAGATATGTCCAATTTCAAGGATCCGACACAAGCCATGGATCTGTGGCAGGTTGTCATGTCCATGACCCGCATCGTCGAACAGATGACAGGCTTACCATTTCGAAACAACAGTAAATTCATTGACGATTTAGTCAATCACATCCGCGTGGTAGAGAAACGGGTCAATCTGGATATCCTGGTCGAAAATCAGCAGACCGAAGAGATCCGGGAAAAGAATCCGGCTTTATTTGACGCTGTGGAAACTGCATGCCAGGTATTGCGAGAATGGATGTCACCAAAAGAACTGCGTACGGCCGATATCGGTTACATCGCCTTGCACTTTGCGGCTGAATCCATCCGGATCCAGGAGCAGATCCAGAAGGTGAATGTAGCTGTGGTATGTCCGGCCGGGGTCGGAAGCTCAAAGATATTAGCGGCTAACATACGCAAGAATTTCAAGAATGTGAATGTGGTCAAAACCTTATCGGCATTCAACTTGGATCCTGAGAAATTGCGAAAAGACGGTATGGATCTGATCATTTCCACGACATCGTTACAGACGGATTTTCCGAATATCTATGTTTCCAGCATTATGCTGCAGGCAGGGGATAAAGTCCGGATCGAAAACGAAATTGAACGTTTGTACCAACAAAGACTGATCAGTAACATGGCCCAGCGTACAACGATATCTTCCATCAATGATCTGGAAGACATACGCCGGATCACACAGATCGGAAATGAGATCATCGAAATTACGGAAAACTTTCAGATCATGGATCTGGAAGCGATAGAAGACAAAGAGGCTTTGACAAAACAGGCAGGGGCATTGTTTGCGACGTCGATGAAACAAGCTGAACAGATTACGGAAGGCTTCCTGCTTCGTGAAATTGTCGGAGATACATATATAAAAGAGCTGCAAGTGTATTTGTTCCACTGCATCACCGATGCCATCGATCATGCACGATTTGGATATATCAAGATCAACCAGCCGTTTGCGTCGGCCAATGGGCCGGTGGAAGGTGCTGTCGTGATGGTCGTACCAAAGAACGAATACGCACTGGAACCGATAGGACGCTTAAGTGCTCTATTGGTGGAAGACCAAGATTTTCTACAAGCACTGAAACGGAAAGATCTGGGAATCGGCAAAGATCTGGCCAGCCAGGCGCTTGTGAAATATTACAGAAACGAAGTTTCGAAATAGGAGGAGAGAACAATGAAACAAGGTTTACAACGTTTCGGTAAATTCTTATCCGCAATGGTTATGCCGAATATCGGCGCCTTCATTGCATGGGGATTTATCACTGCATTATTCATTCCGGATGGATGGCTACCTAATGAACAATTAGCATCTATTCAGCCTTACATGTTATTTTACTTAATGCCGGTCCTGATTGCGGCTACAGGTGGACGCCTGGTAGGCGGAGACCGTGGTATGGTAATCGGTGCAATTGCGGTTGTCGGATGTATTGCCGGTGTTGGTGGAACAGACGGTCAGCCTATGTTGATGGCAGCCATGGCTGTGGGACCTTTTGCTGGTTGGGTCATCAAGAAGTTTGACCAGGCTATGGATGGACATATGCCGGCCGGTTTCGAAATGTTGATCAACAACTTCTCTGTTGGTATCATCGGTATGATCCTGGCTATCATCGGATACTATATTATCGGACCATTTATGACAGCTGTATTGTCTGTATTGACAGCTGGTGTTGATGTATTAGTCAACAAGGGTCTGTTACCGTTGGCAGCAATCTTTATTGAACCAGCCAAGGTATTGTTCCTGAACAACGCCATCAACCATGGTATCTTTACACCAATTGGTGTTGAACAGGCAGCCGAAACCGGAAAATCCATCATGTATATGCTGGAGGCCAATCCGGGTCCTGGTTTAGGTGTATTGTTGGCGTACTGGTTATTCTCCAGCGACAAGATGACAAAAGACTCTGCACCAGGTGCAATCATCATTCACTTCCTGGGTGGTATTCATGAAATTTACTTCCCATATGTATTGATGAACCCAATTGTGATCGTTGCTCCGATCGTCGGTAATATCTGTGCTATTTTCTTCTACACGATTACCGGTGCCGGATTAAAGGGACCGTCCAGCCCAGGATCTATCATTGCCTTCTTGTCGATGGCTCCAAAAGGACAGACATTGATCGTATTGTTAGGTGTATTGATCGCTGCCGGTGTATCCTTCTTGATTGCCAGCCCGATCATTAAGATGTCTGGTACAAAAGCATCTTTGGAAGAAGCTCAGGCACAGATGGGAGATATGAAAGCGGAAGCCAAAGGACAGGCGCCGAAAACAGCTATCTCCAATGTAGCCGATGCTAAGAAAATCGTATTCGCATGTGATGCAGGTATGGGATCGAGCGCCATGGGTGCAACGAAATTCCGTAACCGTTTGAAATCGGTTCGTCCGGACATCACCGTAACGAATACTTCTGTAGATAACATTCCTGCTGACTGTGATATCGCCGTTGTGCAGACAATTCTGGCCGAACGTGCAGCGAAATCAGCACCGCAGGCTCAGTTGGTACAGATCGGAAACTTCCTGGCTGACCCGAACCTGGATAACTTGTTCATGCAGTTAAGTACAGGGGATGCGATGGTGGAAGCCGCTCCGGTTGAAGAAGAAAAAGCTTCAACGAAAATTGAAGGTGTATTGAAACTGGAAGGTATTCGTCTGCAACAAAAAGCTTCATCAAAAGAAGAAGCCATTGAAATGGCAGGAAAAGCCTTAGTGGAATTAGGCTATGTCAATGATGATTATATCCAGGCTATGCAGGATCGTGAAAAACTGGTAACGACTTACATGGGTATGGGTCTGGCGATTCCTCATGGAACAACACATGACCCGGATGTAATCAAGAAAACAGGTATCGTTGTCCTTCAGTTCCCGGATGGTGTTCCATTCGGTGATGAAAAAGCGCAGCTGGTAATTGGTATTGCCGGTAAAGGCGGAGAACACATGGAAGTCCTGGCCAAGGTCGCAACGGCACTGGATGACCAAGCTGTTCTGGAAAAGATGAAGACGACAGATGATAAACAGTGGATGCTGGAAACTTTAAGTTAATTTAAATAGAAACACAGGCATCCGCCTGTGTTTCTGTGCAGATAGA
Source organism: Erysipelotrichaceae bacterium (assembly GCA_040266995.1). Taxonomy (GTDB): domain Bacteria; phylum Bacillota_I; class Bacilli_A; order Erysipelotrichales; family Erysipelotrichaceae; genus UBA4312. The sequence goes on along the minus strand of JAWRHV010000026.1, from coordinate 15,457 downwards.
AAGAAGGAGAAAAGAATGAAAACTGCAGTAATGTTTGGTGCCGGAAATATCGGCCGTGGCTTTATTGGTATGTTGTTGGCGCAATCGGGTTATAAAGTGATCTTTGGAGATGTAAACCCGGTTATCATTGATCGTTTGGCACAGGACAAAGCGTATACGGTTCATATTATGGACGTCGAAAAAGAAGATGTGCGCATTGAAAATGTGGACGGTATTCTTTCTACCGGCCAGGAAATCGTGGATGCGATTGCCCAGGCAGAAATCGTAACAACCGCTGTCGGACTGGTGATCCTGCCACGTATTGCCCCGGCAATGGCTGACGGAATCAAGGCCAGAAAAGAAGCCGGCTGTACAGAAGCATTGAATATCATTGCCTGTGAAAACGCGATCCGTGCCAGCTCCCAGTTAAAAGCGCATGTATATAAGCTTTTAAGCGAAGAAGAACAGGCCTATGCTGACCAATATGTCGGATTCCCGGATTGCTCCGTAGACCGTATCGTTCCACCGGGAACCAACGAAATTCCAACGGATGTTGTTGTGGAAGCATACTATGAGTGGAATGTGGAAAAGGCTTCATTCAAAGGCGAGATCCCACAAATCAACGGTATGAACCTGGCCGACAATCTGGAAGCGTATATTGAAAGAAAACTGTTTACGTTAAATACCGGCCATTGTATTACAGCGTATTTAGGAAATCTGAAGGGCTTGGAAACTATCAAAGACGGTATCGAAAATGAAGAAATCTATGCCATTGTGCATAAAGCGATGGAACAGTCCGGTGCCGGTCTGGTAAAGAAACATGGATTTGATCCGGAAGCTCATGCAGCATACATTGAAAAGATCATCAAGCGTTTTAAGAACCCATATTTACATGATGATGTAAAACGTGTCGGACGTGAACCACTGCGTAAACTGAGTGCAACGGACCGCTTGGTTAAACCAATGCAGACAGCCTTAAGCTTCGGCTTGCCGGTTGATCAGCTGATTGTTGGTATCGGCGCCGCTTTACATTATACGAATGAACAGGATCCGCAGGCTGTGGAATTACAAGCTAAGATTGCTGAAAAAGGCGTCATCGAAGCCTTCAAGGAAATCTCCGGTGTTGAAGATCCGAAAGTGTTAGAAGAAGTTCTGGCTGCTTATAATCAATTAGCCTAGTTTATGAAATCACCCATTTGGGTGATTTTTTATTGGCAGATACTTTATACAATGTGCTTAGGAGGTTTTGACTATGAAAAAACTATGCAGTGTTTTATTGATCTATTCCATGCTCCTAAGCGCTTGTGGTAACAGTTCACAACCGGAACAGCAGACAAAGGAAGACACAAAACAAGAACAGACGGAGCAAGAACAGACCAAACAAGAAGAGACCAAATCGGAAGAAGCGTCGACGGAAGCCCCGACAGGGGATGGAATCGTCAGTGAGGAACAAGTGCAAAAAGCATATGTTTATTTTGATGACATCCTAGACCTGGATGTATATGAACAGACATATGAAGATATCCGTGATTACTTTGGCGTGGATGGCGTCTTTCAAAAAGAAGAATATAACGAGAGAATGGAATCTACGTATCGTTACTATGACTGGATTTCCGAAGACGATGATACACATTTTATCCATGTAAATTTCCGTAAGAAAGACGGAGAAGATACATATAAAGTCAGCGCCTTTAACACCAGCGGATTTACCGCGGATGAAGCCAGAGAAAAGTATTTGGAACAATTACAGGCAGAAGCTGAATAAATTCTCTTCTTTTTACCTCACAATCATGTGAGGTTTTTTAGTGCTCGAATTTGAACAGGCTAAACAGATTCTAGCAGCAGGCACATGGTTATGGTGCTTACGCTTGGGAACAGCGTAAGTGGTCAGAAACAGTCGATATCTCTACAGATATGGTCAATTCTAAAACTGGGCTGTATGATGAATTACCCCATGTTGCGCCTGGCAATATAGAATCGTTCACTGGGCGGCTATATGATAACGTGAACCTTGTCAAAGATGAGAATCTAATAAGTGGAAAGTTCAGATTCGGCGCCGGAGATATCATTTATGGCAAGATTAACCCACAGCTCGGAAAGTACGTATTTGCAGCATTTTCAGGGCTTACGAGTGCGGATGCGTATGTATTAAATGCTAAAAATGGCATAGATCAAAAGTTTTTGTATACTGTTTTACAAACTCAAGATTTCTTCAAATATTCGGTATCAGTATCAAAGCGATCTGGGATACCGAAGATTAACCGAGATGAGCTAAATGCTTATTCGTTCACGGTCCCATCAACCGCAGAACAGGCTAAGATAGGAGAGTTACTACTTAATATCGACAACCTTATCACCCTTCATCAGCGTAAGTAAACTTAGTAAAATTGGAGAGGACATAATGATAGAACAAACAAAGAATACAGATTTATTCTATGATTACTACGCGCAATGGGTTCATATATACAAAGAAGGGGCCATAAGAAAGGTGACCTTGGACAAATACTTGATGACACAGAAGTGGATACAGAAATTAATACCCGATGTTAAACTATGTGAAATGACACGGGTTACGTATCAAAAACTATTAAATGATTATGCACGAATGCATGAACGCCAGACAACCATGGATTTTCATCATCAATTAAAAGGGGCGGTCCATATCTGCACTAAGCTAAAAAGCATCATGTTGCGCGATGGAGGGGAACTTTGATTTTGATCTAGATTTGTATACAATAAAATTAAATGAGAGGAAGCAACGTATGAAACAAACCACTTTAGGAAAAACAGGGATCTGTGTACCTCAAAACGGATTTGGGGCTTTACCGATCCAAAGAGTGAGCTTGGAAAAAGCCGTAGACTTATTAAGAAATGCATATCAGGGCGGCATGCGTTTCTTTGATACGGCCCGGGCTTACAGCGACAGTGAAGAAAAGATCGGGGCTGCCTTTGGAAACGGATGGCTGGATCGTTCGGATGTCATCCTGACCACGAAAACCGCAGCAAAAACACCGGAACAGTTCTGGAAGGACCTGGAGACATCCTTGCAGAATCTGAAGACTGAGTATATTGATGTTTATCAGTTCCACCTGATGCAGCAATGCTGGAAACCAGGCGATGGAACGGGTATGTATGAATGTATGGTGGAAGCCAAGAAACAAGGAAAGATCCGCCATATCGGTGGTACGGCACATAAGCTCGGAATTGCCAGGGAACTGGCGGAATCCGGGTTGTATGAAACGGTACAGTACCCCATCAGTTATTTAGCCTCTGAAAAAGAGCTGGATCTGATCCGGTTATGTCAGAGAGAAAATGTCGGATTTATCTGTATGAAAGGATTGGCCGGTGGTTTGATTACCAACTCCAAAGCGGCGATGGCCTTTGTGAACCAGCTTGATGGCACCGTACCGATCTGGGGGATCCAGCGCCAGAAAGAACTGGATGAATGGCTGTCGTATATGCACGATACCCCGGTGATGGACCAGGAAATTGCCGATTTTATCCAGAAGGAACAAAAGGAACTGCAAGGGGAATTTTGCCGTGGCTGCGGATATTGCATGCCATGTACAGTCGGTATCCAGATCAATCAATGCAACCGGATGTCTTTGATGCTGCGCCGGGCTCCAAGCCAGGCATGGCTCAACGAATACTGGCAGAAGGAAATGGCAAAGATCGATACATGCATTGACTGTAAAGCATGTATATCGAAATGCCCGTATGAACTGGATATTCCGAATCTGTTAAAGAAAAATCTGGCTGATTACCGAAATGTGCTGGCCGGAAAGACCACTGTCAATCAGTAAAGAGATGTCAAACATCTCTTTTTTTATGTTAATAAATACCGACAATATGTAAAAAATATTTGACATTTAGCCGAGAATCATTTACATTGTAATGTGAAAGAGAGATGAGTGAAATGAGTGCAAGACAAATAGGATTTATTGTTGGTTTGGTCGTTTCGTTGGGAATCGTGGTTATTTGTGCAATCATAAAGAAATCTTCATTGAAAGGGGAATATGACGAAAGACAGGAACTGATCCGAGGACGTGGATATAAGTATGCATTGTTAACGGTAATGGTTTTCAATGCCATTTGTTTGATCTTCGGTGTGGAGGGCCAGGTTCCGTATTTTAGCTGGGATTATCTGACGCTGGTTTCTATTATGCTGGGTACGCTTGTCTTTGGGGTATACAGTATCCGGCATGATGCGTTTATCGGATTGAATAACAATGTAAGATCATTTGTTGTATTGTTTGTTGCCTGTATCATAGCCAATCTGTTTGGTGGGATCCAGCATTTGCAGCAGGGATTGTTGGAAAATGGACAGGTTACCTTTGCGACAGGCTCGAATCTGACCTTGTCTGTAGGCTTTGTCATCTTGTTGATTACGATTTTGGTTCAGCATTTTTCTTCCCGAGAGGATTAATATGAAGAACCTTCGATTAAAAGCAGCACGGGCGGGTATGGATTTGTCGCAGCAGCAGTTAGCCGATAAGGTTGGGGTATCTCGCCAGACGATCAGTGCGATCGAAAAAGGGGATTATAACCCCACCATCAACCTTTGTATTTCAATCTGTAAAGTATTGGGAAAGACATTGGATGAATTATTCTGGGTAGAATAAAAGGAACCTTATGCTAGTTCCTTGATCAATTGAGATAGAGTCGTGGAAGCTAAAGAAGCTTCCATGGCTTTTTTTGCGTGATCGATACGGGGATCCAATACCTTGTGAATATTTTTCCCGACCGGACAGTCTGGATTGGGATGCTCGTGAAAACGGAAAAGATCTTCCTTTTCTTCAACGGCATGAAAAATATCCAACAACGAGATTTCTTTTGGATCCTTGGCCAGTTTGGCACCACCGATTCCCGAAGCGACATAAATCAGACCCTCTTTTTGAAGCTTGCTCAGAATGTTGCGGATGATGACAGGATTGACATTTACACTTTCTGCCAGAAAACGAGAGGTGCACTTATATTGCCCGTCAAAGGTATAAATGGCCAACAACACGTGTGTGGCAATGGAAAAACGACTGGAGTACTGCATGATCATTCCTCTTTTCTTAGACACAGTATATCACAAAACACGATGTAATCATTGACATTACAACGATGCATTGTTAATATTAAGATGTAACTTAATTAATTACAACACAAAATGAGGGAAAAAGAGATGGATCATAGAGACTGTTTACAAAAATTGAGAGAAATACGGGATTGTGCCATGGCTACAGTGGATGAAAAAGGCAATCCACAGGTGAGGATCATTGATGTGATGCTTGTGGAATCGGATTGTCTGATCTTTTGTACGGCAAGGGGGAAGGACTTCTATCATCAGCTGATGCTGAACAAAAAAGTGGCTGTGACCGGTCTGACAAAAGATTTTCAATCGATTTGCGTATTTGGCTCTGTCGAGAAGATGGATCCGGCTCGATATTGGATCGACCGCATCTTTGAAGAGAATCCATCCATGAAGAACGTATACCCGAAAGATACTCGTTATATTCTGGAACCATTTTGTGTAAGGCATGCGAAGATTGAATATTTTGATTTGAGCCAACGACCAATTCATAGAATATCCTTAGCGATGGGCAAGGAAACAGAGCGCGTTGCGGGATTTATGATCACCGCGCAGTGCATTGGCTGTGGAACGTGCTTAGACGTATGTCCGCAATCGGCGATTGACGAAGGCGTACCATGTAAGATCCGCCAGGAAAACTGCCTGCATTGTGGAAATTGTTATGAGAATTGTCCGGTTCAGGCCATTATAAAAAGAGAAGGATGATTCTGGTAGTGTGGTATAATAATGTTTAATAATGTTAAATATTAACGATAGATTATAGAAAGGGGCTTGATTATGGAATATTTTTTACAGCATTTCCCTCAAATTGCCCATCAGGTCCTGGATCATGTATGGATCAGTTTTCTTGCGTTAGGTCTGGCTGCGTGTATTGGTATACCTGCCGGGTATCTGGCAAGTCGGTCGATCCGTCAGGAACGTTGGATCTTGCCGGTCTTTCAGATTTTACGGGTCATTCCCAGCCTGGCCGTTCTGGTATTGTTGATTCCGTTTCTGGGTACCGGTATACGACCGGCCGTGATTGCCTTGGTCATTCTTGCTTGTCCGCCTATCTTGTTGAACACGATCGTCGGGTTTCGGGAAGTCCCTTTCTTTATGATCGAATCCGCCAGAGGTATGGGAATGGAGGAAAAAGATGTTTTCTGGAAGGTGCGGCTTCCATTGGCACGTCCGATGATCCTGTCCGGCTTGCGCACAGCGATGATCGAGGTCATTGCCAGTGCCACATTAGCTGCCAAGATCGGAGCGGGCGGATTGGGAGAAATTATCTTTACCGGACTTGGCTTGAACCGAGGCGATTTATTGATCATCGGGGGCGGGCTTGTAGCGCTGCTTTCCTTGACGAGTGGTTTTATTTTTGATCGGATCCGAAAAAGGATCTTACGGTATCAATCTATATAGAAAAGAGGTTTATATGAAAAAAATTTGGAAATGGATCTGGACAGGCATCTTGGCCTGCGCAATGGTTGCGTGTTCTTCCGGAAGTAACAGTGCAGAGAAAACGATTCGGGTTGGTTCTAAGGATTTTACCGAAAATGAGATTCTGGCTGAGATCTACGCGTTGGCACTGGAAGATGCCGGGTTTAAAGTCGAGCGGAATATGGATATTTCTTCTTCGGTCATCCATACCAGCATAGTGAACAACGAAATCGATCTGTATCCGGAATATACCGGCACAGGACTTCTGACTGTCTTGCAGATGGATATAATGACAGATCCGCAGGAGGTCTACGATACGGTCAAAAAAGAGTATGCTGAACAGTTTCAGATTACCTGGCTGGATTACGCGAGTGCCATAGACGGACAAGGCTTGTTTATTTCTAAAAAGGCTTCCGATCAATATGGCATTACGACAATTTCTGATTTACAGGCACACGCTGACCAGCTGCGCTTTGCCTCCCAGGGTGAATTTGACGAACGAGAAGACGGTCTGCCGGGATTGGAAAAAGTATATGGTCCGTTTGAGTGGAAATCCTCCAAAATCTATGACAACGGTTTGAAATATGAGGTTGTGGATAATGATGAAGCGGATGTATCACCGGCTTATACAACGGAAGGCCGATTGGTAGAAACGGATAAATTTGTCTTGTTGGAGGATGATAAACAAGCATGGCCTCCTTACAATATTGCGCCGATCATCCGTACAGAGGTATTGGAGAAATACCCGGAGATCGAAGAGATTCTGAACGCGATCAGTGCGGCCTTGGATACAAAGACCATGACAGAGCTGAATGCGAAGGTGGATATCGATAAAGAAGAAGTCGAAGATGTCGCAAAAGAATTCTATGAAAGTCTGCATCTATGATTGCGATTCAATACAAGGATGTCAGTAAACGGTTTGGAAGCAGTGTTGCCGTTAACCATGTATCTGCCGACATAGAGGAAGGTGAATTTATTACGATCCTGGGTTCCTCCGGCTGTGGAAAAACGACGTTGTTGAAGATGACAAACCGATTGTATGAATGTGATGAAGGATCGATCCATATCCTTGGAAGTGATATATCCAAAAAGGACCCGGTCCAGCTGCGTCGTTCCATCGGCTATGTGATCCAGCAGGTCGGCTTGTTTCCGCATATGACCATTGCCGAGAACATCGCAACGGTTCCCAACCTGTTGGGCTGGGCAGCCTCCGTTACCGAGAAGCGGATCGATGAGCTTTTAACACTGGTCGGGCTCGATGACCCGTCCTTTAAAGATCGTTATCCATCCTCGTTATCGGGCGGTCAGCAGCAACGGATCGGATTAGCCAGAGCCATGGCAGCCGACCCGAAGGTGATGCTGCTGGATGAACCCTTTGGTGCCATTGATGCCATCACACGGCTCAATCTTCAAAATGAACTGAAAAGGATCCATGCGCAGTCAAAGAAAACATATCTGTTTGTGACCCACGATATCAACGAAGCCTTTAAACTGGGAACCCGTGTCATGATCATGAATGAAGGAAAGCTTTTGCAGTTTGATACACCAAAAGAAATTGTCCGGCATCCGTCGGATGCGTTTGTAAAAGAACTGATTGATTCTGCCAGAGAACAAAATGATTACTGGGAGACAGGCCGATGATGACGTATTTCATAGATCATCCGGATCGGATCCTTACCCCTTTGGCCGAGCATGTTGAACTTGTTCTGGTCACATTGGTAGTATCGGTGATCCTGGCAGCTATCCTGACGGTTTTATCCATTCGGGTTTCTTCTTTACGAAGGACATTGATCCATCTTTTTTCGGTCGTCTATTCCATTCCGTCGCTGGCGTTGTTTGCGTTGTTGATCCCTTTGACCGGGCTGGGGAAGGGATCGGCCACCATCGTATTGGTTCTATACAATCAATATATTTTGCTGGAGAACTTTCTGACCGGCTTATTTGAGGTGGACCCTTATATATGCCAGGCTGCGCAAGGGATGGGAATGACCGATATGCAGATTTTGACAAAGGTGAGGCTGCCATTAGCCAAACAGGCTTTGTTTGCCGGCCTTCGGCTGGCCGTTGTATCCACGATAGGAATCGGAACGATTGCTTCAGCCATCAATGCCGGTGGTCTGGGAGATTTGTTGTTTGATGGATTGCGGACCATGAATCTGAATAAGATCGGATGGGGCTGCGTACTGTCCGGCGGTCTGGCGATTGTTGTGAATGCAGTTTTAAAACAAATAGAAAAGAAGGTGTAACATGAAAGCGATGGTCATCTATGAACCGGGATCCTGGAATCAGTTTGTACAGGAAGAACGGGATATACCGGATGTCAAAGAAGGCTGGTCCTTAGTAAAGGTCAAAGGCTTTGGAATCAACCATTCCGAGATTTTTACCCGGCAGGGCCTCTCTCCTTCTGTGCAGTTTCCCCGGGTCTTAGGTATAGAATGCGTGGGGGTATTGGAAAAGAGTACGGATCCGACGTTGAAGGAAGGCACAACGGTTCTGTCGATCATGGGAGAAATGGGCCGTGCCTTCGATGGAAGCTATCAGGAATATGTATTGCTGCCGAATCATCAGATTTATCCGATTGAAACAAAACTCGAGTGGAAAGATCTGGCGGCGATACCGGAAACGTATTATACAGCGTTTGGATCCTTGTTGAATTTGCGGATCCAGAATGGGCAATCTGTGCTTGTGCGGGCCGCAACCAGCGGCGTCGGCATAGCGTTTGTCAAGCTGGTCAAGGGGATGTATCCGGATTGTAAAGTGACAGGCTCCTGCCGATCCATGGGAAAGGCAGAGGCACTGAAAAAAGTCGGGTTCGATGAGGTGATCCTGGATAAGGACGGCGTCCTTCAGACCGGTGAAGCCTTTGATCGGGCACTGGAGCTGATCGGACCGGCTACGTTGAAGGATACATGCGGACATATCCAAGAAAACGGAATCGTCTGCAGTACCGGGCAACTTGGTGGACAGTGGACCATGGAGGGCTTTGATCCAATCATGGATCTGCCGGCCAACGGCTATCTGACAAGCTTTTATTCCGGAAATGTTTCAAAAGAGACGTTAAATGAGATGATAAAAAACTTGGAAGAACATCATGTGGATGTAGCGCCTGAAAAGGTGTTTGCGCTGGAAGAAGTGGGAATGGCGCACGCTTATCTGGAAGGGCATAAAAGTTTTGGTAAATGTGTTGTGGTGATTGAATAAAAGGAAGGATCCGAAAAACCATCTGGTTTTCGGATTTTTTTCTGCCTGTTCGTGTTGTTCTCGAACGTGTATTCCCAAGAAAAGATATGGTAAAATAGAGAAACACAGAACAGGAAAGGAGGAATCTTACATGAAAGATACGATATATATCACCGGGCATAAACAGCCGGATACCGATTCGATTGCCTCTGCCATCAGTTATGCGTATCTGAAACAGAAACAAGGATTTGATTGTGTTCCTTGCCGATTGGGAGAGCTGAATGATGAAACAAAGTATCTACTGAATCGTTTTGGCTTTGAATCTCCTCATTATCTGAAAGATGCGCGCGTAAAGATCAAAGATATTGAGCTGGATCCTCCCTATCATGTAGAAACAGACGCAACCATCTATGAGGCTTTACAAAAGATGAGAGAAATGAATCTATCTTATTGTGCTGTCACAGATCCAAAGAATGTGCTCAAGGGAATCATCACTACACATGATATTGCCAAGATCGGATTGGATGATACCTCTTTGGGCATTGATTTGTTGAAAAAAACAAGGCCGGAAGATATCTGTAAAACCATTAACGGAAAGATGATATATACGGATGAAAAAATCCATCTGAATGGAAAAGTATCGATTGTTGCGATTACACGTACGAAGATCGATCATTATGAAATACGGAACCGGATCGTGATCATCGGGGATGACCCGGATGTACAAAAACAGCTGATCAAAAACGGTGCCGGGATGTTAATTGCGGTATGGACGAAGGAAATTGATGAAAAAGTCATCAAAACGGCACAGAAGTATCATTGTCCTATTATCATCAGTGGCTATGGTTCTATGAATACATCCCGTTATCTGTACTTTGCACCGCAGGTACAGTACCTGATGAAACAAGAGGTTGTGGCCTTTAACCATCACCAGCTGGCTGAGGATGTCGGACGCGCTATGACCAAGACAAGATATCGGGCGTATCCGGTATTGGATGATGAACAGAAGCTGATTGGCTATACTTCCCGGTATCATATTATGTCCGCCCGTAATAAAAAGATCATTCTGGTGGATCACAATGAGTTTTCTCAATCTGTTCGTGCTATTGAAAAAGCCGAGGTACTGGAGGTGCTGGATCATCATCGTATCCGGGATTTTTCTACATCCAGACCGGTGGCCTTTCGAAATGAGATCGTAGGCAGTACAGCGACTATTATTACCGATATGTTTCAGGAGCGGCAGATACCGATCCCAAAGAATATGGCAGGCTTGCTGCTGGGAGCTGTTTTGTCGGATACCTTGAAATTCCAGTCACCGACCACAACCCAGAAGGATATTTTTATGGCAAATATACTGGCGCAGATCGCCCAGCTGGATATCGATACATTTGCGCATGATATGTTTGAGATCAGTACTAATATATCGGGAAAGGAAATGCTGGATATTATAAAGACAGATATGAAAACGTTTGATATCAATGATAGGAAGGTATTGGTTTCCCAGGTACTGATCTATGATTTCAATGGCGTTGATGCACGGACGCATGAGATACAAATTGCGATGGAGCAAATACTCAATCGAAATGATGCACAGACATTGGTAGTATGCTTTACCAGCATCACTGCCGGCGGTTCAAAGTTTTATGTGCATGGAGAGAACCGTGACTGGGTACGTCAGGCATTCCCGGAAGGGATCCAACAAGGGATCCTCTCTCGCAAGAATCAGATCATTCCAATATTGACAGAAACGTATGAAAGACACGAATAAGGCCGAAAACCGGCCTTATTTTACATAGGTAACTTTATTTCCTTTTCGTTTTAAAGGAGTTCGATTTAATGGATCGGCATACCCGAGAGCCATAGCTCCATACACTCTTTCTGTTTGATCGAGCCCTAGTGAATGCAGGTACTCCGTTATAATCGGATTTTCATTTAACCATTTCAATTGATTGATCCAGCAGCTGCCCAGATCCAGAGCGTTGGCCATGATCATCATGTTTTCCAAAGCACAGGCACAGTCTGCAATATTATTTCCATAGTCGATCTGATTGGCTGTCAAGATCAGTACCGGGGCATGATATTGAAAAACATAATTGCCGCTTTTCGAAGCTTCAATGGAATGAACCATCGATCGGTACATACCTGGGACCACCTCCATTTTCGCAAATTCCTGCTGTACCAGTTGAATCAGCGTTTCCATCACTTCCGGGTTGGTAATCACTATAAAATGGGTAGTCTGACTGTTGCCACCGCTGGGGGCGTACCGACCGGCATCTAGAACTTGTTGCAGTTTTTCATCTTCTACGCTTTTATTTAAATAATTTCGTGTACTTCGACGGGTACGAATGATGTTCAAAGTGTTCATAACGTTACCTCTTTTCTATATCTACCATCGCATGGATAGGTATATAATTCAAGAGGTGATTAAATATTAGCGTTCGGAATGTCTTTCTAACTTACTTATGATAGAATGACGGATGGAGAGGACGAGAGCTATGATACAAGATATTTATCCGCATCGGTTCCATAACGAATTCAGACAGGTGGAGGCGTTGGATACCGATACAGTGTTTGTGTTTTATCGAGGAAAAGTACTGGCACGCCGAGAAGGGAATACATTGAGCTGCCCTTGTCGAAAAGAGATTTCATCCGCGGTACAATTTGTGTTCACCATTGATGAAAAAGCGTATTTTATTTCCGATCAGTCCCAGGAACTGCAAGGATACGAATGGGTGGACATGCGCACCGTGCGCCGAAGCAAACCAAAGGTTCTGATGTTTGCGATCGAGACGGCCTTGCATCTGAAGGGGTGGTATGACAAGAATAGATTCTGCGGTCATTGCGGCCGGCCGATGAAAAAGTCAGACACCGAACGTGCCATGGTGTGTCCACATTGCCATAATACCGTCTATCCGACAATTGCGCCTGCTGTGATTGTCGGTGTGATCCACAAGGATGCCATTTTGATGACACGCTATGCGGATCGCAATTATAAACATTATGCCCTGGTGGCCGGATTCTGTGAAATCGGGGAAACCCCGGAGCAGACCGTAAAGCGGGAAGTTATGGAGGAAACGGGTGTCAAGGTGAAGGATATCCGGTATTACAAGAGCCAGCCGTGGGGATTTGCGTCAAATCTGTTGTTAGGGTTTTTTGCCCGTCTGGATGGGGATGATCAAATCACGTTGGATCGACAGGAGCTGAGCGAAGCCCGGTTTGTGAAAAGAGAAGACATTGATGTGGACTGGGATGATGTCAGCTTAACCAATGAGATGATCATACAGTTTAAACAAGGAAAGACAGAATCGTTATGATTCTGCCTTTTTTAATCGTCGGAGCTCTCGTGCTGTCGGTTGATCGATATACAGGTAATCGATCAATCCGTGTTTGGCAGCTACGTAAGCAGGAAATGCTTTTTCCTTTCCGGTAACAGGAACCAGCTTTAATGGAATGCTTCGGATCGTTTCCAAAGGAACGGAAAGTGTGCGGGCATCTTGGGAAAGATCGGCAATCTGGCCATGGATATCAATAAAGTGGGAACAGATATCAACGGAAGAAGCTTTGGCAAGCTGCCGGTATTGTTCCTGGGAAAAATAGCCAAGTTGATACATGATGGACTGGGTATCAAAAATACCCAGGGAGTAGATGGCAATGTCACATTGATCGGCAAGCCCTCGGATCTGTTGATAAGAGGAATCCGCCTGAATGGCTTGTGCAATTTCTTTCGTGTCCACCATGGCCGGGGCTGGAAACAAATAGCCCTGCGCATTCAAGTGCTCGCTGAAATTTTGGATGATCTGATAGGCTCTGGCATCATACAGGATCCTGGACAAGGATCCGTTCATTTGGAATACAGTCAGCTTTTTATCCTTTACCGCGGGTAAAAGACGGGAAAGAGCCATTGTCGTTTTTCCCCATCCAACGCCGATAATAGACCCATCTTTGAGCAGATGAGGCAGATCGTTGGCTAAGGATTGACAGACATCTCGTAGAATGACTTCCGGACTGCCTACAACATCCGGCAGAATGGTCACCTTTTTTAACGGAAACAGATCCATCAGATCTTGTTCCAGCTCGGTAAAGGTATGGGAGGGCTCCACGATGGAGATTTTAACCATGCCCATGTCCGAGGCCAGTTTCAAAAGCCGGCTGACGGTTGATTTGGATAGGTGTTCTTTCTTTCCGATTTCCAGCTGGCTCATACCAAGTTCATAGTGAAGCTTTGCGACCCGCAGGATCTGGTTGATACGATATTGATCCATTTGTCCCCTTTTCATACTTTCATATTAACAAGAAAGCCCCTTTAGTCAAGGCATTATTTTCATGAATATGAAATAATTCCCAATATGTTGGAATATTCCAATCTGCGGTTGACAAGCTCTTTTTGTCTTTTTATAGTAAAGATGTAGACCAAAGGAGGAAATAAACTATGAGTGTTATCACATTTATCGGAGCCGGTGTTATGGCATCTGCTTTGACTTTCCCGACTTTTGAAAACGGACATGAGATTCGTCTGGTGGGTACGCCGCTGGATCGTGAGATCATCGATGAATTAAAAAAATCAAATTATCATTTAAATTTAAAAAGAACATTACATGATGGCATCAAATATTATCAGGTGGAAGATATGGAAAAGGCGATTGAAGGAGCCGATGCTATTTTAGGTGGTGTTTCCAGTTTTGGCGTAGACTGGTTTGCTGAAGAAGTCCTGCCAAAGATCCCTCGTGAGATTCCTTTGATTACGGTGACGAAAGGAATGATCGACCAGGAGGATGGAACAATGCAGACCTATCCTGAATTCTGGGAATCGTGCCCAGGTGGAAAAGGCTTGTCCTTCAATGCCATCGGCGGTCCTTGTACCAGTTATGAACTGGCCGATAAAGACCACAGCGCTGTTGCGTTCTGCGGCCGTGATATGAAAACCTTAAAGTTTTTAAAAAGCTTGTTTGAGGCCCCTTATTATCATGTCAGCCTATCCACGGATGTTGTGGGGGTTGAATGTTCAGTGGCCTTAAAAAATGCATATGCTCTCGGTGTTACTTTGGCTGTCGGCCTGGCGGAAAAACGCGAAGGAGAAGGAGCAATCCATTATAATTCACAAGCTGCCTTATTTGGCCAGGGTGTCAAGGAAATGCGCAAACTGCTGGATCTGGTCGGAGGCCATCCGGATAATATCGTCTATGGAGCCGGTGATCTCTATGTTACTGTCTTCGGAGGAAGAACACGTCGCATTGGTACCTTGTTAGGTCGTGGCTTATCTTTTGATGAAGCCATGGAGTCATTAAAAGGGGTAACGCTGGAATCCATCGTTATCTCCACACGTATGGCCAGAGCCGTTAAGAGACTGGATGCGGCCGGTAAAGTAAAGAAAGAAGAATTCCCGTTGTTGATGCATGTGGACCAGATCATTAACGAAGGAAAAGAAGTTGATATTCCATGGAAGGCTTTCGAAGAGGAATATAACGCATAAGAAATCAATGAAAAAAGATGGTCTTGTATAGAGAACAATTGATACTGTTGTTCTCTATTTTTACAAATGCGATAATGAAAAGAATGATATTCAAGAAAATATGTATAAGTGAATTGAAGAAGACTATTTATTCTTGAAAACTCTATTATTTATAGTACATTTAAGTTGAAATGAAACGAAAAGGAGAGTGTGCATGAACGTAGAAGAATTAAAAAAACATGCGAATCATGTCCGCCAGAACATCCTGCGGGCAGTGTATTCAGCACAGAGCGGACATCCGGGAGGCAGCTTGTCGGCAGCGGATGTGATGACGTATTTGTATCTGGAGGTCA
>JAWRHV010000025.1:0-96466 GCA_040266995.1 Erysipelotrichaceae bacterium | reverse complement strand
CGCTATGCCGGCTGGTTCACTCACACCAAAGCCGTCATCGTCGGCCGAGTTCTTTTTGAATCCAGCGAAACCGGGATGACCTACCAGGAGGCCATCGAAAGAGCGCTGGAAGGAATCCCGACTTTATATCAGGCAGATGTCGGTCATACAATCCCTTCCTTGACCATGATCTGTGGCAGTATCCTGCATCTGGATTTTGAAGATGGCAAAGCTCAATTGCGCTTTGAACTGAGGGACTAAGTATGGACTGTCAATTCGTTGTCGTCGATCTGGATAATACCTTTCTGAATAACCAGAAGGAGATCAGTCCGGCTTCCTATGCCATCCTGGATACTTTGAAACAAAGAAAGATTTCTTTTGGCATCGCCAGTGGAAGGGCTGTCGAATCCATTCTACGGTCCATGGAAAGCTGGGGTATCACTTCCTATGTGGATTTCGTTATAGGTTCCAATGGTAATTCGGTATATGATGTCCGTCAACAAAAAAAGACTCGTTTTTATACCATCGATGGAAACATCTGCCTGAAGATCATGAAAGCCTTTCAGGATATCGAAGGCGTCTTCTTCGTGCTGAACGGACCGGAACGGATGATCCCTTACTCCAATGACTGGACACAGGCCAACGCGGCTTATTACAGTGAGACCGACCATGTGGTCGATCTGCCTGCGTATCTGCTAAGCCATGAAATCGAAAAGTTTGTGTTCCATTGTCATCCGAAGGATATGGAAAAGGTCAAGGAGCGCTATCAAAGCGTACAAGATCCTTCGCTGGTCGGCTATCCGTCCGCGCCTGAGCTGTTTGATATCATGCATGCCGGGGTGGACAAGGGCAATGCCCTGCAATGGATCCTCCGGCAATATCACATTCCTTGGCAGGCAGTGCTAGCCTTTGGAGACGCTGAAAATGACCAGCCTCTTCTCAAAGAAGCTGGTCATGGTGTTTGCATGAAAAACGGGACCCAGTCCACCAAAGAGATGGCCGATGCCGTTACATCTTATACCAATGATGAAGATGGGGTTGCCCGTTATATCGCATCCTACATAAAAACCATAGGAGAATGACCTCCTATGGTTTTTCTTTATCCCATGATGACTTCAATGATATTGTCTTGTTCCAACATATCATCGGTCAATACAGATGGATCCAATGTCTTTCCATTCAGGATCAATGTTTTGACACCGCTTTGGACATGATCCGGATTGGATACATGAATGTGCAGCTGTTTGCCACGGAATTCTTTATCCATGGTAAAGCCATCCCAACAGGAAGGGATCGCAGGCTGGATGATCAAGCCCTCGGCAACCGGACGTAATCCGCAGATGCCTTCCACACAGCCGACCATCACGGTGGAAGCTGTACCGGTCAGCCAGTGATTGTGCGAACGGCCTTCAAACGGCGAACGTTTACTTTCGGTAAACTGCCCGTGAACATAAGGCTCCATGCGACGGATCTCCGCTCGGTCATTCATCGTCGCCGGACTGGTTTCCTCAAAGTATTGGAAAGCACGGTTTCCATGTCCCAGCAGAGCTTCGGCTAAGATCAGCCAGCCCTGTGACTGCGAGAAGATGCCGCCGTTTTCTTTACAATCCAGATTGTAGATATGCATCAGAGCCCCGTCAAAATACTCATGGACATATGGAGGTTCCATCAGCTTGGCGCCATACGGTGTATTCAGTTGACGGTAGACACTGTCCATCGCTTTTTCCGATTGTTCCTTGGAAGCATACCCGCTGATGACGCTCCAGCTTTGCGGATTGAGCCACATGTTGGCCTCGGTATCTTGTTTGGCACCGACGACCTTTCCATCCTCCCGCATGCCCCGGATAAAACGATCATCATCCCAGCAGGATGCCAGTGCTTTGCCCAGATCCTGCTGATGCTTCTGCAATGTTTCGATATATGGCGTATCCCCTAAAGTCCGGGCATAGGTCATCGTGATCTGCATCGCGTAATACAACTGGAAGGCCACAAATGTCGATTCCCCCTGGGAACCTAAGCGCAGGCAGTCATTCCAGTCCGCAAACAAGCCGGCCGGCATACCATGACTTCCATAATGATGTAAGGAAAAGTCGATTGCTTTTTTCATGTGTTCATAAACAGTATCGGTTCCACCGTTGGCATAGACGATCTCCTCTTTCAGAAAATCCAGATCGCCGGTTTCTCCGATGTATTTCCAGATGGTAGGAAACAACCATAAGGCATCATCGGCCCGATACGATGGATGTCCTGTCTCCTTGACATATTCCGAATCATCCGGTGTGTTTTCAGATCCCGCGTTGTGATGGAATTTGACCAAAGGCAGGCCGGCCCCATTATTGACCTGCGCCGACAACATAAAACGGATCTTCTCCTTGGCCAGCGAAGGATCGAGATGAATGATCCCTTGAATATCCTGTACTGTATCTCGGTATCCATAGCCGTTACGCAGACCGCAATAAAGGAAGGAAGCCGCCCGGGACCAGATGAATGTGATAAAGCACTGGTAAGCATTCCATACATTGATCATATTATTAAAGGCATCCGAAGGAGTATGCACCTGAAAGCGGTTTAACTGTGTATGCCAGTAGGTCTTTAATGCGTCGATTTCCTGCTCGGCTTTCTTTGAATTCGTATACGCCTTCACCAAGGTATGGGGATCCGATAGCTCCGGTCCCAGCAGATATGTCAGCGTAACGGTCTGTCCGGGCTGGATCATACAGTTTGTCTGTAAAGCCCCGCAGGAATTCAGACACGTATTCAACGCATTGCCCAGATCGCCTATGGCTACCGCAGCCGGGTCACCGTAGGTATGATATGTACCCAAAAAATGATCCAGATCACCACAATAGGCATCCACAGGCCCATTGGCCAGGGCAAAGAAGCGTTTTTGGCAGTCCTCCGGTGAATTTTCACAGATGGTCTGGGTCAGGACATTATCCTTATAGTGCGTATTTGAGATATAGAGCGAATACTGTAGATTGACCTGATCTTGTTCATAATGGGGATCGTTAGTAAATTCCATAAACCCGAAAACAGATAAATCTCTAGGCTTTGTATCCTGGTTGGTGATCTGTGTATGCCAAACTTCATAGCTCTGGTTCAAAGGAACATAATACGTGGTTTCACAATGGATCTTTGTATACGTACTGGAAATCACCGTATAAGCAGTCCCATGACGACACTCACTTTTAAACTCGTCAAGTGATTTAGCGGTCGGCTGCCAGGAATTGGACCAAAAATCGTTAGCCTGGTTATCTCTTATATAAATATAACGGCCCGGCAATGCCATCTCCGAATTAAACCGAAAGCGTGTCAAACGACCGCTGGCACCGGATTTCACAAAGCTGTAGCCCGCTGCATTGTTGGATATGATGGCTCCGTATTCCGGAGACCCCAGGTAGTTGACCCATGGAGCCGGCGTATCCGGTCGTGTGATCACATACTCCTTGTTCTCTAAATCAAAATGTCCGAATTTCAAAATGTTCCCTCCTTGATGGAATACGTACTTCCATACATTTTTGTTAAATGCTTCTCTGTATTGTAGGCTTCTCCAATACAGAACGCCTTGGACCATGTCATGTAGTATGCCCATGGCACATGGCTTTGTTCCAATAATTCAATATCCGGTAGAATGCCGACCTCTGCTAAGGCCGCCACCTTTTGACTGGTGGTATTCCGGATCAGCTCCTCATATTCTTCTTTATAATCGGTCACCTTGCCAATCGATGCATACACATCCCGGCTGATGACATCCACATAGTCATCCCCGGGGTATCCTTCTTTCAAGGGACAGTTCCACACCCACAATAAATGATCCAGATGGTGTACATCGATATAATAACGCACCATCAGCTTATACAGTTCTTTCGCTATTTCCGGTCCTTTGGATCCCCACCAGAACCAGGTGCCTTCGGCTTCATGAAACGGTCGCCATAAAATGGGTATTCCGGCTTTTTGAAAGATACGAAGATGTTCGGCTATGACATCCATATCATGAAAAAACGCCTTTCTTTCCGGGGTATCTGGCCTTAAGACCTGTGATGGGTCGAAATCGGTATTTTCCGTATAAAAGCTCTTATCGCGGCCTCCGACCGGTGAAAACCAATGAAAGGTCATCGTGACAATCCCCTGGGTTTCCAAAGCCCATGTCAAGGCAGTCTTCAAAGTATGACGGTTCTCGTATACTTCTTTCAGACAGGCAGGGCCGGCATCCTTTTCATTGATATTGGGTGAATAGGACAACAGTTCAAATCCTCTCAATAAAGGCTTGTATCCTGTTTTTTCATAGATATACTCTATTTCTTCCATCGCCACAGTCTGCGTATGCTGGCCGGTGATGATCTTCTTTCCGGCGATGGTACATAGTGTCTGCAGCAACTGACAAGCCGGATCCGTCGCATTTTTATTGATTGGTTTCTGCATCGTCTTCCTCCAGTGTCATCTTTTTATGACAGGCTATCAAGACATCTTCCTTCAGCTTTAACAGTTTGCGGTCATACGTATAGATGCCGTTGACCTCCTCTTCCACATCCGAAACTTGCGTATAAACAGTTGCCGACAATCCTTTGGGTATATTGGGAAGAATTTCCTTTTCTATCAGTTTCCGATAGCCTTCGCTCAGCTGTTCCCGCGATGAGAACTTTCTATATCCATACTCTTTATCAAACTGGCTGTGGTCCGTATGCCATGCATACCCGCCAAATTCACTGAGAACGACGACTCGTTTCTGTGGTTGTATACGAAGAGGCACAAAATAATTGTGAATGCTGACAAAATCACCGACAGACTGATCAAACCAGCCGCTGGTTACATCATAGGTTCGACTGGGATCGCACCGATAAGCTTGTTTATATACTTCTTTGGCGTCGAACTGTCCCCATCCTTCATTAAACAAGACCCAGGTAATGATACATGGGTGGTTGTATAAGGTCTGGATCGTCGTTTTCGTTTCCTGTATGTATTCTTGGCGGCTCTCTTTCTCCAGGCGGCCAAAGCGCCGGTATGCATGATCGTTTTGTGTCCGATGCAATACGGAGAGCACATTCCCGGCCACCCCTACATACCAAAATGGATATGGACGTCCTCCATTGACCATATCCTGCCACACCAGCATACCGATCCGGTCGCAGTGATAATACCATCGCTGTGGTTCAATTTTGACGTGTTTTCGTATCATATTAAAACCTAGATGTTTTATTTTTTCAATATCGAAGAGCATCGCCTGGTCACAAGGTGCTGTATACAGTCCATCCGGCCAGTACCCCTGATCCAGCACACCTCTTTGAAAGTAAGGCCGATCGTTCAGAAACAGACGAAGGATCCCTTTCTTATCTTTTTTCACTTCTATTTTACGCATCGCAAAGTAGCTTTTTATATGATCGTTATGACAGTCGACTGCCAATGGGTACAACCATGGATCCTCCGGGCTCCACGCATGGAATGTATGGATATCGATCCATACCGGCTGTTCAGACAAAGCGTGAACAACTCTGTTTTCTATGTGGATCTGGATTGGTTGTTTCATGTTCATGTTGGTATGGACGATAACCTCCAGCTGTCGTTGGTCAAAATGAGGCGTCAATTTAAGATCTGTGATATATGTCGCTGGTACCTTTTCCATCCAGACCGTCTGCCAGATCCCGCTTTGGGCCGTATACCACATCCCTGATCTTTTTAAACGCTGCTTGCCCCGACTGTGATACGACTGGTCGCTTTCATCCCGTATCATCACAACCATCTCATTCTCCTTGTCCAGGTGACCGGTCACATCAAAGTGAAAAGGCAGATAGCCCCCTCTGTGGCTTCCCAGCTTCTGTCCGTTGATCCATACTTCACAATACTGATCCACAGCACCAAAATGAAGAAGCCATCGCTGGTCTTTTTCCAATGCAGGAAGCTTTCGTTTCATCCATAAATATTGATCCGGCATGAGCTGTCTCTGCACACCGGATAACAAACTTTCCATAGAAAAAGGCACCAGGATCTGGCCAGCATATTGTTTCGGTTCCTTCCTGTCGGTTGTGATGGCATACTGCCAATAGCCATTTAAACAGATAAAGCTGTTCCTTTCCATCATCGGACGAGGATAGACATCCCATGCATGTTCCGGGTCCTCCATTACTTGATGTGTCCAAATTGTGGTTAATTGTTTCATTGTATCTCTTACCATTCTTCTTTTATTATCCTTAAATTTCCGATATAATCAAAGGCATCAGGAGAGAAATTATGATAAAAGCTGTTATTTTTGATATGGATGGGGTCTTAATTGACTCCGAAGCCAGTGATTTATTCAGTCTGGTTGATTTCTGCCGTACCCAGAAACAGAATATTTCCTATGAAACCATCCGGAAAACCGTTGGGATGAGCATGCAGGAATTCTGGAAGACCATGGGCTCTCTGTGGGATCCGGCTATGGATATGAATACCATGCGCGCTTTTTTGAATACGCATAACGTTCTGGAGCGAAAGGATTACAGCGATCTGAAAAATCCACATATGCGCTATCTGCTGCAGAATTTAAAAAAGGAAGGCCTGCTATGTGCCATTGCCAGTGCCAGCGAGATGAAAGAGATCCAGCGCATGGTCAAGGAGACACAAAGTGAAGCCTACTTTGATTCGTTATTATCGGGATGTCATCTCGAAAAGAGCAAACCGGATCCGGCCATCTACCTTCTAACGATGGAGAAACTCGGGGTCAAGCCCGAGGAAACGATCATCGTCGAGGACTCAGAATTCGGCATTAAAGCGGGAAAAGCCAGTGGTGCTACGGTCATTGCCATCCGGGATGACCGCTTTCAAGTGGATCAGTCCCAGGCCGATTATATCGTTTCGGACTTATTGTTTGCGCAAATGAAAATATTGGAATTGATGGAATCGTAAAAGGAGTTTTTCTTGGAACAAAAGGAAAACTCCTTTTGTTTGGGAAGATGGTTTGACGTTCCCCTGTTTTCTTTTTATATTGAAACCAGAAAGAAGGGATAGTATGGCTTTATCTATGATTACCGACCAGGTGCATCCGGATCTAGAGACCGCTTTATCCATCATCGCAAAAGAAGGCTATACACATGTGGAATTCCATAATGTATTCGGTCATTCCATTGAACAATGCACCGATCAAGAAATCGATATCATAACGAACGCATTAAAAAAGAATGGCCTGCAGGTTTCCAATATTGCCTCCACTGTTTTCTTTTTATGCCCGTTGTACGAAACCGATACCGTTTCCTTATTCAATGACACCTTTTATTCCATCCGCGGGGATATCCATACCCATCTCGAATATTTGGAAAGAGCCTGCCAGATTGCCGGGAAACTGGACTGTCCTCGTGTCCGTGTCTTTCCGTTCCGGTGGCCGGATAACCGACAACCGCCCTATGGGACACCCGAGGATCTTGCACAGATTCTCTTCTATATGAAAAAAGCAGAGGTTATTGCCAGAAAGCATAAGATCATTCTAGCTGTCGAAAACTGTCCGTATTCGCATCTGCCAAAAGGACAGATGACCTTGGCTTTGATCCAAAAAATCAACAGTCCCTATGTGCGCCTGTTATGGGATCCGGCCAACTCGTACCGAGCCATCCGCGACAATGTCCCGCAAC
Source organism: Erysipelotrichaceae bacterium (assembly GCA_040266995.1). GTDB lineage: Bacteria > Bacillota_I > Bacilli_A > Erysipelotrichales > Erysipelotrichaceae > UBA4312. Next base: position 88,889 of record JAWRHV010000025.1, on the reverse strand, counting down.
CATACCGGACGTGGTCTCTGTTGGAGGAATGTAAAAATCTAGGTCCTTATATAGAACATATTCATATCAAAGATTATCATTATGACCCTTCCTTTCCGAAACCATTTATTCATAAACCTTTCGGTGAAGGAGATATTGATTACGATGTTCTCTTAGATTGTCTGAAAGAACAACATGTGAAAGCCCACTTGTCTTTGGAACCGGAAGTATCGTTTGAACAAGCTGTTGTATGTATGCGACGTTTAACCAAGAAAACCGAGCTGTGATTTCACAGTTCGGTTTTTTCTAACTCCAATAATTGTCTTTTGACTTCCAGACCAGCCGCAAAGCCTTGCAGCTGTCCGGTCGATGACACCACCCGATGGCAAGGAACCACGATCAAATATGGATTACGGCCTACGGCTTGCCCAACAGCCCGTGCACTGGTATGTAATAATTCAGCTATATTTCCATACGATGTGGTCTGTCCGTAAGGAATGGTCCCCAACTGTTTCCATACACTTTGTTGAAAAGGGGTCCCCCTTTGTGCCAAAGGCAGATCCATCACCGGGTTTTGACCGGCAAAATAAGCATCCAGCCATTTTTCCACCTTTTTTAAAAAAGCAGTGGATTGGTGGATTGCTGCCTTTGGGGCATGCTCGGTTTCGTATTTCTGTCCATTCAATACCAGCGCGTAGAGCGATCCATTCTGTTCCACAATGGACAGCGTCCCAATGGGTGCCGAATACTTGATGTAATGATACAATCTGTTTCTCCTTTCCTTCCTTTGAAAAAAAGGCAGCTGTCTGCCTTTTTCTTATGCGTTTTGTTTACGAGCTGCTTTGCGGGCTGCTTTATCCATTCGTTTCTGGTTCCATTTGGTCAACTTATCGCGTTTTGCGGTAAACCAGTTCCATTTTCGGTTGGCCAGCAACAAGATGACAAGCAGATATACTAAATTGAGGCAGGCGGAAATGATCACACTTTCATAGGGTACACTTGTCTGCACGTTTGAAAGACCGCAACCAGCCATCAAGAAAACCGTCAAGTTGTTCATCATATGCATGGCACTGGACGCTTCCAGTCCTTTTGTCCGCCATGCCAGGATCCCAAAGCATAGACCCGTGATGGACACTTCGATGATGCCTTCGATGGAATACGGATGCATAGCCGCAAAGATCGCGGTGCTGACAAGGATTCCGATCCAGGGAATCTTGGTCCAGGACGCAAAGGTCTGGGCAAAGAAGCCACGGAACAAGTATTCTTCGGCAATGCACTGAATAGGTACCGCCAACAATAATACAGCGAGGCTTTCCAAACTGAACTTCACATCAAACGCTATTTTCGGCAAGGTCACCACATCATAAATACTTGACGCGATATACAGAGGAATGGCAAGCAGGAAGCATTGAAAGAACGCTTTCCAGTTCCAGCCTCCACGGCTTGACGACATGGAAGATACCGGTCGATCCCGAACGATCCAGGTAGCGATCCATAAAGAAGGCAGGATCAAGGAAACAGAACCCAGGGACATGAGAATGCCTTTGACAGTATAATAGTCCATCGTATCGTAAGAGGTCTGGTCGGCGATCGTTTTCACGTCCACACCGGACAAAATGATGAGGGCTGTCCCGAAGGCTGCCATAAAAAGGACCGTAAGAATCAACACAAACAATGGCTTATACCAACGATAGGAGACAAACTGACGTGGAAATGTCATATACTCATATACAGGATTCTGTTCTACGGCTTCCTCGTGTTCGGTCGCCTCAACCGTTTCCACGACCGGTTCGATCGGCTGTTCCTCTATCACAGGCGCTTCCACAGCCTTTTTTTCTGCTTTCGCCTGCGCTAACGCTTGTTCTTCTTCTAATATTCTTCGTCTTGTCTTTTCATCTTTTACTCTTTCCATTATCCTTCTCCTTTTCTATTCGATCCAATCCAGACAGTTCATCGTATCATCAAAAACGGTGACATATCCTTGTAAAGATCTGGCTTTGCCAGATAAGATCCGGCAATGTTCACTGACATAGATCTTCGCTTTATGTTTGCCGTTTTTCGCTTCCTGGATCATATTGACCCCGGCTGAATTCCCGTCAAACGCAATCAATACGGCTTCTCTTCTCTGAAAGATTTCATACGTATAGCTCTTATAGATCCCCATACCGATGGGTTCAATGGAGACACGGATATACACACCGCTTTTTCTCAGCTTCTGGATCTGCGCGTCGTTAAGCATCGATGGAACAAACGCGTAAATCTCAAACTTTCCATGATTATGATCCACCAGGTATCTCTCATACCCGGTCAATGTATGCCCGATCACGAACAAAACTTTATCTGGATCGGCCTTTTCCAATAAAGTATCGATCCGATGTGTATCCACCTTGCGCATCTTGGTAACGTGCCGATCGTTGTTAAAACTGCCACCGACCAGAACGATTGCTTTTTTATCCATCGGAATTTCCCGGATCTGCTTTTTTAAAGCCTTTCGGCTCGAAACCTTCTTTTCCGATACATACCGGATCGGTTGATTTTTCTTTTGTATATGAAGCCGTTTGTCAAAGATTTCTTCCATGTTTTGTTCGTCAAACAGCTTTTGTTTGCGTTCAAAGGCATCATAGCTATCGTGAAGGATCTTTTGTTCGGTATGCACCATGGACAAAAAATCTTCTTTCGACAGATTCAATAAATTATTCAAGGACAACTGTTCATCAATGGAATCTGTTCCATACAAGGCTCCACCATCCGTTCCCTGGACACAGGATACCCCTTGCCGGATATATTGTTTCAAAGGGTGCCGTTCCAGGCTGCTCAAATTATTCAGACGTACATTGGATGTGATCTGAAACTCCAGAACCACATGATTATCTAATATATGCTGGATCAGCTGTTTTCCCTTGGCGGACGTCAGATTCGCTGTATATAAACCATGGCCGATCCGCACCTTCGGCATCGGCTGCCCCGGCTGTAAAGACTCATAGACACAACGGATACTGTTATCCACATTGTCTCGTAAACCATCATTTTCCCCGGCATGGATCCGGATCACAAACGTAGGATCCTCCCGGGCAATCCGGACAATCTGTTCGATTACCGGTTGCAGTTCCCGGATATCGTTGATCTCTTCGCCGACGATATCACTGCCCGCCACATATGGATCGATGCAGATAGCCTGTAAAACCTGCAGGTTTTCCTGGAAATAATCCCCGAATTCGATCTGATCTTTCACAATGGTCAATGGAATTCTTCGCAATGAAGCCAAAAAACGGATCAGTACACCGGTTTCTTTGGTAATATACGGCATTACCTCATGCACTTGTTTCAACATTTCCACCGACTGTTTTTTCTTTACCAATGTTGTATCCGAAATCTCTACATATTCAATGCCGCATTTCTGATAACTGCGGGCTGTCCATAACAGCTTATCCTGAAACAGCGTCAGATTCTTATAATGTGGATTGAGACGGTCCTGTTCCATCTGATGTAAGGCAGCCACCATCTCCGCATCCGGTATTTTATCGATATCATGGAGCGGGATCAACGATTCCGACGGTGTGCCCTTGGCAAAGACATACCGGTATAAGTATACCTTCTCCAGATTCGTAAATACGGCTTGTCCGTCTTTTAAAATAGTTAAGGAAGCTGAAATCTTAGGAATATTATAAACTGCATTCTCCAAATTGTTTAGGATTAAATCCGCAAAATTAATAAACGTATGATCATCGATCTTGCGATCGAGGTATTTTCCTTTTAACTGTGAATCTTTGTATTCCTTAGCTATAAGAGCTCTTTGTGCTTCCAGCTGATCGATCTGCCGCTTTGTGCAGCGCAGCTTTAACTTTTTCACATAGTAATACGGATATCGGATCTGATGATGGATCCCTAAAGCCATCAATAGATCCGGATGTAAATTTGCGTTCATATGGGTATGAAGATCCGTATGGAACTTACATTCATTCAGGATGTAGGTCTTCACAATTGTCTTTTCAAACGGGATCCGGTAATCCTTTGTCTGGGACATCAAGGTTTTTGAGATAGCCGGGATCGAGGCCTTCTTTTCGATCGTTCCGTCCTCATAGATATTTGCCACCTTGGTACCTCTTAACCGAAAAATATACACTCTTTTATTCTGGCCATCCACATAACACGGTATCTGCCCTTCGATCACTTTCAGCCCATTGGCATCCAAGCTTAACGGCAGTTCACACAGGTGTGCCAGATTGGTAACCAAATTTCCCGTTTTATGATGCGGTGTACGAAGGACATACGACATCTTCTGTTCTTTCAGGTACAGATCCACAATGATATCTTTTTCTTTATCTAATGTAAAACTTCCAAAATAGCTCATAGGTCCCCCTTTTTACAATTTCCTTCCACAAATCTCTTTTTCACAAGAAGGAATTCTTCAAAGTCCATTAATATATGATGAAGGACCGAACGTGTCTCAAATTCCTCACGGGTTGTCGGCAGCGGTTCATGCTCCTTCATATGCGCAAAGAGCTCCTCCACATATTTCAACTGTATTTCCGGATGGTTATCCTCTGTAATAAACTTATATAAATACAAGATAAACTCAACTATGATGACGCTCTGCTCCGGCATATAGCGCATTTTGCGCAGCTTGTCATGCAGACTTTCCAAAATATCACACTGGCTGATACGCATTTCAAAATAATGAAGATAATAATGCGAATCGGTTTGAAAGGAGTTGCCTTCATAATCGGCTGCTTTCTGTATATATGTATCCAGAACATCCTGCAGCTCGTTGATCTGTCCCCATACCTGGTTCAAACTTCCTTCGGATGCCAGATAATCGGCAATGCCGCCTAAAACCTCTTTCATCCTGTATTGCACATCTTCGATGCAGTCCTGCAGCTGGTTTCGTTGCGATTTGGTATTTCGAAGCGCATTAAAAACCACCGCAAATACAATGCCGATCAGAACGATATAGAATTCATTGATGACCACATCGTGACTGAAGGATTCTACACTCAGAAAATGGGTACCAGCGACTACATTGGCAGACAGAGCGGCGCCCCAGCCCATCATCTCACTGAATAAGATGGTCACAAATATATATAAACCGAACGCCAGCCAGTCACTTTGCAGAAAATAGAATGCCAACAAGGCGGTAATGGCGGTAATAATAAAACTGACCAGACGGGATACAGAAAGCTTTAAGGTATCTTTTGCGGTACTCAGCATGGAAAAAATGCAGATGACGCCGGCCTGGGTTTCAAACTGCAGGCCGAACATATGCGCTGTATAAATCGCCAAACTGCTCGCTATGGCCATACGAAGGCTGTAAACGGCCCATTCTTTTCCTTGTTCCTTTAATCTGTTCATGTGTATATCATATCAAATAACCCCTTGGTTTTTCACTTTTTATCCATAGAAAAAGGCCATGATGGCCTTTTATCTTCATTATCTTGGTACATATCCCATCGGGATATCCAGCGCGTTTTTAAAACCAGGTTGGGCATCCACGATGGATGGAATCAGATTCACGCTTGGAGCGGCACTGGTCAAAAACGGATCTTCATCCGGGATGATATTTTCCAAACGGATCGTAATATCCGGCTGTCCTTTGACCTCAATGTATTTCTCCAATGGCAGATCCTTCAGAATTTCAGCAGAAGCTTTATGAATGAAGTGGAAACCGGTTACTTCTTTGCCGTCTTTCTTGGTGCACATGGTAAACCTGTGGGCTCCGACCGTACCCGGTGTTACATGCGCATACGGCGTCTTGATTTCTTCCTGGGAAATGATCGTTTCTTCCTCGCATACGTATTCATCGTATTCCAGACCCGCTCTTTCTGCCATTTCGATAACCGTTGGTCCATAGTAAGTGAACATGATATTATTCACAACGGCTAAACGCTGTGCAGAGATTTCTTCCGGTTTCTTTCCATAACCGAAGACCGCAATCCATGGAGCCGAGTTGACCGAGTCATCCTCTCCTCCATAAACGATGGCTGTATCGATCTTTCGGGAGAACATCGTTGTGATGGAAGAAAAATACGGTGTAAACAAGCCCGGGAAGATGCCCTGCTGAACGAAGGTTGCGTTTCCTTTCTTTCCGGCCGCATCGATCCGTGCATAATATTCCGGAGCATTCTTTTCCGAGAAATACACCGGCAGTGTCGTACTGCAGTTCTTACCGGATTCCAGGAATTTACAGATATCATCCACATTGCCGCCTACCGACGTCGGTGATGGCAGCTTGCCTTCATCCCACTTTGTGGAGACATAGTACAGAACCATATCCGCTTCCAAGGCCAGAACTTCTTCTTCATTATCCGATACTTTCACACCGGCAGCCGGCAGACCGAATACTTCACCGGCATCCTTTCCGACTTTGTTCGGATCTACATCAAACACGCCGACAAGCTTTAAAGATTTACGGGCATTGATAATTTCCAATGCCGATTTCCCAACTTGTCCAAATCCCCAAATGATAATTTTGTACTCCTCTTTCATGTGTGATCCTCCTCACTTTCTATCTTCATTGTATCATGGAGCCTTTAAACCTTTTTATGATTTGTATATTTCTTTCAGCTAGAATTATAATAGAGATATGAAAATATGGATTACTCGACACGGACAAACGAATTTGAATAAAGCCCATTTAATGCAGGGATTAACAGATGAACCCCTGAACGAAACCGGCATTATGCAGGCACAAAATGCCCGAAAAAGAATTGGTGACATACATTTTGATGCCGTTTATGCCAGTCCGTTAAACCGCGCCATTATGACCGGAGCGATCATTGGCGGTATTGACCCGGAGCAGGTGATCATTGACAACAGACTGATTGAAGCGGATTTTGGAAAGTACGAAAAACGAAAGTATTATTTACTGGGGCCCAAAATGTCTTTATACTGGGCTTTTCCGGAGTTTTTTCCTAAACCGGATAGCGTTGAGAGCATCGCTTCTTTGGTACAGCGAAGTTCTTCTTTTCTTAAAGAGCTGGAACAAAAAGATTATGAGAACGTCCTGATTTCCTGCCACGGTGGGATCATGCGGGCTTTATCCGGTTACATGATGGATAAAGACAATGGGATCTACTGGAGGCCTAAACCTCGCAATTGCGAAATTCGTATTTTTGGATCCGATCATGGAAAACATGCCTTGATCGATATCATAAAAAAAGAAGAATGATCAAGGCTCTGTACACATCCATGTAAAAAAAGATGTTAAAACAATGAACGGGGTGTTTTCACCCCGTTATTTTTAAAACCTTTTCATCAAACCCTATTATTAAAAAATCCTTATATGGTTTGTTTTGCGATATCACAAGTTTTTAAGCTTTATCCTTTCTATGTTTGTCATCCCCTTTCTCTTGAAATAACGATCCTCGACCTCACATAAGCCCCAGGCTAATATAATGAAAAAAAGTGGAAAAGCGACCAAGTGGATCCCAATGGTTGTTCCTATCGCCACACTAAAAGCGAGGGCTATGGTGATAGGGATATATTTATTCATTTTTGTCTTACGTATCACAAACCATTCTACCAAAAACAATGCGATAGAAATCAATAAGATTATAAATTTCATAATGTTTACCTTCTTTCTATTTTTTTATAGGAGGAAATCAGTTTTTTAGCCACTTCGTATGACATATTACCATCAAGAGCCAGATCCTTAATTAAGATGATGAATTGATCTTCCTCCGATCTGACACCGGAAACCTTTTGGATCAGACGATCTATACGCAGACGAATCGTCGGATAGGAAACCTCATAGTACTGTGCCAGTCTCTTTAACGATCCGGAGCACAAGATAAACTGCCTGATAAACTCAAAATCTTCTTCATCAAGCGCATGGAGCCAAAGGGGAAAATCGTTTCTTTCCATAATCATCACCTACTTTCTAATTACTATTATATTTTTAATTTTATTAAAGTCAATATTGATATTATTAAATTTATTATTAATTTTATTTTTAATTTTATTTCATATAGGGGGTCTAAACAGAAAGAATCAAGAAGAATAATCTGGCTTTCTGTTCAGACAATATCCATAGTATGGATCCAATCATGGAAAACATACCTTGATCGATATCATAAAAAAGGAAGAGTGATAATCATCCTTCTTCCTTTATAAACTGCACGATGATTTCGGCTGTCTTTTTTTGTTGAGAACGTGCGGATATGGTTGCCTGTCCGTCTCCTTTTTGTGGCCCATAGTCTCCAAACTGGGCATGATTGCCGCCCGGGATACATGTTTCCGTCGATTCCGATGGCCAGTTTTTCTTATTCTTGTCATATTGTTCCCTGTTTAAACATCCATCCTTCGATCCATAGATCGAGCATAAACGGATGCCTTCCAGTGGCTGGCTGGGATAAGAAGCTAACAAGATCAGCGCATCAACCGATTCGCTATGGCTTTGCACAAAGGAAGAGGCCACATTCCCGCCCAGAGAATGGCCAGCCAGGATCCATTCTGAATACGCATAGGAAGATAAAACCGTTTCGGCAGCATCCCTATCAAAGAGAGCCATATGAAAGGGCATCTCCATTAAAAAACAATCGATCCCATGTTGGGCCAGCTGGTTCATCAAAGGGGCATAGGCAGCCGTTTCCACTTTGGCTCCCGGATAAAAGATCATCGCTGTATCCGTGGATGGTCCATCAAAAAAATACCCGTAATCCAGTTGTGTTACTGTCACATTGTCACGGCTTTCTAAAGAAGCTTGTGCTTCTTTACCGGCAGGATAGTATCTTTGCAGATAACCAAAGGTACCGCATACACCCAAAGCCAGAGTCAATATCATAACCAACAGCGTCTTTTTTACACGGGACATTGGCTGCTTCTGTCGGGATTGGATCCAGTGTACGATTCCAAGACTGATTAACACGCATGCCAGACATGCCAGACATACAATTCCTATATATTTCATTGCTCATTTCCTTCTCTATGCATGTCTATTGTACGCAGAATCCCAAAAAAATCCATCGGTTTTTCCGATGGATTGGTTTATTTACATCAGTTTACGGAACATTTCTTCAAATTGTTCCAAAGTAGCCGGTCTCGGATTCCCTGGTGCACACGCATCCGCAGCCGCTGATTCACATAAGAACGGTAAATCTTCTTCCTTCAGTTTTTCCAGTTTTGTCGGAATACCGACATCAATAGATAGCTGACGTACCGCATCAATGGCGGCCTGCCGATAGGTTGGCTGATCCATGCCTTCGGTATCCACGCCCAGAGCCTCGGCAATGGCTTTGAATTTTTCACCGGTTTCCGGTGCATTGAATTCCATAACGATCGGCAGCATCATCGCACAAGCAACTCCATGTGGTGTATCATATACAGCCCCTAATGTATGGGCCATGGAATGAGCAATGCCCAGACCTACATTGGAATACGCCATCGCTGTTACATATTGTGCCAAGGCCATCCCTTCGCGGCCATCCGGATCGTTTTCTACGGCTTTGCGCAAATTCTTTCCGATCAGCTTGATGGCCTCCAGATTCAGACAGTCGGACAATTCCCAGGCGCCTGCCGTCGTATAGCCTTCAATGGCATGTGTCAAGGCATCCATACCGGTAGAAGCTGTCAATCCCTTTGGCATCGATGCCATCATATCCGGGTCAACGACCGCGATATCCGGAATATCGTTCGGGTCTACGCATACAAATTTCCGTTTCTTTTCCACATCCGTTACGACATAGTTGATGGTCGATTCTGCGCCGGTACCACCGGTCGTCGGAACCGCAATGGTGAAGACCGTCCGTTTTTTGGTCGGAGCGACACCTTCCAGGGAACGTACATCCGCAAATTCCGGATTGTTGATGATAATACCGATGCCTTTTCCGGTATCCATGGAAGAACCGCCACCGATCGTAATCATAAAATCTGCACCGGAAGCTTTATACGCCTCAACGCCATGCTGGATATTTTCGATCGTCGGATTTGGTTTGATGTCGGAATACAGTTCATACGGGATGTTGTTCTTTTCCAACAGATCGGTTACATTGGCAGTCACGCCGAATTTAACCAGATCCGGATCGGAAGCGACAAACGCTTTTTTCAAGCCTCTCGATTGGATGATTCCCGGAATTTCCTGGATAGCTCCATGCCCATGATAAGAAATTCCATTCAATACAAAACGATTTACACTCATAGTTGTTTATTCTCCTTTCAACTCTGTTTTTCTTACTCCTATTATATCATTTACTTTCCTTTGTTTAATTATTCTTCTGCAAAGAAAGCCGTTCCCTGCTCTTGGGCAAAGTCGGCCTTGATTTGTAAAAACTCTTCCATTTTTCGTAACAATCCATATAGTAAAGCCCGATCTTCAAACTCATCCCGCTTGGTTGGCAAAGGGGTATCCTGCATACTTTGATCCAATTGATAAAACTGGTCCAAAAGATCCTGTACGGTATTCTCCTTCTGATACTCGATGGACACCTTTTCCAGAAAAGCGGAAATGGCATGGATGGTTTCCGGTGTTCCCCGTAAGGAACGGACGATTTTATACATCTCGTATAAAGAAGCCTGTTGTTTTTTACGCATAGCAATGTATTGCAGGTCATACGTATCCTCTTCCTTTAGCTGGTTATCATAGTTTTCCCTGGCAATCACTTCAGCGTGATGAATAATCTTATTTAACTCTTTGAAACAATCTCCATTATAATCGCTTTTATCCTCCATCTGCATACGTTGGGACATCCGATATAAGATCTTCTTGATCTGGGCATCCGCTTCCGCTTTCAATTGTTCAATATACGGCACATTTTTATGCAGATGCAGATTGGCAGCAATCCCGCAAACAATGCCGATCAGAAAGATTGCCACTTCATTGCCGACATGGAGCAGGCTCATATCTGCGAATGTCAAAAAATGAGAAATAATGACAGAATCCATCGCCATGGCAGACAACCAGTGAAAATGCTGACACAATAGGATAAATACGATTAAGTACAGAAAGAATCCTTCCGTGGTAAACCCGACTGTATGAAACGTCACATAGGCAATACACAAAGCCACAAGAAAAGCCAAAGCCCGGCTCAGAGCCGTTCGAACCGTTTCCCTTTTCGTTGGCTGAATGGTCAATATGGCCACAATGCCGGCAGAGATGGCATGATCCAGATGAAGCCGGCTGGCTACAAGGATAGCCAAAATCGCAGCTCCGGCTACTTTGAATGTGTTGATACTTGTTGTTTTCATAGGTTCTCCATTCATTGATTGATATAGATCCAAATCAATCCGATCAAAATCCCCATCTCTCCAATGACCAACAGCACATTACGAATGAAAAAACGTGTTGGGTGGATGGTGGCATTCGTGTTCGTTTTGTCTGTATATAAAAGATATGTCTTTCCTTTTTGAAGGTTTTGTTCCAGCCAGCCTTCCTCATACGAGTGTATATCTGTGATCGTACCATATCGTGTTTCAAACATCGGATGCTTCTTATATTGCCGGTGGACCCATTGATCCTTTGTTCCGATATACGTTCCTTCGATCCTTGTCATATACCGTAACGGTTCGGATAGTCCCCACAATCCCATACACAAAGGAAATACGGAAATAAGCACCAGCGTCAATAATAAGATCATTGCGTTCCACTCCATCAAAAAGCTGAAACCGATCAACAGAAAAAAGGCTCCGATTCCCAATGGGATCTTCTTTGTGTGACAATAACGGCTGGTGGCAAAGAATCCGATCAGAACCCCCAGCACCATAGGCAGCACAGCTTCCACAGTCCATTTCATAGGTCTATTTTACTACAATTTTCATGATACAATAGAGCCATGAATTCTTTGGATCGAAAATATCTGCAATTATCCATCGACCGTTTAGGCTCTTATCTGCCTTATGATTCCAAAACGATGATAGAAATGTATGAAACGAACCCTTATGATTTCAGTGTAGAGGCTTATTCGGATTTTCTATATACGTGTGTGTTTTCTTATCCGGTTCCCGATGTTCCCGCAAGGCAGATCATCTTACTAGTCTATGATGAGAAGGAGCAGATCATTGCCGATACCAATGCCATCCATCTCAGCGTACCGGATTTCCTGCAGTCGCAAGCGGTTTATGACTACCTCAGTGAGGAAAGTGACTGGATGTACCTGGAGCATTATACTTTATCCGGCATGATGTTTCCGGATCTGCCTTATCCTTTTTGTCAGAGTGGCCAGACAACCGATCTTACCGGTGAGGTCCTTCTTTATGGCAACGCGTATGTGTCGATCCATAAGCGCAGACAGGGTCTTTTTAAAATGATGTTGGAAAGCATGCGTGATCATGCGCTTCGATACAGACAAGGAATGGTTACCTTATACTGTGCCCTGTCTATGGATCCGGACGTTCCTTGTTACGGGCCGGACAAAAGCGATGAACCTTATATCTACAGTTACCAACAGGATGAACCGAAACGGCTGGTCAACAAGATCATTGCCGAGCATGTCGGCTTGATACCGATCAAGCTCGAGGAACTGGATCCAAAGAATGTCACCGGCACCAAGCTCTGGTTTTGTATCGGAAAAGAAACTGTCCAGATCATCGAATACGACCCCAATTAAAAAAAGGAGATCATTCTCCTTTTTTCATGGTCTTGATTTCCTTTTGGATCCACTCGATGACAGCATCCATGCCTTCGCCGGTCTTGGCACTGATGGGAAACAGCTGTGCCTTTGGATTGAGCGCATGCACTCTTTGCCGGGCTTTCTCCATATCAAAATCAAAATAGTCGATCGCATCGATCTTATTGATCAGAACGACATCACTGACTGTAAACATCAATGGATACTTTAACGGTTTATCGTCTCCTTCGGTAATGCTCCAGATCATGATATTCTTGTGTGCACCAGTATCAAACTCTGCCGGACATACCATATTTCCGATATTCTCCAGGATCAACAGATCCAGGCCATCCAAATCATAGGCCTGTAAAGCCCGGGCCGTCATGTCTGCATCGATATGGCATAAGCCTCCATTGTGGATCTGCATGGCCTGTACACCCGTTGTATCGGCAATTTTCTGCGCATCCAGGCTCGAACGGATATCCACATCCATTTCGCCGATCTTATACGTATCCTTTAGCGCATTGATCAAATAGGACAACGTCGTTGTTTTTCCACTGCCTGGCCCGGACATCACATTGATAAAGAACGTCCCGTTTTCGGTCATCCTTTTCCGGTTTTGTTCGGCCGCTGATTCATTATGCGCAAATATGCTCTCCTCAATTTTTATTACTTTTACTTCTGCCATATTAACGATTCCACTCTTTCACATATTCAATGAGATACTGAGCCAGCTCTTTGACCCCTTGCCCTGTCTTTGCCGAGATATAGAAGATCTTCATAGTCGGATTGAGCGCATGGACATACGTTTCCATCTGCTCCTTGTCAAAATCAAAGACCGGTAACGCATCGATCTTATTGACGACCAGCACATCACAAACCTCATACATCAACGGGTATTTTGCCGGTTTATCATGGCCTTCCGGTACACTGAGCAATGTCAGATTCAAAGCTGCCCCGGTATCAAACTCTGCCGGGCAAACCAGATTCCCCACGTTTTCCAATATAATACAATCGAGATCATCCCGGTCAAAGGCACGAATTCCCTGTCTTGTCATATCTGCGTCCAAATGGCACATCCCGCCGGTATGTAGCTGAATGGAAGGAATACCGGCATCCGCCAGGGTTTTGGCATCCACATCGGAATCAATATCGGCTTCCATCACACCCCAGTCCAGCGTTTCCTTCAGATATGGCTGTAAAGCCAGCAACGTCGTTGTTTTGCCACTGCCCGGTGCGGACATCAAATTCATCAGACAGATTTTTTTATCCTTCAACTGCTGCCGGAGAACGTTGGCATCCGCGTTGTTATCCGCCAGCATGGATTCTTTTAATTCTACAATTTCTACTTCTTTCACAAACATCCACCTCTTCCTGCACATGCACCTGTAATATATTCTAATGCTTCGTTGACCGATCCGACAATATGATCTGCCTGCTGTCGGACTGTCTTGGGAGCATAGGGAAAACTAAACGAAGTCTTCACACTTTCCAGTAAAGACAAGTCATTGATCTGATCGCCGATTCCGTACGTTTGCGAACTCTGCATCGCTTGGGCATACCACAACATGGCCTGCCCTTTGGATACCCCTTTGGCCACGACATCAATATATTTTCCGTTGATAAACACATCCACATCCGGAAACTGATCCAACAAGGTTCCCCGTATATCTTCTGCATACATCGGATCTGTCTGAAAAGAAATGCCGTGAATGGATGTTTCCGGAATCTGATCCAATGTATCAATTTCAATCTGTTCAATCCCGATATCCGGATTATAATGCAGAGAATAGATCTGATGTTGAGCATGGACCCATACATTTCCGGTCTTTCGGGCAGCCAGCTGCCCCATCAATACCATACTGTCCTTGGCAATGGTCCTTTCATACAGCACCTTTTGATCCTTATCCAGGATCACAGCGCCACTGCTCAAGATATAAAAATCAAAGGTCACCCAGTCTTTACAGACCGGATCAATACCGATCAAGGGTCTTCCGGTACAGATACCAAACTGATGGCCGGCCTTTTGAAAACGTTGGATTGCCTGCACATCGTGTTGTTTATAGGGTGGATCCTGTTCATCAAAGAACAAGGTTCCATCAAAATCACTGGCAAATAGCTTCATAGACTTATTATACAACATGAATCCATCCTGTAAAAACACCGATGCCCGTAAAATATAAAGATCCATTATCCGTCCATTTCTATGGATGGAATGATATAATACAGCCATGGAACAGAAATTTAAGACCAATGCCAAAGTTTTCGTCAAGACCGACGAAGACAAAATACGACAGGCAAAAATCGTGGATTTTTCCAAAGGACTTTATCATGTGACATTTCTGGATGATCAAGGAGGTTCCAGCCAATTAAAGGAATCCAGGATCCTGCCATCCCAAGAGAAACCCGTGGAGACGGTCCGCAAGAAAAGCACAAAAACCGGTTCTTTCTAGAACCGATTTTTTTAGAAATGAAAATACAGAAGCTGCCCGATCAAAATGTGAATAAGATTGCATTTTTCTGTATTCAACGAACTATACTTGCACGAATATTCACATGAAATCTGGTTTCAGGATTTATTCTTTTGAACCATGCCTCCATACGGATCCCATAGATGCCCCAGCTCGAATGGACGATTCGATCATCAAGCTCTCCCCATGTATCTCACAAAGAGAGCGTTTTATTGGAAAAAGCATCCTCTGCCCAATGTGGATTTCTAAGTAATTCGCGACCGACCCCAATCAGATCGGCTGCTCCGGCTGTCAGAAGATGTTCGACATCATCCAATGTCTTCACGCCTCCTGTCAACATAACAGGGATGGTTACGGCTTTCTTGATAGCCGAAGACATATCTTGAAAATATCCTGGCTCAGTATGCCCCTTTCTTGTGTACCGGCACATTCCACCGGAAACATTGATCATATCTATACCCGCTTTTTCTAGCACCTTTGCGGCATATACGCTATCTTCAATCGTACTTCCTCCGTCCATATAGTCGCAGCCGCCCAGACGGACCGAGATAGGGAAGCTATCTCCAACAGCCTTTCGGACTGCCTCGATTACCTCCTCTAAAAATCTCAACCTTCTATCCAATGTACCACCATATTCATCCTCTCTGTGATTTGTCAGCGGCGAATAAAACTGATTCAACAGATAGGCATGCGCGCAATGAATCTCAGCTCCATCATACCCGGCTTTTTTTGCCCGTTCGGCCGCTTTTGCAAAAGATCTCGTAATTTCTGATATCTGCTTCTTCGTCAGTTCGTCTGGTGCTGTTCCATCCCCCATCATCGGAGTTGTTGGAAGGACGATACTGCTTGCCGAAACAGCTTTAAATCCGGTCACAGAAAAAGGTGCAGCAGATCCGGCGTGATTTAGCTGAACCATAGCTTTTGTCCCGTTTTGATGAATGACATCGGTTAGCTTTCGCAAGCCCTCTATATCCTCATCCTTTGAAATGGAAAGTTGTTTTGCTTTTGCCTTTCCTTGCTTCATGATATAGCTGTGCTCGGTGATGATCATTCCAAGGTTTCCGTTCTTTGCCCTTTCCCCATAATAATCCAGCATCGCCTCTGTGACATTTCCGTCCTCTGTACTCTGATACGTGGCAACCGGAGGCATAATGATGTGGCTTTTCAGCTCCATCGTGCCAATATGTATGGATTGTTTTTTCATGATATAGTACCAACCTTTCTTTTAAATGTAAGCTGTCCTTCGCATCTAATATCCGTATCTTTGTTTTTCGATTCCTACCGTTGTTTTACCAGAGTGTCCCGAACAAAGAACCGTTTCATCTGGCAAAGTAAATATTTTGTTGAGAATACTGTGTTGTAAGTCGATGACATTCCCACCCGGATATTGATAGTTCCCAATGCTTCCTTTGAAGATTGTATCGCCTACAAAGGCAACCTGATCTTTGGCTGAATAGAACACGATGGAATCCGTCGTGTGACCCGGCGTATGGATTACATGCAGGGAAAAAGATGGGTTAACTTTGAGAGTTATATTGTCTCCATCATCAATATATGTTACATCTCGTACGGTAATCGGAGGTCCACAGAGGGCTGACAGGTTTTTTTCGGCATCCAGCAGATAATCGTTTGCTGTTCGATAGGCGAGTACGGGAAGATTTAATACACGGCGAAGATCGTTGACGGCTCCAGTATGGTCAAAATGACCATGTGTAAGCAAGATTTTTTCAATTTCCCAGCCGTTCTTTTCGATCATATCGAGCAGTTTTTCGGCTTGCGCTCCGGGGTCAATGATAAAACCATGCTGGGTCTTATCGTCAATGTAAAAGAAGCAGTTTTCCTCAAAATACCCTTTTACTGGTACCTCGATAATCATATCTCAACCAATCTTGCAGCCATCCGGCCCGCAGCTAAATGCCATCCCTTGTCCCTCGTTCGATTCCGTTTCCTGCTCCAATGCTTTTTGAAGGGTGGCTCTCATCCCCTCCACACTCTGTGCGCCAGGGATCGCATACTTTCCGATAACGAAATATGGAACAGCGTGAATACCCTTTTGAAAAGCTTCCTTCTCATCTGAAATCACTTCATCCCGATACGTATCTGAATTCAAAACTTCTCTGACCTCCGTGGCATCCAGTCCACACGTTTCACCGATCTTCTGGAGAAGCGCTTTGTCTGCAAGCTCTTTGTTGTCGGTGAAATATGCTTTGAAAAGAGCGGAAATAACACGCTCACTCAGCGCCGTATCCCCTTTGCTCTGCGCCAGTTTCGTCAGGCGATGTGCATCCATTGTGTTGGTAAAAAGCGTCGAGCCGTACCGGAAATCAAGTCTTTCACCCCTCCCCATCTGCGAGATGGTTTCAATTTGCCTGCCGGCAGCCTCAAACGAGATGCCGTATTTATCGGCAAACCGTGTCTGTGTATCGCTGACTGCATGTTCTCCTGCGGAAGGGTCTAACTGGAAAGCTTTCATTTCAAGCTGTACATTGTTTAATTCAGGAATAGATTCAATTGCTTTCTTTAGACGTACTTCACCGATATAGCAGTAAGGGCAGGCATAATCTGACCAATATGTAATTTTCATAGATAATAGCTCCTTTCAAATAATAGAACATGTTCTATTATTATCTATTTGCAATTATATAGAACGCGTTCTATAATGTCAATGGTAAAAATGACCATGTGCTAAAAAGGAGACTATTATGGCCAAAAAATGTGGACGACCAGCAAAAAGTGCAGATTATGCTGACAACAAACAGAGGATCATAGATACAACCATTGATCTGATTCGAAAAAAAAGTGCTGATTATATCACGGTAAGAAATGTGTGTGCAGCAGCCAATCTTTCCATTGGAACCTTTTACCATTATTTCAGAGACAAGGATGAACTCCTTATGTACTTTGTGCGCGACACTTCCTTTGAAACCTGCTCTCTGCAAACACCCATCAACAAGATTGGTGACCGTGTTTCAGAACTGTACATGCGTCTTATAAACCGATATATGGAATTTGGTCTTGAATTTATGAAGAGCTTTTATACCGCCGGAAACCATTCGCTTTCCGCGTATATGTCCGAAGTTGAGGGACAATTCGAGCCAGATACCGTAATGGCCCGCAGCGAAAAAGAAATAAGCGCAGCACAGGAACAGGGCATTGTCAAAACGGATGCAGATGCCCATGAAATATGTATGGACATCTGCACAATCGTCAAAGGATGTGTTTTGGAATGGTGTCTCATGGAAGGCAATATGGATATTGAGAAATCGATCCATCGGATCATTGGAACATATCTGCGAGATTTTCTTATAAATAAACGAGGATGAATGTCTTAGAACACATACTATCACAGGATAATGGTCATGCCGGATACCATACTGTCCGTTTCGAGTCATTTGAAAGCAATCGATCAATCATACAAGTGGGATCCTTTTCTCATGCATCAGGTCGGTGCCATCCATCTATGAAACGCACTCATTCTTAAAACAACAAGAAAGCCGAACATAATCCAGCAAATATATTTGCCCCCGCATGGATACACCAGCTTGACAATATTGAGCCCTTCGCTATTTCTTCATTGATGTATCCCATAAGCCATCCGATCATACCGGTAAATAACGAAATGCCTATGGCTTTAAGATACCCCGTTGCCGATACAAACATAACGCCGTGCATAAGGCCGAATAGAATACTTTGGATCCCATTGGACGCAGGAAATCCAATGTATGAAGATAACCTTTTTAACAAGAATCCCCGAAATACAATTTCCTCCGGTAAAGCGGTATTAAAAACCGCATAGATCAATATAGCCGGAATTGCCCATGGCCCCTTCCCGGCAAATACAGAGGTAGCCATCTCCACATTTTTTAAAGACCAAAACATAAAGAGAGACAAGAAAAGGAACAGAAACATTGTCCCCAGCATCCATAGAATCATTTTATGGTTCCACATATTCTGTACTCTTTTTATTCCGATCCACGTAAGAAAACCTTCTTTTTTTCTAGCCGTAATCAACCACCATAAAAATGGAATCAGTGAAAACAAACAAATCTGAAACACACTATTTATTGTCATTTGTATAAACAAGTTCATAGGGATCTCCTTTCATCCAGTTACATATATCGTATCGGAACATTCTTTCTGTTTATATAGATAAACCTTAAGATAAGCTTAAACTTTTCATAAGATTAAAAACCTCCGGTACATCGATACCGAAGGTTCTTTTAAGAAGGCATGCATTACGACCTTATGATCCTTTTTTCTTTTTCTTACTGGCTTTGCGATATTGCAGTGGGGTTACACCATACAAGGACTGAAAGGCTAAGATGAAGCGGCGACTATCGGAAAAGCCATGGTTGATAGCTACTTGGTAAATGCTGTCATCGGTTTCCAATAGGTCAAATCTGGCTTTTTTTGCCCGATAATCCGACAAATACTTGCTGAAGGTCACCTGCATGTTCTTTCGAAAAAAGGAAGAAAAATAACTGCTGGAATAGAAGAACTGCCGCGCAACCTGCTCCTGTGTGATCGGCTGATCATAATGCGCTTCTATATAAGCGATGATATCCTTCATCTTATTCAGATTGCCGGCTTTTCCCGCTTTGTTTGTCCGCTGTTGACTACTTTGACGATCCCGGAACAGGATGGCCAGTATCTGCAGGACCAATCCTTCCATTTCCGCTTTCTCCCATTCGGTCAACGGATGATCAATGTGACGATAGTGGGCCTTCTGCTGTGCCATCGGACAGTCAGCCGAAAGTTTGGAGCTGATGCCATCATCATTGATCGCGTAGTGTGAAAGCTTCTTCATCAGAGGCCCGATAGCCGGGTCCGTATTTCCATCGGATTGAAAATGGATTCCTTGCACAGCCGGAAACTTTTCGTTGATATACTCTTCCCGTACTAACAACAGGATGGCAATCTGGATCGGCTTCTTCTCGGTAAAAGGATCCAGTTTAAAATGATGAATGCTTCCGGAATTAACGATGATCACCTTACCGTCTTTGGAAAGGTACTCGGTTCCATCGATATAATGATGCGATCCACAATACATACAGTAACAGATCTCCATTTCCGAATGCCAGTGATGCATGAGCCGATCGGCAATATCCGGGTCAACCCCCGGATCCAAAAAGATTTCGATCACCTGAAACGGAAGACCGTCTTCATACGCAAACTGCTCATTTTGTACATTGATCTTCTCATGCATTGTTACTCTCCCAAGGCTTCTGGTTAGTCACAGTATTTTTTAAAAAACTCACATGCATCTTCCAGACATTCCCGGCCTTTTTCCAATCTCACATTACAACAGAAATCATGGCCCAGTTCCATTTGTTCCGATGTATAGAAGCGAATATCGAACGCAACCTCATTACGTATCAACGCCTCGGCCAAAGGCGGGATCTGTATTTTCAAAAAATCCCCTGTTCCGGTTGCCGCAAATACAGGCGGAAACTTCTTTGTGATATGCTTCAGCACATTCATCCGGTCCATTTCCACGACGGTTCCTCCCTGCTGCAGATATTCAGCGACAAGGGGAAGCGTGATCTCATCTTCTTCATTATACAGATTTACTTGATAGGTGCCACAAAAGGTTCCTAAGGCACAAAACATAAATCCCTCCGGTGTTGAAAACGCATAACAGTTGGCATAGTCTTCATTGGTAAGGATTGCGGCATACAAGCCGACCGTATTCGCCCCTGCCGAATCACCGACACCAAAGATATGATCGGTATCCAATCCATACTCATCTTGGTTCTCCATGATCCATGCCGCAACTCGATTGGTATCCTCAAGTGGCGCAGGATAGCCGAATTCCGGAGCTAGTCGATATGTATAGTTTATAACCGCAAACCCATTTTGAGCAAGGCGCATGCAGTAATACTGGTATCGCTCTTTATCTCCATAGACCCAGCCACCGCCATGTATCGAAAGAATGACGGGAAGCTTTCCTCTTTTTTCCTTCGGTCGATAGACATCCAGACGATTCCACTTCGGGTCGGGTCCGTATACTAGATCATCAAAGCGTTCGATGTCTTCAGGTGTATGCAGTCCGGCATCTCGTATCGTATCTCCCTCATGAAAGGTTTCCCTCATTTTATATGCGTATGCACTCATGGCCTATCCCTCTTTTCGAAGGCCAGCCTTGGCTTCCAGATCTTTCTGGATCTGGCCGATATATTTATCCAGATTCATCAGAATACAAAGGATCAAGACAATGGCCGAGAAGATAGCCCCGCTGTAGCCAAACGCAAACTTAATGGAACTGATGGCAGACGACGTCTGTACAGCCGCTGTTCCGTCATAGCCTCCCAGCGCAATGATCCAGCTTCCGATAGCCAGTCCGAACCCGATGCCCAGCTTCATTCCAAACGATGTACAGCTGTTTACCAAGCCTTCGGAACGTACGCCGAATTTCCATTCTCCATAATCCACTACATCCGCCGTCATCGCAAACAAGCTCGAGAAGATCAAACCAATCCCGGCACCACGAATACACATACCGACCATCGCCAAACCAAAGGCAGCCCCGGCAATACCGATCACGATGGAGCCAATGATCATGCAGATCGATCCTAAGATCAAGATCTTCTGTTTTCCGATTTTCTTAACCAATGAAGGCACAATCAGATTCACTGCCAATGTTGGCAACGCATTGGCCAAAGTCATCAAGGTAATCGCCTCTACGTTATTCAGTATGATATTTGCATAATAGTACTGTGTCTGCAACGGACAACAATAGGCGATATAGACAAACATAAATAACAATGCCTGAATATAGAAATACTTGTTTTTGAACAATGCCGGAAATGCTTCTCTAAACGGCACTTTTTCCACAACAACAGAACCGCTTTGATCCTCGCCCACATGCTCCCGTACACCCGCAAAACAAAGAATAGACAAAAGCATAGCTACAATCGCATAAATAATCGACAATGAGCGCCAGCCCACAGAGGATAATAGATTGGCCGTAATCCCGTTGATGATGATTGTGGTGATTTGTGTCATCACAAATCGCATCGCTGCCGCCGAAGCGCGATCCTGTACATCCAATGTCATTCGCGATAACAACGCATTAAAAGGTAGATTATTGGCTGTATATACAATGACCATCATAAAAATATAAGTCAGATAGGCATAGATCAAATTTCCTTGTGACGATAATCCAGCCGGACAATTAAACAACAAGAAGATCCCGATCGCCATCAATGGCGCTGTCCACAACATCCACGGTCTCGCCTTTCCATACTTACTGCTGGTCCTGTCAACCAGGGCTCCCATCAGAAGGTCACTGCCCCCATCAAAGACTCTGCATACCAGAAGCATAGTGCCGACAGCGGCTGCCGCTATACCTACTGTATCCGTATAGTACGCCGATAAAAAAGTTCCTGTTAAAGCCACCACAACATTGGCACTGCAATCTCCTAATCCATACGAAAATTTTTCCTTGAAAGATAATTTCTGATTTACTGATTCACTCATTTTTTCACCTCTTTCAGTTTAAGATTTCTTTCTTCTAAACTTAGTTTAGAAGAAAAGCAGTACCCACTTCGACACGATTCTTATGGAATTAATTACCGTTTTTTACGATTTTCCACGAAACCCCTTTCATTGTTCCTATTTATCAATTTTTTGCCCACTAAATAGCAGCATAATCAAATCATGGAGTATATATGTCATCGATTCCTACTTCTATCATTCATAGGAAGAAAGAATGGTTAATTCATATAATTATGACAATGATAATGTCAAATAAAAATGGATAATAAAACTGTAAAAAGGAGAAAACATAACATGAAAACATATTATTTCACTTTAACAGGGACAAGACACCATTACGGTAAAGACTTTATTGAAAAAGATATGATAATAACATTAGAAAAGGAACCAGATAACGAATATGACAAAGAAGCAATCAAAGTATGTTTGAAACCTTTCGGATGCATTGGGTATGTTGCGAACAGTCCATATACTGTAATCGGAGATGATTGTTATTCA
Source organism: Erysipelotrichaceae bacterium (assembly GCA_040266995.1). Classification (GTDB taxonomy): domain Bacteria; phylum Bacillota_I; class Bacilli_A; order Erysipelotrichales; family Erysipelotrichaceae; genus UBA4312. Next base: position 65,908 of record JAWRHV010000025.1, on the reverse strand, counting down.
GCAGGACGATTATATGATAAGATCCCAGATACAATAGAAGCAACTGTACTATTTAAATTAGACCATGGAATTATTTGTAAGGTGGAAGTTGAATAGCTTAAAAGCGATTATGTATAAATAAATACTATATCAAGTACAAAAGAATAATCCTGAAATAATTATAATATAAACATTGGCTAGCCATATCTTATTAGCTAAAAAAGAATAACATAGAAAAACAGCGTTGTCTGAGATACTTGAATCAGATAGCGCTGTTCTTTTAGAATCATTCTTTTATAAACTTTTATAAAGAAATGTTTTTAATTTGTTATTTAGGTTTAAAAATTATTACTCACAGTTATACAACTACTTAGGGCCGGGAATTATTCAATCTCCTCAGAGAGAACCTCATCCCAACTGGTTTTGTATAGTAATTTAATAGGATTTGACCCCACTTGTGTTCATTAATCCTCCTTCTATAAGGTATCTGAATAATTATTATCAAAGTGCTAAAGCAGGTCCCGGACATTACTTCTGTAATATCTGAAAGGAATTCTTCATTACAGTTTAATAGCTTGGTTCTCTGATTGATCGTCATTAATTGTGCGATTTCAAACCACAAATTTCAAGCTATTTTAGGCTTTGGATTTAGAAAAGTGGGAATATCATTATACCGAAAAACAATTATTATATGGTAATTAAAAAGGCTAGGGCTAAGCATAAATAGCTATTGGAATTACAATAATAGCTGGGCCATTTATTTTTGTTCTCAATTCTGGAAAGTTAAACAGCTTCAAATCACCATTTTTAAATCCCGAAAATAATTCTGTTAATAATTCTTCAGATAAAACAGACAGACTAGTTTTTCTTAAAAGATCTATTTCCTCAGTGTCATCTTTACAGATAGATATTACCTTGCCCAGTACTTTAAATCTACCTCCAATTATTTCTGATACATTGTCATTGGCGAGATACTGCTCTTGCACCGATAGAACTACTGTTCCTTTTGGATCAGAGAGCACAAAATCAATTGTTCCGCTATGCTTTAATACGTTTACAAATAATTCAATTTGATCAAGAGCTTTAGTGTCTTGCTCTTTTTTATTTTTCGTCCTAGTTTTTTGACCAAGCTGTGGTGTGTCTGAAAAAATATCGGCCATCTTATACAGATTAATTAAAAGTTCCATATAGTTTATTAAAGGATTCTTCTGCAATTCTCCCTCAACTTCTATAAAATCTCCCACCTCTATTTTAGATACCTCAAAACCTGATTTAAGCATTATTTTATTCATCAAAAATCCGCGAAATTTTGACAATAAAGATACATTGGTATGCACCTTTTCCTTGGAAATACTTCCATTCTCTCCATTAGATCCCGTATGATTCATTTCTCCAGCAATATTAATTCTCAAGAGTTTACTCAAAATAGCTGCAGAAGTAGAAACTCCTGCTTCTAATTTTTGTGATGAATTATTCTCTTTATATTCAGAATAAGTAATTTGACTAACCGTTGAAAAACCATCTTCCATTATTGCGAGCATGTCTAAAACAATTTTTTCATTAATATATACCGGTACTATTAATCTATCGATAGTAACAGAATCTTTCATAATTTTCCTCTTTTTATTGAATTCAACCAAATTTTTCATCCCTTTCTTTTGATTTCTTTTTCTAAGATGGCCCGTTGTTAATCACTATCTGACAATGAAATGCTTCTTGTTTTGTAACTTGTCAAAATCATTAATCATAATATGGTAAATTCAATGAAGCTTCATTCATAACCAATAACACGAATTTATTATATTTTTCTATCATTGTTCAATATGAATCAAGTCCTATCAACTTTTTAATTTGATCAGTCAACTCTGTTAGATATAAGTAGAGTTTTTCCTTTGCCATAAAATAGTCCATATTGAATGCCTTTATGGTTAGTCCCTTCAAAGGATCATTTACCTGCAAATCCTCTTCAGACATATACTGCCCCAAACCATAATGTGCCAAACAATTCCTTAAGCTCCTGTCTTTTAGTGTTTCATTAATGACGAGGTTAGTCCCATTCTTTAAATTCAGTTCAGAAATAAAATCACAAAGATAGTAATATTGAAGATAAGCAAATTTAAATTTTTGAGGTATCTCATCCACAAAGTATTCGTTTATGAATTTGATAGCATAATTAACACTGCACAGGACTGAAAACAAAAGGAATCCTAAATCTGTTTTATTGCTTATCGGACATTTCTTGTAAAAATGATAATCCTTATAATTTACATGAGCATTCAAATTGAATCTATAAGGCTCGTAAGCGGTACATTCAAAGAACTTAGCCAGTTTTCCAGCAATAACACTAATATCTCTTATCCATGGACCAATGTCATCATTAATCCAGATTTTATCAGGTAAATACAATGCACAAAGAATTGTATTACCACAGAATGCTCCTTCAAACAAATCGACGCCAACATTATAATATCCAAAAAACTTAGATAAGAGCCTCCGGTTACTATAGAAATATGCGTCGCTCTCTTTAAGTTTGTTTATTAGTAAAGACATACAGTCTAAATATGGCCTTTCGTACAATTTATGACTCTGACGAAGTAATGAATAATAGTGTTTCTCTTCCTTCGTAAAGGTTGGCGCAGACATGCCTATTTTTGTACACCATTGTTCTGCTCCATCCGCAAACAAACCAATATAGGGTTGGCTCATCATTAAATAATTACTATTAACTTTTTTTGCGTATTTTGGGATTGTAATCAATGAATAAATAAATCTAGCATCTGACTGAATCAATTCATATGCTGCTTTTTGTATAGCATTTAACTCCATTATTGTGACCTCTAATATTTTTGTCTATCCTTTTCATTCAACATTTTTTGAAATTGAAATTAGGTCTTTATCTAACTCACTTATGTCGAAGCCACATAAATGAGTTTTGGATTTCAAAGCAGTAAATAAGTTTCAGTGTCCCTAATTCAAAAAGTTTATGATGATATTAAGAATTGTGTATCAATCAACACTGACATTACAATAATAGCTATATAATCAAGCATTTTTTCTCTCAGTTATACTGTGTTTCTTCCCTTTCTAGTCTTCTGTTGCCAATTTGTTGTCAGCAATCAAATCACATCCGCACTATTCGAGTTTCTTTTCTGACCTCACACAATCAGTCATATTTAGATTAATCAGCGTCTGATAATGAATACCCCTTCCTGCACTCCACCTTTAAAATTGTCAATAAAAGAAGAGACTATCTTAAGTGTACAACTGTCTTCATTGTATAAAAGCTTATAACGCGAAACCAAGATGAAAAAGCTCATTAATTGACTTTTGGATTTCGACATCCTGAACACCACAATACTTAAGCTGCATTGCATAAACAACATACTCTAAATAGATCAAGTCAAGCAGAGACAAGCCAATAAAATCCTTATCCAAATCACCATGAGCAAAATGATTGCGTTGTTCTGCAAGCCTCTGCCCCATTTCAACATACTTTAGCTCTTGCTTATTTAGCTGATATAGACGATTTCCAAATATGCCAGTTATTCTAGAGAAATCCTTGCCCATTTGAATGATCTCAGATTGTAGTGAATCAGATTTTACAAGTTTTTTCAAAAACTTGTATATTTTCTTCTGTTTTCCTCTAGTTTCATCAATGTGCTCTTGAATGCAATCAGATACAATTTGTTCTGCCTTGATAGTCGCTACTGTTTTTTCTACTCCAGTAGGATACAGTTTACGAAACTCCCATTCAAATGCAGCTGTTATCATGATAAATCGCGCTGCGTCGATATGCCGTCCCGACCGATATGTTTCTGGCAAATGTCTAAGATAGATATTATCATCCGCAATATCTGATAAGATTTCACCTTCATGACCAGATATGTGTACCTGTTTTATATAACAGCCCTTTTTTAGAGTTTCAGATTCTGTCTCGCCATGTTGTCCAGTAAAAAACATTGTTGCAAATGTCTCATGCTTTCCATCTTCAGATAGAGCAGAGAGCTCAGCTTTGGGAATAAACACATTTTTTCGGTAACATAGGAATCTGACAAACTCGCGAGCAATCCTCCATAATCTGTAGATAAATTGATAATCTTCTATAGCATCAAAATCAAATATTAGGGATGAATCTAATCGCAACGGCGGTTCATGTATCTTTGTACTGACAGCTCTGGATATTCCAAAATGGGATTTAATCTCTTTTCCGTCAACTAAAAAAACCTGTTTTTCTGTAGTAGTTGTATCAAAATCCTGTGTACTAACTGTGACAATACCTTTGTTTTGGAATTCATCTGTAGGCAGTGTCAGTACAATTGCTTGGTTAACTGGATGAATATAGTTTATTTCAGGGCAAGAAAAAGAAACTCTATCAATCGAATCTCTATTGTACTTACAAATGACATAAGCTGCTAAAGGGATGAGAACCATCGAATTGTATAGATCCAAAGTTGCCCCTTGCTTAGGAAGGAAGATGATTCTATGTCGTGTCTCATTGCATTCACCAATCATGAAATCTACTTCAACAGGTATAGGGTCATCCCATGTATATACCCCGTTTCCCAGCGGTTTTCTTCCCCATTCCCATTCTATTTCATGTTCCTTATCCTTTGGGGGAATTAAGCGCAGTTCGCTTCTATCAAAAGCGAATGTAAAGTTAATATCTTTATACAAAAGTGTCCCAGTATAAAGATCAATCTCTTCTGCCATATCATACTCCTTACAGTATCCGTATCAACAGTTACTCAGCCTTTTTTCAGCGGAATCGTCAGTACCAAGCTTTATGATTCTCTACCATTGTCACAATGTACTAATTCACGATACCGGCAAGTCGTTACTTAATGTATTTCAGTTAATATCTGTGTTCAGTTTTTCGCTTAGTTATACTATTCTCTTTATGAGCTTTTGCTATCAAAATAATCAGACAAAATCTATCTTACGTTCCAGTATCCGGTCTTATTAGAGCCGATACGGATAATCAGCCCCTTTCTTTTGAGTGAGGCAAGAACGCGGGTGATTGTACGCTGGGATTTTCCTGTCTTTACAATCAATTCCGCATTGGTCATACCAGGATCTTCCCGTAGACAGCTCAGCACGGCCTGTTCCAGGTCATTTATGTGGTCATTTATCTGGCCATATCCCTGGCCAGATAATGGCGACTTATTTCTATCGATTCTTGAAAACTCGATTTTAAAGTCCGTGTCAGCGTTTGCGTATTTGATTTCAACCCCTGCCGTATTACAAAGCGAATAAATTTTCCGGATACCAGAGCCGAAGGTCTCAACATCCTTACACAGATAAAGCACACGTGCAATCGTCTCATTTCGCAAGAAGGAATGGATATCGCGTGTTACGAAATCAATCGGTTCAAACTCGTTTGCAAACGATCCGGGATTCACGATGCTGATCCTGTCGGAGAAGATGTCGATTTCATGTTGAACAGGAAGATCATACTGGGCGTGGGCAAAGCTGTTAATCCCAGCCTCTCGCATCGCATCGACCGGAATTTCCGGAATCTCCTTTCGGTGGATCCCATCGCCCTTCATTTCAACCCGCCACCGAATATTTTTTATGATATACCCAACAGCAGCGTTAATCAGCTGTAGTGTGACGGTGGCAGCATGTCGGAGCATCTTTAAAGTTTCAAGGATTGCGAACTTAAAAGAGTTTCTCTATTCTGCATAGCTGGCCTTTCCGGCATGGAGAATGTCATTGAAGACATATTCCCACAGCACAATATCCAGCGCTGTCTTTTACATGTACAGAGAAATATCTCTCACAAAGCACGTGTGGCTGACAGGAAGCAGATTGCCACAGATTTTAGCAGATGTACACCGCAAAAGATAAAAAATCAAGTCAGAATAACAAATGCTATCCTCCCGTTTTCAAACAGCATCTGAACACAGGCTACCAAGAAAGCCACCCATGCATTGATGAGCTTATTCGCTTTCATTCCATGTGACGTAAGGATATTTGATTGAAGCTCTCTTTGAGTTTCTGTGAGGTATTGATAGCGAATGCACGAAGGGTTTCCTAAAATCAGATCATATTGCGTTTGGGCATCGATCATGCGTGAATAGAATTCAAAGAAATCCTCGTTCAAGACTGCACGTTTTGATAGTTTCGATAATTGCAGTGAACTTTTTCAGCTTCATCCGGCTCAATTTCTACTGCATCAATAGTTCCGATTTGTTCAATAAAGTTTAACTGCCTAAGACTGTCAAGAAATACACCATTGCCACAGCTCAGCTCAAGGACAGTATGGATGTTATCTGAGCCTTAAATTCATCGGAATAGTGTCGTGGTCTTCTCCTCTTTGACATGGTATTTTCCTCCTATAATTAATAGTTACCATGTCCCTCATATATTTGTCTACTTAATTGTAGTCTATCCAGTGTTGTCAAAACGTTGTCACAAGGCTGTTTGAAGCCTCAGAAGCCCAGTAATTACGCGGGTTTGTATCGTTTTGTGTACTATTCAAATTCAATGGTTCCCGGTGGCTTTGAGGTAATGTCAAAGAGTACGCGGTTTACATGTTGTACTTCGTTTACGATGCGGTTAGAGATCTTATCCAATACTTCGTATGGGATCCTTGCCCAGTCAGCTGTCATACCATCAATGGAAGTGACCGCACGGATGGCAACCGCATAATCATAGGTTCTCTGATCCCCCATGACACCGACAGAACGCATATTGGTCAAGGCTGTGAAATACTGCCAGATTTCTCTGCGCAGACCGGCTTTGGCAATTTCTTCACGAAGAATATAATCACTATCCTGGACAATACGGATCTTTTCTTCCGTGATCTCACCCATGATCCGGATACCCAATCCAGGTCCTGGGAACGGTTGTCTCCAAACCATATCTTCCGGTAAGCCTAAGGCTTCACCTAGAGCTCGTACTTCATCTTTAAATAACGTATTCAGCGGTTCGATCAGCTGGAACTGCATATCCTTTGGAAGACCGCCGACATTGTGATGGGATTTGATCGTCTGGGCTGTTTTGGTACCGGATTCAATTACGTCGGTATACAGGGTTCCCTGTGCCAGCCATTTGATATTCTCCCCTTCGGTCAGCTTCTTTACTTCTTCATCAAAGGTATAGACAAATTCATTGCCGATGATCTTGCGTTTATGCTCCGGATCGATGACTCCATCCAGTTTGGATAAAAAGCGCTTTTTGGCATCGATCTTGACCAAATTGACATTCATGTTTTTTCCAAAGGTTTCCATAACGCTTTCGGCTTCGCCTTTGCGAAGAAGACCGTGGTCGATAAACATACAGATCAACTGATCACCGATGGCCTGATGCAGTAAAGCGGCTACGACCGAGGAATCCACCCCGCCGGATAATCCCAACAGGACTTTGTCTTTGCCTACTTTTTCCCGGATTTCCTTGGTCTGTGTTTGAATGAAATCCTGCATGGACCAGTTATTCCGGGCCTTGCAGATCTTGAATACAAAGTTTTTTAATATATCATTACCATATTCGGAATGACGGACTTCCGGATGAAACTGCAGCGTATACATCTGTTTTTCTACATTGGATGTGGCCGCATATAGACATGTATCCGATGTGGCACTGGTCTGAAAGCCTTCGGCTAGCTTTGATACCTTATCCCCATGGGACATCCATACGGTTTGTTTTGTTGGCAGACCGTCGAACAATAAACTGTCATCGACAATCTCTATTTCCGTACGTCCGTATTGTCGTTCCTGGCTGGATTCTACATTTCCTCCCAGTGTGTAATGCATCATCTGCATCCCGTAACAGATACCGAGGATTGGCAGTCCGCTTTCAAAGATGCGAGGATCGCATTTTGGAGCATCGTCTTCATAGACACTGTTCGGTCCGCCCGAGAAGACAATTCCTTTGACATCTTTTAATGCCAGTATCTCTTCTAAGGACATCGTATTGGAGTGCAATTCGGAATAGACACCGAATTCACGGATCCTACGGGCAATTAACTGATTATACTGGCTACCAAAATCCAACACTACAATTTTATCCGGCATATTGTTTATCCTCCTTGATTCATCTCTTCAATAAAGTCAATAGCGCCTGTTAAATCTTCACATCGTACACGTATATATAAATACATCATCTTATCCGGTAAGATCTTATCGGGTACATAGATCGAATACATACCGGCTCTTCTGGCTGCCATGATGCCATTTTTACTGTCCTCCAATACCAGACAGTTCTCCGGCTTCAACCCTAATCGCTCTGCCGTTTCCAGAAAGATCATCGGATCGGGTTTAGACGGGATCCCTTTTTCTTTAGAGCTGACAATTTCCTTGGGATGCATCGGGAAACCGGCATGGTCGACCAGTCTTTGGATATCCGATACATAGGAGCTGGATGCAATCGCATAGGGAATGTCTTTTTGTTCCAGATATTGCACCAGTTCCTTCAGTCCCTTTTTATTGCCGGAACCAGGTTCAGGAAACTGTTTAAAAAATACATCCAGACGATTTTTCTGAAAGCTTTTCATACAGTCGGTAATGCCCGGATACTGTTCTTCAAACTGTTCCACGACATGCGAGTCACAACCGATCAGCTGATCAAGTACAGAGTCCGGCAGATCCAGATTGCGTTTTTTTCCTTCTTCCTTCATGCCGATATACAGGATGCTCTCCGTATCGAACATGAGACCATCCATATCAAAGATGACGCCTTCAATCATTTTCAGCTTCCTTTGCGCTGGCGACATAATGCGCAGCACTGTCTATAATATCCTGTACTTGTTGAGGGCTGGTTGTCCGGATCACCTTTCCCGGGCTTCCTACCACAAGGCTGTTAGCCGGGATCTCTTTGTTTTCCGGAATCAGGGCACCGGCACCAATGATGGAATGTGTGCCGATACGCGCTCCATTCATAATGATAGCGCCCATACCGATCAAAACCTCATCCTCGATCACTGCCCCATGAACAATGGCCCCATGGCCGATGGTTACGTTCTTTCCGATATGCACCGGATAGCCGGCATCCGTATGAATGACCACGTTATCCTGTACGTTGGTTTGTTCGTCAATAAAAATGGAATCGGCATCCCCGCGGATAACCGCTCCATACCATACACTGGCATCTTTTTTCAGTGTTACATCCCCTTTGACAATGGAAGGGTGTAACTGTATATATTCTTTCTTTTCTTCGTTCATATTCTTACACATCCATACCGCTCCATTCCAGCGGTCAAATTTAAAAGCACATTCAGCTAAGGCACCCGTTTTATGGTATCCGTGTTTTTGATGAAAATGGATACTGGCTATATTGGTATCGGTGATACATGCAATGATCCAGCGGACATTTTGTTGGAAACACTGCTCCTCTACCGCTTTTAACAACGGAGATGCCAGCCCATAATGCGGGATACCCTCTTTAAAATAAATGGTCAGTTCCACACAGGCTGCATAGCACTCCTTGGAAAAAGCCCCATGTACATAGGCATAGCCGATGACCCTGTCGTTATAAACGGCTACATAAAACGGATACGTCTGGGCAATGGACATCATTTCCTGCGAAAACGCATCCAGAGACTTGGGTTCATTTTCAAAAATGGCATCGCTGTGCTTGACATAATACGTATAGATTTCATAGATTGCCGGCAGATCGGCTGCCTGCAGGCATCGGATCATTACTGGATCTCCCAACCGGAATCACCGGTCAGCGATGCATCACCTGTTCTTCCATGCTCATAGGCAATGGTACCGGCCACCGCGATCATTGTGGCATTATCCGTGCAACAGGACATCGGTGGGACTGTAAAGGTTACCTGTGGATATTCGGTTTTTAATTCCTCAACCATTTCCCGTAACCGTGAGTTGGCTGATACACCACCGCCAACCACGAAATGACGGATATCTGGATAATCATCCAGGACCAGACGGATCTTATCAAAGATCTCACCCAACGCGCATTCCTGGAATGAGCAAGCCAGATCAGCATCCTTATAGGTCTGCCCTAAACGTTCCATACGTTTGGTATATTGCAGAACAGAGCTTTTCAGACCGGAAAAGCTCAGGTCGTATTTTCCTTGGGTTTTCGGTTTGGCCAGCTGACAGACCGGCTGTCCTTCTTTGGCCAGTTTATCAATCTTCGGGCCACCCGGATAACCCAGGTTCATGACACGGGCCACCTTATCATAGGCTTCCCCGATGGCATCGTCCTGTGTCTGTCCCAGGATATCAAAGCTCACCTCATCTTTCATATAAATTAATTGGGAATGTCCACCGGAAACCACCAGGGCCAATACCGGATATTGCACATCCACAACCAGCTCATTGGCATAGATATGACCGGCAATGTGGTGGACCGGGATCAATGGCTTATCAAACGCAAAGGCTAATGTTTTGGCTGCCTGTACACCAACATGCAGACATCCGATCAGGCCCGGTCCTTTGGTAACGGCCACCGCATCGACTTCTTCCATCGTCAATCCTGCCTTTTTCAGAGCTTCTTCAATTAAATATGAAATATTTTCGACATGGATCCGGCTGGCCACCTCAGGCACAACCCCTCCAAATTCTTTGTGTATATCTATTTGACTTGCGACAACATTAGAAAGGATCTCCTTCCGATCTTTTACAATCGCAACGGCTGTTTCATCACAGCTGCTTTCAATTCCTAATACAATCATACAAGTCTCCTCCTATAATTTTCTTACCATAACGGCAGCGTCTTCTCCATCGGAATAATATTTTTTGGCTACATGAACGCATTGGAATCCACACGATTCATACAATGCCAATGCCGGCCGATTGCCGACCCGGCAATCCAGTGACATGGTCAAACAGCCCTTTTGTTTGGCGTGTTTCATCATTGTTTCCAATAAGAAGGTAGCTGCCTTTTTATGTCTGTACTTTGGGTCTATCCCGATCCGGCTCAGCTGACAAATATCATACTGCTCCCATAAAAAGGCATAGCCGAATATTTCCTCTGCCTCTTTGACCAGAAAGCCTATCGAATACGGATTGTGCTTATACTCATCAATGCACTGTTCCAAGGACCAGTGATAACGAAAGCACAAGGCTTCCAGTTGGGCAACCCGAGGCAGATCGATTTCCTGCATCTTCTCGACGATCATACTTTTTTATAGGCGTCGTTCTCTTTTAAATACTGCGGCACCAGAGCATGAATATTGTCAATCGATCGAGATGGTACTTCTACAAAGTTTTTCAGGTAGTCGGATGCCTGAACTGTCTGATCCAGCAGATATCCGTCCCCGTATAGAGTACCCGGATGCGCATCCAAAAAAGCCGGCAGCTGTTCCAGTGTCAAAATCCGGGTCTTGCCTATAATCACTCCATTTTCAAGATGAGCAGCATAAGCCCGTTTACTGCGGGCATCCAGGATTACATTGGCATGTGGATCCATGCCGGCATAGAGCTGCATCGTAGAAATGCACTCCAGAGGAATATGCATCTGGGTACACAGCACCTTGGCGATGGTCATCGCAATCCGGATCCCCGTATAAGAGCCCGGACCATCGGTAATGGTGACACAATCAATATCCTTATAGCGCAGATGCAAACTATCCAGCAGTTGATTCAATTCCACAAATATTTCTTCGCTCTGCCGTTTAAAGGCCTCTTTTGCGATGCCTTTTAACAGCTTTTTATCTTCATATATGCCTAACACAAGGTTTTTGTAGGCACTGTCCATACATAAACGAATCATTCCAATTCCCCCACAATCTGTTTCGATACCGGCCCGGTTCCTTCGATTTCAACCGTCCGGTTTTCATCGATGCCTTCCTCGATGCGAATAGAGATATGATCCTCCGGAATCTGATCCCGGATAAAATCGGCCCATTCTACCACCGTAATGCCTTCATCAAAACAATCCTCAAAGCCAAGATCCTGGCTCATGGATTCTAACCGATACGCATCCATGTGATGAAACGGCTGGCCATTGGCTTGTTTATACGATTTTAAAATGGTAAAGGTCGGTGAATTGATGACTGTTTTCACACCCAGTGCTTTTCCAAAGCTCTGCGTCCAGGTCGTCTTCCCGGCCCCCAGATCCCCATCCAGGGTAATGGTGATGATTGTATCCTTACACAGACCGGCAAGCTCTTGGGCAAAGGCCTGTGTTTCATTTAATGAATGTATCTCGCGTATCATACAAACTCCTATTTATTCTTCTTTTCATGGACCATCTTTTTGATCTGTTTGATCTGTTCCATGCGCTTTTGTACTTTCACTTCCGAGCCAATCGCATTTGGCTTATAGTACTCTCTGTCCACCAGCGCATCCGGCAGACACTGCATATCCGTCATCCGATACTCATAATCGTGCGAATATTCATAATCCTTGCCATAGCCAAGTTCCTTCATCAGTTTGGTCGGTGCATTTCGGATCTGTAAAGGAACCGGTTCCTGCAAAGTTTCAATGGCATCTTTTTTCGCTGTCATGTAGGCTACATCCAACGCATTGGATTTAGGTGCCAGGGCACAATATGTCACCGCATGGGTCAGATGTACACTGCATTCCGGCATCCCGATATAATGACATGCCTGGTAGGCAGCAATGCAGATTTCCAGCGCCCGGCTATCGGCCATTCCGATGTCCTCACTGGCAAAACGAACCACCCGACGTGCTACATACAGCGGATTTTCGCCGGCTTCCAGCATGCGGGCCAGCCAGTAGATCGATGCCTGCACATCGCTGTTGCGCATGCTCTTATGCAGTGCCGAGATGATGTTGTAGTGTTCTTCGCCTTGTTTATCGTAGAGTAAAGACCGTCTTTGCAGACATTGTTTCAAAATCTCCTGGGAGACATGGATCCCGTCAATATCGGATGGACTGTTGTAGACAACCATTTCCAGCGTATTTAACGCAAAACGCGCATCGCCACCCGCAAAGGCCGCAATGGCATCAATGTCTTCCTCTTTGATATCGATCCGCAGATCGGCCAGTCCCTTCGGGCTGGTAATGGCCCGTTTGATCAATTTGGTAATATCTTCCTGTTCTAAAGAGTTCAGAACAAACACACGACAGCGGGATAAAAGGGCGCTGTTGACTTCAAAGCTCGGATTCTCTGTCGTAGCCCCGATCAAAATGATGCTTCCCTGCTCGACATATGGCAAAAAGGCATCCTGCTGCGCTTTATTAAAACGATGGATCTCGTCGACGAATACGATCGTATTCTGCCCGAAGTTCTTTCGCTGCGAAGCCTGTGCCATCACCTGTTTGATTTCCTTGATGCCGCTGGTCACGGCCGAAAAGGTCACAAAATGACTTTGTGTCTGATTGGCAATGATCCTGGCCAGCGTTGTCTTTCCGACACCCGGAGGCCCCCAGAAGATCATGGATGTCACTTTATCATGTTCGATCATCTGCCACAGGATCTTATCGGGTGCCACTAAATGCTGCTGACCTACATATTCCTCCAGTGTTTCCGGACGCATCCGGTCAGCTAATGGTCGATTGTTTTCCTGTGATCCAAAGAATAAGTTTTCCTGCATATTTTTCTCCACTTGGTTATTATACCATTTCAGCCCATGAAAAAAAGACTTGTAACCAAGTCTTTTATGAAAAGTTCAGACAATGCATAGATAGCCAAAATACAATGCGTAACAAGCCACCATGAGAAAGCCTTCCTTTTTTTGCAGGTGACGGTCTTTCCAGCAGCAGAAGTACAAAATCACGGCTGCCAGGATCGCAATCGATGCATCCACGATGAATTTCGACTGGAACGGTACCGGAATGATCAAAGCAGAGGTTCCTACCACAAACAGATAGTTAAAGATGTTGCTGCCGACGATATTTCCGATAGCGATATCCGCATTTCCTTTTCGCGCTGCCATAACGGACGTCATCAGCTCCGGCAAGGATGTTCCCAAAGCTACGATCGTCAAACCGATAAATCGTTCACTCATGCCAAACATACGCGCCAAAGCGCTGGCAGCCGATACGCTGATATTACTGCCGGCTACAATGCAGGCAATGCCTAACACCGTAAAGACAAGATTCAACCACAATGGTTTTTCCTGGATGATTTCTTCTTCTTTTCCATTCTTTGCCTGTTTGAATAAATAGTATAAGAAAATCAAAAAGAAGATCCATAGAATGATGCCGTCTATCCGGGAAACGGTTCCGTTTATGCCTAGAATCAGCATTAAAGCCGAGATTCCTATCATATATGGAATTTCCACCCGTACCAATGATTCCTTGACATTCAATGTTCGAATGACGGATGTAATCCCCAGAATGATCAGAATATTTAAAATATTGCTACCGACAACATTTCCGATAGTAATATCCGCACTTCCCTTAAAAGCTGCGGTAATACTGACAGCCGCTTCCGGGGCACTGGTTCCCATCGCCACAATCGTCAAACCGATGATCAATTGCGGGATCCCGAACTTTCCGGCAATCCCGGAAGCCCCATCTACGAATATATCTGCGCCTTTGACCAACATCACAAAACCAATTACCAATAACCCTACTTGTAATAATGCCTGCATCTTTTTCCACCTCTCTAAAAAAAGCGAGACCGCACATCAAAAAGACTGTGCAAAGTCTCGCTATTTACTCACAAATCCGGATTCTTTCGAATCGTACTGACGAAGTTGTAAACACATTCTGTGCCAGCTACTCCCTTTACGAAATAAAGTATAAAACACACTTTTATTGAAGTCAAACTATTTATCGTATTTATGATCACATGGGTCAAAATCATAGACACCATCTAAATATCCATACAAAAAGGCCTGTGCCAGACTTTTATCATGAATATTCTTACGAGCTTGATCCACCGTAAACCAGTTCCACTGATCGATTTCCCCATTTGGATGTGGTGTCTGCCCCTTTACCACTACGGTATAGTTTAACATCAGCGTATTGGAACGAGCATAATAATGACTATGGTTAAAATGCAGAGAAATAACATCCAGATCCATTTCTTCTTTCACTTCCCGGACCACCGCATCTTCAGCATCCTCTCCTTGATTCACATAGCCGGCAACCAGGATATAAATATCTCGTCCGTATTGTTTGATCAATAAGATCTTGTCTTTCGTCTCGTTGGTTACGATCATACTGACCGCTGTATTAAAAACCGGAAAACGATAATCCTCACATGTCGGACAATATGGAATCTCCTTGCCTTCCGATTTCAAGTATTTCATTTCCAATTTGGTTCCACATTCCATACAGTGGCGCATTCTTGGTATAGCCATATCTCTTCACCTTCCCCGTACTATTGTATCAAAAAATTCATTAAATATGCATAAAAAAAGGATCCCTTGACAGGATCCTTAATTGCTCCAATAGATATTAGGAATACAGTCCGAAGCTGAATAAGAATGCGATAATTACAGACAACGGTCCAGTAACAACACGGCTGTACAATACAGCAGGAACACCTAATGTGATCGTATCCGGTTCAGCTTCTCCTAAGGACAAACCAACTGGTACGAAGTCACAACCTACCTGTGCATCGATAGCGAACAATGCTGGCAATGCATACTGAGCAGGGATGTGTTTCTTAGCAAATTCAGCACCTAACAATGTACCAACAACCTGTGCGATAACAGCACCAGGTCCTAAGATTGGTGACAAGAAAGGCAGACCACAAATGAAGGAAATAACTAACATTCCTGGCAATGTAGAACACATTGGAGAAATCGTGTTAGCAATAACGTTTCCTAAACCGGAAGCGGAGATAATACCTAACAATGTAGAAGTAAATGCCATGAATGGCAGGATGTTACGGATAACTGTATCAATGGATTCACGTCCAGCCGCAAAGAATTTATTAACGACTTTACCAACACCGATACCAACACGAGTGATGATGCCAGGTTTCTTTTCGTCTGTTGCAGCTTCCGGAGCAGCTTTTGTTTCAGCAGCTTCCGCAGCAGCATCAGCAGCAGCCATTTCTTCAGCAGCTGTAGCAGCACCCGATGCATTTGTTTCATCTGTATAGCTCAAGTTAGCTTCCTTAACATCAGATACATAGATATCTTCTGTAATGTACATAGCCAAAGGTCCAGCTTTTCCAACAGGTTCAACGTTTACAGTCGGGATACGTTTACGAGGGTAGACACCACAACGAGCTGTACCACCACAGTTAACAACCGCAACGGCTACTTTTTCATCTGGAACAGTTGTCGAGAATCCGTCAACCAATTCACAACCAGTCATTTCAGCGATTTTCTTAGCAATCGGGCTGATCTGCTGACCAGTTACACACAATACGACGTTTTTCGTTTCATTAGGTTCAATGATCAATGGTCCACCAAATCCAGATGTACCTTTTGTAATCTTAATATTTCTGTAAGCCATATTCATTCCTCCTACTTCTTAATTCCTGCTAAACGGAAGTAAATTCTTTCCGTCAACAATCCACGGATCGTGATAACGATGATACCAACGATGAAGTAACGGATTGCCAATGGAGCTAAATCATAACCAGCTTCCTGTAAACCAGCAGCAATACCCATGTAAACGAACAATTCACCGGCATTTGCGTGAGGGAATAAACCAGTAATAGAGTGCATGATGGATACACAAGCATCGTAGAATGCTGGTTTATATTTTTCTTCAACGAACTTACCGAAAGAATATGCCATTGGGTTAGCTAAGAACATAGCAGCAATAAACGGGAACAATGAATAACGTAAAACAGCGATACTAGTCATTTTCTGCGCGAACTTCTGAACCTTTTCTTCACCGATCAATTTGATGATGGAGTTCATGAATGTTAACAAACATACAACCTGAGGAATAATTCCACTTACCCATCCAGTGAATGTAGCTCCACCTTGAGCGAACCAATTCATAAACCCAGAAGTCAGATTAACAATAAAATCCATATAATTCTCTCCTTTTCGTTTTTTAAAAATGTTTGGCCAAAATCATTTTTAAATTATTGTGCACCCTCCACATCTTCGCTGTCTGTTTGAATTTGTGTTTCAGTATATTCGGCATCAATCGCGCCCGAATCCGCTTGTTCTGCCTTCTTTTCTGCCTCACGATCAAACATCAGTTCCAATGCTTCCAGTGCTTCTATATACCCTCGATAACGTTTCTGTTTTTTATTGTCCATCATTCGGAACTCTCCCAGAAACTCATCGATCGATACCCCGATCATTTCACGCCCCAGCAACGAATTCGTTTTATGGAATCTGGCCAGGATCGTCTTTCCATCCATGATTTCACAATCTGTGATGATCCGGTTTTTATCACAGGCAATCAATACGACATATCCGTTAAAGAAACGTCCGCGTTTTTGTCCAAATCCGACGCTTCCATGCTCATGGACTCTCGCAATTGCTTTTTTATATCCCCGGATCTGCATCAATCCACCAATGGACTGCATGGCCATCAAAGCAAAAGCAAAGGCAAAGAGCATCAAAAGATTATTACTCATTTCCAATCCTCCCTACTTGATGCCAATTATAAATGAACTGCTTCTGCAATTCAATCCACTTGCGTGAAATCGGTTACATTTCACAAAGTTATCATAACATAGATAAATAATGATTTAAATCAATATCGTTGAAAATATGTTTAAGTGAATATTTTAAAACAATGTATTTATACATTTGTTCAAAGAAAATCTTTTTTTCAATAAACACTTACTATTTAAAAAACAGGAGGGGTTTATCCCCTCCTCAATAAGCAAGATGATTAACCGAAGATTTCGTCTTGTTCTTTACGCAGTTTGTAGATCAATGTAGTTTCATCAATTGCAACATCATCGTAAGTTAACAACTGTCCACGTTTAACATCTTTCTTCAATACAGCGTTCTTGTTAACCAAACCGAATGGTACATAACCTTTTTCTTTAGCTTCTTCATGTGTAGCGATAGAACCATAAGAAGTCCATCCACCGATACCATCTAAGTGTTCGCCGGCTTTCATATCTTTCTTAGCAACTGTGATTACTTCAGATACTAATCCACCCTTCGGAACGATAACGCCTTCATGGTAAACAACAGCACGTCCGATTGTTAATGGAGTTTCCAGGTTACATAAGTGATAAGGACGATACAGTGTCCATAACGGTCCAGGACCCATTGAATGGTAACCCATCTGGTAAGCGATTTCGTCATTGTCTGTAGAGATCGTTACGAATACACCCGGAGCGATACCACGTACATATTCAACAACACCATGTTTGTTCAGGATTCCATCGTCTTCTTTTAAACGATACATATCGTTCAAGCCTTTAACGTCAGAAGCGATACCATGTCCACCGATTACATCCGGAACCAATCCGGTAGCATTTGACATAGCCGTCATTTCTACCATTGTCTTAGTACCATCCTTGAATGCAGTCAGCATCTTAGGAGACATCTTACGACGAGTTGCTTCTTCCATAACTGTATCCGGGTTGCAGTCACGGTCTAAACGGTTGTTCTTACCTTTACCGATAACTTCTACCTTGAATCCAATGGCTTCTGCAAAGTCATATAATTCCATAACAGCACCTGGCTCGTCACCATTTGTACCTGTATAAACAACGCCAGCTTCCTGGGCTTTCTTATACAGTAATGGTCCGATTACAACGTCAGATTCAACATTCATCATGATGATGTGCTTTTTCGCTGCGATGGCATCCAAAGCAATCTTAGCTCCAACATCAGGAACACCTGTAACGTCAACTACAACGTCGATGGAAGGACAGGAAGTTGCTAAATAAGAATCGCTTGTAGCTACATATTTACCAGCTGCGATAGCTGCTTCCGCTTCTTCAACATCGTTTGTCTGAACGATCTGTTCTTCTGTAACACCAGCATACATAAATGCGTGTTTTGCTAAATCAATGTTGATGTCTGCACAGATAGCAGGTCTTTCACCTTTGATCAATACTAATTCTGTTACCATTCCACGTCCCATCTGTCCGGCACCGATAACGCCGACCTGGATAGGTGTACCAGCAGCTTCTAAAGCAGCCAGTTTTCTGTTCATGTTGTACATACTTGTTTATTTCCTCCTTGAAAATTTACAACCTTATCATAATCCTATTTGCGTCAAAAATCAACACAAATGTATTATTTTCTTTATAACTTTTTTAAAGTGCCTTAATTTCTAACTTTCCATTTAAATGCAGATCTTCGGCAGTGAAAGGCAAACCTGCCAGTTCGATCATACCCGGACGCGGTGCTTTTTCTGCACCGTTAAAAGATACTGTGCAGTGTCCCAGTTCGCGCAATGTCATGATGGCTTCCCATCCAACGTCAGTGATGATGTAGTTTTTGTCACATACAGTCATCAGATCGCCTTTTTTCGGTTCTTCTGTCACTTCGCTCTTTGTGTGAAGAACGGAAATCTCTGCTAATTCAGGCGGTGCATCTTCATTGAAGATGATGATAAAGTTACAATCCGGGTTTAAGAAATCAGTAGCCATCTGACCCCATCCCGTAATAGTGGCTTGGAATTTCATTTGTATCCTCCTTTCTTTTTTAATGATACATGATCATTCCAACTATCCATTTATTTGTCCATCAACGTAAGCATTTTGTTCACACAGCTGATATCTGTTATCAGTACGTTGATTAGCTTTCCTCGTAAGGCGCCCAGAACAGCCCGGCTTTTCTCTTCGCCGACAGCGATGCCGATCCTCGATTCTACACGCATGATGTTTTCCATGGAAATGGCCATGACACGGTCATTGAATGCCTTGAACGGTTCAATGTTTCCGTTTTCATCATAGAATCGCAGCAATGCGTCCCCGACCGCTCCTTTATTCTTGAATTCTTCATATTCCTCGGCAGACAGATACCCGGCTTTGACAACGGTCGATGATTTTGCCTCCGTAGCCCCGATGCCCATGATCAGTGCCGACAGCTTATCAAAAGAGGAAATCACATCTTTGATCGGACGCTCCTTTAATAATCCCTGCATGACTTCGATGTTATCGAAGATAGCCGGTGCAAAGAACTGAGAAGCGCTGCCATGAAACTTTTTAGCCAATGCCATCGCAATGTCATTGGAGTGGAAGTTCTGGTTGCTTAAGGAACGCATGCCGACACCCCCGACCACCGGAACAAACGTACAGTTGATCTCATCCACTTCCACATTTGTCTCCACAAGATCGTGCAATGTTTCTCCCATGGATACACCGATATATTCCTGGTCTTTAAAGGCTCTTGAAAAATAAGCCAGTGCTTCCGCATTCACCTTCTGCATATGCTCATAGTGATTGCCGATATCCAGATCATCAATGATCAGGATCTCCTTCAAGCCAAACATGGATTCCAGTCTTCTTTCCAGCTCTCCGTATGCAACACTGTCCGGATTTTCCAGTTCGATCCGTACGATCTTACGATCCTTACCGGATTTCAATAAGCGCGATACCGTAGCTCTGGATATGCCTAACTGTTCACAGATCTGCATTTGCGAAAGGCCGTCCTTATAATACAAATAACAACATTTATAAATGAGTCTTGGGTTATCTACTATCTTTTTCATATTTCCGTTTCATCTTTTGTACTATAAACCATAATACATTTATATGTTAGAATCTTTTTTGATTTAAGTCAATGTTATTATGCTGAACAAATGTATAAATGATGATTTCCTGACTAGGCTTTTAGTCATATGTTTTTTTATTATTTTATTATCACAATTAGCCTTACTTTACAATAATAAAAAAATTCCCCGCAGGGAATTTTATTCGAATCTGTATTATTAAATATAAGTAAATGCCTGCTCCAGGTCGGCAATCAGATCATCAATATGTTCCGTTCCAATGGAAAGACGAATGGTATTTGGACAGATTCCCTGATCCCTCATCTCTTTTTCCGTCAGCTGCGAATGCGTCGTAGAAGCAGGATGGATCACCAAGGATTTGACATCCGCTACATTGGCTAATAAGGAATAGATCTGTAGATGATCGATAAACTGACGAGCATCTTGATCGGTTCCCTTGATTTCAAAGGTAAAGATGGAACCGCCTTCCTTTGGAAAATACTTTTGATACAGCGCATGGCCTGGTTCTGTTTCCAGGGACGGATGATGGACAGCTTCCACTTTCGGATGGTTATTCAGATAGTTCACGATCTGTATGGCATTTTCCACATGTCTTTCCACTCGCAAAGATAAGGTCTCTAAGCCTTGAATAAAGATCCAGGCATGAAAAGGGGAAAGGGTAGCCCCTGTGTCGCGAAGAAGGATAGCCCGGATATAGGTCACAAAAGCAGCCGGTGCAGCCGCTTGTGCAAAACAGATGCCATGATACGAAGGATTCGGTTTTGAGATCCAAGGATATTTATCCGCTGCACTCCAGTCATATGTTCCCCCTTCAACGATGACCCCGCCGATGGCTGTTCCATGTCCGCCAATAAACTTGGTTGCACTGTGGACCACGATATCTGCTCCATATTCCAAAGGGCGAACAAGATAAGGCGTCGCAAACGTATTATCCACTACCAGCGGCAAGCCGTTATCATGCGCAAGTTTGGCAAGACGTTCGATATCGATGATATTGCTGTTGGGATTTCCAAGCGTTTCGACAAATACAGCTTTTGTATGTTCATCGATGGCCTCCTGCCATGCCTTGTAGTCATACGGATCCACAAATTTTGCCGTAATTCCATATAAGGGCAAAGTATGGGTCAACAGATTGTATGTGCCTCCGTAAATGTTTTTGGAAGCTACGATGTTTTCTCCTTGTCTGGCCAACGCCTGGAACGTATAGGCAATAGCTGCCGCCCCACTGGCCAATGCCAAAGCAGCACTGCCGGATTCCAGCGCGGCAATCCGTTTTTCAAATACATCCTGTGTCGAATTAGTCAGGCGTCCATAAATATTGCCCGGATCCTTCAAACCGAACCGATCCGCTGCATGCTGGGAATCATGAAAGACATAGGATGTGGTCGCATAAATCGGAACAGCCCGGGAATCCGTAGCCGGATCGGCTTGTTCTTGCCCTACATGTAATGCCAAGGTTTCAAATTTATATTCTGTCATACATTTTCCTCCTCATTGATCTTGGAGGTATCGTATCATCGGTCCGATGGATTGTATAATTCATAAAAACAATACTGCTTATAAATTTTATATATAAAAAAAGAAATCATTCCGATTTCTCTTTGTCAAAATATGTATGCAGGGCATCGATATAATCTTTACCGATGGAAGAAAGAACTGCATATTTTTTTATGATGTATCCGATTTCCATGACACTGTTCGGATTATCCTCATCGGCTTCATACGGAATGACCACAAAGTCACTGCCGTTCAGTTCTTCACAGATAATTCCCGAACACAACATATACCCGTTTAAGCCAATCATCAGATTCAATGCCGTCGAGCGATCGCTCAGCTTGATGATCCGCTCGTATTCATTCTCCGATAAGATCTCTTCGGACAGATAAAACGCGTCCGAATTGCCTTGATCGAAGGATAGATACGGATAATCCTGCAGCTGTTCCAGACGGATGGATTTTTGTTTGGCCAAAGGATGGTTTTTCCACATATATACATAGGCATCGCAGGAAACAAGCGGATGAAATTCCAGCTGGTTCTGATCCAGAAGCTTTGTGATGTATTTGCGGTTATATTCACTCAAATACAGGATACCTACTTCACTGCGGGACTGCCCTACTTCCCGGATAATATCCAATGTACGCGTTTCCTTGATTGCCAGCTCATAGGTCGCTGTATCGTACTTTTTCACTGTATCAACGAATGCCTTGATCGCAAAGGAATAATGTTGACAGCTGACGCTGAATTTCTTTTTGATGTTCCCGTTGGGACCGAATTTTTCTTTCAAAATTTCATATTGTGCGTAAACCTGGCGGGCATGCATTAAAAAATCATTGCCGTCATTGGTCAATGTCACCCCTCGATTGTTCCGATGAAAGATCGTTATGCCTGTTTCTGCTTCCAGTTCCTTGATGGCACTGGTCAAAGTCGGTTGTGAAATAAACAGCTTTTCAGCCGCTTTATTCATGGAACCGATTTCCGCAATGGTCAGAGCATAGAATATTTGTTGAAGAGTCATAGTATGATTCCTTTCAATATACTTAATCCTCGATTAAATATATACCTCATTCTATCTAGTTCTTCCTGTGCTTGTCAATAAAAAAGAATTGTCATAAATCCAACAATTCCTTCTTTTTCTTATCAAACTCTTCCTGCGTGATCGCTCCGATATCCAGCAGCTCTTTTAATTGTTTGACTTGTCCGTACACATTACCGGATTCCGATCGTTCCTCTTTCCTAACGGGTTTAGCTTTCATGGCTTTAAATTCATTGATGCAGTGTTTCATCTTCCGGATTTGCCCACGATTAAACGGAATATTGATTTCTGTGCCGTCATACTGTACTTCCAGGATCGCGTACATCGCCAGGAAATTATTGTGGGTGATCTTCATTTCGGTAATCTTGTCATAGTCATATTCTTTGTCTTTGACCGTCAGTCTTTCATCATCAAAGATCAAAGTAGGCAATTCATAGATGGAATCAATTTCATAATACATAGTGTAACCTCACTGCCTGTTATAATAATCTATCCCATTGCTTGGATTAAAATACGTTCGTATGTATCCATCCGTCGAAACAATCACGAATTCATTCGTTTCTTCCAAATAATAAACATCATCGCCATCTTCTTTCTCCGTCTTATGCAGAGCTTCCTTGTTTTCTACCACTTCGGAGGCAGCCTTCTCATACTCTTCGGCTGAGGAGAAGCCCATTTCCACCCCGTGCTTCTGATAGTGCGATTCCCGTCGTTCTTCATTGCGGAATGTGTATACCGGTTCTTGCTCGGTTTGTTGGGTCTGGCTTTGTTCCACAACGGTTTCCTGTGATGCGACCTGCTGTTCCTGTGAATGTTTGATATTCATACCAATAATGATGACCAGCAAACAGATTAACATGCTGACCAGTCGTTGTGTTGTTTCTTTATTCATCGTCTTCTTCCTTATTCGTTATATACTGTTTCATTAAAAATCTGTAAGGCCAGGCATCCTAGTCCGGTATGCACACCAACGGTACTGACCAGATTGATGATCTGTACATGCGCTCCCTGGATGGCTTCTTCTATCCTCCGGGCATAGATCTTGGCATTTTCCAGCGCATCTACATGCGCCAGGATATATGTATAATCCTTATTGGCGCCGGCTTTCTTGATCACATTAATGACCGTCTCCTGTGCTTTTCTCGTCGTACGAACTTTGGCCATGACATCCACACGGCCTTTGGTGGTTCGATTGAGATGCAGTACAGGCTTGATCCGCAAAAAGCCAGCAAGAGCAGCTGCCATCGGTGTCAGCCGGCCACCCCGTACCATATGCTGCAGATCCTCAAAAATCAAGATCGTATCACTGGTATCGATGATCTCATTCAGTCGTTTCAGGATCGTATCAATATCCTTGCCCTGCTCATACATCCTTTTCGCTGTACGCACCAGCTGCGCTTCCACAACAGCCGTCACAAAGCAGTCAACGCCGATATATTCCAGACCGGTCTGCTTAGCCATCATTTCCATCGCATCCAAGGCGCCGGACAAGCCCCGGCAGATTGGTACGCAGAATACCGTATCATACCCCGCTTCCTTGATTTCCCGAAAACATTCTTCAATATGTCCGAGCTTCGGCAACGATGTCTTCATCATCTTTTTATTATGCAGATTTTCCATATACTGGTCGTATGTTATGGTAACCATTTCATCATAGGAAACGCCATCACATTCTATTTGTAAAGGAACACAATAGATTCCTTCTTTTCTCCACTCATCCGGATGGATGCCTGTGCCTGTATCTGTCACAAATGCTATTTTCATATTTCTCACCTTACAATTGTTTTATAATATGTTATCACATTGCCATAATTCTTTTCAATGAAAGTACTTTCAGGAAAAATACATGGAATTCTTTTCAAAGGATATGTATAATAATAAATTGGAAAATAAGGAGGACGACAAATGCCGCAAAGAACTGATATTCATAAAATATTAATTATAGGATCCGGACCTATTGTCATTGGACAAGCCTGTGAATTCGACTATTCCGGTACCCAGGCGTGCAAAGCACTGCGAAGCCTTGGTTACCAGATCATATTGGTCAATTCCAATCCAGCTACGATCATGACCGATCCGGAGATGGCAGATGTTACTTATATTGAACCATTAAATGTGAAAAGACTGGAACAGATCATCGCCAAGGAACGGCCGGACGCCCTGTTGCCGAACCTAGGTGGACAATCCGGGCTGAATCTTTGTGCCGAGCTGTATAAAGAAGGTATTCTGGACAAATACAATGTACAGGTTATCGGTGTACAGGTAGATGCGATCGAACGAGGCGAAGACCGTATTGAATTCAAGAAGACCATGAACATGCTGGGCATCGAAATGGCTCGCAGCGAAGTCGCTTACAGCGTAGATCAGGCACTTCAAATTGCCGATGACCTCAGTTATCCGGTTGTGCTGCGGCCAGCCTACACAATGGGTGGTGCCGGTGGCGGTCTGGTCTATAACCGTGAAGAGCTGAAAACCGTATGTGCCCGTGGTCTGCAGGCCAGTCTGGTCGGACAAGTCCTGGTTGAAGAATCCATCCTTGGATGGGAAGAGCTGGAACTGGAAGTTGTCCGCGATAAGGACAACAATATGATTACGGTTTGCTTCATAGAAAACGTCGATCCGATGGGAGTCCATACCGGTGACTCTTTCTGTACAGCGCCTATGCTGACCATCTCCGAAGAACTACAAGCCCGTTTGCAGGAACAGGCTTACAAAATCGTTGAGCATATCGGCGTGATCGGGGGAACCAACGTACAGTTTGCACACGATCCGGTCAGCGACCGTATTATCGTTATTGAAATCAACCCAAGAACATCTCGTTCCAGCGCTTTGGCTTCCAAAGCAACCGGCTTCCCGATTGCCCTGGTATCAGCGAAACTGGCAACCGGCTTAACTTTATCCGAACTGCCTTGCGGCAAGTATGGAACCCTGGATAAATATATGCCAGGCGGTGATTATGTCGTCGTGAAATTCGCCCGCTGGGCTTTTGAAAAGTTCAAGGGGGTCGATGATAAATTAGGTACCCAGATGCGTGCTGTCGGTGAAGTCATGAGCATCGGTAAAACCTATAAAGAAGCCTTCCAGAAAGCCATCCGTTCTCTGGAAAAAGGACGTTATGGCCTGGGACATGTCAATGGCTATGATCAGATGAGCAAACAAAAACTTCTGTCCTTGCTGGTCGATCCATCCAGTGAACGGCACTTTATCATGTATGAAGCGCTGCGTAAGGGAGCCAGTGTTGCCGAAATCCATAACCTGACCAATGTCAAGGAATACTTCATCGAGCAAATGAAAGAGCTGGTAGAACTGGAAGAGCTTTTATTGGCCTGCAATGGAAACTTGCCATCCGATCAATTGTTCATCCAGGCAAAGAAAGACGGATTCTCCGATAAATACTTGTCACAGATCCTGGATGTACCAGAAGATCAAATTCGCAATAAGCGGATCGAGCTGGGATTGGAAGAAGCCTGGGATGGTGTTCATGTCAGCGGTACCGAAAACAGTGCCTATTACTATTCCACATATAATGGTGAAGACAAAGATCCTGTCAACGAAGACAAACCAAAGATCATGATCCTGGGTGGAGGTCCGAACCGGATCGGTCAAGGTATTGAATTTGACTATTGCTGTGTACATGCAGCCCAGTCTTTGAAAAAGCTCGGATTTGAAACCATTATCGTAAACTGTAACCCGGAAACCGTATCCACTGATTACGATACATCCGATAAACTGTATTTTGAACCATTGACATTAGAAGATGTATTGAGCATTTATAAGAAAGAAAAACCAGTCGGCGTCATCGCCCAGTTTGGTGGACAGACCCCATTGAATCTAGCCAGTGAGTTAGAGAAAAACGGAGTTCGCATTCTGGGAACATCACCGGAGGTCATCGACCTGGCTGAAGACCGTGACTTGTTTAGAAACATGATGGATAAACTGGAGATTCCGATGCCGGAATCCGGTATGGCAACAACCGTAGAAGAGGCTGTGGAAATCGCTAATCAAATTGGTTATCCATGTATGGTCCGCCCTTCTTATGTATTAGGTGGACGAGGCATGGAAGTTGTATACGATGATGAAAGCATGTCGGACTACATGAAGGCAGCCGTCGGTGTTACACCGGATCGTCCGATCCTGATCGACCGATTCCTACATCATGCCCTGGAGTGTGAAGCAGATGCCATCAGTGATGGAAAACACGCCTATGTACCGGCGGTTATGGAGCACATCGAGTTAGCCGGCATCCATTCCGGAGACTCTGCCTGCATCATTCCATCACAGAACATTACCGACGAGCAGTTAAAGACCATCAAGGAATATACACGAAAGATTGCCGAAGAAATGAATGTAGTCGGCTTAATGAATATGCAGTATGCCATCGAAGACGGTAAGATCTTCGTACTGGAAGCCAATCCGCGGGCTTCCCGGACCGTTCCTTTGGTATCCAAGGTCTGCGGCATCCGCATGGTCCCGTTAGCTACCGATATCATCACACGCGATCTGACCGGACGCCCTAGCCCGGTAGAAAGCCTGGGAGAAAGAGAAATCCCGTATTACGGTGTCAAAGAAGCTGTCTTCCCGTTCAACATGTTCCAGGAAGTCGATCCGATCCTCGGACCGGAGATGCGTTCGACGGGTGAAGTGCTGGGCATTGCCAAGTCAACCGGTGAAGCCTACTACAAGGCACAGGAAGGTGCTTCGATGATCCTTCCTTTGAAAGGAAACATCCTGATTTCGGTCAACGACCAGGATAAAGCAGAAGTACCGGAGGTTGCGGAAATCTTCTATAATCTGGGCTTCAAGATCATCGCAACCGGAAAGACCTTCGAATGCATTCAGAATGCCGGTATTCCGTGTTTGTATGTGAAAAAGCTGTACGAAGGCCGTCCGAATATCATCGACCTGATGACCAACGGTGAAATCAATTTGGTCATCAACTCACCAATCGGTAAGATGAGTGCCCACGATGACAGCTATTTACGTAAAACGGCCATCAAACACAAGATCCCGTATCTGACTACCATGGCGGCCGGTTCTGCTGCAGCACAAGGTATTAAATATATGCGTGAGCATACGATCAATCCGATCCATTCCCTGCAGGAATGGCATGAACAGATCATAGAGAAAAAGTGAGAGGACTTCCTCTCACTTTTCATTTACTCCGCACAATAACAGCCCATGCCGATATCCTGTCGATCTGTATTATCAAAGACAAACAGATCGGACAGCGGTATGACCTTACGCATATATTCGGTCAGATCCACATCCTTTGCGTAAACCTGTCCATTCATCAACCCGTTGGTCTGGCCATCCTGCCAGCGCAGGACCCAGGGACGAATATAGTTCGGATAGTCAGAAGGCTTTGTCCGGCTGACGATTTCAAGATAGTGCATCAGATCCTTCGTCGTCTTTTCATCCAGTAAGCAGGATTCTTTTCGTTTGACTACCTTTTCATGCGCCAATGAATAACAATACGTTTCCAAACAGACATTTCCCTGCTCATCGATTGTCAGTATCTGCTCATCCTCCACCCCGGGAAACCCTTTGGCCTCCCAGTTCATACCGGGAGAATACAGGCAAAATTTCATATTTTGTCTCCCCAGTTTTCTTCTGTATCCCGGACAGTATGTTCATTGTTTTTGATCGACAGCTCGTGGTTTCGGATAGAAACACGAGTGTTCGGATTAATCGTATATGTCAAGAACACGTTACTGCCGATAATGGAATGATGTCCGATCCGTGAATTTCCTCCCAGTACGGAAGCACCGGAATAGATCGTTACATAATCTTCGATCGTCGGATGTCGTTTGACTCCATGTAAAGACTGTCCACCACTGGTCGACAAAGCCCCCAGGGTTACGCCCTGATAGATCTTGACATGTTCACCAATCTCGGTTGTAGAACCGATTACGATGCCGGTACCATGGTCTATGAAGAAATATTTCCCGATCGTAGCCCCCGGATGAATATCGATTCCTGTTTTATTGTGTGCATGCTCGGACATCATACGTGGAATGATCGGAACATTCAATGAAAACAGCTCATGGGCAATCCGATAGATGGTAATGGCATACAGCCCCGGATAGCACAATACGATCTCATCTTTACTGTCAGCAGCCGGATCCCCGTCAAAGGTAGCCAAAAGATCCGTATTTAAATATTCCCGGATCTTGGGAATTCGTTTAAAGAATTCCATGGTAATCTCTTTGGAAGCACTGCGTACCAAAGATTCTTCAGCATCTTTATATTTCGGGTCATTTCGCAAGGCGATGCCCACTTGTTTTCGCAAATTGAACAACACATCTTCGATCAATGTCGACAATGTATGCCGCATGTTAAAGATCTTATATACACGATCTCTGTAATATCCCGGATAAACGATCCGCATCAGCTTATTCATAATATCGTAGATCTTTTCCTGATCCGGCTGATGGTGCATTGTCATCTTATCAATGTCCCGATTATTTTTATAATCATCTAATATCGTTTCAACAATGCTTTCAATTTCATTATATTCTGTCTGATTCATAGTCACGCCCTCTATTGTATTTATACATAGTTTATCAAATATCCCTAAACTTGTCTTTTTATATACTTACTGTGTCAACAATTTCATCCGCTCTTCCCGTACGAAGACCATATCGTACAAGCCTAGACCGAAACGACGGGTAAACAATTCACATTTACAAAGAAATAAATAATACGGATTGAATCCTTCGCCGTGAAGCCCCTCAAAATTACCCATGCCTTTAGAGATGATCACATCGGCATTTTTTACCATTTCCTTGGTTGTTTCACTCATCACGGAATAGACAGCTCCCGGTGCCCCGGCACCGGTATCGATGCATTCTGTGACTTCTGTCAGCCCCACTTCGATGGCATCCTCCATCGAGGCATCGTTCAAGATCGGTTTCCCACGTACACAGGCATGGATCTGCAGATGCGGATACACTTCCTTCAACAAGCGAATGAACAGTTTATCCAAAACGATTTCTCCACAGTTATCCAAAAAATAGACCACTTCTTTCCCTTTTTCCAGATCGTCTTTAAAAGCCTGCAATTCCTTTGGATCGATAGGCGTCGTCTTCGCTTTGGTCAAGATCGTCTCCAGGATGGCATCATCCACCGTTGCCATCGCCCCGAAATCAATATAGTTTCCCGCACATACATAGCGGATGCCGGCCGCAATCGGATCATCGGCCTGTCGGATCGACTGATCGATCGTTTCCTGAATTGTCAGCATGTATTCGTTATACTTTCTTTTGATCGGTGCATAATCGATTATCTGCCCATAGGCTTCTTTACGCATCTGTTCAAGATGCATCGCCAGCCAGGGACTTGATTGTTGTAATCCATGATCATAGAGCAGCTTTAAAACGCTCTGTATATATCTTTCTTTTTTTTCATCATCGACAAAGGCTCGTAACGCCTGTTCTTCCTTATTCAGCAAACAAGCAACACAAGTTACATTTGCGTTCATACATCCACCCCACATTCCTGTTCAAGTATATCATAAAAAAAGGTATCTCATTTTGAAATACCTAAGAAATCATACAGTTGGATCGCATCCAGATAGCCTTTTTCATACAGCTTATCAATGGCCTCTTTGTCTTTGGTCAACGTATCCATATCACCAATATCATCCGGTGCCACGATCAGTACATTCCCCTTTTTTTCATACTTTTTCGCCTGATCCAGGCTGATATTGTAGGTCACAGCCCGACTGGCCAGCTGAACCGCTGCCTGCGGGTATTTCCTTTCGATCAAACGCGACAAGGCCATATCTTTTTTCGGATCTCGATAGAAGTCTTTTGGCCGTGTCAGGACAATGACCACCTTGTCACAGCCATCCTCCAACGCTTTGCGAAAAGGAATGGGATCACTGATACCACCATCATAGTAGAAGCGGTCATACACCGGATATGGTTCATCAATGACCGGCACACAGCTGGAAGCCTTGATGATCGCATAATCATCTTTATGCACATCCTCATTTCCGAAGTAAACCGGATAGCCTGTTTCCGCATCGGTACAAACAACCTTCAAAATCTTATCGGATCTCTGGATCGCATCAAAATCCAACGGACTTTCGCCATCTGAATTGGATAACGTACCATAGATATAATCCAGATTTAAATAGGAGTGCGTCTGTAAATAATTTTTGATTCCCATATAATCCTTACGGAATATGTATTTTGTGTAGAATTCATAGTTTCTGTGTATCTGTCCGGCCAGATAGGAAATACAGTTGGCACTGCCTGCCGATACGCCGATACAATAATCAAAATGTATATCATGCATCATGCAATAATCCAGAATGCCGGCCCCATAAGCACCACGCATTCCACCGCCAACATCAACAATTCCAATCATTTTAAAACCCCCTTTGCCTTTCAGTATACCACGATATTGATTGAATACAGTTTGTTATGCCTGTTGATTGAAAAGAAGCGCATACAGCTCTTGTGTCGTTTTTACATAATACTGTGCCTGTTCCAGTTCTTCCCTGCTTCCGTACCCATAACCGACACCGATGCAGGGAATCTGATTCACGGCTGCCCCGTCCACATCGTTTTTCTTATCCCCGACCATGACAACAGATGTTTTATCATCAATGGTCTGCTGCCCTCTGAATGTAGTCAGGACCGTTCGGATAACTTCCTGCTTGTTATCCCTATTCCCTTTGGTAGTCTCATCGGACATGGCTGTCCCGCAGATCAAACGAAAATACGAATCGATGCCGGCATGCTCCAGCATCCTGCGCACATAATATTCCGGCTTGCTGGAGGCAACAGCACATACGATTCCCCGTTGTTCACATTCCATCAGTATCTCAAGGATGCCTGGATACACTTCAAAGTTGAAGATTTCGTGTTCGTCAAACCACTGGCGATATAAACGGATCGTCTCTTTGATTTCTTCTTCATTCATGTGATACAGACGACTGAGCGTCACGTTCAAGGGTGGTCCGATAAATTCCTTCAGTCGTTCTGTTTCCTGGATGCCCATCTGTTTTAACGCATAGTCCATGGAATGGATGATCCCCGGTCCCGATTCGGTCAAGGTACCGTCCAAATCAAATAATATACACTGAAATTTTTCCATATCCTTATTAAATCATGATTCTCAAAGAATATCCATCATCATGGTCGGCAAGGGAATTTCAAAATGAGAATGGATTGCACATTGAAACCAATGTCTTTTTAAGCTTCTGGTCGTTTCCACCAGCTGGTCTAACGATGATACGATCACAAAGCAGTTTGGTAATTCCGGATAACAGATGCGATACTGCCCGTTCTCCTCTTCGATTTCAATCCGGTAAGGCAGTTCCATATATTGTTCAATTGTCATTGTATCCTCCTCTGTACTGAAAGGATACAAACATAACTGACACACAGTATGTCAGAAACTAAAAAAAGGGGAATCCCCTTTTATTATTATTTCATAAATTGTCCCAGAAGGTTCAACAAGTCACTGCCATCCACAGCACTCTGTGATGGTTTGCCGGAGCCTAACAACGTTCCTAACAGATCCAGGGAAGCAGATTGAGAAGTTGCCTGTCCTCCAAACATATTCATCAATCCAGACAGCTCATCCTGCTTTGGCTGTGTCGTGGCAGCCGATAACCCGGATAACAGACCCGGCGCGATCTGGCCAAGAATGGATGTAACCTGATCATCCTGCAAACCGGTTTGCGAAGCTAGAGAGCTGACAACACTTCCCTGATCCTTTCCCAGGATATGGCCGATGATCTTTTTTCCATCTTCATTGTCTGCCTCAGTAATCATGGATGACATACTTTTGTTGGAGGAATGTTGTCCCAAGGCATTCAACAAGGATTGCGCGCCTGTCTGATTGGAAGCATTCTGTGTCATATAACGGATCAACAGAGGCAAAGCCAGGATCAACAGCTTTTTAACCATCTCCGAAGAAATACCGGTTTGTTCGGAAACTGAGTTTACAGAGCTGTTCGATGTCATTGTTCCTAATAATAATTGTAGCAAGTTCATAATGTGTCTCCTTTATCTTGCTTATATTATATACCATAACAATTCCTACACAGAATGAAAACTTCGCACATAGAAAAGAAAAAAAGTTCCTTTCGGAACTTACTGTACAATATGGTGGAGCGTAGCGGGATCGAACCGCTGACCCCCTGCTTGCAAAGCAGGTGCTCTCCCAGCTGAGCTAACACCCCATGTATGTGAAATCAACAAACGTGGTGGGCCTGAATGGACTTGAACCAACGACCTCACCCTTATCAGGGGTGCGCTCTAACCACCTGAGCTACAGGCCCGTGTTTGTTGATGCTCAATTATATTATCACGCACTGTTTCAGGTGTCAACACTATTTTTACAAAAAATTAAAAAATTTTATTTTACTGTTTCATTCTTTATTATTCTTTATCAACCTTTAAATTGATTGATGTTTTATAAACATCACAAATTCAAAACAGTTGATAATTCCAACCTGTCTTTGAACTAGAATTCTTCAAGTTCCCGTATTCTGTCTCCAAAGGATATCAATTCTGTTCCTTGATATTTTAA
The DNA here is from genome assembly GCA_040266995.1 of Erysipelotrichaceae bacterium. Classification (GTDB taxonomy): domain Bacteria; phylum Bacillota_I; class Bacilli_A; order Erysipelotrichales; family Erysipelotrichaceae; genus UBA4312. The sequence goes on along the minus strand of JAWRHV010000025.1, from coordinate 32,401 downwards.
ATGTCCTTTCATGCCAATATCCACAACGCTGTATTCGAAAGGGCTCACCTCCAGGCTTACCAAACCATTCTCCGTCTTGAAAAACAATTCATAATAGTTTCGATGGCTCAGATCTAACTGCGGAACCGGCGTAAACTCTGCACTTCTCTTGTCCACCAGGACTGCTTCGATCTCCATGACCGGTTTTGATGATTTTGTATATCGTTTCATATTGTCTCCTTTTTATATTGTCTCGCAATGTTATTTTCATTGTTTCCTTAATTTTGCATACAAACAACCCAAAACCACCATCTTTTTACCCATATCCAACAAAAGTCATGGACCGTATACATTAAAAAAGGGCTCCTGCCCAAATCAGGAGTCCTTAATTCCTATTATATGTTCAAGCCCGCAAAGAAACCTTCTTCAATATTCTTCAATCCCGGTTTTACCTGGTTGGCATCGCCAATCAACCGTACATCGATACCCAATGATTCAAGTTCGTCTTTCAGAGTCTGAACAGGAGCAGAACCAACTGCCAAAACAATGTCTGTAACATCGTCGATTTCATAATATTGATCTTTCTTTTTGAAAGTCACCGTTCCATCCACATAATTCTGATAGAAGGCCTTTGTATATGATTTCACTTTAAATTCATCCAGAATTTTAAACAAGAAATAATTGTTGGAGAATTCTCCGTCTGCTGCTATCTGATCTCTGACTTCCAAAATGGTAACATCTTTAAAATCCTGTGCCATATGTGCTGCCGTTTCTACACCGACACTACCACCACCTACAACAACCACTTTGTTGCCTGTTGTATTCTTCTTTCCGCTTAATATTTCCTGTGCCTTCAATACATGTGGGCCGTCCACCCCCGGCAAAGGCAACGTTTTTTCAATACTGCCAGTAGCCGCAAGAACTACATCCGGTGTGTCTTTCTGTGCCATTTCCTTGGTATATTCAGTATTCAGATAAATAGGAACCCCCATTTTCTCCAATTGGATCTTACACCACGAAACCAAGGTAGTGAAATCTTGTTTGGCACTTGGCACAGCAGCTTTTAACCATTGACCACCCAACGTATCGCTTTTTTCATAAATGCAGACATGATGGCCTTTTTTCGCAGCGGCTACGGCTGCTTCCAAGCCGGCGATACCTCCACCAGCAATGACTACCTTCTTTCTGGAGGATCGTTCTACCGGCTCCATATCGCAACAGTATTCCTTTACCGTTCTAGGATTGACAAGACACTGGATCGGTATATTCTTACGTAAATTCCCCAGACAGCCTTGTACACAGCCGATGCATGTAATGATATCTTCTTTTCTTCCTTCCAGATATTTCTTCGGTGCCAGTGGATCAGCTAGCGAAGCACGACCCATACAGACAAAGTCAGCTGTACCGTCCGCAATAATATGATCCGCCAGATCAAAGTTAAGAATTCGACCTATCGCAATAATCGGCATATTCCCGGTCACTTCACGACAGCTCTTTACGTGTTGTATAAATCCGGCCGGCGGGATATGTGCCGGAGGAATCACGGCCCATTCTGTTGCGTTGACACCTTGGGAGATTGTAATCGCATCGACTGGTTCTTTTGCGTATATTCTTGCGACTTCCCGTCCCTCCGCAATACGTAGACCACCAGCCACAAATTCTTCTGTCGTCAGTTTAAACAGGATGGGATAATCCGGTCCGACCGCTTGGCGTACAGCGTGGATAACTTCCCGTCCAAACCGTGTCCGATTCCAGGTTGAACCGCCATACTCATCCGCTCTCTTATTGGAATATGGTGAATTGAACTGATTGATCAAATAACCATGCGCTCCATGAATCTCGACGGCATCAAATCCACATTTTACTGCCCGGATCGCTGCCTCTTTATACGCTTCAATCGTTTCTTCGATATCCTCTTTGGTCATTTCTTTCGGATTTTCGAAGGAAGGTGGGTCTTTATATGGAGAGGGTGCCATGCACTGTACCCCATTCACTTTACTGTTTGTCTGTCTTCCTGCATGATAGATCTGACAACAGATCTTAGCCCCTTGTTGGTGGATTCGATCCACAAACTCCGTATGCGCCGGGATCTGGCTGTCTGCCCATAATCCAGCCAAGTCACGAAATCCTCCCGCATAAGGGGTAATCGCATAGTCCTCCGTTATGATCATGCCCCATCCGCCTTTTGCTTTTTCTTCATGATACTGAATAAAACGTTCGGTCGGCAGCCCGTCTGCTGTACACGTATTCGTGACCATAGCTGGGACGATCAGCCTGTTTTTCAACTCAAGTTTTCCAATTTTTCCTGGTTGAAAAGCCGCATTCTTACATTCCATCTGTTTCATCCTCCTTGTATTTTCCTTTTGATCTAATGATCGCAGGTGGAATTCCTCTTACATGATGTAATATATCATATTTTTAGAATCTCGTCTAGAGTGCGCTCTAGTTTATGCTCTAATTTTTGGCAAAAAAAAGGAACGCACCTTCTGTACGTTCTCAATCAAGAATGATCTAGTACACCATAGAGATACGCAGAGAACATTCGTTCCGTAGCTTCTGAAATATCATAGGCCCCTTTGGAATTGCTCCAATCGGCAATAATACCCTTGGCCATTACACATAAATCGTGCGCAACCAGATCCGGATCTCTTCCCGGTGCCAATTGCTCCTTATGTGCATGCAGACACTCCCTGGAAATCTCATAAAAGGCATTATACATATAATCCGGGTCGATCGATCGATTGCTGGGAATAAAGAAGTTCCGACAGAAATCTACGCCATAGCTCGATGAATACTTTGTATACCATCGATAACAGATCATCATCTGCTCATATAAGGTTGCATTGACAAAGTCCTCATTTTGTTCCTCTAAAAACTTCTCAGCCGTCACATTGTAATAATAGGCAAGAAGCTCATCCTTATTGCGGAAAAAATGATAAAAGCTCCCATTGCTCGTTCCGGATGCTTTACAAATCTTTTTGATCGTCAGCTTGTCATAACCTTCTTTTAACAGAAGTTCAACAGCCGCTTCATAAATCTGACGTCGTGTCTTTTTTCCATTTTCCGTTAGCTCTCGTTCATCCAACATAGTATCTTTTTCCTTTTCTAGATGAATTTTACACAGAGATTCTGTTTCCGTCAATGATCGACCCTGTCAGACGATCATAACCAGAGCAGAAAGAATCACAAATACAATTCCAAACAAGATCATGCTCACCTGCTTGCAGGCCATCGAAAAATAAGGATAATGTATCGAGTGCCTTCGCAGAAACTGGATCCAGTTTTTCCATTCCATCGCAATCACAACGATTCCCGCAATGATCAATACATACATAAGCAGTCCTACGATCGACGACATTACCACATTGTTTGCAGAGAACACCGTCAGAAAGGACAAAGCGTTATGGGTCATATGTACCAGGATGGTCAGAATCAAAGACTTGTATTTTAAACTGACATACGCCAAAATCATCCCCGTGCAACAATGCACGATGCCCTGGATCAGGTTCATGTGCAGCATGCCAAACAACAGTCCTGTCATTATAATCGAAAACAAGGCATTATAGTCCTTCAGACTACGTAAAATAACACCTCGACAGAGCATCTCCTCCAGGACCGGCGCAAAGATGACGCCGGCAATGATAACACAGATCCGATACACAGGATTGGAATACTGAAACAATACATCATTAAAAAAACGGATTCCCAGCACGGTCTGAACAAGCGTTAAAGCCAGGGACAGAAGCATTGCACAGGAAAACATAGCTGCCACTGTTTTCAAATAGGCAGAGAGTGGAAAATCGAACGTAAGATCCGATGAATACCAATGTACATCGATTTGTTTGTTCGCGTAGACCAGTGCACATACGGCCGGTAACAAGGTTTTTGCCATCAGAGCCAGACCTTCCAGGATGACCGTATTGCCCCAGTACCTGATCAAAACTGTTTTGATGATGTCAATTCCAATCTGGGCGACTACCACAATCAGAAGCATCCATCCAATATTCCTTATCGTTCTTTGAAAGGAATCAAATTTAGTAAATGTTGGAGGCCTCATACAACTCCCCTCCTTTTCATGATCCGGAAAACAACGTAGCTTACAGCGGTAGCCAGGATAAATCCCAGCAGGACATCCGTCGGATAATGCACCCCGATATACAATCGGGAGATTCCGATCAATACCGCCAGGATCATCGCCGGTATCCCAATTCTCTTGTCCAGTCCCAAATAATAGATCCACGCTGTGGCAAAGCTGGACATCGTATGGCCGCTTGGGCATGAATAGCTGCCCGGTTTTGCTCCCAGGACTACCAGATCCGATATCATTTCAAACGGTCTTGGACGGGCAATCAGATGTTTTAGCAGTCCTTCCCCCAAAAGAAAAGCAACGGCCAGAGAGATAAACGCATACACCGCTGTTTTTCGGGTCTTTTTAAAACAGCACAAAATCAGGATCGTCAACAGCCAGATAATGCCCCGATCTCCCAGTCTGGTCACAAACAACCAGAAAGAATTCATCCATTCCTGCCGTAAAGCCGTCTGGATCCAAAGTAATATTTTACCATCCAGTGTCATAGCTATTGGTTCCTTTCCGCCCATTGATAATATTCTTCATCCTTCTTTGTATCAATGGTCTGCTCTTGTGTTTCATACAGGATAAACCGGTTATTGGCATACAGTTGTTCAAAGTCGGACAAAGACAGTCGGGTATGCCATTGATCGTTGTGTAAATACACAACCTCTTCAAATTGATGTACAAAGGTCCTCTCTGCCTGCAGGATCAGCGTATAGCCTTCCTGCAGATAGCGCAATGCTTCTTTCAAATCCATATGTATTCCTCCAAAAAAGATTCGATCTTTCAATCGAATCTCTTACAGATAGTGTTCTTTCAATTCCTGGAAATATGCTTTCGGATGTGCGCATACCGGACATTCTTCCGGTGCCTCTTTTCCGATAAATACATGACCGCAGTTTAAGCAGATCCATACGATGTCTTCTTCTTTCTTAAACATCGTTTCTTCTTCCACTTCTTTTAACAATCCGTTGAAACGCGCTTCATGGTGTTTTTCAATGGCGCCTACGCCTTCAAACAATTCAGCGATTTCATCAAAGCCTTCACTGCGTGCCACTTCGGCGAACTCTTTATACATATCCGTCCATTCATAGTTTTCACCGGATGCCGCATCCTTTAGATTTTCAACAGTGGAAGGAACGCCGCCATCATGCAAAGCTTTAAACCATAATTTTGCATGTTCCTTTTCGTTTCCGGATGTTTCTTCAAAGATGTTTTTGATCTTTACATAGCCATCCTTTTTCGCTTTGCTTGCATAGTATTGGTATTTAATACTTGCCTGGCATTCTCCTGCAAATGCAGCCTGTAAGTTCTTTTCTGTTTTTGAACCTCTCAATTCCATACTATTACCTCCTGATACGGCTATTATAGCACATCCTTGATTAAACTAATCACTCGTTGCCCAGGATGGGACTTCATTTCCTCTTTGTATCAAGATGGCTTTCTGAAATTCTGTCTGATTTAAAAAGGACATAATATCTTCCTTTTCCTGTTCTGTACAGCCAATCAACAGCTTTGCCACACAATCTTTCTTTAAAATGTCAGCTGAAATGACAATAGCTCCCACAAAGTTGCTGTTCATCGTTCCACGATATACATCAATCGGTTGCGCATCGGTACCAAGTGTATCGGATAAATACCCATAGTCAACCGGATAAATCAAATTGTGGTACTTAAAATGACTGGTCCCTTTCGGTCTGTCGATCTTTAAAATACTCGATAACACCAATGTATCCAGCTTCTGCCAAAACAACGCATTATTTTCCAACTCTCGCATACAATAAGCCTCCCAAACGGATAGTGTACTTCAAATTATATCATTTATGAAAAAATTTTCAACATTGTCTTGTTTTGCTTTTTCAAGATTCTGAATATTGTTCCACAAAGTCCCAGAATTCTTCATACTCGGCTTCATCAAAGTCCACCACCGACGCATCCGACCATAACGCAATCTGTCCGGTCGATTCGTTGAATCCGACCCCGGATTGCACCACCTTACCATCGCGGATGACGTACAATGTCGGTGTATAGAAGAAATACGGAGCCATTGTCAAAAGGGTCTTGCCCCCTTCGGTCTGTGAGGATAAAGTTCCATCATCCTGCTGTTCCAGCTTAAAGTCCGTGGAATCCAGACGGTATACAGTGATATTGAAATGTTCGTCCTTGGTTTTTTCTTTATAGGCGTTCAGCTTTTCGCAGAAAGGGCAGTTTTCCCTTTCCACCAGTAAAAGAAAGGATTCCTTCTGATCCAGCTTTTCCTGCAGTTGAGCGGCTGTCAGGTCAATCTGCTGATAGGGTTCCCGGGATGCACATCCCCACAACGAAAATCCGATCAACAATGAAATCAACATAGCCATGAATCGTCTCATAACGTCCCCTTCTCCTTTAATCCATCGATCATCTTTATAATTGAATAGCTCAATGCTTCCAGCTTTTGCGGTCCGGCAGCCAGCGCCTGTTGAAAACTCATGGCCCGGTCCGCTGTGGAAAAGATCCCCGTCAGGCCTTCCTGGTACATCTGGCAATACCCTTTTCCCAAAGCACCGCTTAAGCATAGAACCGGTTTATTGTAACGGTTAGCCAGCACCGCAATCCCATAAGGCACTTTGCCGTATCTGGTCTGGGCATCCGTCTGTCCTTCTCCGGTAAATACCAGATCACATTCTTTCATGTAGGTCTCCATATCCGACTGCTCGATCACCAGTTCAATACCCGGGATCATACGGGCATGAAACAGCCCCAGCAATACACTGCCGATGCCCCCGGCCGCACCGGAACCCTCCGGCTTGTTGAGATCGATATGGAAACATTGACGGATCTGATTACGATAATGGGTCATCCATTCATCCACTTGTTCCATCTGGTTTTCATAGATTCCCTTCTGCCCGCCAAAGATGCAGGTGGCTCCTTGCGGTCCCAGCAGATGATTTCGAACATCGCAGGCAATGATAATATCTGTGTCCGGCTTTTTAAAATCGGTTTTATCAATATACGCAATCCGGTTTAACGCATAGACATTCGGTTTCAGCAGCTGATGACGATGATCGTAAAAACGGATCCCGAATTCATGTAAAATACCCATGCCTCCATCGTTGGTACAGCTGCCTCCCAGGCCGATGATCAATGTCTGCGGATGACTGTTGAGAGCTTCCTTCATCAACCGCCCGACACCGGCCGAACTGGCAACCATCGGATTTCGGCGGTTTCGCGGATACATGTTCAGACCGATACAGCTGGCCACATCCATGACCGCTGTTTTGGTGTTTGTGGCATAGAAGGATTCGATCGGTTTTCCATACGCATCGATCGTTGACACCGCTACCTTCTGTCCCTGTATGATATCACAGAGAACCTCTGCTGTTCCTTCGCCTCCATCGGCCATCGGAAACTGTTTGACCTCATGATCCGGATTGGCGGAAAGGATGCCGTTTTCTATGGCCTGACAGGCTTGTTTGGATGTCATACACCCCTTGTAAGAATCGCTGGCAATCAATATTTTCATAGCTTCATCTTAACATAGAGAAGGATTGAGTTCAAAAACATGATAAGCTATAATATAGAATTGACAGGAGATTCGATTATGACAAAAAAACATCTTGTGATCGGTGTATCTGGCGGGATTGCCGCTTATAAAGCCTGTGACCTTGTAAGCAAACTAAGTAAGAAGAATTATGAGATCCGGGTCATTCTCACGGAAAACGCAGAAAAGTTTGTGCCAAAGCTCACCTTTGAAGCTTTGAGCAAGCATCCATGTGAACAGGATCTGTTCACCAGTGAAGATCCCATTGCCCATATCTCATTGGCAACCTGGGCGGATGCGATGATCCTCATCCCGGCAACCGCAAATATACTGGCCAAAGTTGTTCATGGGCTGGCCGACGATATGTTGACCACTACCTTTTTGGCCGCGACTTGTCCAAAGATGATCTGTCCGGCAATGAATGTCCACATGTATGAAAATGAAGTGACACAAGCCAATATGCAGAAAGCCAGACAACTGGGCTATCATGTCCTGGAACCGGTGGAAGGCCATTTGGCATGTGATGTCACCGGAAAAGGAAAACTGCCGGATGTTGCAGATATTGTCGAAGCCATTGACCGGTTGTTTGAAAACAATGGACCGTTAAAAGGAAAACGCGTTCTGATCAGTGCCGGTCCGACACAGGAACCTCTGGATCCGGTACGTTTTATATCCAATCATTCCAGTGGAAAACAAGGCTATGCGATAGCTCAGGCCGCTATAAAGATGGGGGCCGAAGTGACTATCGTATCCGGTCCAGTTTCTATTGATCCGGTGGAAGGGGCCCATATCATCCCTGTCCGAAGTGCCAGAGATATGTATGAAGCCATCAAGGAAAACCTGGAACAGGCTGATTATATCATCATGTCAGCTGCCGTTGCGGATTACCGCCCGGCGGAGGTGGCTGACCAAAAGATCAAAAAGGACAAGGGAGGTCTCACCGTGACCTTTGTCCGCAATCCGGATATACTGGCTTATATCGGCCAGCATAAACGAGAGGATCAGATCGTATGCGGATTTGCGATGGAAACCCAGGATCTGGAAAAGAACGCGAAAGAAAAGCTTGTCAAAAAGAACTGCGATGTGCTGATTGCCAACAATCTGTTCACCGAAGGAGCCGGTTTTAAAACCGACACCAATGTCGTATCTGTCTTAACAAAAGATCAGATCCAACGCTGGCCAAAGCTGTCAAAGTATGAACTTGGCCTTCGTATCCTTGAGACCATGTCGGATATAGAAAAGAGTAAAAGAAAATGATTGCTGCTATAGATATTGGAAACACGAATATTACCGTAGGTTTGATTGAAAATGACACCCTGATCGATCGGTACCGCCTGACGACGAAGGCTCGGCGGACCAGTGATGAATTTGGTGTCATGCTGGAAAACTTCTTAAAGAGTGCTGACATCGACAAGACCCAGATCAAAGATGTTATCATGTGCAGTGTTGTACCAAAGGTCATGCATTCATGTCGAAACGGTGTCATTAAATTCTTCGGCATCGATCCCATGGTCGTACAGCCGGGTATAAAAAGCGGAATCAGCGTTCAGCTCGAGAATCCCCGCAGTGTAGGGGCCGATCGAATTGCCGACTGTGCCGGCGCCTACCATTATTATGGCGGCCCGGTATTGGTCATCGACTTCGGTACGGCCACCACATACGATTACGTGGATGAAAACGGACGGTTTAAATCCGGTGTCATCAGTGTCGGCATCGAAACCGGCGCCAACGCGCTCTGGTCGCAGACTGCTCAGCTTCCGGAAATTGAAATCAAGAAACCGGAGACTGTACTGGCTCGCAACACACAGACGGAAATGCAGGCGGGTGTCTTCTACCAATACATAGGCGGCGTGGAATATACCATCAAGCAGATCCGTAAAGAAACGGGCTGTAAAGATTTAAAGGTTGTTGCAACCGGTGGCTTAGGCCGTGTTGTTTATGGGCATACGAAGTTGATTAATGTATATGATCCGACCTTGATCTTTAAAGGGTTGAACATTATTTATAAAAAAAATCAGGAATCGCGCATAAAATAGCGATTCCTTTTATTGTCCATAGGTTTTAAAGCTTTCTTTTACCGTTTCAATCTCTTCTTCACTGAGAATGTACGGTTTTCCGATCGCTTCTGACCGGTATTGCAGTTCGGCCAGCCATTCGGTATTCTTTGCGTTTTGATAGGCTTTTTCCAGGCTCGTATCAAAGGTAACCAGGCCATGGTTGGCTAATAAAATAGCTTTGGCTTCCGTCTTGGCTTTCGCAACATTTTTTGCCAATTCCCGGGTTCCATAGGTCGCATACGCCGCGCATGGAATATGATCGGCACCGAGGTCTGCAATCAGATAATGGACGGCCCGGATCGGCTGCCGTAAACACGCGTAAATGGTACTGTACATCGAATGTGCATGTACCACCGCACGGATGGTCGGATCCAGCTGATACATCAGCGCATGCAGCGCGTATTCGCTGGAAGGCTTTCGGTTTCCTTCAATGATATGCCCCTGTAGATCCATCACAACCACATCTTCTGCTTGAATGTCTTCATATTGCATACCAGATGGCTTAATGGCTAAATACCCGGTTTCCGGATCATACACGCTGATATTGCCCGAGGTTCCGGTTGTCAGATGATCCTGCACCATGCGGCGTCCATATTCCGCAATCTTTTTTCTTGGTTCTCGCATCAACATAGACAGACTCCTTTAATAGAACGCATTCTGTCCTTTGGCAAAATACGAATCCAGATCATAGGCACTGTATACCCCCTGATCCGTGACGATCCCGTCGATCAGATAAGGCGGGGTAATGTCAAAGGCAGGATAAATTGCGTGGACTCCCGGCAGGGTATTGGGAATGCCCCTGTAAGAAAGAACCTGCTGAGGATCTCTTTGTTCGATCACTATATCCTTTCCACTGGTTTTATCTGCATCCGGAATTCCTGTCACAAAGTAAGGTACATGATAGTATTTCGCCAGGATGGCCATCTGTTTGGTCCCGATCTTATTGGCAATATGTCCATCCCTGGCAATCGTATCCGCCGCCGAGGTAAATAAGGAAATCCCCTCATGCTCCAGGACATACCCTACCATATTGTCGGTAATAACCGTTGTGGGAAATCCCATTTCGTAACATACGCTGGATGTCAATCTAGCTCCCTGCAGATAGGGACGCGTTTCCGCATTATAAAACTCTATGTGTTTCATTCGCTTTTTGGCTACCCGGCACATCATTCCGACGATGGTCTCTCCGAAGCACTGGGTCAGAACCTTTCCATGATCCGGAATCAGATCCACCAGATAGTCAGCCACTTTTTCCATGGTGGTGTAGCGCCGGTTTAAAGAATCCACCGTTCTTTGTACAATCGCCTGATAGGGTTCTTTGTGTTGCTCCATGGCCTGCTTAGCAGCCTGTATACATCCATTGGTAATGATACTGTATCGGTTGGCCGTTGTCGGACGCGCCTGGGAAATGGCCTGTCCGGCTTTTTGCAGATACGCCAACTGCCGGTCTTTGGTCTGCTCTCGTACAAGCCAGGCAGCCAAAGCCATGCCCATCCCGGCGGCAGTATAAGGGCCGGCACTTTGTGTGACCATATCACGAATGGCCTGTACCACATCCTCGACGGTTTTACATTCCACATAGGTAATGGAGGATGGATATACTCTTCGATCCAGTATACGGACCACCCCTTGATCAAACCAGGCGACATGTTCATATTGTAATAAATAAGCTAATCCTTGATCTTTTCTTTCCATACTACGCTCCTGTAATTGTTTGAAACTGCTCTGTGATCTCTCGGCCCCGGCAGATCCTTGTCCGTTCATTGATCAAATAGATCCCCATACGGATCAAAGCTCTCTCCATCGCGATTCGTTGTGTAGGATCTTCCATGGTGGTGATCTCTGCCACCTTGGAGTCCCCGACCACACGGCGTATGATTTCCGTACCCGCATAGCCTAAGCTGTCGGAGAAGATCTGGCGGAAATATTGTTTCTTGAAATCGGGCTCTTGATACAGAGGAAATGTCACTCTCTGTTCATAGACCCGGTCAAGCTGCTCCATCGTTTCTATCAGCACACCCTCGATGGTTTGCCGACACCAGTCTTGAAAGAGTGGATCCTCGTTCTTATAAACAGCTCTGGCCCACGCAAAGAACAGATTTCCGATCACATTGCCGATATCATAGCCCATCGGTCCGTAAAAGGAAAATTCCGGATCAATGACCTTTATTCCTTGTTCATTGATAAAGATAGAGCCGGAATGCAGATCGCCATGGATCAGTGACTGACTGTAATTGATAAATCGTTGCCGCAGACAAGCCACATTGGCCTTCAAAGCGTCGTTGTGATACAGGTTTTCCTCTACAAACTTTTGATTTTCCGCCAGGATCACATTTCGGTTTTTGTAGTCATAATAAGGTTCGGTCAACACAAGATCCTCGGTAATATCACAAAGCTCGATATTGGTGAAGATCTGCATATTCCTTTTCTTTTCAGCGCGATCACAGACCAGATCGGTCGTCGGCAAAAGCGTCTGCGCCATAAAGATAGAGATATTGTGGGCAAAGTGATCGTATGTATGATAAGCAATCAGCTCTTTGCGAAGATTTTTATACATCGAAATGTCTTCCATGGTCAACGCATGCATTTTATCATCATAGAAATAGATGTGCGGCACATATCCCGGTGCCAGCTTCTGTTCCATCTGCAGGACACGGGCTTCAATGGAATTTCGGTATACGTCCAGAGGTCGGCCGGAGGATCGCAGCAGCACATCCGCCTGTTTCACGACGACAGATTTATTTTCATCCCACACTCTGAATACATAATTGATATTGCCATCCCCGATTTCTTCCGCCTGCAAAGAAGAAGATCGTCTAAACAAGCCGACAACGTCTTTTACATACTCCTTCACGGTATGAGTATCTAATAAAAAGTGCGTATCGTATTTCATCCCTATCACCTCGCAACCCTATTTTACACTACAAAAAAACAGATATCTGCAGAGATATCTATTTTTTCCCTTCGATTTTTTCTCTTTTACAAAAGGATGTAAAAGGACACTGGTCACAATGCGGATTTCTGGCGGTACATAGATACCGTCCAAAGAAGATAAAATCGTGATGTGCCTGATTCCAACGATCCCGGTCGATCTTGCGACGCAGTTTTTCTTCCACCTTGGTCACATTGTCATAGGGTTTGGCCAAACCCAGACGTTTGCTGACACGTTCCACATGGGTATCTACCGCAAAGCTTGGTATATCAAAGGCCACGCTTCTGACCACATTGGCCGTCTTGCGTCCAACACCGGATAAAGACTGCAGCTCCTTAAACGTAGCGGGAACTTGGCCATCAAACTTATTCTCCAGATCTCTGCTTAAATGGACGATCGAACGCGCCTTGTTGCGATACAATCCGATTTTTCGTATATAGGGCTCCACTTCCTCCGGTTCGGCCGCGGCCAGTTCTTTGGAAGTCGGAAATCTTTCAAATAAAGCCGGTGTCACTTTGTTGACAGAGGCATCCGTTGTCTGTGCTGACAATACGACAGCGACCAGCAGTTGAAAGGGTGTTTCATGCGATAGTTCACATTGTGCTTGCGGAAAGATCTTTTCAATTTGATCCACAATTTCATTTGGTTTCATCGTTTTCCATTCTCCAGATCTTCAATTGTCAATCCTTTGTTGGCCCAGGAACGAAGAACGCGTTCTATGTAGTTCAGATTTAACTTTTCGTAGACGATTGCTTCATTCAACGCAATGATGGCTCCTTGTTCGCCATAATCAGGGAAAACGGCTGGAAGCTCCAGGATCCTCTGCATTTCCGCACTGCTTAAAGGACGTCCGAATTCCATTTCAAAGCGTTCGATCAGGCTCATAGAGACAACAGCCTCCTTCGGCTGTTCTTCAAACAGACCGGCAATACTGAAGGCAATGGACCCCTTTTCAAACTCAATGGTCAAATATCCCTTTTCCGTTAATGTCATAAAGATGGCTTCGATATCATCCACCGGCAGCTTGGTCTTGGCAGCCAGCAGTTCATGACTGATCGGCAGCCCCTGTGTATTACAATAATCTATCACTAACAGCACCAAGGCCTCCTGGGACTCCACATGAAGGTTTTCCAGATTCTCCAGGATCCAGGTCCGACGATCGAAATACGAAGCATTCCATTTTATCTCTTTCATCAGGATTTCAGCTCCCTTTCATAGATACGTTCAAACGTATCATAATCAATCAATATCATTTCATATTTCCCTTCTATGACATAACAAGGATTGTTGTAGCCATACCCAAGGAAAATAGAAACCGGTTCGATCCCATAATCGTTTTTCGCAACCTTTGTCGCTTTTTCATAGTTCAGTGTACTCATATCCCGGGAGGTAATCTCTTCGCCGTTGACATCAAACCAGTACAGTTTCTTCTCTGTATAGCCCTGATAGGTTACATAATCAAACACATGCCGGGTGATTCCCTTGATGCCCTTGACCTTGGATTCTATACGGGTTATGCTCTGCTCCTGTTGGACTTCATGCACACGATTGGGTCCACTGATAAACATAGACCAGAAGATCAGGATCAATAAAATCAGGATAATCCATAATATAGTTGTGAATCTTCGATTAAAACGTGTCATCAATCGACCCTCTCCTTTCTTTTATAATCTTTGTGTAAACGCTTCGATCAAGCTGGCACTTTGCACACTGGCTTTCTGCGCGTATTCGCTGAACTCCATCGGATTTTCATTGTGGTGGACCACATCGCTCAAACAGCGTACGATGATATACGGTACCTCAAAGGACTGCGCTACCTGGGCAACAGCACCGGCTTCCATTTCCGAGCAGGCTGCCTCCGGAAAACGTTCCATCAGACGGGCAAAGTCCGCATCTCTTGCCATAAACAGATCCTGGCTGGCTATCGTTCCGATGTGATATGTTACGCCACATCGCAATGCAGCTTCCGTACAAAGCTGCACCATCTTTTCGGATGGCTGGTATGTCAAGCCGATTCCCTGCGGGCCATCGATGGCCGAAGTATCAAAATCGGCCTGGACCACCTTGGAGCTGATCACGATATCCAACACCTTCTGTTGTGCCAATAACCCACCGGCTGTGCCGACATTGATAATAGCCTGGGGCTGATAATACATACACAGAATGGTTGCGGCCATAGCCGCATGCGTTTTTCCGACCCCGCTTTTACACAGGACAATATCTTTTGAACCAATCTTACCGACATAGATCTGACAGTCGGCAATCTGCTGCTCTCCGGTGATTTCCGATACAGCACGGATCGCGTCCACTTCTATATCCATTGCGGCAATAATTCCAATCATTGCTCTTCCTTCTTTCTAACCGTATAAAAATACTTTTCTCCGTTTTGAATGCCCGGCCATTGAAAGTCCGTATATACATCCACAATGTCAAAGTGCTTTGCCAACGCTTGTTCCAGCCAGGCCGGATCATACACTCTTTGCAGATGATGCTCTTGTTCTACGTGTCCATCGCGTCTGTAAAACGCAAAATCCTGGTATAGCCATTGATCCTCACACAGGATCGACCATTGATATCCGACACCATCCTCAAAAACACCGGTTTCATTCCATTCTTCCGCAAACTCCTGCAGCCGATCCAGAGAATGTGTATCGAAGAAAAAGAGTCCACCCGGTTCCAGATGATCAGCCACTTCTTTAAAAAAATTCTCTACCTCTTGTTCGGATAAGATATAGTTAAAGCTGTCACACAGACACGCAATCACCGGATACGTCGGCAATCCCGACAGATCTTTCATATCCCGGCAAAGAAACGTGATCTCCGGGGATTTTTCCTGTGCTTTTTCGATCATCTGATCGGATAGATCCAACGCTGTCAGCGTAAACCCATCTTGATACAGCTTCCGGGTAATCTCACCGGAACCGCATGCCAGCTCCAGCATCGCACAGGGTCTTGTTCTTTTTTCGATCCAGCACACCCACGCCAGGGTTGCCTGGTCATCCTTGACCAGCGCATCATAATACGAAGCCAGCTGATTATAGATCATATTCCGTGACCGGACAATCTGTATACAGCCGGTCCAGCTGGTAGACTTGTCTTTCTTCCTTTACAAACAGGTGCACCACAATTTCCTTGAGGTCCACAAGAACCCAGCGGGAATCTGCTTTTCCCTCCATACGGATCTCGATATCAAACCCGGCTTCCCGGATGCGGTCCTTCAGGTTCTGCGCAATGGCGTTGTTTTGACGCAGGTTGGTCGTACTGGCCACAATGACATAATCCATAAACGGTGTTAAGGAACGACAATCATAGACCCGTACGTCCAATGCTTTCTTTTCCAATATCGCTTGAATGACGATTTCCTTTAATTCCATGTTCTATCCCTTTCGTAAATACTTCTCATTTTCTTCTTTGATTTTGATAAAGCCCTGATGTATATCTTTCTCACACAACGCAATCAGTTCACTGGAATCATAGTCGCGCAGCGGATCGGTCTTGTCTGCGCAGAATACGATTTCCGCGTAAGGATCCGTGCTGGTTCCCAAAACGTGATGATAGATAGCGTTTTTGATCTGAGGATCCCGCAAATAAAAGACACGGTCTACGATCTCACTGCCGACAAAGCCATGCCATACAGGTACGGCATACTTTTTATTCGCAGGGCAAAGAATATCCATCCATTGTTCCATCGCCTCTTTGGACATGGACTTGGCCACATCGTGGAACAACCCAATCAGATAGGCTTTCTGTGGATCCAGCCCATTGGCAATAGCCAAATGCTGGCATAGCTCGGCGACCGAAACACTATGCAGATAGCGATGTTCATTGACTCTTGTATGTACAAATTCTTTAATATACAGACGATGTTCATACATATATTCACGAACTGTCTGTGGCAGATAATTCAATTTGTTGCCGATACGGATCTCACTGGAGGAAACCGGTACCATCGGCATATGGATCCTCTGGATATCATAGGGGCTGTCTGCCATCTTTCCATCTCTGTCAAAGCCGACAAAATGGCAAAGCTGTACAAGCTGGTCGGCATCCTTCCAACTGGCAAACTGCGCAATCTGATCATTGCCAATCAGCCAGTAAAACGTATGCGCCGGATATTGGCAGGTCAGCTGGCGGACCGTATCGATCGTGTAGCTTTTCCCTTCTCTTTCCACTTCCAGACGACACAATCGGAACCGTGGATCTTGATCCAGGATCCGTTCGATCATGGCCACACGATGATGCGCCGGCGTCAGGGAATGGTATTTCAACGGTGTATCCTGGGTCGGCATAAACCAAACCTGATCACAGTCCAAAGCCTGTAACGCCGTCTTTGCCATCGCTATATGTCCACAATGAACAGGATCAAAAGATCCCCCTAAAATGGCGACCTTCATTTCTTTAACCCCAGTTTGTTTTCCTTGGAACGCCGATACAAGATGAAGGTATGCCCGATAATATGCACGATCTCACTGTGGGTGTTGCGGGCACATTCGATGGCCGCCTCCCTTGTCTCCATAGGAGACGTTTTCAACAAATTGCACTTCACAAGCTCATGGGCTTCCAATGCGTCCTCAAGGGACTGGATCAGATTATAGCTCAATCCTTCTTTGCCAATCTGAAAGATCGACCGATAGGAATGAGATAGTTTTCGCAAATATTTTTTATCACTGTTACTTAACATCAGATCATCGCCTTTCTGAAGGTTACGTGAATTCCTTTATGAACACGGACACGCAATTCCTTTACATGACCGCTGATACAGAACCAGCCTAAGCCGTGAATTACGACATCCATTTTTTCATTCTTATTATACATCGGTGCATGATAGGTATGCATCGTCAACAAAGAGGTATCCAGACACGGAACCAGCATTTCATTCAAATGGACATTCCACAAACGGTCCGCATCGTTCAGCTTTCCACGGTGAATGGAGATCTGTCGGGAAAAATAGCCAACGACGGTCGCTTTGGAGTCCACCACGACATCCAGCCTGGCCAGTCCGCCGGCCGCAAAGGACTGATCTTCGTAAATCTGGGATACAAACGGTCGGATCGGTTTGACCGGTATGACCGCTTTCAGATCTTTTCCGTTCAGATATGTCAATACGCTGTGGGTGTTTTCAATACCCGGGGTGTCATAGATCGTATAAGTTTGTTGTTTCAAAGGAATCAGATCCAGCGTTGTTCCCGGGTTCCGGGATATTGTCAGTTTACAATCCGGAAGCAGTTGATTCAACAAGGTGGATTTTCCGACATTTGCCATCCCCATAAAAACAATATCCTTCTGGTTCCGATATTTAGCGATTGCTTTTTGGATCTGTTGGATACTGTTGGTCCCTTCCGCCGACAGCTGAGCATTTTTAGCCGATGTCGGTATATATAAACTGGAACAGATCAAGATATCCTTTACTTTGATTTGTTCTGCGGCCAGTCGTTCGTTAACAAAATTCAGGATTTTTTGATCCGTCAACGTCTTAGGCAGAACGTCCCGTTTTGTCAATACCAGGATGATATCTTTATCCGGCAGCTTCTGATTGATCCTGGAGATCAACCCGGATTCAAAACAGAACAGATCGACCACCCAGAAAATAACGGCATCCAGTTCGTTGATCTTTCGATACGTTTCCATCGAATCGATTCCCTGCTGCATGTTGACCGTCAGCTGACCATAATTTCGTATTTTAAAACAACGCTCGCAATACGTTGCATCCAGACTGGGTACATATCCCAAAGCGTTCTTGTCTTCATTTTGTAGCTGAATGCCACAACCTGTACAAAACTTAGTCATCAAATACTCCTTTCCTGAAATTGTATTTCTTTTCCAGACCGATGAATACATACTTTTCGAAAAAGCGCATCAACCGGGTGGAGGTTTTATCCTTTACCGTAACAGGATCTGTCAATATCGTATATAAACCCGCCGCATTGCCACCGATAATATCCGTAAAAATCTGATCTCCGAGCAAAGCCGTCTGTCCGGGTCCCACATGATAATCGCGCATCGCCCGGATAAAGTTATACGGCAGTGGTTTAAAGGAAAAGTAATACGCTTTTCGGATGCCCAGATTCTCGGAAAATCGAAGCGTTCGTTTTCGTGTGGAATTCGAACAAATGGCCACCTGGATCCCGGCAGCTTCTACTTGCCGGATAAAGCGGATGACCTCTTCATTGGAATCTGGTTCAAAAGCGGAAACCAGAGTATTGTCAATATCGCACAATAAGAGTTGGATCCCGTTTTCCCTTAAACGATCTACGGATACATGATCATAACCGGCTACATAATATCGTGGTAAGAATAATTTCACAAACATCTCCTGTCTATCTTGATTTATTGTACTGAGGGCATGAAAAATATTCAATCAGTTTTTCCGCGCTCCGGATCCCATCCACCGCACTGGTTACGATGCCGCCGGCATAGCCGCTGCCCTCACCACAAGGAAAGATCCCGCGGATATTGGTCATACCCTGTTCATCCCGTTCTATGCGAATGCTCGAAGAGCTTCTTGATTCCACGGCTGTTAATATAGCTCCTTCACTGACAAAGCCGGGTACCTTTCTTTCAAAGTGTTCCAAGGCTTCGTGCAAAGCCAGATTAACGGCCGGTGAGAATAATTCGTTCAGATCGGTAAATACGGTGCCTAAGGCATAGGTCGGCTGCACTTGATCAAAGGCGGTAGAGACTCGATGTGCCAGATAATCCCGGGCCAGCTGTGCACACGCCTTATAGCCGTTGGCCATCTGGTACGCCCTGGATTCTAACTGCTCCTGGTAATGCAGACCGTCAAATAAAGCCGCGCCGTAATCCTGTGGATCCACCTGGACCAAAAGGGCGCTGTTGGCATTTTGTCCATCCCGGGCTGCATAGCTCATCCCATTGACCACGGTTTTGCCTTCTTCACTGGAGGCACAGATTACATAGCCTCCCGGACACATACAGAAGGAATAGACGCCCTTTTTATTGGATGCCATGTAGGTCAGTTTATAACGGGCCGGTACCAGGTGCGGATTGGTGCAGGCATCTTTGAGCATAGCACGATCGATAAACGCCTGCTTATGCTCGATGCGGACGCCGACCGCAAACCGCTTTCCGGTTAACCGGATCCCCTTTTCATGTAACATATATATAGTATCTTTGGCACTGTGCCCGACCGCCAGGATAACGGCCTGACAATCGATCCAGCGTCCATCCACACAAATAGCCTGGACTGTGTTTCCGTTGGTTTTTATATCCGTACATTGACTGTCAAAACAGAAGGTTCCGCCAGCTTGTTCGATCGTCTTTCGACATTGCCGTATGATATCCAGAAAGGCATCGCTGCCGATATGAGGATATTGATCGGTTTTGATCGACTTCTGCGCGCCAAATGCGATCAGCTGGTCCAGCACCTTCTGGCAGCGCTTATCTTTGGAGCGCGTCGTCAGCTTACCATCACTGAAAGCGCCGGCCCCTCCTTCCCCAAATTGTACATTGCACGAAGGATCGAGCTGACCAGTATGCCAGAAATGTTCCACAGCTTCCTTCCGTCTTTCTACCGGGGAGCCCCTTTCGATGATCAAAGGACAATAGCCGGCTTGTGCCAGGATCAGAGCCGCAAACATCCCGGCCGGCCCAAAGCCGACCACAACCGGTCGACTCGTCAGTGCATGCGATCCCGGTTTCGGGAAGCGATACGTTGTATCGGGAACCTCTGTCACATCCTTTTGATGCATAAACCGTTTTTCCTTGCGAACGGACACATCGATGATATACGAAAAGAAGACCTTTTGTTTACGGGCATCTATACTTTTTCGAACAATTTCCCATGCGAAAAGATCTTTTTTCTGAATATGTAGTTTTTTAAGGATCTGCGCTTCAATGTCAGACGGATTGTCTGTTGCGCATTTTACCTGATGTAATCGGATCATATTAAATTAAATGTTGTAATATCGGATATTTATTTTTATTGCGTACAACCAGCGTCGCAAAACATTGCGAACAAGCCAGTGTCAGAAAATATACCACAATGTGCGCGTGTGGTAAAGCGGTTAAAAATATTTTCGCAAATAAGATATGCGACGTATAGATCAACAAGGATTCCGCACGTAGATCCTTGTAGTTCAGTTTCCATTTCGAACGGGATGTCAACAGCGCATTCGTCATAAAGAAGACCGCCGGTACCAATAACAGATACATGCTTGTCAGATCCCGAAGCAGGTCAAAGTGACGATAGATCGTTACTTCCAGTACCAGCAACACAAAACTGATGCCCCATCCCATCATGGCGACCCGATGTACCAGCCTTCTTGTCTTAGAAAGCAACAGGCCCATTGCCACAAACATCGGTCCGAAGAAAAATCCGTCTCGGGCAGTAACCAGAACCTTGGTAAAGAACCCGAAAAAGAAGGAAATGCCCGGAAGGCTTTCCCAGACCGGTGTATATACGTTGATCAGATATCCTATAAAATATAAGCCTAAAGAGATCGTCAATGTCCGTTTCATCCCATGGTGCTGATACAGTGCATACACAATGAATGTGGATAACATCAAAGCCGGCAAGAACCATAAATGATAATAGCTTCCGTTCAACAGGACATCCCGTAAATACGACAAGATGTGATAGATTCGAAAATTAGCATGCGCATAATCCCAGATCGTATACGGAAGATAAATGACTGTCCAGATCAAATAGATCTTTAACAATCGCTTTTCATATCGGATCAGATTATCCTGGTTGACAATTTCATCCGCACTCCATTTCCGAAAGAAAAAGAATCCGGAACACACAAAGAAAAACGGAACAGCCAGCCGACAGACTGTCTGGATCCAATATGTATTAAATGTTTCTGATATTTCAAAAAATGGATAGGTATGGATACATACTACCAATAAAGCCGATAGATACTTTGCCAGATCAATCGTATTATAATTCCTTTTTCTCATCATTTCCCCTTTTTGGTAAGCGTGGCAGCCGCGCCGCAAAGGCTGACAGCGTTTCATTGTTGATGGTGTTTGCCATCCGGCTGATCGTATCGACCGTTACCCGCTGGCCTGACTGCACACCGATCAAACAAGCCACATCCCCTTCTTTTACATCTTCTAACTCTGTGACATCGATCATCAGTTGATCCATACATATATTGCCGATCTGTCGGCAGCGTTTTCCATGGATCAATACTTCAAATCCCTTATTGGATAAAATACGCGGAACCCCGTCAGCATATCCGATAGCCAGGGTAGCCACCTTCATCGGCTTCTGCGCCGTAAAGTGACGTCCATAGCTTACCGTCATACCCGGTTCGATGGTTTTGACCATACTGACATTGGCATATAAGGATAAGATCGGAATAAAGTCCGGCTGTGACAGGATATCAATCGTATCATCGCTGGTCACTCCCATATAGAGCAGTCCCGGACGGCAATAATCCATGCCAAGATCCATATAGTTCAAAATACCATAGCTGTTTTGTATATGCTTCAATCCCGGATCGATGCCTTCTCTTTTCAGGTTTTCCAAAACCTCCTGAAACAAGGCAATTTGTTGTTTTGTAAAGGTCAAACTGTCTGTGCCCAGTTCATCGCTGACCGGAAAATGAGAAAAGATTCCTTCTGCATGCACGTTGGATAAACGATATTCTGCCAGAATCTGATCCATATGTTTTTCTTCCTTCTGGTATTTTACCCCGATCCGGTTCATCCCCGTGTCCACCTTTACATGGGCACGCACCGTCACACCGTGCTGCCTTGCATACGCGTTGAGCTTGCAGGCATAGTCATAACTGCATAAGGTCTGGATCAGATTTTTCTCTACCAGATAATGGAAGTGTTCCGGTGGTGTATATCCTAAAATCAGAATATCCTGCTCAATGCCGTTGTCGCGAAGATGCACGGCTTCATCCACACTGGAAGTACCGAAAAGATCAACCCCGCACTTGATCAGTGCACGGGTGCATTCCACATCGCCATGGCCATACGCGTTGGCTTTGACGATGCCCATAATTTTGGTTTTTCCGATCAGTTTTTGTATCTCCTTGACATTGTGTGCAATGGCATCATAATCGATTTCGATCCAGGCACGACTGTAGGCTTCTAACATACACCAACCTTCTTTTCCATCGCCAGATCGATCAATGCGTCGATCAGATCGCTGAATTCAATGCCTACTTCCTTCATCATGGAAGGATAGCGGGACGTATCGGTGAATCCCGGAATGGTATTCAGCTCGTTGAGGATCACGTGTTCATCCTCCGTCACGAACATATCCACACGGGCCATTCCACTGCAGTTCATAGCGCGATATACTCTTTTTGCCAGATCCTGCGCCTCATTGAACGTATCTTCTGAAACGCGGGCCGGACAATGGATGGCTGCTCCTGTCAACTGGTATTTCCCCTCGAAATCAAAGAAATCCGATCCCTTGATCTCAATTTCATCACAGCTGCCTGTCCGGATGGTGTCATTGCCCATAACCGCACAACCGATTTCAAAGCCATTAATGGACTGTTCCACCAACAGCTTGCCTCGACCGTCATAGAACCATGCATCTTTACATGCTTCTTCAAATTCCTGCAGATTGTTGACCTTATGCACACCATAGCTGCTGCCGGCATTGCATGGTTTGATAAACCATGGCAGCGGAATCTGTTTTTGGATATCTTCAAAAGACGGGTTCTCTTCTTTTTCATATAAGCATACATATTTGGCTGTCGGGATGCCGGCATGATCGCAGATAATATGCATGAATTCCTTATCCATCGACAAAGCGCTGGCCGTCACATCACAGCCGACACAATGGATATTCATAACCTCCAATAAGCCCTGCACCGTACCGTCCTCTCCGTTTTTTCCGTGAAGGACCGGGAAGGCACAATCCAATGGAATGATTTCGGAACCATCCAGCGGCAAAACGCCTTTATGTACCCAGGCACAAGGAACCGCCTTTTCTTTCCATCGGTCTTTTTCAATGGAATCTATATCTCCGTCATAGACATAAAAACGTCCTTCCGGGTCGATTCCGATCATAGTGATCGCATACCGATCCCGATGGATCTGACGAAGAAGTGAGCTGACACTGTGTAAAGAAACAGAATATTCACTGCTCTGTCCCCCAAAAAGTATCGCAATATTTAATTTATTCATTTGAATCCTCCTGCAAAGCCGTTACGATCGTATCCATCGCCATCGCCCGGCTTCCCTTCACTAATATAACGCAATCTTTATCAAGATATTCCTTTAACACTTGTTCAATTTCTTCTTTGGTCTCAAACCATTTTCCCTGCCCGGCCTGTGCCGTATATCGGCTTCTAAGTCCGGTACACAACAAGAGATCCACCTTATTGTCGCGGGCATAGATACCGATCTGCTCATGCAGAGCTTGTTCGTCCTCGCCCAGATCCAGCATGTCGCTTAGAACCGCTATATGCACAGGCGAAGGCACCTTCATCAATGTATCAATGGCCGCTTTGGCACTTTCCGGATTGGATTTATACGAATCATCAATGATCACGGCTTGTCGGATCTGCAGTCTCTGTGTCCGCATCTTTGTCATTGCGATGTGGGATAATCCATATAGGATCTGCTCTTTTTTCAACCCCATCCGCCATGCCGTATAGATGACCGGCAAAGCATTTTCAGCCTGGAAATCCCCCAAAGCGTTCAGATGGATGACATCCTCCGTCAAAGAGCATGTAAAGGCGATCTCATCGGATCCATAAGTGATTTCCGAAGTTAAATGAACCTGTCCATTTTCTCCGAAGGAAACAACTTCCACGCTCGGATCATAGGTCCAGTCATGAATCAACGTTTGGATCTCCGGACTGCCGGCATTGTACAAAAAGAGTCCGTTCAGTTTTGTATCGGTCAAGATTTCCATCTTGGCCCGCGCGATATTCTCTTTGGAACCGAGATTTTCCATATGGGCGGAACCAATGGTTGTGATGACGGAAACATCCGGTTTGGCAATCGAACATAAAAAATGGATATCGTTCCAGTTTTCCATGCCCATTTCCAGGATGGCCACCTCTATATCATCATCGAATTCCAGCACGGTTAGCGGAAGCCCGATCTCATTGTTGTGGTTGCCCTGTGTACACTGGGTTTTATAGGCCTGTGAGAATACGCTGTAGAACATATCCTTACAGGAGGTCTTTCCATTTGAACCCGTAATTCCGATGACCTTACAGGATAATGTCTTCATATAACTTGCCGCCAGCCGGGTCAGCGCCTGCTGGGTATCATCGACCAGAATCAAAGGGATCGCCTCCGGATACGGTGTGTGATCCTTTTGCCACAACGAAGCCGCCGCTCCCTTTTTTTGAACATCACGAATAAAACGATGACCGTCCGCACGGGCACCGATAATTGGTATAAATAAATTGTCTGTTTCTACTTTTCTGGAGTCGATGGTAACCCCGCGGATCGTTTGCCAAAGATCCTTGCAGCCGACAACCTCTGCCTCCAGATATTGCGCAATTGTTTGAATAGATTTTTGAATCATATATATCAACCTCTATCTTGGTTATTATAGCATATTTGATATAGCTTTTTTGATTTAAAACCAGCAAATGTTCATTTTCCAAATCTCGCCCTATTTTGCGGTCTTTTTTCATCATTTTTTTAGTTTTTAACCCATTTTTATCGGCATCATCCCTAATTTCTCCCAATTTTTCCCTTTTTCACATATTTTTCCATAATTTTCACATATTTAACGTCGCTGTGTGTGATATACTCACTATAAGCAAGGAATAGAAGACCTTGCCTGTATGGATATTCCAATAATTGGTATTCATACAATTTTCTATCCCCTTAATTTTTTGGAAAACCAGGCACCCCCTTAGCCTGGTTTTCCTATATCATCAGCACAAGGAGGTCCATATGTGTATTTTCTGCGATATTGCCAACGGTAAGATCGGAAGCCATTCCCTTTATGAGGATGAATCGGTACTCGTTTTCTTTGATGTAAATCCCACTTCTTACGGACATTGTCTGGTTGTCCCGAAAGAGCATTGCCAATCCTTTCTGGACTGTCCGGAAGACATCCGGAATCACGTGTTTGAAGTAGCACAAAAGACAGCCCGTCAGCTTGAAGAAAAGCTGCATTGTGATGGTATCAATTTATTATCCAATATGCATGAAGCGGCAGGACAAAGTGTGGAACACTTCCATGTTCATCTGATTCCCCGTTATAAAAACGATCAGGAAATCATTCGTTTTCATCCGATCGATGCCGTTGATTTTGAAAAATTAAAGGAAACAATAAAATAAGAACCTATACGGTTCTTATTTTATTTCTATCGGTTCAATTACATATCGTACACCATATACTCTGGATACATAATGGTCGTACAAAGAGCCATTGATCTCATCATCGGTAACACTCGCGATTTCTCCGTATATATCCTGCAGGACAATATCTTTGCTGGTATTGATCCCCGGCACAAAGACGGAATAGTAGAACGTATACGTGTTTCCGCGACTTGAATAGGTCAGCTTCTGGATGGAGAGAATACGATCGCTGATGCCCGAGCGGTTGGATTTCAAAAAAGCTCTGTATACAGTTTCCTGTTCTTCCAGCTCCGGATGGGCATCCACACGCTGGATCTTGTAGTCGAAGATCTCGGTCGCGTGATTCGTGACATATTGTTCGGATTCCTCATATACATTATTCAAATACTCCGGTTCTATTTCCTGAACCGACTTGTATTGATCTGGGAGGCCGCTGACTTCAATATCCACTTCCACATTGATCGGCTGAAAATTATATTGTTCGGCAATCGATTCATCGTAAACCGCTATTACGTGGACAATATCGCCATTGGACAGGCCTTCATTGGGCTCTACTTCATAACGGATGCTCTCCATAAATGTTTCGGTTCGCTGGTTGATATTCTGTGAAGAATTGTAGATTGACAACGTTGCCTTTCCGCTTTCTCCGGAATATTCATATTGAGCACCGCTCATGCAGTCGACCTCTATTTTTCTAAGAAAAGCACCATACGCAATCCCGATCAAGATGGTTATCATCAAAGTCAGGCTGATAAAGTAGGTAGCTTTTGGTTTATGTGTTTTATTCATATGCTTATTTTAATCAAAATATTGTGCTTTTTCCACGGCATCTTTTATAAATGCCAACATTTGTCCGTCTGTGCCTCGTTTCAAGATGTCCGCAGCATCCTTGACACAGACCTCCATCATCGCTTTATCCTTTTCCATATCGCCGAGCACAAAGCTTGGAAGCCCGCTTTGCCGGAAACCGAGGATATCTCCGGGCCCTCGCAGCAACAGATCATAATCAGTGACGGTAAAGCCATCGAGAAGCTCTTCCATTTTCTGCAGTCGTTCCATGGCTTTTGGATCCTTGGAGCCGCTTAATAAATAACAGACGCCCTGCACATTTCCGCGAGCTACACGGCCCCGCAGCTGATGCAGGGTGCTTAAGCCGAACCGATGCGCATCGTAAATGACCATGACCGTGGCATTTTTTATATCGATCCCCACTTCAATGACCGTGGTAGACACCAGGATATCCAGTTCCTTTCTCTGAAACTGCATCATGATCTCTTCTTTTTGTTCGCTGGTCATCCGCCCATGTAAAAGACCGATGGATACCCGATCCTTTAACGTCTTTTTCATCCCTTCATAAATGGAGGTTACGCTCTTCATCGGCATTTCTTCGTTTTCATCGATTGCCGGACAAACCACATAGCACTGTCTTCCTTGTTCAATATAGTGCAGGACATCTTTTAAGACCGGTTTCATTGAGGTCGTCTGTACATACACGGTTTTGACCGGCTGGCGGCCCGGGGGCATGGTATGGATATTGGAAAGATCCATATTTCCATATAGAAAATGCGCATACGTTCTCGGAATCGGCGTGGCAGACATCATCAGAAAATCCACATTGCGTCCCTTTTCCAATAAAGCTCGTCTTTGGCGGACCCCGAAGCGCTGCTGCTCATCGGTAACCACCAGTCCCAGCTTCTGAAACGAAACAGAGTCCTGGAACAATGCGTGCGTCCCCACAAAGATGGCATCGGTCTGCTGTTCCATCTTTTGATGGATCTCTTCTTTTTCTTTGGCGGATAAAGCCGATACATATAAAATGACCGGTAAACCCAGCTGTTTCATATTTTCATAGTGCTGACGGGCCAAAATCTCTGTTGGCGCCAGAAATGCTGACTGCCAGCCGGAAAGATGACACGCATACAACGCCATAAAAGCGACCATGGACTTCCCGCAGCCGACATCGCCCTGAACCAGACGAAACATGATCTTTTCACTTTTCATATCCGCCAGTACATCCTGGCACGCCTGCTCTTGATCCCGGGTCAATGTATACGGAAAAGCATCCATCCATTGTGCCAGCTTTTCCGGATCCCAGCTCTTGGCTTCTTTTTTTATTTCGCTGTCCTTGTTCTGCGTTGCCTGCATCACACATTGAAAACATAGAAATTCTTCATATTTCAGCGTACGCAAGGCGGCCTGCAGATGTTTTGGACCCGGCGGATTGTGTACCCATTGTAAAGCTGTCTGTCCATCCAGCAGCTTGTATGCCTTTCGGTATCTTTCAGGAACGACATCCGCTAAAATCTCTGTATGTTCCAACGCTTTTCCCATGATCGTACGCATTTCGCTCTGTTTCAGACCCTGGGTTACCGTATACACCGGATGCATCCCGACCTGGGTCTGCAGGGGATGGAAGTTATAATTGTTGGCAGTCACTTTCAAATTTCCCTGGTACGTACCGAAGATGGTGATGTTCTTACCAAAAGGAAACTGATTGGCCCATGGACGGTTAAACAAGGTGATTTCCAGTTCCTCGTTCCAGGTGACAACCTTGAATTTTGTCATTGAACGCTTTTTCCCGAAGCGGACCACCCGGGCCGGCGAACCAATCACCCCTTCAAAACATACGGTCTGTCCTTTTTCCCATTGGTCAAAGGGAACCGCTTCAATCGTCTCATACCGAAACGGGTATGTCTTTAACAGCGATTCCACACTGTGGATCCCCATTTTTTCAAGCAGTTCGATCCGTCTGGGTGTCAATTTTATCTCTTTCAGTTCCATACCTAATCCTCCAGCCAGATGCCATAAGAGTCCGCGCTATGACCAAAACGAGGATCATGTTGGTATACAGTCCCTTGACATAAACGATCCAGAACCTTTCTGTCCTTCGTATCCAGTTCGGTAAACTGCCCCAGACAGATGGATCCCACATCATCCAAAACCCCCATACTTTTCAATTGCGCAAAAAAGGTGCGAATGCGATATGCATCGCCTGAATGACTCTCAAGATACAATCGTTTCCCTTTAAGATCCGGAAAATACGGGGTTCCCGCCAGCTTCAATAGGCAGCGTATATTACCACCTAGCCCACTTCCTATAAATAAAGAATCCGATATTCCTTTTAAATGCGCTTCGATCAGATCTGTGTGCGTATTTCCGCAAATCTGAAACAAAGCACAGCGACGCAAAGGCGCCAGAACATTTAAAACGCATGTCAGATCGCTGTACCCGTAAAAGAAAGAGGTGCTCTTTCGATAAGCTTCCAGATCCAGATAAGGAATGGTTTCATTGGCTAGATCGCCCCCGGAAACATCAAAGATATGATCGATATTGTCCTGGATCCATGTATTAAACACCGAAGCTCGTTGTTCCGGCGTACTTTCAGTATATAAATAGGGGGATACCTCCACTGCCATACCCAGAGATTTCAACCATTGTACCAATGGTTGGATCCTCTGTGGACAACACGGATTCGATAAGCCCAATAATCCAATCGTTTTCATAATTCTCATTATAACATAGAAAAAACCGACATCGTCGGTTCACTTCTTTTGATAGGAAATATCCGGCATGGCTGCAAGATGAAACTGCCCTTGTTCGTAATCGATGAGCGTGACGGAACAGTTGGGTACGATTTCGTTCGGTTTATTTCGTTTGGCCCACAAGGCCGGAATGCTCCGCTGGATAAAGCGACAGATCACCGCCCCATGACTGACGACCAGTACATTGCCATCGACGGCATGATGAGCCAATCCACGCAGGAACCGGTCACAGGCTTCATCACGTGTCTCTCCTCCGCAGAAATCATATCCGATCCAGTCGACATCAGCTGATGGCCGTGTATCCGGATAATAGTCCCCTTCTTTTTGACCAAAGTATACTTCACGAAGATCTTTATCCCATTCCACAGGAATATTCCGATCTCCCACTATACATGCCAAAGTATCAATGGCCCGTTCACTGGTCGAGCTGACGGCTTTCACAAAAGGAATCGCATACAGACCTTTATACAGCTCTTTGGCCTGCAGGATCCCGTTCTCTGTAAGGGTGGAATCGCACCATCCTTGATACAATCGCTTGATATTAAACAAGGTTTCCCCATGTCGAACCACATAAAATCGTGTCATAGTACCTCCGGAGGCCGGATCAGCGATAAGCGCTGATGGCTGAATTTCAGCTGACTGACAGAACAATTCGGAACACGGTCTTTAAAAGACGGCTCCAGATGCGAGAAAAGCTCTTTTAACAAGGCTCCATGGGATACCACCAATAACGTCTGTCCCGGGTGTTGGCGCCCGATTTCAATCAGTTTTTCTTCGGCTTTCTCTCTGGCCTGCCAAAAGCTGTCTCCACCATACATGGTAAAGTCCTTTTGTTTGGGGATCCACAAATCTTCGTCTGCACTTTTTTTAAAGGCAGTCGACACAGGATCGCCTTCCAGTGTGCCAAAACTGATTTCCTTCAATTCCTTATAATAAGCATATGGACACCGTCCATCCAGGATGATATGCATCGTATCCCGCGCCCTCTCGCTTGTGGAAGATATACCCAGATCAAAAGGGATCTTCTGCAGTACATTCCGTAAATGATAGGCTTGCGCAATGCCTTTATCCGTTAAGGGAGAATCTCCCTTTCCCTGGATCAAGTGCTTGATATTAAACAAGGTCTGTCCATGGCGAACCACATAGATTATTGTTTCCATAGTCCATTTGTATCACATTTCTCTGATGAAAAAAAGACCGAATGCCGGTTTTCCAACGGTTTCAGAGCCCTATCGGTTCCTCGTTCCATCCATAAATAAACCCCTGATTTTTTCAAATCAGAGGTTTGATAAAGATTATTGAATGTTTTTTACGAATTCCGCAATGTGTTTTGCGTTCAGTCCATAGTGATCCAGCAGTTCAGCTGGTGTACCTGACTGTCCGAACTGATCCTGCATTCCGATCATATACTGTGGACAGCGTTCCTTCTCCGGTGCCAGCACTTCCGCTACAGCGCCGCCCAGTCCGCCGATCACACTGTGCTCCTCGATCGTCACGATCGCATCGTGGGTCTTTGCCAGCTTCTTGATCAGCTCCGCATCGATCGGCTTGATCGTGTTGATGTTGACCACCGTCGGTGTGAAGTCCAGTTCTTTGGCCGCTTCCAGCGCTTCCTGTACCATCATTCCTGTCGCTACCAGCGCCACCTTGCTGCCTTCCTGCATCACGATCCCTTTTCCGAATTCGTATTTGTATGTCTCCGGATCGTTGATCGTCTCCACGGCCAGTCTTCCTAATCTTACGAAGCACGGCCCTTCGATGTCGGCTACCGCTTTCACGATCGCCTTGGCCTCTACGCCGTCGCACGGCTGGAATACCTTCATGTTCGGTACCGCGCGCATCAGCGCGATATCCTCGACGCTCTCATGCGATGCCCCGTCTTCGCCGACCGTGATCCCCGCATGTGTGGCGCATATCTTTACGTTCAGGTTCGGATAGCAGATGCTGTTGCGCACCTGGTCGAATGCTCTTCCTGCCGCAAAGACCGCAAACGTTGAAAAATACGCGATCTTTCCGCTGGCTGCCAGTCCGGCTGCCACCGCTGCCATGTTGCTCTCCGCGATACCCATGTCGAAATGTCTTTCCGGACACACCGCTCTGGCCTTCGCTGTCTGTGTCGATCCTGCCAGGTCTGCATCCAGCACTACGACATTCTCATTTGCCTGTACCAGTTCCGCCAGCGCTTCCCCGTACGCTGCTCTTGTCGCCTGTTTTGCCATTATGCTTTTCCTCCCAGTTCTGCCATCGCCTGTTTATACTGCTCTTCCTTCGGTGCACTTCCATGCCATCCTGCCTGGTCCTCCATGAACGATACGCCTTTTCCTTTCACCGTGTTCCACAGGATGCATGCCGGTTTTCTCCTTACCGATACCGCATAGTCGAACGCTGCCTTGATCGCATCGAAATCATGCCCGTTGGCCTTGATCACGTCGAATCCGAACGCCTCGAACTTCTTGTCCAGCGGATAGACGTTCATGACGTTCTCTACCTTGCCGTCGATCTGCAGATGGTTGCAGTCCACCATCACTACCAGGTTGTCCAGCTCATAGTGCGCCGCTGCCATCGCTGCCTCCCATACTTCGCCTTCCTGGCATTCGCCGTCCCCCAGCAGTGTGAAGATACGGTGTCCGTTCTTGTCCAGCTTGTTGGCGATCGCCATGCCGACAGCTGTCGAGATCCCCTGGCCCAGCGATCCTGTCGACATATCCACGCCGGCTACATAGTTCATGTTCGGATGTCCCTGCAGCGGGCTCTTGAACTTACGGAATGTCGTGATATCGGCTTCCTTCAGCAGTCCTGCCTCCAGCAGCACGCTGTACATGGCCGGGGTCACATGGCCCTTGCTCAATACGAAGCGGTCACGGTCCAGACTGTCCACGTTGTCTTCATTGATATCCATGACCTCCAGATACAAATACGTCATCACATCCGCTGCCGACAAGCTGCCTCCCGGATGTCCGCTCTGTGCTGAATACACTGCCCGCAGGATGTTCTGGCGGACATGATTCGCATGTTTTTTTAATTCTTCTACGTTCATGC
>JAWRHV010000024.1:0-22805 GCA_040266995.1 Erysipelotrichaceae bacterium | reverse complement strand
CATTGTGCAGAACGAAAAACGTATGCTGCAGGAAGCGGTGGATGCGTTGATCGATAATGGTCGTCGTTCCAAACCGATTACCGGTGCCGGAAGCCGTCCGTTAAAATCCTTGTCACATTCCCTGAAGGGTAAACAAGGTCGTTTCCGTCAGAACCTGTTAGGAAAGCGTGTAGACTTCTCCGGTCGTTCGGTTATTGCCGTAGGACCGGATCTGAAGATGTACCAGTGTGGTATTCCACGTGAAATGGCAGTCAATCTGTTTAAACCTTTCATTATCAATGAAATCGTGAACGAAGGATTGGCCGCAAACCCGAAAAATGCCGAAAAACTGATCGAACGTCAGGATCCTAGAATCTGGGATGTAGTGGAGAAGGTCATTGACGGCTACCCTGTATTGATGAACCGTGCCCCAACGCTGCACCGTCTGGGAATCCAGGCATTCTTGCCAAAGCTGGTAGAAGGACGTGCAATGCGTCTGCATCCGTTGGTATGTACAGCCTTCAATGCGGACTTTGATGGTGACCAGATGGCTATCCACGTACCTCTGAGTGAGGAAGCACGTGCTGAAGCCTTGATCATGATGTTAGGTTCCCACAACATTCTGGGTCCGAAAGACGGTAAACCAATCGTTACGCCGGGCCAGGATATGGTTATGGGTAACTATTATCTGACCATGGAGGAAACCAAAGAGGAGCTGTTGAAGGAAGCGGACCGCTATGAGCAGTCTGACTGCCCGGATGAAGCGAAGATGTGGCGTATATTTGCCTCCAACGAAGGGCATGTATTCTTGGATGTAGATGAAGTGGCTATGGCTTACAAGTCGCATTTGATCCATCTGCATTCCCGTATTGCCGTACCGGTAAAGGGATTGAACAAGACATCCTTTGATCCGATCCATGCCGATGACTATCTGGTAACAACACCGGGTAAGATCATTTTCAACAGCATGTTCCCGGCAGACTTCCCGTTTATTGAGGAAGTGTCCAAGAGCAATTTCGAGCATACGCCGGATCAATACTTCATCCGTCAGGGACAGGATATCAAAAAGTATATCGAGGAATTACCGGTGGCCGGTGCCGTCAAGAAGAAAGACTTAGGTAAGGTCATTGCCGAAGTGTTTGCGCGTTATTCCGTTGACCAGACAGCTGAAATACTGGACCAGATCAAAGATCTGGGATTCCGGTATTCAACGGTTGCCGGTATTACGGTTGCGTTAAGCGACATTGAAGTTGCTCCGAATAAAGAAGAAAAAGTAAAAGAAGGTCAGGAAAAGGCGGAACAGTTAAAGTATTTCCAAAAGAAAGGTATGTTGACCATGCCGGAATGGGAAAACCATCTGAACAACCTTTGGGACCGTATTAAAAATGATATAGCGGACAGTCTGGTAGAGAACATGGACCGCAAGAATCCGATCTTTATGATGGCGGACTCCGGAGCCCGTGGTAACCGTTCGAACTTTACGCAGCTGGCTGGTATGCGTGGACTGATGGCGCGTCCGGGTCATGCGAAATCAGCACATGGCGAATTCGTTCCAAGCTTGATCGAGGTACCAATCTATTCATGTTTCCGTGAAGGGCTGAACGTATCCGAATTCTTTACCTCTACACATGGTGTACGTAAAGGTTTGACCGACACAGCGTTAAAAACTGCTGAATCTGGATACTTGACCCGTCGTCTGGTTGATGTGGCACAAGGTGTGATCATCAAGGACGATGATTGTGGTACAGATAAGGGATACTGGGTAGAAAACCTGGTAGACCGTAAAACCAATACGATTATTGAATCTTTCCAGGATCGTATCAATGGTCGCTATACAAAACAGGATGTCTTTGATCCGACGACCGGAGAACTGATCATTGGCAGTGATGAATACATTACAGATGAAATTGCCAAGGCGATCGTCAATGCCGGCATCGAAGGAATTTTTATTCGGTCTGTCTTTACTTGTAAATCACGTACAGGAATCTGTCGTAAGTGTTACGGTAAGAATATGGCAACCGGAAAAGATGTCGAAGTTGGTGAAGCTATCGGTGTTATGGCAGCGCAGTCTATCGGTGAACCTGGTACACAGTTAACCATGCGTACATTCCATACCGGTGGTGTGGCTGGTGCAGGTACCGGAGACATTACCCAAGGTTTACCGCGTGTTGAGGAATTATTTGAAGCACGTTGTCCAAAGGGTGTGGCTGCTATTGCACAGATTACCGGAACCATTACTTCGATCGAACGTATTGAAGGAACAATGCGTCAAGAAGTAATTATCACCAGTGAAAAGGAAAGCGTATCGCATAAGATCAACGCAAACCAGACACTGCGTCCGTGGGTTGCGGTCGGAAAAGAAATCGAAGCCGGTGTGGCTTTGACAGAAGGGCCGCTGGATCCTAAAGAATTGCTGCGTGTAGCCGGTGTACGTGAAGTACAGGATTACATCTTAAAAGAAGTAAAGAAGGTGTATCAGTCGCAAGGTATTGAAATCAGTGACAAGCACCTGGAAGTTATGATCATGCAGATGATGAAAAAGGTCATCGTTGTGGACAGTGGCGATACAGATGTCAATGTCGGCGTACAGTTATCATTGAATATGATCACCAATATCAACCGGGAAGCTCTGTTGTCAGGAAAAACGCCTGCAAAATTCAAACCGGTATTGTTAGGTATTTCCAAATCTTCAGTGGAAACAGATTCCTTCTTATCAGCAGCAAGTTTCCAGGAAACCACTAAGGTATTGACAGATGCGACAATTAAGGGTAAACGCGATTATCTGCAAGGAATGAAGGAAAACGTAATGATCGGTAAACTGATTCCAGCCGGAACCGGTTGCCGTGGAAGCCGTCCACAGAACGAGTTGGTAGCCCAGAAGGCAAAAGAACTTCGTGAAAAAAGGATGGAACGAATGAATCCGGCTCCTAAGGATGATGAGTTTAATAAGATCGTATCCGAGAATACAGCAGAAGTTAAAGAGCTGGTTCCGGAATCCTTGGAAATTACAGAATAAAAAATGAAGAGTGATATTTCACTCTTCATCTTTTTTTATAAGATCTGAATATTATGTGCCAGGCATGTATCGACCATATCCTGTGGCCAGATGCTACACTGTACTTCCCCGATATGTGCTTTCTTCAGAAGCAGCATGCACAGACGAGATTGTCCGATACCGCCGCCGATAGTATATGGCAGGTCTTGATTGACAATGCCTTTATGATAAGGAAGCTGTAAACGGTCTGTACAGTTTTCCTTTTCCAACTGTGAAACCAGAGAGTTTTCATCGACCCGGATTCCCATCGAACTGATTTCCAGAGAACATTGTAACGGCTCATACCAGAAGAGAATGTCACCGTTCAATTCCCAGTCATCATAATCGGGTGCTCTTCCATCGTGTTTTTCTCCGTTGGACAGACGATCACCAATCTTCATTACAAACACAGCTCCATATTTTTTTGTGATCTTATTTTCGCGTTCTTTCGGACCTAGATCCGGGTATAAGTCAAGTAATTCCTGGGTTGTGATAAAATGGATCTTATCCGGCAGATGATTGACGGCTTCCGGGTATTTATACCATACTTCATGCTCCATATGCTTGATGACCTTAAAGATCCGGCGGACTTCCCGTTTCAGGACTCTTTCATTTCGATCTTCCTTTTTGATAATTTTTTCCCAATCCCATTGGTCCACATAAGCGGAATGAAGGTTATCCATCTCTTCATCCTTACGGATTGCATTCATATTAGTATACAGCCCTTTATTCACTTTAAAACCATATTTTTTCAAAGCATAACGTTTCCATTTCGCCAATGAATGTACTACTTCCATCTCTTCACCGGGAACATCGTTCATCGTAAAGGATACCGGCAATTCTACACCGTTCAGGTTGTCGTTTAAACCGGAGCTTTTCGGAAGATACAACGGGGCAGAGATCCGGGATAAGTGAAGCTGGCTGCCCAGCTCTTTCTGGAATGTATCACGAATGTATTTGATTGCTTCCTGTGTATCGCGTACAGACAGGACAGGGTCGTAGTTTTCAGGGATAATCAAAGTCATAATCAATCCTCCTTAAATATATTTTCAAGCAAGATTGTACCATAATCGAACTTTCTTTTTACAGTTCAATGTACATTTTTTTATCTTTTTTCACAATAATGAAAATAGATACTTATTTTTTACAAATGGTAGTATAATAAATATCATTACGAGGGGGAATTATATATGAGAGAAAGATTTTCCAGTCGATTGGGTTTTATCCTGATCAGTGCCGGTTGCGCCATAGGGTTAGGTAATGTCTGGCGGTTTCCGTATATAACCGGAAAATACGGAGGGGCAGCCTTTGTACTAATCTATTTGTTTTTTTTGGTGATCCTGGGATTACCGGTCATGGTCATGGAATATGCGGTCGGCCGTGGGAGCCAGAAAAGCGCAGCCTTGTCCTTTGATGTATTAGAGCCAAGCGGATCGAAATGGCACGCGATGAAGTATCTGGCATTAGCCGGAAACTATCTGCTGATGATGTTTTATACAACAGTATGTGGCTGGATGTTTTATTATTTTGTACAGATGTTACTAGGCACTTTCCAAGGTGCGGATAGTGAAATGATCATGAATACATTTACCGATATGCTGGGCAGTCCTTTGATCAATGTAGGGTACATGGTCGTGGTTGTCCTGTTAGGCTTCTTCGTGGTATCGAAGGGACTGGTCAATGGTGTAGAAAAGGTCAGCAAGGTCATGATGTTGTGCTTACTCGGTTTGATGGTTTGTCTGGCAATTCGTTCGGTGACATTACCGGGAGCCATGGAAGGGGTTCGCTATTACTTGATTCCGGATTTTTCCAAAATCAATGAATATGGTCTGGGCGAAGTTATTTTTGCGGCGATGGGACAGGCCTTCTTCACATTATCTCTGGGCATCGGAGCCATCGCGATCTTCGGCAGCTACATCGACAAAGAACAGAGATTGACATCGGAAGCGATTCGGGTCGTGGCTTTGGATACCTTTGTGGCCATTGTGGCCGGCTTGATCGTTATTCCGGCCTGCTTTGCCTACAATGTGGATTCTGCACAGGGACCTGGATTGATCTTCGTATCTTTGCCAAATATTTTTGCGAATATGAGCGGTGGCCGGATCTGGGGCGCTTTGTTCTTCTTGTTTATGAGCTTTGCGGCTTTTACCACTATATTGGCCGTCTTCCAGAACATTATGACCATTACTTCGGAAATGTTTGGCTGGGATCATAAAAAGAATGTTCTGTATAACCTGATCGGTATGCTGGTATTGTCTTTACCTTGTGCTCTTGGGTTCAACGCATGGAGCTTTATCCAACCGATGGGTGCCGGAACGACGATCCAGGATCTGGAAGATTTTATCGTCTCCAATAACCTGCTGCCTTTAGGCTCTTTGTTCTATGTTCTTTTCTGTACCGCGAAAAACGGCTGGGGCTGGGAGGCTTTCCTGGAAGAAGCCAACGCAGGAAAGGGCATCGCATTCAGCAACAAGATCAAGTTTTATTGTTCGGTCATCCTGCCGTTGATCATTCTTGTTATTTTTATTCAAGGTTATATCACAACACTGTTCGGATAAGAAACACGATTTGACAAAACAGAAAATCTGGAATAGACTAACTTCAGTGAGGTTTAAACAATGGAAACACTATTAAAAGATTTAAAAAACGCAAAAATCAGAAAACACGTTGTTACATCAATTGAATACGATTGCAAGACCGAAGAAAATGAAGAAGAAATCTTTGAAATGGTCCATGCTCTGATTACAGAGCATACAAATGATTTTGCCAAAATAACCTATGATATAGAACCCGACAACAAAGTAAAAGTAGAAGTCATCGAAAACAAGTAGACTTCTACTTTTTTAATTGTCTTGAAAATAAGGTTGCCACTAAGAGAAGAACGATTCCGATATACAAAGCGATATCTATATTCTTAAACGCAAAGAGCAACAGGCAGCCTGCTGCCATAAAATATAAAGCGGACAGGATCCAGGCTTTCATAGACCTTCCTCCATTCTGGTTAAGATGACCTGCATGCCCCGGATGACGGTCTGATCCGGTTTCGGGCAGATATAGAAAGGGATGTTCAGCTGGTTTTGTAAAGCCGGTGCAAGATTTCTTAACAAGAAAGTGCCGCCACAGCAGATAATGCCGCGCATAGCGATTTGTTGCTGGGTGATGGGCGATAAGGTGGATAAAAACTGATAGATCCAGTTCGACCACTGGTATAATACACCGGATACCGCCTGAACGAATTGATTTTCATCGAATTGCATCGAGCGAGATTTCTGTGTGCGTGTATCAAAGCCTTGGACCGGAAAGGATTGAGGAAAAGGCTGCGGAACACATTGACCAATCAGCAATTTCATATCCAAAAGAACATGGTCACTGATCTGCAGATGGCACTGTTCCAAGATCCAGCGACGGATCTGCTGCTCCAGCTGCCGACCGGCTATTGGATTTTGCGCACTGTCATCAATCTGGTTCTTGCTGAAGACGCCAATCGATGTGTTATCGTGTCCGATATGAAGGATACAAGAGCTCAGATCGGAATCGATATTGATTTGAGAACCCAGAGCGGCATACCAGATTTCAATATCCGATACAGCGTGCATGGCGCCTTGTTTTAAAAGATAGGTTTTGATTTCCTCTTTTTCCGTATCAGAGAAGGTTATAGGGCAACTAAACAGAACGGTTGTTTTCTTGAAGATTCCAAAAATATGATAATCATCAAAAATCTGATTACAATATAGAAATAAAGCTTCCAGGGTATCTAGGGGACGGACATTTCCGCTTCCTTTCAGTGCATGGGCTTTATCACCGATCGCAATCGGATCGTTATCCGAGTCATAAGCAATCAACGCCGGCTGATCAAACAAGATCTCTTCCGAATCGAAAAACCGTATCCTGGCTGTTCCGATATCCAGACCATAATAGTTCATACATCGTCTCCTTTGTGATAAAATAATAGCACGCATTCCGATATTTAAAAATGAAAATCATTGATAAGTACGGAGATTCCGTACAATTTCCTGCTTCTTTACATATCCTGGTCGTGTTCGATT
Source organism: Erysipelotrichaceae bacterium (assembly GCA_040266995.1). Classification (GTDB taxonomy): domain Bacteria; phylum Bacillota_I; class Bacilli_A; order Erysipelotrichales; family Erysipelotrichaceae; genus UBA4312. Next base: position 15,746 of record JAWRHV010000024.1, on the reverse strand, counting down.
CCCTCTATGAGAAAAAATCCTTTGTACCCCATGATCATCTGTTAAAGTGGAAAGACGCCTTTCAGGAGCTGAAGATCCCTGTCTATGTGATCAGTCCGGACGATCGGTATCATGTGGCGCATTCTTCTTTTCATTACGTATATAATATGGATCGATCGTTGTATATAAAGTATGATTTGATCCGCACCAAGTATGTTTTTGGCAAAGAGTATCACTTGATTTATCCATGCATGCTGCTGATGGATGGAACACAAGTAATCACCAAAACGTATAGACTGAATGAAAGAGGGATCGGGCAGGTGTATTTGAAGGCTTTAAGAATCCGTTATATGCAGAAGAAGGAAAAAATCGAACGAATGTTGAAGGAATATCCAAGGAAAGAAGACCAAGAGCTATCGTAATCACGATGGCTGTTTTTGGGTAGAGATTCCTGTGTTCTTTCCAGGTTTTAAGTTGACTTTCAAAGTGCTAGTTAGTATAATCTAATCAAGTTAGAAAACTCTAATATAATTAGACATTTCTAATTGATTAGAGTACCTGTTGAAAGAAGGGTTTTATGAAAGGATTTATTCAACTTAATAGAAGAGGACTTTTAGCTGTTTTAATGGCATTTATGATGATGTTGGCTATACCGTCCTCTGTTTTTGCTGAGGAGGAGAACTATTATCCGACCTGGAACAGTTATACGGAAGAGCATGCCGATGACTCTGTGACCTGGAACGATGTGGTGGACGCGATGGATCTGGTCATTGATGCCGCAAAGGAACGATACGCTTCCGGTGATGCAGATGGAGCTTATAATGCCATCAATGACGCCTATTATGGATACTATGAAACAACCGGATTTGAACGTACCACCATGGGATATATTTCCGGTGCAAGAAAATCGGAGATGGAACTTCAGTTTTCTGCTTGTAAAGCGATAGCGAAGGACGGAGGCAGTGCCGAGGAGTTCAACAAAGAAGCGGATAAGCTGAAATCCATGTTGCGTGAGGATGCGCACACAATGGATGGAACGACCGGCGAGGGCCAGACGGAACAAGAAACCGGCGGACGTTCGGCTGCCGTGGCAACCTTCATTGCCTGCTTCTCGATCATCTTACGTGAAGGCTTCGAGGCAATCCTGGTAGTTGGCGCGATCATCGCTTATCTGATGAAAACGCAAAAAGGTGGAAAACGAGAACTTCGGCAAGTGTATTTTGGTTCCATCATGGGAATTGTCATGAGCTTTGTTTCCGCGTGGCTGTTAAATCAGCTGAAGCTGGCAAACAGTGCTTCGCAGGAAGTGATCGAAGGCGTTACGGCTCTGATTGCGGTTGTCGTTTTGTACTATGTCAGCAACTGGATGTTATCCAAGTCAGAATCGGAAGCATGGACCAAGTACATCAAGGACAAAGTATCGGATTCGACTGAAAAAGGCGGAGGCTTTGCGCTGGCATTTACAGCTTTTCTGGCTGTGTTCCGAGAAGGTGCCGAGGTCATTCTGTTCTATCAGCCGTTATTAGCAGGAGACAATATCTCGATGGTATGGGCTGGATTCGGTGTTGGATGCGTTTGCCTGGTCTTCGTTTACCTGGCCATCCGTGTTCTCTCATTACGAATTCCGCTGAAACCGTTCTTTACCGCTACATCGGTTCTGATGTTTATCATGTCGATCTCCTTCCTGGGTTCTGGTATCAAGGAGCTGATTGAAGGGGATGTCCTGATGATGCATTCCCCATCCTGGGTATCCTGGATTCCATCGAATCCGGTGCTGGAGGTATTAGGCATTTATCCGGCGGTAGAGACGATCGTTCCGCAATTGATTTTATTAGGGGTTACGGTTGTGCTGTTTATCTGGCATACCAATCGTAACAAAAAGCTTCGTGAAGAAGCTTCACAGGATTAGGTTAGAAAAGGGTGCCTCCCTTTCTACATATCATAATTAAAAGGAGGAAGAAAAGATTATGACAAAATTGGCAAAACTGCTTGGTGCATTTGCGTTGAGTTCTTCTCTTTTGGTTGCATGCAGCGGCTCTAACTCTTCTACTACAAAAGAAGAAACAGCAGCGGATGAAAAAACCGAAGAAACAACAGAAGCAGCAGAAGATACTGCGGCAGCTCCAGGTGAAGCAGCAGGATTCACTGAGTATCCTATTTTCGAAGATGCAGAGGTTGACTTCCTGAACGTATCTGCAGTGTATTTCCAGCCGGTTCCAATGGCACCAGGTCAGGAAAATGTTGAAGATTTCGATATCCATTTAGAGTGTGATATCTCCGCATTGGAAAATGACTTAGGTTACGGTGTTGGTGACTGGGTTCCTTATCTGACAGTGGATTACGAAGTAACCGGATCCAATGGTGAAGTAGCAGCGGAAGGTACATTCATGGAAATGTCTGCTTCTGACGGACCTCACTATGGTGCAAATATTAAATTGCCAGATGCAGATACATACACAGTGAAATTTACGATCCACAGCCCGGCTGAAAATGGATACCTGATTCACAGTGATGCAGAAACTGGACCTGGTGGTGTATTGGAAGACCACTTCAAAGATGGTAACCTTGAGTACACATTTGAAGGATGGGATTACACACCGCAGGAATGGTAAGCCATTCATTATACAAATGATACGATGCGTCCGTTTTTTGTGACGCATCCATTTGTTTTTTTTAAAAATCATAGAAAATCAGGGAGGGAATGAGATATGATTCGATATCTGATTCAGACAAGTGAAGCCTTAATTACTATCTCCATACTTGTGGGCTTGATCGTCGCTTATGGACAGACGACATTAAAGAGAAAGCCATTCCGCCTTTTGATCGGCTTGATTCTGGCTGGTCTGGTGGCAGGCGCTGTGATGGGATATTTAAAAAACGCCACGAACCGGATCGATACATCCTTATGGAATTTGCGTATCTTTACTGTTTATTTGATTGCGTTGGTGGCTTATTTTATAGGGAAGATCAAACCGTTACATGCGCGGCTTAAGGAGAAAACGGATTACGTAGATGCCGTTTTACTGGGCTTGATCGCGCTCATGGTGGAATTCTATATATTACCAGATATATATGCGTATCCATATACTTTTTTATTGTCGGGACAGGAACTGTTATCGACAGATTATCTGTATCGTCTGATCGGTTATCTGTTAGGTATCGGTCTTTGTATCGTCGCTTTTCTGGCGGTTATACAGGTCGGAAAAGCCGTTGGCTTGTCTCGGTTGAAAAAGACAATGGCAGCTGTTCTTATCATAACAGGTGCCCGTTATATGACATCGGCGCTGCAGGTGTTGTTGGCTCGGCGTCTGATTATCAATAATCATACATTGTTCGTGCTGGCTAAAATCTCCTCGAACCATGTGAATGCGTTTATATATTTGATAATGGCAGTGATGTGTGTGCTGCCGATCTGTTTGTTTATCGAAAGCACTCGTGTCAATGAACCATATCGTAATCCGGCGGAGCATCGGAAGATCATTGCCAAGTGGAAAAGCCGCAAACGTTGGTCAGCTACTGTATTGGTTACACTGCTTGTGGTTGTATTGAACATGACGGTGATCCTGAAAGCTTCCACAAAGGAAGTCGAGCTGTCTCCGATTGAAGAGGCTGCCAAGGTAACTGACAAAGAGGTATGGGTTTCCTTTGATCAAGTGGCAGATGGGCATCTGCATCGCTTTGCGTATGAGGATAACGGCATTGAGATCCGGTTCATCGTCATCAAGAAACCAAATTCATCTTCTTATGGAATCGGCCTGGATGCATGTGATATTTGTGGTGAAACCGGCTATTACGAAAAAGATGGCCAGGTGGTATGCAAGCTGTGCGATGTTGTCATGAATATCAATACCATTGGATTCAAAGGGGGCTGCAACCCTATCGTGATTCCGTATTCGATCCATGATGGATATATTAAAGTACCGATCGAAGGTCTGGTTGCGCATGAAGCGGAGTTTAAGTAGGAGGCGAGTGTATGTTTTTTAGAATGTTAAAGGGTGCACTTACCCGACAATGGAAAAAGATGGCCATGATCGCCTTTACCGTGGCTTTAGGAACCTCGCTGGCAACGGCTATGTTAAGTGTCATGATGGATGTTGGAGATAAGATCAACCAGGAATTAAAAACATATGGTGCCAACATTACAGTGGTTCCCAAGGAAGCATCCATCGTTAACGACTTGTACGATGTGGAAGATGACAGCGATGCGACCGCGTATTTAAAAGAAGAGGAGCTGGGAAACATCAAAACGATTTTCTGGGCCTTTAATATTGTAGACTATACCCCGTTTTTAACAGCGCAGGCAAAAGTCGATGATGAAGAAGTGATCATCAAGGGAAGCTGGTTTAACCATCATATGGATCTGCCGACCGGGGAATCACTGGATACAGGAATCGTAACACTGCGAAGCTGGTGGGAACTGACGGATGGAAGCTGGCTGGATGAACAGTCGGAAAAAGATGAAAACTGTGCGATGATCGGCGCTTCGATTGCCAAAAAGCTCGGGGTCAAAGCAGGGGACACGTTAACAATCAAGGGATCGAAAGATACCTTGAAGATCCGCATCGTCGGTGTGTATGATTCCGGCGGCGATGAGGATGATTATATCTACATGCCGCTAAATACAGTCCAGACACTCAGCGGAAAAGATGGAAAAGTGGAAAGCATTGAAGTCAGTGCGCTGACAACACCGGATAACGAGCTGTCCGAAAAAGCAGCGAAAGATCCGAGCTCTTTAACCGTTGCACAGTATGAAACATGGTATTGTACGGCGTATGCCAGCTCGATTGCTTATCAGATCCAGGAGGTCATCTCGGATTCTGTAGCGGCGCCGGTTCGCCAGGTAGCGGATTCGGAAGGGGCTATTTTGGAAAAAACAGAGCTCTTGATGTTGCTGATCACCATTCTGAGCATGGTGGGAGCTGCCTTGGGAATCAGTAATCTGGTGACGGCCAGCGTCATGGAACGAAGTAAGGAAATCGGCTTGTTGAAGGCAATGGGTGCTCAAAACGGCCAGATCACATTGCTTGTGCTGACGGAAATCGTACTGACGGCTTTGATCGGAGGTGCCATCGGTTTTGCGGCCGGCTTCGGCTTTGCGCAGATCATCGGACAGACTGTCTTTGACTCAGCTATAACGATGCGTCTGATGGTAATACCGATCGTGGCGATTCTGATCATTCTGATGGTGCTTGCAGGCAGCTTGCCGGCTATCCGTATGTTGATGCGTCTACGTCCGGCGGAAGTCCTGCACGGAAGACAATAGGGGAGGAATCGTCATGACAAAAAGAAAAATGTATGTACGAATGATCACCGCCTCGCTGATCCGCCGTCGTTCACGGATGTTGATTGCTTTGCTGGCTATTGCGATGGGGGCAACCATTTTATCCGGTCTGGTGACCATTTACTACGATGTACCACGGCAGATGGCACAGCAGTTTCGAAGCTATGGCTCCAACATGGTAATTCTGCCATCCGAAGAAAACTTTACCAGAAAGGATATGGAGCAGGCGGTATCTGTGATTGATGAGCAGGATCTGGTTGGGGCTACGCCCTACCGATATGAAACACTGCGGATCAATGAAAAAGCAGTCATGGCCGCAGGAACCGACATGGAACAAGCGCAAAAAACCAGTGCTTACTGGAAAGTGGAGGGCCAGTGGCCTGAAAAAAACGGAGAGTTGATGGTCGGTAAAGAGGTTGCGGATACATTCGGGTTAAAACCCGGTGATATGGTGACGGTTACGTATACGCCGGCCGAAGCGTTAGAAACCGAAGAGAAAGAAGATACGGAAGAATCACAGGAAGACCAGGAAGTGATACCGGATAATCTGTTAAATGTGACAGTGACCGGGATCCTGGATACAGGGGGTTCGGAAGAAAAATATATTTATATGTCAATTGAGGATCTGGAAACGCTGACACAGATCTCGGATATTTACGATGTCTGTGAATTGAGCGTCAAATCTTCCTCTAATAACCTGGACACATATAAAGAGAAGATCAATAAGAAGTCTTCCTCTGTGGAAGCACGTCTGGTAAAAAGGGTGACACAATCGGAAACGACAGTCCTATCAAAGCTGCAGGCTTTGGTTTTGTTGGTAACCATTATTGTTCTGGCTCTGACCATGATCTGTGTAGCGACAACGATGACAGCGGTCGTAACAGAACGGCGTATGGAAATCGGCCTTCGTAAAGCACTGGGGGCTTCCGATGAGAGCATTGTCCGTGAGTTTTTGGGCGAAGGCGTATTGTTGGGAGCTTTCGGCGGTGTGCTTGGGTCCATTCTGGGCTTTGCGTTTGCCCAGGCCGTGAGCATGAACGTATTTAATAGTTCCATTGCGTTCCGTCCGTTATTGGTACCGATCACATTATTGGTATCCATCGTTGTAACCGGCATTGCGTGTGTGCTGCCGATTCGTGGCGCAACACAGGTCGATCCTGCATTAGTACTGAAAGGTGAATAATCGAGGTGTATAGATATGACTCAGCTTGAATTAAAAAATGTATCAAAAATCTATGGTGATCTCCACGCTCTGGATAATGTAAACATGAAAGTGGAAAAAGGCGAGTGGCTGGCCATCATGGGTCCTTCCGGATCCGGTAAAAGTACCATGATGAATATCATCGGCTGTATGGATACGCCGGACAAAGGACAGGTGCTGCTGGACGGAAAGGATATTTCCAAAGTGAGCAGCAAAGAACAGACGGTCATCCGTCGGGATAAGATTGGTCTGATCTTCCAGCAGTTCTATCTGGTCAATTATCTGACCGCGTTAGAAAATGTGATGGTCGCACAATATTATCACAGTGTACCGGATGAAAAAGAGGCGATGGAAGCGTTACGTCGTGTCGGGTTAGAAGACCGTGCTACCCATCTGCCAAGTCAGATGTCCGGTGGGGAACAACAGCGTTTGTGTGTGGCCCGTGCCCTGATCAACTATCCGGAAATCATTCTGGCCGATGAACCGACGGGGAACCTGGACGAAGCCAACGAGACCATTGTTATCGATTTATTCCGAAAGCTTCATGAAGAAGGGACGACACTGATCGTTGTAACCCATGACCCGGAGGTTGCGGAAGTAGCCCAGCGGACACTGGTGTTGCGAGATGGTCGTTTTGTTCGTGAGACAGTGAATGATCACTTTACCGGTTATATCAAATACAATGATTGACAAGGGAGAATATAAAATGAAGAAGAAATTAGTATCTTTCATGATGGCATTGACGCTGGCAGGATCTCTTCTGACAGGCTGTGGATCCTCTGCTACGTATAAGGATGGAACATATACGGGAAAAAGCGAGATCCATGAAAACCAGGATGATGATGGAAACGATGCGGGCAATGGCTATGGTGTCGTTGAAATTACGATCAAAGATGGCAAAATCACGGATTGTACGTATCAGACATTTGAGCCGGATGGCACATTAAAGGATGAGAATTACGGAAAAAAACAAGGAAATGTAGCGAACCGTGATTATTACAATAAAGCACAGAAAGCGTTGGCCGCTTGTGATGAATACGCTAAACAACTGGTAGAAAACGGACAGTTGGATGGGATTGATGCCATCAGCGGTGCCACAATCAACTATGATGAATTTGTTGAGGCTGTAGATAACGCTTTATCGCAGGCACAGGAATAAACGAAGGAAAGGAGTCTTCCGTATGAAAACTGTATTAATCCATACATGCATTGTATGTTTATCACTTTTTCTGATACTGGGGATTCCTTTTCTTTTTACGGATGCCTTTCACAATTTGATCCATGGAAAAGCGGATGCCACAAGCTCCGCTTCGGTGGTTTTAGAGCAGCCCTCCGGGCAGTATATCGTTCTGATCAATAAAGACCGGCATACAAATGCTGAAAACCTGGATACATGGACCCGTTTTTTTGACGGGAAAGAAATCGATTACTTGTTTGAGGATATTGTTTGTTATGTATGCCAAGGGGACGGGCCGGGTCTTAGTATGGCCCAAAGCTATCAGTCGCGTCTGCCGGCAAACCAGATGCGCATAAAGATCGTGGATCCCACTTTGCTGTTTTCGAAAGCGGACCATGGCATATTTGATATTGTGGTGATGTCGAAGGAAATGGCGGATGTGTTTCACGCTGACACTATCTCGCAACAAGATGGTGTCATTACCATTACGGTGAAAGGAGCGGCCTCATGAGACGATGCAACGCGCTTTTAACGGCTGTCATGATGGGGCTGTTGCTGATTCATGTGATAGCCGGTATCTTTGAGATGATTGGCTGGATATCCGGTGGCAATCCGGTTTTGTCCGCTTTGTCCTGGGCATTGGTTTTTTGCGTGTGTCTCCATATGGTTATTGGATGCAAGCTCACATGGGATACACTTGTGGCCATCCGTCAGTCGAAAGCTTTCTATTTTAAGGAGAACAAGCGGTTCTGGGCTTGCCGGATCTCCGGATTGGCATTGGTCGTATTGATTCTGTTTCATGTTCTGCTGTTTCTGACCAAAGACAACGGTGTGATCCGCCTGGCTTATTTTGGCCCTCTGCAATTGGCAACGCAGCTGCTGATGGTAGTCTGCCTGGGCATCCATGTTCTGATCAACGTCCGCCCGGCCATCATCGCTTTTGGCTGTTCTTCGTTAAAGCCCTATGCGTTGGATATACTGATTGTCATTTCTGTTTTATTGTTAGTGACCGGTCTGGCTTTTGGGGTATACTACCTGCGCTGGATCCGGATCTAGAGACGAGGTTGTATGGAACGAGTGAATATCATAGGAGCCGGCCTAGCCGGTTTATCCGCGGCTATTACACTGGCGCAAAGAGGTATCGCCTGTAATCTGATTTCCAAACTGCCTTCAGAAAGGGCACAGTCTGTCCTGGCGGAGGGTGGAATCAATGCGTCTTTAAATACGATGGGTCAAAACGATACCACGGAACTACACTATCACGATACCATGAAGGGCGGTGGCTATCTGTCCGATCCGGAAGCGGTGGCAACACTGACGCAAAGAGCTCCGGAGATCCTTTCGTGGCTGGAGACGATCGGGGTTCCTTTCAATGTAAAGGATGGCCAGCCGGTATTGCGTCCTTTTGGCGGGCAGTCCAAAAAAAGAACGGCCTATGCGAAAAGCAGTACCGGTAAGATGATCCTGAATGCGCTGATCGATGAAGCGCGCAAATATGAAAACCAAGGATGGATCCATCGATGGATGCATCATGAGTTTGTCTGTATCCACCGCAAGAGCGATGCCTGCATCGGTGTTCGGATCCTGGATACTTATACACAAAAGATGTGGGATTTTTACGGACCGGTTATTCTGGCCTATGGTGGACTCAATGGGTTCTTTCCGCTGCAGACAACCGGAACGACAAGCAATGACGGAAACGCCGCTGCCACTTTGTTCATGCAGGGGGTGCAGTTTGGCAACCTGGAAATGATCCAATATCATCCTACGACCATCGGTATCTGTGGAAAACGCTGTCTGGTTTCAGAAGCCGCCCGCGCAGAGGGAGGCCGTTTGTTTGTCCGGAAAGGGCAGGAACCGTGGTATTTCATGGAAGAGAAATATCCCGAGTTTGGTAACCTGATGCCCCGGGATGTGGTATCTAGAGAAATGGAGATGGTGGTCAAAGACCCTGCCTGCGCAAACCAGGTCTATTTAAATATGACCGGCTTATCGGATGAAATCTGGGAAAAACGGTTGCCGGATCTGCGGGAAGAGATCTTATATTATCTGCAGATCGATCCGAAAAAGGAACCGGTACCGGTCGAACCGGGCATTCACTATTTTATGGGAGGGATCGATACCGATAACCATCATGAGACCAATCTACGGCATTTATATGCGTGCGGTGAATGCACATGCCGCTATCATGGAGCCAACCGTCTGGGTGGAAACTCGATGTTAGGCGCCATTCTTGGAGGCCGTATCGCCGCTGAGAATATTGATTCGAAGGCTATGAGCGATAAGAAGGAAGAAGAGGCAGCCGGACCACTTCCATCCTACTCGATGTCGTTAGCTTTACAGCTGGGCACCATTCTTCGGTCCGGACTTGGCATTCTGCGTAACGATGTGGACATGCAGAAGTCTTTGTATCAAATCGAACGATTAGAGCAAAACGCTCTGACGCCTACAGACAAGGCACGTTGTCTGTTTGCCGAAGCGATGATCAACAGTGCTTTAGCTCGTAAGGAAAGTCGAGGAGCCCATTATCGGACGGATTATCCGCAACCGGATGATACAATGCGGAAGATGATCGTAATGACCTATGACGGAACGATCCATATGACGTGGCGTCCTTTACGACAGAGGAGGAACGCATGAAAGTAATCTTTGAAATTCTGCGGCAAAAAGATCCGAATGGAAGCCCTTATTGGCAGAAAATTCCATACCAGACAGAGATGCCGGCAACAGTGGCGACAGCGCTCAATGAACTGAATGCCCAGCCTGTTTTAAAAGATCTGGATGGAAATCCGGTAGACCCTGTACGTTGGGAGTGCAGCTGTCTGCAAAAGAAGTGTGGTGCCTGCGCCATGCGGATCAACGGACGACCAAGTCTTGCTTGTGATACGATGGTGCAGCCGGGAACGATGAAACTGGAGCCATTGATCAAATTTCCGACCGTTGCCGATCTGATCGTCGACCGCTCGGTCCTCTATGAAAATTTGAAAGCGATGCATGTATACCGGGCGTCCGATCTTCAATACGATACCGAGACCAATGAGACGGCCCAAAAGGCTTCCCGTTGTCTGCAGTGTGGGTGCTGTCTGGAAATCTGTCCGAATTATTATGCGGGATCTGTTTTTACCGGCACAGCAGCTATGGTGCCGACCGCTCGTCTGCTTTCTTTGCAGGAGAATACAGATCTAGAAAAAGCGTATCGCAAACGTGTGTATGAAGGCTGTGGAAAGTCTTTGGCATGCCACAATATTTGCCCGGCAGGAATTCCGATCGAGGATCTGCTGGTCAAGAGTAACGGAAAAGCTGTCTGGAAGTTTAGAAGGGGAAAGAAACGATGAATTTATTTAAACGATTACCTTTATTGAATATTCAACGAAAACCGGGACGATCGGTCGCCTTGGCAGTGTTATCTGCCTTTCTTGCCGCTTCTGTTTTTGCGGGCTCTGTGATCGTATCCAGCTTACAAAGCGGTTTATCTTCGCTGGAAGACCGCCTGGGGGCCGATATTATGGTCGTTCCGTATTCAGCTACAACCAAAAGCGATTTGAGCAATATCCTCTTGCAGGGAAATAAGGGATACTTTTACATGGATGATCAAGTGCTGGATCAACTCTCTTCAATTGACGGAGTCGGGCAGATGTCCTCCCAGTTTTTTCTTGCCAGTGCCAATGCGGGCTGTTGTTCGTTTTCCGTGCAGATCATAGGCTTTGATGCCAAGACAGACTTTGTGGTACAACCATGGATCCGCAAAAGCTATCAGAAGCCTTTGGAAACCAAGGATATTATTGTCGGAAACGATCTGAACGCTTTTGTCGGGGATACCATCCGCTTTTACAATGTGGATTGTCGTGTCGTGGGAAAACTGGATAAAACCGGAACGATGATGGATACCACTGTGTATACAAGCATTCCGACATGCAAGCTGTTGATGAAATCCGCTTATGAGAACAAGCTCAATGACTTTGGCAATGTCGATCCGGATACGGTGGTCTCCGATGTTTTGATCAATGTGGATGGCGAACACAATGTCGAAGAGGTCGTGAATGACATCAACTTACATGTGAAGAATGTGGAAGCTATCAAGACCAAGGACATGATCAGCGGCATTGCCGGCTCTTTACAGGGCGTTTCCCGTCTGATCGGTATTCTGATGGCCTGTGTATGGTTTCTGGCCATTGTGATACTTATGGTGGCATATCGGATGGTGACGAATGAACGGATCCGGGAATTTGCGGTATTACGTGTACTGGGAGTCTCCAGCCGCAAACTTTTTTCTTTGATATTAAAAGAAGGAATGATCATTGGCTTGATCGGTGCTTTGTGCGGGGTGACAGCCGGGGCATTGATCGTCTTTCCTTTCCATCAGATGATCGAATCACAGCTTGGGCTTCCTTATCTTCTGCCATCGGCAGCAAGAATTGTCGGCCTGGTTTTGATGGCTTTGGTGGTCACGGTATTTACCGGGGGAATGGCTGCAGCTGTTTCTGCCAACCGCATCAGTAAGATGGATACCGGACTCATCTTAAGGGAGGATCAATAATGGGATTACGTGCAGATAAAGTAAAAAAGGATTTTATTCGAAAATCCAAGGATACAAATGTATTTACAGCCGTCCATCCTGTCGATCTGAAACTGACAGGAGGAACGCTGACGGAATTGTGCGGACGTTCCGGCAGCGGGAAAAGCACGTTGTTGAATATGCTGGCCGGACTGTTGAAACCAAGCGAGGGAACCGTATACATCGATGATATCGACATATATGCTCTGGATGATAAGGCTTTATCTAAACTTCGCAATGAAAAGCTGGGTGTGATCCCCCAAGGCCATTCGGCTATCAGCAGTTTAACGGTATTGGAAAATGTCTTGCTGCCCTTATCGGTCTATGAACGACAGGTGGATCCGGCTTATGCGATGGAGCTGCTGGATATGGTGGGGATCGCTCATCTGAAAGATGCGATGCCTTCCGAACTCTCCGGTGGGGAAATGCGTCGTATGGCGATTGCCCGTGCGTTTGTCACAAAACCGTCGATCGTGCTGGCCGATGAACCGACCGGGGATCTGGATGATGAGAATACCGAAATCGTATTGCGGCTGCTCAAAGAAGCCGCGCAAAAAGGGGCTGCTGTCTTATTGGTGACGCATGAAAAGGAAGCGAATAAGTACGCAGACCGGATCTATCGAATGAACGCAGGAAAACTGGATCCTGTCTTATGAAGTATTTGTTAACGTTTTTGGAGGGCATCCTCACATTTATATCGCCGTGTCTGCTGCCGATGATCCCCGTCTATCTGTCCTATTTTGCCGGTGGCACGATCCGCAGCCGGCATCGAACAGCAGTGAATGCGATGAGCTTTATTCTCGGCTTTTCTCTGGTCTTTATGGGAATGGGGTATGCCGCCGGATGGCTCTTTGGCTTTTTGGGAGCTTATCGAAAGATCCTGACCCGGTTATGTGGATTGGTAATCATTTATTTTGGATTGTGTTATACAGGGGTGTTTTCTTTATCTTTTTTTCACAAGAGCACAAACACCGCTGTGAATGAATTAAACCCACTTCGTTCTTTTGTGTTCGGCCTGGTGTTTTCCATCAGCTGGACGCCCTGTCTGTCCGCTTTTCTGGGGACGGCTTTAATGATGGTTTCCACCTCTTCCACGCAGCTGGAGGGCTTGTATATGCTGGCTGCCTATGCGCTGGGTCTGGGTGTTCCTTTTTTGTTGAGCGCTTTGCTGATGGACAGTATCAAGCTGTCCTGGCAGGGGAACGAGAGAATGTATCGGCTTATCCATCGGATCAGTGCCGGTTTATTGATCGGATTGGGCTTGTTGATGAGTACTGGGTTGTTTGATACCGTAATGAAGGGATTTTTAGCATGAAAAAACAATGGATCATATGGGCTGTCCTTCTTGTAGGCGTTATGGCTGCGGCGTCTGTTTTCTACCATAACCTGCAGCCGGGGCCACAGGGATCAAAGGAAACAACGAGGTACGAAAAAGAGTGGGCGGCTGATTTTACCGTGATGGGTGCATCCGAAACAGAGACACGCTTGAAGGATCATATAGGCAAACCGGTCATCGTCAACTTCTGGGCAAGCTGGTGTACCGGCTGTGATCAGGAAATGGCTGTATTTGAGGAAATGTATAAAAAGTATGGCAATGAAGTGGATTTTATGATGATCAACGTCACTGACGGCGACAGAGAAACCGTGGCATCTGCCCGTATGTATATCGAGAAGAAAGGATTATCGTTTCCTGTTTATTTTGATCAGACAGGGCAGGCAATCCGGGCTTATGAGATTACCGGGATCCCGGTTACGCTTATGATCGATGCCCAAGGAAAAGTGGATACGTTTCACTTTGGCCCCATGGATAGAGATACTTTACAAGAATCGATCGATCGTTTGATTGCGGTCAAGGAAGATAAGGCAAGTTAGGAGAGTGGAATATATGAAGAAAACAGGAAAATATTGTATGTTAATGCTCAGCATCTTTTTAACCATCGGTGTGTCCACCGTTTTTTCGGCGTGTGACGCGAAGGACGATGGTACTTGGATGCATTGTCACGATGTGCAGACGTATATCATGTATATCGGGATCGTACTGATTCTGTTATCCGGTGTATATTTGTTTATCAAGAACAAGAAGGCAGGGATCTTTCTTTCCTTGATCCAGGCTGTATCAGGTGTAGTAATCATGCTGCTGCCGGGGACTTTGATGCCGATGTGTATGATGACGACGATGCATTGCTGGTCTGTAATGAAGCCCTTTGCGACCGTTATGGGCGCCTTGATTTTGGCTTGTTCAGGATACAATTTCTATTTCGAAATACGAAAAAAAGATTGAGCTAAAAAAATCAGGAAAACAATTGACAAAAACAGTTCACTTTGATAATATAAATGAGCATTACGGAGGTTTAGCTCAGTTGGGAGAGCATCTGCCTTACAAGCAGAGGGTCAGCGGTTCGAGCCCGTTAACCTCCACCATGCTTATAAGTGGAGGAGTAGCGAAGTGGTCAAACGCGGCTGACTGTAACTCAGTTCCTTTTGGTTCGGCAGTTCAAATCTGTCCTCCTCCACCATTATTTTGGGGTATAGCCAAGCGGTAAGGCACAGGACTTTGACTCCTGCATTCCACTGGTTCGAATCCAGTTACCCCAGCCACTTTTTAACCCATGCAGGTGTAGTTCAATGGTAGAACTTCAGCCTTCCAAGCTGACTACGTGAGTTCGATTCTCATCACCTGCTCCATTTAATTTCTGATTGACGAATCAATCAACCTATGATATTGTGGAAGAGCTCTTGGAGGCTTAGCTCAGTTGGGAGAGCATCTGCCTTACAAGCAGAGGGTCAGCGGTTCGAGCCCGTTAGCCTCCACCATATTCAAATGCCGACTTAGCTCAACTGGTAGAGCAACTGACTTGTAATCAGTAGGTTGTGGGTTCAAGTCCTATAGTCGGCACCATTTTTTTGACCCGTTAGCTCAGTTGGTAGAGCATTTGACTTTTAATCAAAGGGTCGGGCGTTCGAATCGCCCACGGGTCACCATCTTTGCAGGTGTAGTTCAATGGTAGAACTTCAGCCTTCCAAGCTGACTACGTGAGTTCGATTCTCATCACCTGCTCCATTGGAAATGACTTACAGATTCTGTAAGTTTTTTTATGCTTGGCAAGAGGTAGAAACTTTGGTAAAATGGTACTTGGCTATCTATGCCTATCAATCATTTCATCAAAAGGAGGAATTAAGAAATTCATGGCTAAGCAGGATATGATCGAATTAGATGGTATCGTCGTTGACACGCTGCCAAGTGCAGCATTCAAAGTGAAATTAGAAAACGGACATGAAATCTTGGCTCACGTTTCTGGTAAAATCCGTATGCACCACATTCGCATTTTACCAGGTGATCATGTAACCGTAGAAATTTCGCCGTACGATTTAACACGTGGGCGCATTACATTCAGAAGGAAATAAGGAGGCTGACAAATTATGAAAGTAAGACCATCCGTAAAACCAATGTGCGACAAGTGCCGCGTCATCCGACGCAAGGGAAGAGTCATGGTAATCTGTGAGAACCCAAAGCACAAGCAGAGACAAGGAAACTAACAGGAGGCAAAAATGG
>JAWRHV010000023.1:0-159753 GCA_040266995.1 Erysipelotrichaceae bacterium | reverse complement strand
TACACCTGTTTACATCCCGAACACAGAAGTTAAGCACTCCTGCGGCGAAAATAGTTGGGCCTGCCCCTGCGAACATAGCACGCTGCCGGGTTTTTTTATGCCCTTTTGGCTTCCTCATTTCTGAGAAAGTTCTTTTTTTTTATTCTTATTCTTGTTATTATTGATAACGTGAGAAGAAAATTGAAAGAATTAGTCTTATTACGGACTTAATTATTTCAATAAAATGCATTCTTTGTACCTGATTTCTGACTCTCTTCTTTATTCATAAATACCAACCCATACATTTACTATTCGACTATCTATATTTACATATCAAAGATTTAACGTTTTGACGTATCGTCAACTTGTTGGGTCTTTTATATATTGGTTTCAAGGATAAGGGAGATTTCGGCAGTTTAAACTAGTACAGACAGTATTTCCGAAAGGTTATTTGGATCAACGGAAGCTTTATATATTTATGGAACAAGAATAGAATTTCCATAGATTGTATGAAGCTGCCGAATCATTCAAGCAAAGCACTGTTTATGGGCACAGAGAATTTTTTGATTTATCGTGTCCTGTTTTCATATAAGGAATTATTTGATTTCACCGGATATGATAATCAAATGAAGAACTTGTATATACTAAAGGAAATGATTTGCTTATTTTGGAATGAATGAAAGGAAAGGTTTTATGGAAATCGGATTTGATAATGACAAATATTTAAAAATGCAGTCGGAACGTATTTTAGAAAGGATTTCTCATTTTGATGGCAAGCTGTACCTGGAATTTGGTGGAAAACTGTTCGATGACTATCATGCCAGTCGTGTATTGCCGGGATTTGCACCTGACAGCAAGCTGCAGATGTTAATGAAAATGAAAGATGATGCCGAAATCGTTATTGTGATCAATGCGGATGATATTGAAAATAATAAAGTGCGTGGAGATCTGAAGATAACATATGATCAGGATGTTCTACGTCTGATCAAAGAATTTACGGATCGGGGTTTATATGTCAGCAGTGTTGTCATTACACAATATTCGCATCAGAAATCGGTTGATCGTTTTAAGGCAAAGTTGAAACGAAGAAAGATCAATGTTTATCAGCATTATTATATAGAAGGATATCCAACCAATGTCCGCCATATTATATCCGAACAAGGATTTGGAAAAAACGATTTTATCCAGACCACGCGTCCTTTGGTCGTTATAACGGCACCGGGTCCAGGAAGCGGAAAAATGGCCACTTGTTTATCCCAGCTTTACCATGAGAACAAAAACGGGATCAAAGCGGGATATGCCAAATATGAAACATTTCCAATCTGGAACTTGGCATTAAACCATCCGGTTAATCTGGCCTATGAAGCGGCTACGGCGGACCTGCAGGATGTCAATATGATCGATCCGTTCCATTTGCAGGCATACAATAAAGTAACTGTCAATTATAACCGGGATGTGGAGATCTTCCCTGTGCTGAAGAACATTTTTGAAGGAATCTTCGGCCAGTCTCCATACCAAAGTCCGACGGATATGGGTGTAAATATGGCTGGTTATTGTATCAGTAATGATGATGTATGCTGTGAAGCCAGTAAACAGGAGATCATTCGCCGTTATTTTGAAAGCTTGACAAGATTCTATCATGAAGAATGTGGAATTGATGAAGTACATAAACAAGAGCTCATTATGGAAAAAGCGGGTGTATCGGTGGAAAATCGTCCATGTGTCTATGCTGCCCGTCAGAAGGAAGCGCAGACAAAGGTGTTCAGCGGGGCTATCGAACTAGCGGATGGAACATTAATTACCGGAAAAACAACCAGCTTTATGGGAACCAGTTCAACAACGATCATCAATGCTATTAAGTATTTAGCCGGCATTCCGGATGAAGTCAATGTGATTGCTCCGGAAGCGTTTGGACCGATCCAGGCATTGAAAACAGAATATTTAGGAAGCATCAATCCGCGTCTTCATATCAACGAGGTTCTGATTGCCCTTTCTCTAAGCGCGCAGACCAACGAGCAGGCGGCAAAGGCTTTGGCTTGTCTGAAAGAACTGAAAGGGCTGCAGGCACATTTTACCAGCGATATGAAGGAAGAGGATCTGGCTATCTTAAGTCGTTTGGGAATCCGTGTTACATTTGAAGCAAATAAAAAATAGGAGGCATTTATGGCAAAATCCATTCCAAGCTCCGGTGCAGGAGCTGTACGTATCATATTAAAGAATAAGAAAGATTTCCACTTTGATCTTCGTGAGAAAAAAGAAGAAAACAGTAAGACCAGTTACTTGTATGATGTATTCTATGAAAATGCGACAGGTACATTGAATATGCTGGTTGATGGTGATCAACCGGTCATTGCGGCATTGAATCTGAGTTTGGGAAAGGTCATCACGTTAAGCAACGACGCAAACTTGAAAAAGCTTTGCCGTTACGTATTGGAAAATACGAAATAATATGCGGATCCTGGCACAAGTCGTCGTTGATCAGGAAGAGGAAGCCATTGTACGGGATGTGCAAAGCGCGTTAAATAAATTTTGCACGTTTTCTTACTCACCGTATCGGGAACAACCGTCCTTGATCAATTGTCTGGAGTTTTATGCAACAGCAGAAGTGACAAGGGAACAGTTGGACACCATGGTTGTACAGCTGAACAGATATTGGCAAGCCGGAGGAGATGAATGGCAGGATTATGGATTTAATACACCGATGTTCCATCCGCATGTCTACTATCTGTACTTACGAGTAAACGACTAACATTCAAAAAATAAAGTGAACCTCTGACGTTGAACAACGCCGAAGGTTCACTTTTTTTAGAAGATTATCCATTCCTCAGTTCTTTTAAACGATCAGGTATATTTTTCAGAAGATCTTCCGGTTGGAAAGCAGCTGGATCGATCTCTGTGTCAGCGCAGGCTGCATGTAAATATACGCCACAGATACAGGCGGATAAAGGATTGCGACATTGACCATAGAGGCCGGTGATCATTCCACATAACATATCTCCGCTGCCACCTTTAGCCAGGGCGCTGTTTGGCTTATGCAGCAAGTACATCGTTTCTCCTTGTGAAACAATTGTAATACTGGATTTCAAGACCAATGTAACGTTTGGATATCGTTGTGAGAAATGTCGGGCAGCACCCAGAGGATCCTGTGCGATCTCTTTTGTGTCGATTTGGAGTACATAGCTCAATTCCCGGATATGCGGGGTGAGTATGGTGTCGGCTTTCCGCTGCAGCCATTCCGGATGATCCCGCATAGCCCAGAAGGCATCGGCATCCAACAAGACAGGCCGGTCTGAAGCCAGCGCAGTCTGTACCATAGCAGATATGGTTTCGGTTCTTCCCATTCCGTTTCCGATGGACAGGATATCATAAGAGCGCAAATTGGCAGACAACTGTATCACCGCATCCGGATGAAAGGATCCATCTGTTTCCTTCGCTATCAGGCGCATAGCACAATCCATCTTGCCGGCCAGTATATCGGCAATGCTTTCCGGTATCATTAAGGTCAATGTTCCGATGCCGCTTAAATAACAAGCTTTTGCAGCCATCGTTATCGCTCCATGCATAGCCCGGCTGCCACCGATCATCAATGCCTTTCCGAATGTTCCTTTATGGGCATAAGGACTTCGCTCCGGCAAACAGGCAATCGCCGTTTCTGCAGTAATCAAAGAAACTGGCTGGATCGAGCTATCGTGCGGGATGCCAATATCCAAAACAATGGTTTTTCCACATGTTTGTGGCCCTTTCCGGATAAAATGACCTGTTTTGTAGCAATCCAGAGCGATACATAAATCCGTCTGGATAGCACATCCCAGGATGTTTCCGGTGGTGGCATCCAAACCGCTGGGGATATCGATGGCTATTTTATAAGCCGAAGCCCCATTGACCCATTCTATGATCTGTTGGCAGGTTCCTTTTATATTTCGAGCTAGCCCATTACCGAATACAGCGTCGATAATGACCTCGGCAGATGCGATCATATCCGGCAGCTTTTCCAGGTGGGTACAGATCGGAATATTCATCGCATTCAAAATATCATACTGGATCTGTTCGCTTTCGGACATATGTAAGCTGGTTAAAAAAATGTGAGGATGTATTTGTTTCTGACTGAGCAGCCTGGCTATAGCCAATCCATCTCCTCCGTTGTTACCAGGTCCGCATAATATTAAAATTTTTTTCTCTTTGATATCTTCATATAAATAGTCAACACATGCCTGGGCTGCATGTTCCATCAATACAATGGAGGGTATATGATAATAATCCGATGCCCGCTGATCAATGTCTCTTGCCTGCCGGGCTGTGCATATATATGGCTGCCACATAAGTTTCTCCTGTTTCTGTTGATTTTTTTCTTTTCTTATTGTTAATATACACTAGTACCTAAAAAAATGCTTGCATTTCAAGGGTTTATGTTAGAATAAGTATCAAAAGGGGAGATTGTATGGAAGAACAATCAAGAGTTAAAAAGTCAATCGTCTTGTCCGGACTGGTTGGTACCGGCGGTTTATTTGTGGCAAAGCTGATTGGTATTATTTATGCCATTCCTTTTTCTCATATTCTGGGAAATGTGGACTATATGGGCTTTTACGGACAGGCGTACAATATTTATTCCTATGTGCTGAATGTATTTACAGCCGGCTTTCCGTTTGCGATTGCTACGATGATCGCAAAGTATATGGTATTGAACGATAAGAAGACTGTGCTGATGATCAAGCGTCTTTCTATATCCATGATGGCCCTGATGGGATTTGCGGGGATGGTTCTGATGATGGCATGTTCCGGATTCCTTGCACCGATGATGGTTGCCGGGGATGCTAGGATCATGGCGAATGTATTGCGCATTCTTTCCATAGCCATTTTTCTCGTGCCGATCCTTTCCGGCTTCCGAGGATACTACCAAGGCTTGAAGGAAATGGAAGAATACGCCTTTTCACAGGCTTTCGAACAGATATTCCGGGTCGGCTTTTTATTATCGGCTTCGTGTCTGGCCGTTTATGTGATGGGCATGGAACGGAAATGGGCATTGTATGCGTCAGTGCTGTCAACATCCGTGGCAGCCGTTGCCGGTATCCTGCAGATCCTGCATTTCGATCACAAGAAGAATCCCGAACTGGTAAAACAAGCACAGGATCAGAAATCGACGAAGACCCGCAATGAATTGTTGAAGGAATTGTTTATCCTGGCCGTTCCATATTTGATTTCAGCTTTGTTGGGATACAGTCAGCAGATTTACAATGCGATTCTTTTACCGATGGGACTGAAAATGCATTATCCGTCGGAAACGATGATTTCATCCATTATTTCCGCCACTACGTATGTAGGTGTAAAAATGACGGCGATACCGATGGTACTGGCACCTGGATTTACAGCTGCTATCATTCCGCATATTACCGCTGCGTTGACGGAAAACAACAAGCGTTTGGTCAATAAAAATATTCTGGACTGTCTGAATGTTGTTCTATATATCGGGTTACCGATTTCCTTCTGTTTGTTTGCATATGCAGCTCCAATTAATTATACGTTGTTTTATACCGATGATTTATCAACGAGTACGATGGTTTTACAATGGTTGACGATTGAAGCCATCCTGGGAACCATTGCGCCGGTTGTCAGCAGTTTGATGATGGCATTGAAGCTGCAGGGGAAAGTATTAAAGCGCTTAGTAATCAACGCAATCATCAAGGGCGTTTTGATGGTTCCGTTGACTGTTTTGATGGGGTTTGGAGGCGCTGTGATTGCTTCCTTGATTGCGGACGGGTATCTGATTTTGTCCAATCTTCGTCAAATTAAGATCCATTACCGGGTCTCTTTCACAAAAGTGCTCCACGTAACAGCTCGTATTCTTGTCGGCCTGATTGGTCTATGGGCATGTTCAATGATACTAACGTTGATCGGATTGAACGGTGCATCCGGATCGACCCTTGTTGCGTTTATAAAAATGTGCTGTAATGGGTTGATCAGCGTCATTGTGTATCTGGTAATCACTGTATTCCTGAAAGTACCGGAAGATGTATTTTATGTACGTATCGGCAGACCGAAGAAGGGATAAATTATGTATGATGTAATTGTGATTGGGGCAGGCCATGCAGGCATAGAAGCAGCGATGGCCAGTGCTCGTATGAATAAAAAGACGGCTTTGTTTACCATATCCATTGATATGGCCGGTTCCATGCCGTGTAATCCAAGCGTAGGCGGACCGGCAAAAGGCATCGTTGTTCGGGAAATCGACGCTTTGGGAGGATTGATGCCCGTTGCGGCAGATCGCACGGCTTTACAGTTCAAGATGCTCAACACCACAAAGGGACCGGGGGTCTGGTCATTGCGTGTACAAAGCGATAAAATAGCTTATAAACGATTTATAAAAAAAGTGCTTCTGCACACTGAAAATCTGACGGTCGTTGAAAAAGCGGTAGCTGAAGTATGCGTGAAAGAACAAAAAGTGACAGGGATCCTGTGTACAGATGGTACCAAATATGATGCGAAGGCTGTCATTCTTACATCCGGAACGTATATGTCCAGCTCTGTTCTACGAGGGCATACAGCCGTAAAATCTGGCCCGGAGGAGCAGCCGACAGTCGATACTTTATCGGAAAGCCTGCGTAAAGCCGGCATCCGCACCTTTCGCTTAAAGACGGGAACGCCTCCCAGAGTGCTGACAGAATCGATCGATTTCACACGATCCACAGTTCAACCGGGAACGCCATCCTTTCTGCGTTTCAGCGAGACAACGACGCCGGATCAGGTCCTGCCTTTTGAACAGCAGCAAGTCTGCCATCTGATTTATACAACACCGAAAACACATGAGATCATTCGCCAACATATCCACGATTCGGCTATGTATTCCGGGCTGGTCAAGGGCGTCGGCCCTCGGTATTGCCCGAGTATTGAAGACAAGCTGGTTCGGTTTTCCGATAAACCAAGGCACCAGCTGTTCTTAGAACCTGAATCGCTGGAAATGGATACGACCTATATACAGGGATTCTCTTCCTCTATGCCGGTGGAGGTACAGGAACAAATGGTTCATTCTTTACCGGGACTGGAAAATTGTGTCATCAAAAAATATGCGTACGCAATCGAGTACGATGCCATTGATCCGTTGCAGATGAAGCCTTCCATGGAAAACAAAATCGTAGAGAACTTGTTTACAGCCGGGCAGGTAAACGGAACCAGCGGTTATGAAGAAGCTGCCGGACAAGGTTTGATGGCGGGAATCAATGCAGCTTTGAAACTGGATGAAAAAGAACCTTTTATTTTACGTAGAGACCAAGCATACATAGGCGTCATGATCGATGATCTTTGTACCAAAGGAACAAAGGAGCCATACCGTCTGTTAACATCCCGGGCTGAGTATCGTCTGCTTCTACGGCATGATAATGCGGATCAAAGACTATTGGAAATCGGATATAAGATCGGAGCGGTTTCCCAGGCGCGTTACGATCAATATTGTCAGAAGATGGAGCAGCTGCGACAGGCAGCCGAAGAACTGCAGCAGGTGCATATTAAACCACAGGCCGGGATCAATGCCTATCTACAATCTTTGGGCTTTTCACCATTGGTACGGGGATGCAGTGTGATAGAACTGCTGCGTCGTCCAAAGGTGACAATCGAAGGACTTCGTCCATTTATCGATAAAAACTATGATCCTTCTGTAGAAAAACAGATAGAGATCGAAGTGAAATATGAGGGATATATCAAAAAAGCCAAACGGGATGCAGAGCATCTGGCACAGATGGATGCGGTGCGTTTACCAAAGGATATTGATTATATTCATTTTGATAACTTATCTTTGGAAGCCAGACAAAAGCTGGATCAGATCCGACCGGAGACATTAGGGCAGGCCAGCCGGATATCCGGGATCAATCCCAGTGATATAGCGATTCTGGCTATGCGTGTACGCTCATAACGAAAAGGAGGAATATGGCCAAGAACAAAAAGAAAACCTCGAAAAAACGGCGACATACATTTTTTTATCTCTTTCTTGTCATTGTTTCCGGTGTTCTGATTTGGGCTGGAATCCAGGAGTTAAAAACGACATTCGATCTGCATATCAGTATTCGGGAGACAGAGGAAAAGAACAAGGAGCTTAAAAAAGAGAAAAAGGAGCTGGAAGCTAAGAAAAAGAATCTTTCCGATCCGGATTATATTGAATATATAGCCCGGGGAAAATATTTGGTTACCAAGGAGGGAGAACAGGTCTTCAAGTTTCCTAGTACAGAGGAATAAGCAAAAAAATGGATTTTTTCCATTTTTTTTATCCTTTTTAAGGATTTATTCACTTAAAACTGTCAATCTATAGATAGTAGGTTATTAGGAGGAAGGTTCTATGAAAATAATGTTTGACTTTGATGCGTCTGTGGCAGAGCAGATTATTAAAGAAAGAGGAATGATCTGTCAGTCCTTTGATGGACAGGATGTATATATAGAAAGGGATATCCGGAATTCATTGAATGTGAAAGAACAAATAGGGATATATCATACATTAAAGGATGCGGGAAAGTCGAAACATCTGTATAGAAGCGGAGATCTGGAAGTAAACTGTGCGGATCGTACAATGAAGAAAAATAATGTAGTAACACATATATCGGCGCAGGAAACGTATCTTCTTGATTTGTTGATGACCAATCCACACCGCGTATTGACCAGACCGGTGCTCATTGAATACCTGGAGGGTTATACGAAGCATCTGATACAGGATAATACGCTGACAGTTCACATGTCCAATGTAAAAAAACTGGTTGGATCTTACCATGGGAAACCGTATATCGAGACAAAAAGGCAGCTGGGGTATTATTGGACAATGGATGTCCAAAAAGGTCAATAATTAATTTTTACTTCCAATTTGTTATTACTTTTAGTATAATGACATAGTTTGGAGGAAAAGATATGAACGGATTTGAGTCAGAAAAGGTGTTTGTAGAGCGGTTTAAAGAAACAGCTTCACAGATGTTTGGGCGTGACTTTGAAGAAACGAAGAATATCGAAAGATATTTGGCATTAGGAACGATGGTTCGTGACTATGCGAATATGAACTGGAAGGAATCAAAGAACGCCGTAAAAAAACACCAGACAAAACAATTGTACTATTTTTCAATGGAATTCTTGATGGGACGTTTATTAACCAACAACTTGATGAACCTCGGAGTATATGATGTTGTTAAATCCGGTCTGGAATCACTGGACATGGATATCAATGAGTTGGAGAAAATGGAAAGCGATGCAGGATTAGGAAATGGTGGTCTGGGACGACTGGCTGCTTGCTTCATGGATTCATTAGCTTCTTTGGATCTGTGTGGACATGGAAACTGTATCCGTTATCGTTATGGCTTGTTTAAACAGAAGATTGAAAATAACGAACAGGTGGAAATGCTGGATCATTGGATGAAGTACGGAAACGTATGGGAAGTATGGAAGCCTCATCACACGATGAAAGTTCGTTTTGGAGGATATGTTGACGGATTTGTCGGCGATCATGGAAAATTTGTGACATACCATCACCCGGATTTTGTCGTATCGGCTGTGCCGTATGATGAACCGATTATCGGTTATCATACAAAGACGACAAATACGTTGCGTTTATGGGATGCCACAGTGGATGAAGATACGGCACCGACCAAGGAAACGAGTAAATATCTGAACGATGTTATGGCTTTGACCAACAATGTATATCCGGATGATTCAACAATTGAAGGAAAGGAACTGCGTTTGAAGCAGGAGTACTTCTTTGTTGCAGCCGGACTGGCTCAGATCATCGAAACACATTTGCGTGCGTATCCATCTCTGGATAACTTAGGGGATAAAGTAGCAATTCAGCTGAATGATACACATCCTGTATTGGTTATCCCGGAATTGCTTCGTATCCTGTTGGATGATTATGACTATGAATGGGATCAGGCTTGGGAAATCGTCAAGAAAACCGTAGCTTATACAAATCATACGGTTATGTCGGAAGCACTGGAAAAATGGCCTATTGCCACAGTGCAGAAATTACTGCCTAGAATTTATATGATCATCGAAGAAATCGAACATCGTTTTAAATTCTTTGTGGATCATTTAGGACTATGCAATATTTATCAGAATGTTGCGATTTTACGTGATGGAAATGTGCATATGGCGCATCTGGCCATTGTCGGAAGTCACAGCGTTAACGGCGTGGCTGCCATCCATTCAAAGATTCTGGTCGATGATGTATTTAAAGATTTTGCACAGATTTATCCGGATCGTTTTAACAACAAAACCAATGGTATTACGCACCGTAGATGGCTGATGTACTCCAATCCTCAGTTGACTAAACTGTTGGAGGAGACCATCGGAGATGCGTTTAAAAGTCATCCGGAAAAACTGGAAGATCTGATGGCTTATGTTGATGATCCGATTGTACAAGACCGTTTCATGCAGGTAAAAAGAGAAAGAAAACAGATTTTGGCTGAATATGTCAAGGAAACATTAGGTATTGAAGTCAATGTGGATTCGATCTTTGACTGCCAGGCGAAACGTCTGCATGCCTATAAGAGACAGCTTTTGAATATCTTTGCGGTCATGCACCTGTATATGCGCATGAAAAAGGATCCGAATTTCCGCATTTATCCAAGAACATTCTTCTTCTCTGCGAAAGCAGCGCCAAGCTATGAATTGGCAAAAGAAATTATCAAGCTGATCAATATCGTAGCAGAAAAAGTTAATGCGGATCCGGAGACCAACGAATTCTTAAAAGTTGTATTTATTCCTAACTATTCCGTATCTGTTGCAGAAATTCTGCTGAACGCTGCGGATGTAAGTGAACAAATCTCGACAGCCGGTAAGGAAGCCAGTGGTACCGGAAACATGAAGTATATGATGAATGGTGCCTTGACGTTGGGAACGCTGGATGGAGCCAACGTGGAAATCGTTGAACAGGTTGGTGAAGAAAATGCTCAGATCTTCGGACTGCGTGTGGAAGATATCAACTGGATCAAACACGAAAACTCTTACAGCTCATGGAATTATTACAGCGAACACGAAAACATTCGTGAAGTCGTGGATTCCCTGCGTAATGGATACTGGTCCAACAATATGGATGAATTCCGTCTGATCTACAATGATTTAATGACGAAGAACGATGAATTTTTTGTTATGGCAGACTTCAATTCATATTTGGATGCCCAGGGAAAGGTGGAAGCACGTTATCGTGATACACATAAATGGGCTCGGACCATGTTGATCAATATTGCGAAGTCAGGATACTTCTCCAGTGACCGTACGATTCTTGAATACAGTCGGGATATCTGGCATCTTGATCGAATTCAATTTGATAACTAAATTTAATGACTAAGACTTATCTGACGTAGAGCAGATAAGTCTTTTTTGGGTCAAGGGCAATACTAGACCTTTTATGGTTTTTAGGGTAAAATAAAGATTGAATTGATGGGAGGTATTCCATGAAAAAAGCAGCAAAGAAAACAATGGCATCGATTCTTTTGTCAACCGGCTTAGCGATGAACGGACTGACGATCGGTATCTTGGCCGATGAGACAGAAGATCCAATGATGCCTTATACACCGATAACGACAATGACGGATCCCCAGGCGTTTATAGATATGTATTTAAGCCGAACTGTTTATGATACCGTCTATGGAACATCACATCTGCAGATCATTCAGGTTGTCGATGAAACCAACTATGCTTTGATCCTGTCCGGAAAGAGTGTATATGATACATACACATACGACGTACAGGTCATGATTGATAATGCGGTTTATTATCAGACCGGCAAGACATATAGTGCCTATGTTTACGAAGCACAGATGATCCAGAATCAGGTATTGGCGGAAACGCAGCAACCGGAGAATACAGCACAACCGGCTCCTGAAGAAAATACGGAAGTAACAACGGAACCGGAAACCCAGGCACAGGAACAGCCGGAAGTGAAGACGGAACCGGAAACTCCGGTACAGGAACAACCGGAAGAAAAAGAAGAGATCTCAGAAAAAGAAGAGAGCTCGGAAAAGCAAGAGAGCGAACCCGAGGTAAAAGCGGAACAGAAAAAAGAGAAGTCTGAAGAAGAATCTGAATTAGCCGAACCGGAAGAAAAAGTTGAAGTCGAGCAGCCGGAAGAAAAAACGGCAACCGGATTGAGCGGCAGCGCTTCTTACCAGGGCGTACGCGTGGATGTCAGCGCACCGGCGGATGCATTTGAAGAAGGAACCACATTGACGATTACACCGATGGTAGGGCCTTCGATTGACAATGCGGTTAAAAATGCGACGGGGCGAAAAGATGATACAGGAACGATCGGATTTGAAATTACTTTCTATGACAAAGAAGGAAAAGAAGTACAGCCAGCCAAAGAAGTACAGGTGACCTTTACCGTGGAGGCCGGGACACCGATCCTGGCGGAAAATTCTACGTCATTACAGATTTATCATATGGAGACACCGGCCAGTGCGGCGCAGGCTGTCAGTTCCCCGGTATCCATTGATCCGAATACAGGCAGTGCCGTTACTGTGCAGGTAAACAGCTTCTCCTTATATGTAGTGGATACTGTAGAGCAGGCGGTACTGGAACAACCGTTGGCTTACCATGCTCCGGCACAACCACAGAACGAACAAGTGGAAGCCAAAAAGACACAGAAGAGTTCAACGGCGCAGGAATTCGTGGATGAAAATTTGACGGATGGCAGCGGAAACGTATATAGTTCTGCCAACGCTTCAAACTACGTCCGCATTATGAATGCGGCTACAGCCTGGAACGCTTTAACGACAGTGGAAAGGGCACAGGTCAACTCCATTCTGACACAGGATGTCAACAAGACATATAACCACTTACTATATGAAGCCAAACAAATCTATTATGGTGGTAATGTACAGACCGGTGTATCCACCAGTGAAGCGATGTATACAATCCTGATGGGCGCATCTGTCATCGGACTGATTGCGGTTATGGATGACAAGAGACGGATGGCAACACAAGCATAAAGGGCATAAGCCCTTTTTTTATAACAGGTTTTTTTGTATAATAAAGCGAGAAAGGTTTGTCAAAATGAGTAAAAAATACAGTTTTAAAGATCTTACACACGCTTATTTTTTAGAGAAGTCAAAGCTGTATAGAGCAGGAGGCTATCGTGCTGCCCAGCCGTTAACACGAAATGTATCCGACTATACTTCACACTTCTTTGCGTTTTTAATAGATATAAATGTTTGTTTATTACCGGTTTATATTTGGGTGATCGAATTTCTTCTGATTATATGCGGATTGATTCCACCGAACTTTTTTGACTTGTTGTTCTATATCATGTTTGCCCTGTTGTTTGTGGTCAGTGTCATCGGTTTAGGCTTTTTTACTGTCTATACAAAAGGACAATCGTTTGGGCATGTTTTTACGGATCTGAAGATTGTTCGGATGGATAAAAGGGAAGTCCCTCCGTTAACTTTAATTCTTCATCAGGCCTTGGGGGTCGGTATCCCGATTATGGTCATCGGCTACTTCTTTAAAACGCCTGGTTTGATCTTATGGTGGTTAGCTAACGGATTGTGTGTATTGATCACACCGTATCAGCAATCCATTGTGGATCTGATCTTCCATACGATGACTGTGCGGGAACCATTGGAAGAGGATATTCAATTTGATCCGGAGATCCTACCGATTTCCGCTAGACCGAAGCCGGAAACCATTCCCAAGCCGGTGAATACTACAGAAGTTTGCCCGATCGATCTCCACATCTTATCGCGGTACAGCGAAGATGGTTATTATGATGTGGAAGATTTATTCAAACAAGCCAAGGAGGCGGGAATGGAAATCATTTCCATTACCGATAAAAACTGTGCACGTGCCAATGCGGCGGCTGTTCGCTTTGCCCCGCTTTATGATATTCAATATATCCCGGGCGTGGAAATCGATACACAATATGGGGATATCCGTGTTCGTGTACTGGGGTATTATATTGATTGGAACAAGGATATCTTCGAAACCATCGAAGCTGAATCTTTACGACGAGAGAAATCCATCTCACTGGAGAGGGTCCGCTTGTTCGAAGAATATTGCGGTATAGAAATTGATACAGAGTCCCTGTTATCCAAATCGCGCTTCCAGACTATTACGCCGTATGATATCACAACGATGGTCTTTAATAACCGAAGAGTCCGGGAACTTTCCTTTGTCAAGAAGTATCTGAAAGAGTATCCGGATGAAAAGATTGCCAGGGAACACTTTATGAAGGATGTATTCGGTCAGCAGGGCCCTTGTTATGTGCCATATGAATATCCTTCCGTAAAGGATATGATCGATGCAATCCACGATGCAGACGGTATTGCGGTATTGTCCAGTTGGAACCTGGATCATGTGTCTGATCAGGAAATTGAAGAGATGATGCAGTTCGGCTTTGACGGCATCGAATGTTTCTCTCCGAAACTGCATGAAGAAACGACGACAGCCTTGTTAAAAATCGTCAAAGCGCATCGTTTATTTGTGACCTGCGGCAGTATTTACCGTGGTCCAAATAAACCAAAATTCAAACTGGGAGATACAAGATGTCCTGAAAAAGCGCTGTCTTTAGTCCGTATTATGACCAAAGCAGCACAATAAGGATGCTTGAGATTCTATACAAATCAAGGTATAATATTTATACATATGCAATGAAGAGTAGAGTATTTTCTGCCCCTGTTCAAAGAGAGCGAATGTTGGTGAGATTTCGTAATAAGACAGAAAAGAACATGGACTTGGAGCTTTCTTTTCGAGACACAGTTTAGAAAAGAACGTATATCGGCGTTAACGATTTGAGGTGCATGATGCACGAACTAAGGTGGTACCACGAGCTTTCGTCCTTGGATGAAAGCTTTTTATTTAGGAGGACAGACTATGTGTGAACAATGTAAGAAAGAACCGTTTTATCTGACAACGGCTATTGCGTATACATCCGGAAGACCGCATATCGGAAATACGTATGAAATTATTTTAAGTGATGCGATTGCGCGTTATAAACGTGCACAGGGCTATGATGTTTTTTTCCAGACAGGAACCGATGAACATGGCCAGAAAATCGAAGAAAAAGCAGCTGCTGAAGGTGTGACACCGAAGGAGTTTGTTGATAGAGTGGCGGGAATGATCCAGAAAAACTGGGACCTGATGAATGTCAGCTACGATAAGTTTATCCGTACAACGGATACCTATCATGAAAAACAAATCCAGAAAATCTTTAAGAAATTGTACGAACAAGGAGATATCTACAAATCGGTTTACGAAGGGTTGTATTGTACACCGTGTGAATCCTTCTGGACAGAAAGCCAGCTGGTGGACGGTTGCTGTCCGGATTGTGGTCGTCCGGTTAAAAAGGCCAGTGAAGAAGCTTATTTTTTCCGTCTGAGCAAATATGCAGATCGTTTGGTTGAATACTATGACACACATCCGACTTTTATTCAGCCACAGTCACGCAAAAATGAAATGATCAATAACTTTATCAAACCGGGCCTGCAGGATCTATGTGTATCCCGTACCAGCTTTACCTGGGGGATCCCGGTAGACTTTGACCCGAAACATGTCGTCTATGTATGGATCGACGCCCTTTCCAACTATATCACCGGTCTTGGTTATGATGTGGATGGCAACCACGATCCGAAGTATAAAAAATACTGGCCGGCCGATATTCACATCATCGGAAAAGATATCGTGCGTTTCCATACGATCTATTGGCCGATCATGCTGATGGCATTGGGAGAACCATTGCCAAAGAAGGTATTCGGTCATCCATGGCTGCTGATCGGCGAAGGCAAGATGAGCAAGTCCAAGGGAAATGTAATCTATGCAGAGGATTTAGTCCATTACTTTGGGGTGGACGCCGTGCGTTACTTCTGTCTGCATGAAATGCCGTTTGCGCAGGATGGAACCATTACCTGGGATCTGATGATCGAACGTATTAATTCCGATCTGGCCAATATCTTAGGTAACCTGGTGAACCGTACCATTTCCATGAGCAATAAATACTTCAAAGGGGAAATATACAATCCGGGTGTGAGCGAACCGGTGGATGAAGAATTGATTGCGCTGGCACTGGATACACCAAAACGCGTAGAAAAGCTGATGGAAGATGTGCATGTAGGCGATGCATTGGATGAAATCTTTGTATTGTTAAAACGCTGCAACAAGTATATCGATGAAACAATGCCTTGGAAACTGGCTAAGGAAGAAGATAAGAAGGATCGTCTGGCAACAGTGTTATACAACCTGCTGGAGAGCATCCGTTTTGCGGCCGTATTGCTGCAATCCTTCATTCCGGAAACATCGGATAAGATCCTGGAACAGCTGCAAACGCGGACGAAATCGCTGGAATCCCTAGAAACATTCGGAAACCTGGGTTCTCAAAAGGTTGTAAAGAAACCTACGATCTTATTTGCACGTATTGATGAAAAAGAAATGCTGGAAAAGATCCATACAGAATTGAATGCACCGAAAGAGCAGCCAAAAGAAGAAGTGAAAGAAGAAACGCCTCAGATTACGATCGATGATTTTGCGAAAGTAGAGATGAAGGTAGGTACGATCGTTTCCTGTGAAAAACATCCGAAAGCCGATCGTTTACTGGTTGAACAGATTGATCTGGGCGATGAGGTACGCCAGATTGTCAGCGGCATCGCAAAATACTACAAACCGGAAGATATCGTTGGTAAAAAGGTGATAGTTGTAACAAACCTGAAACCGGTGCAGTTACGCGGGGTCGAATCCAACGGCATGGTGTTATGTGCCCTCGGAGATAAGGATCTCAGTTTGACAGGTATTGATAAAGATTTGCCAAACGGAACCATTGTTCGATGACACCGGAGCAGCAGGTTATATATCGGCAGCTGCAGCTGGCCGGGCTAGGTCTTGTGATCTTGTTGTTCGGCGTTTTCTCGCATACAACGCGATTCGTGTGGATCGGCTTAGGATTTATGATCTTTGGTCTGTTGCGTACACTGTTTATCTACAAAGTATTAAAAAAAGGAAAGGAACCTGATTAAAGAACAGGTTCTTTTTATATTTCATCATTGTTAAATATAAAAATGTATGATAAAAAAATAATAAAGTGAGAAAAGAGGATAAATCGTGAAACCAGGGGATTTAACAAAGAGAGAAAACCAGATTATGGAGATTCTATGGATTGCAGGGATCCCTTTATCTGCCAATGAGATCAAAAAACGATCGGATGATGATATCAGCATTTATACAGTGCAGCAGGTGTTACAGCGACTTATGAAAAGAGAGTATATCAAGGTTTCCGGGTATGGATTTACCAAAAACGCGATTACGCGAACCTATGTTCCTGTTTTAACACAGGCAGAGTATATCCGCTCATTTGTAGGAAAGAAAACGTGCATGGATTTTATAAAGAATTATATACAAGAAGAATCCGATATGGACGCAATCCAGGAACTGGAGGATATTTTGAGATCCAAACGAGAACAACTGCTTGACCGATCCTGTTAAACAGGCTTACTGAATAAAGACAACAATGAGCTCCACTCGCCTAATTATTGTAAAAAATAACAATAGTTAGTAAAATATAGATATCCAGAAAAGGAGCTTTTATGAAAAAGGCAGTTTGGATTGGCATAACTGTAAATTTTCTGTTGGCTGCAGCAATCAATATTATCTATTTTAATCAACAAATCAACTTACTGCTTATCGGTGTCACCCGGGAGGAAAATATTAAAAGTCCGCTCTGGGTATTTGCGATTTTTATTATGGGTACAGCGGTTGCGTTGTGCATAGATCGTATCCATGCCCAAGAGATGATCACGGATGAAGGCATCTATTTCTTTAAGGTTAAAATACCTGTCTATATTTGTGAGGAAAAGCGCGCGGAGCTATCCAGGGATATTCAAATTTATTTGCGTCTGCTTATCCACCTTTTGAATTTCAGCGTTTTTTATCAATTGATCTGTGTGTTATTTCAAGAAAAATTCCTGGGGAATATGGTGGGAAATGTTGTCATTTTTTTACTGTTGTTTGGTCTGGTTGTCTTGCTGTACCGCACGATCACAATCGCTGCTCAAAGTGTAAAAGATCAAAAGAAATGAAGATCTGTATGTGAAAATACAGATTTTTTGGTTAAAAACAGATAACTTAATGAATTTGTCTGATTTACAAAAAGGTTTTTTATGTTTATAATATGCTTACATTATCAAGAGATGGGGTAGAGGGCTAGCTCAATCATCCCACACCAACCTGGCAGAGGCATTTGTCAAGGTGGTCCTACTAGCATGGATAAGGAGTATATACGATTGTTACATACTTCTTAGGTATGTTTTTTTTATTGTACGAGGAGGAAAAGAATGAAAAACTATATCTTCACCAGTGAAAGTGTTACGGAAGGACATCCGGATAAAGTCTGTGATATGATAGCGGATGCAATCCTGGATGCTGCATTGGAACAGGATCCATATTCCCACATGGCTGTGGAAGCTACCATTAAAGATGATTTTGTGCTTGTCTACGGAGAAGCCAATACCAAAGCGAACATTGATTATGAAGCCATTGCGTTAGAGACGATCCGTAAGATCGGATATACGGAAGAGTACCATGTTCATACGGTCGTTAACCAGCAGAGCCCGGAAATCAATCAGGCTGTGGCAAAGGAGGATGCCGTCGGTGCCGGCGATCAGGGAATCATGTTCGGCTATGCGTGTGATGAAAGCGATGAATATATGCCGTTACCAATTTATTATGCGCACCTGCTGGCTCGTCAGCTGACCAAGGTTCGTCGTGCGCATCCGGATATTTTGAAACCGGACGGTAAGACACAAGTTTCCGTGGAATATGTCAATGATGAAGTGAAGCGTATCGATACGATTGTCGTGTCTACGCAGCATGCAGAGAATGTAACACAGGAGCAGATCCGTCAGCTGGTGATGGATGAGGTCATTATTCCGGCTCTGGATCCGGCTTTACTGGATGAAAATACCAAGTACCTGATCAATCCGTCTGGCAGCTTTGTGGTTGGGGGTTCTTTTGGGGACTCTGGAACGACGGGACGTAAAATCGTCTGCGATACTTATGGCGGAAAAGGACATATCGGTGGTGGTTGTTTCTCCAGTAAAGACCCGACAAAGGTCGACCGCAGCGCAGCTTACTATGCCCGTTATGTCGCTAAATCCGTAGTTGCCAACAAACTGGCCAGAAAAGCGGAGGTGCAGGTTGCGTATGCGATTGGAAAAGAAGAACCTGTTTCTTTATGCATTGATACATTTGGCACAGGTGTTATTGAGGATGAAGAGATCCTGAAAATGATTGAGAAAAACTTTGATTTCCGGGTTGGAAATATTTTAAAAGAGCTGGATCTGCGTCGTCCGATCTATCGAAAAACAAGCTGTTATGGTCATTTTGGAGACCCGCAGTTCCCTTGGGAAAAGATTAAGGAAATGAAATAGTATCTGTAAGGATACTATTCTTTTATGAGTGTTTTAGTTGAAAGTTAGTGTAATTTCTCGCATAATATAAAAGTATTAGTTGGGGTAAATTAAATGAAGATAAGAGTATTGACAGACAGTGGTGGATTGATGTCACAACAGCAGGCCCATCAACATGATATAGATTATCTGCCTTTGCAGGTGACAATTGGTGAAAAAACATATATGGATGGGATCGATCTGAGTACTGCCGTATTATATGATGAAATAGAAAAAGGGCTGATGCCTCAAACGAGCCAGCCGCCAATGGGATTTGTCGAGGAATTGTTTGATTCCTATAACGAGCAAGGGGTTACCGATGTAATACTGATTACATTGTCCAGTGGATTGTCTGGCACCAACAATAATGTCTACCTATGTGGTATGCGTCATGATATCAAGGTGCATACTTTAGATATTTATTCGACCTTGGGAATGGAGAAGTTTATGGCTTTGTTTGCCAGAGAGCTTGTTGACCAAGGAGTGGATCCGGAAGAAATTGTCCGTCGCTTAAAAGTTTGTGTGGAGTATTCTGCCGGATACTTGATTGTAGAGGATCTGGATCACTTATGTCGAGGGGGCCGTTTAACGCCGATGGCAGCAAAATTGGGCGGTATGTTGAAAATCAAACCGATCCTGGAGGTGTCGAAGCGCACAGAAGGACGTGTCGATATTTATGAAAAGGTACGTACAATGTCCAAAGCAATCAAAAAGGCTTGTAAGGTCGTTACCGGTAATGAGTATATCAACGCCCAGGATTATCTGATCGTATTGATGGATTCAAGAGCGCCTGAAAATGCTCAGATTGCAGAAGAAACATTGAGAAAAGCTTTCCCGGACATTGAAATTGTCCGTGATGATATCTGCGCTGTTATTGCCGCACATACCGGTTTAAAGGCGGTCGGCATCCAGTTTGTACGGAAAGCAGAAGGTATTAAATAATTGTCAGGAGGTACGAAATGTATCGTATTGGATTTGATATAGGAAGTACGACCATTAAGGCAGTAGTTTTGGATGAGAACAATCATATCTGTTATCGCAGCTATGAAAGACATAAAGCACAGGTGCGTCAAAAAGCACTGGATAAAATCAAAGAATTAAGAAAGTATACAAAAGAACCATTTACTTTTGCGATAAGCGGATCAGGAGCCATTGGTGTTTGTGAACAATCAGGGCTCCCTTTTGTACAAGAGGTCTTCGCCAGCGCCATGGCGACCAAAGAACTCTATCCCCAAACCGATGTAGCCATTGAACTCGGTGGGGAAGATGCCAAGATCCTGTTCTTTAAAGGCAGCATCGAACAGCGAATGAATTCACAGTGCGCCGGGGGAACCGGAGCGTTTATAGATCAGATGGCGCAGCTTCTGGATATGAGTTTAGAAGAGATGAACGAAGCCAGCCAGCATTACCATCGGATCTATCCGATTGCTTCCCGCTGTGGTGTTTTTGCGAAATCAGACATTCAGCCACTGATCAATCAGGGTGTGGATAAAGCCGACTTATGTGTCAGCATTTTTCAAGCTGTCGTCGGGCAAACGGTCACTTCTCTGGCACAGGGGCATAAAATCGAAGGCAATGTTTTGTTTTTAGGGGGCCCATTATACTTTTTATCCGGATTGCGGCAGCGTTTCCAGGAAACTCTGCATTTAAGAGATGATCAGGTTAACTGCCCGGATACGGCCATCCATTATGTCGCTTTAGGAACGGCCTATTGTTCAGAAAAAGTATATACGCGCGATGAGCTGGAGAATATTCTGGAAAAGCTGGTCAACACACCCATGCAGCTGGATGAATCCGAGCCTTTGTTTGAAACCGAAGAGGATTATGAGACCTTTGTGGCGAGACATAAATCCCATGATGTGAAATACGCAAAGTTATCGGAGTACACAGGAAAAGCGTATCTGGGAATCGATAGTGGGTCTACTACAACGAAGCTGGCTTTGATTACGGAAGATGGAAGACTGCTTTTTGATTCATATTCTTCCAATAAGGGCAATCCCCTGGATGTTGTATTAGAGGACCTGAAATCCATTTATGATCAAAATCCGGATGTCCGCATTTTTGGAGCCTATGCGACCGGGTACGGTGAAGAGCTGATGCGTCATGCCTTCCATCTGGATGGAGGCGTTGTAGAAACATTAGCACATTATACAGCTGCGAAACGCTTTAATCCGGAGGTGGATTATATACTGGATATCGGCGGACAGGACATTAAGTGCTTTAAGATCCGTCAAGGACATATTGATGACATTGTATTGAACGAAGCTTGTTCATCCGGGTGTGGTTCGTTTATCGAGACATTCGCCAATTCTCTTGGATATGATTCGGTTGAATTTGCCAAATTAGGTTTGCGCTCCAAACACCCTGTTGACTTAGGTACACGGTGTACGGTATTTATGAACTCTGGTGTAAAACAGGCCCAGAAAAACGGGGCAACGGTTGAAGATATTTCGGCAGGTTTATGTCGTTCGGTTGTTCGAAATGCCTTGTATAAGGTCATTCGTACTACCAATAAAAACGATATCGGAAAACATATCGTTGTCCAAGGCGGAACCTTTCAAAACGATGCCGTATTGCGTTCGTTTGAACAGGAGCTGGGATACCAGGTCATCCGACCGAGCATTGCTCATTTGATGGGGGCGTATGGAGCTGCCTTGTATGCTAAAAAGCTGCATCGTACACCAAGTGCGATTCTGAACAAGGAACAGCTGGACGCATTTACGCATAAGTCGCAAAGTGTAGCTTGTCAGGGATGCACAAACCATTGTTCATTGACGATCAATACATTCTCCGATGGAACTCGTCTGATTGCCGGTAATAAATGTGACAAGCCGGTGAAGCTGAAAAAGCAGGCTGAGCCATTACCGGATATGTATAAATATAAAATGAAATTGCTGGAAGAAGAGCAGAAGCGGTTTAAGCATACAAAGAAGATCGGGATGCCGTTTGTATTGAATAATTATGATCTGCTGCCATTCTGGGGCCGGTTCTTTGATTGTCTTGGCTATGAAGTTGTTTGGAGCAAACCAAGCACGATTCAGACATATGTACGTGGTCAGCAGACGATCCCGAGCGACACAGCCTGCTACCCGGCCAAAGTGGTTCATGGGCACATTCAACAGCTGATGGATGATGGAATCAAGGATATCTTTTATCCATGTATGACTTATAATATCGATGAAAACCAGTCTGACAATCATTATAATTGTCCGATCGTCGCCTATTATCCGCAGGTGATCGAAAGTAATATGGACCTGCAGTCCATTCATTTCATTTCACCATTCTTAAGCTTTGATGATGAAAAAACATTTGCCAGGGCTGTCCAGATGCACTTTGAAAGAGCTGGTATCGAATGGAAGACGAAAGATATCCGCATTGCGATGCGGGCGGGCATAAATGCGTATAACGACTTTATGGAACGGTTGCACGTTTATCATGACCAATGTGTACAATACGCAAGGATCCATCATCATCCGATTGCGGTACTTTGTGGCCGTCCATACCATTTGGATCCGTTGATCAATCACCAGATCAACCAGTTGTTGACATCGCTTGGCTTTGTGGTTGTCAGTGAGGAAAGTGTACCGAAACAAAAACCACATCGTGTCAATGTATTAAATCAATGGACATACCATGCACGTCTATACCAGGCTGCACACTATGTCTGCAAGCACGATGATATGCATCTGATCCAGCTTGTCAGCTTTGGATGTGGACTGGATGCCGTGACAACCGATGAAGTCAAACAGATTTTAAAGCGATCCAATAAATTCTATACACAAATAAAAATTGATGAGATTGATAACCTTGGGGCAATTCGGATCCGTCTGCGTTCCTTGAAAGGTGCAATCGAAGAAAAAGAGGAAGGATTAAAACGGGAGGAAGAATATGTATACTAAATTTTCACCGGAAATGAAAGATACACATCTGATTCTGGTTCCCAGCATGCTTCCGATCCATTTTAAATTCATTGTTCCCGTTTTTGAAATGAGCGGGTATAAATTAGAGGTGCTGCAGACCGATAACGATAACATTCGTCAGGAAGGTCTGGCCCATGTGCATAATGATATGTGCTATCCGGCTTTATTGACAATTGGCCAGTTTATGGATGCACTCAAAAGTGGTAAATATGACCTTCATCATGTCGTGCTGGCTATGACCCAGACAGCTGGCGGCTGTCGGGCCAGCAATTATTTGTCGCTGATGCGAAAGGCTCTGGAGCAGGAGAACTGGGATTTTATTCCTTGTTTGTCGGCCAACTTGTCGGGATTGGAAAAAGACAGCGGCATTGATTTTACTCTGCCTCTGCTCTTGCGTATTGTCTATGCAGCTCTATATGGGGATGCGCTGATGTGGTTGAAAAACCAAGTGAAGCCCTATGAGCTCCATGCCGGTCAAACGGATCAGGTTGTGGATGAAATAGCGCAGGAAATTGTAGGCATGTTCTCAACGGGTCAGTATCGTAAATCCAAGAAGATATACAAGGATATGATCGAACGCATGAAAGCAATCCCGAGGACCAAAGAAAAGAAGATCCGGGTTGGGATCGTCGGTGAAATTTATATGAAGTATTCACCATTGGGCAACCAGCATCTGGAGGATTATCTGATCCAGGAAGGATTTGAACCGGTATTGTCTGGTGTGATGGATTTTGCGCTATATACGATTGAAAACGGACTGATTGACTATCGTTATTATCATATGCATTCCAAAACAAAACCAGTTTACCAGATGGCTAAAGATGTCATCATGCGCATGCAGAAGACGTTCCGGGATGCCGTCAAGAAGGATGGTACGTTTACGGAACCGGATGATTTTGCGGAAGTGATCCGAAACGGAAAACCATTTATCGATCCGGGTGTAAAAATGGGGGAAGGCTGGCTGTTGACCAGTGAAGTCGTTTCTCTGGTGAAATCCGGTGTGGATAATGTGATCATGTGTCAGCCTTTTGGCTGTCTGCCAAATCACATTGTCGCAAAAGGAATGACCAAAAAGATTAAGGAAGAATTCCCACAGGTCAATATTGCACCAATCGATTATGATCCAAGTGCTTCGAAAGTAAATCAGGAAAACCGGATCCGTCTTATGATGGCTAATGCGCGTCTAAATGCGCAGAATAAGGAGGCTTAGGCAATGAAAGCGTGGATTTATGCCTATGCCTTTTTTATCATATATTCGATCCTGGGATGGGTATGTGAAAGTACTTATGTCAGTGTTCCCTCTAAACATTTCATCAATCGAGGTTTCTGTTACGGCCCATATATTCCAATCTACGGCTTTGGCGCCATGATAGCGGTTTATATACTCATCCGTTTTCAGTCAATGCCGATTCTTGTGTTTTTAGGTGGGTTTGTTCTGACCAGTGTTTTGGAATACTTTACCAGCTGGGCCATGGAGGAAATCTTTCATATGCGTTGGTGGGATTATTCCCATCGGAAGTACAATCTGAACGGAAGAGTATGTCTTTTAAATTCTTCTCTGTTCGGTATCATGAGCGTGTTTGTCGTTTATTTTGTACATCCTTTGACTGCTGAAATAATCCACTCCTTTCCTTTTTTGACATTGGAGAAAATCATTGGGGTTTTTTCGGTCGTGTTTATGACGGATATCATCTTTACCGTGATGGAATTATTCCGTCGAAAACATATATTGGAAATTGTCCAGACTTCCATGGAAGCTGTACAGAAAAGCTATGAGAAGGAAATTTTTGCCAAACTGGATGAAATGGATCAGAGACAGCGGCATTTGGAAAAGCAACGTCAGCGTCTTGTGAATGAATGGAATCTGTTTTGTCAGCGTAGACTGCAGTCTCTTGTCGAGTTTGAAAACTGGATGAAGGAACATCCG
Source organism: Erysipelotrichaceae bacterium (assembly GCA_040266995.1). Taxonomy (GTDB): domain Bacteria; phylum Bacillota_I; class Bacilli_A; order Erysipelotrichales; family Erysipelotrichaceae; genus UBA4312. The sequence goes on along the minus strand of JAWRHV010000023.1, from coordinate 134,542 downwards.
GAGATGTCAGAACAACTGGAAATGTTCCAAAACAGCATGGAGCGGTTAAAGAAATATCACGATTCCCATATTTCACATGCATTTCCAAAACGGAAATTAGCCGATGGTTTTATGGAAATCAAAGAATGGCTGAATGAGAGAAACCAATAAAAGGGAGGATCAACGATGTTTCGAGAAATGAGAAGAAAAAGACAGCTTTTGCCGGAAACAGAAAATGAAGAGATCTTAAAAAACGGGAAAACAGGCATATTGGCTGTCCAGGGAGATGACGGGTATCCATATACTGTACCGGTGAACTATGTATATGAGAATAAGAAAATCTATTTTCATTGCGCTATGACCGGCCACAAGATCGATGCGATTCAAAGAAGTGACAAAGTATCGTTTTGTGTGATCGACAAAGACGATATCAACGAAGAGAAATTGGCCACAAATTATCGAAGTGTCATTGTGTTTGGCCGTGCCCGTATAATGGACAAGGAAAAAGAAAGAGAAGATGTATATAAAGCGCTGCAGGCTTTTGGTTATAAATATATAGCGGATCATCAGGCGGTGGATGCCAATATTAAAGAAGAATGGGCACCGGTCGCCTGTGTGGAAATTCGTGTGGAACACTGTACCGGTAAAGAAGGCTTGTATCTGATGCGAAACAGAGAACATTGAAAAAGGGACGTGCGTCCCTTTTTTATATGTTAGAAAATGGATAATAAATCACTGTAGGCAGCTAAAGCACCATCGGTATCTTTCGCCAATACTTTCTTGGCGAGTACTTTACCAAGCTGTACACCTTCCTGGTCGAAGCTGTTGATATTCCATACGAAGCCCTGGAACATTACTTTGTTCTCGAAATGAGCTAAAATAGCGCCGACAGCTTTTGGTGTTAACTGATCGCCTACGATAATGCTGGAAGGTCTTCCTCCGGCGAAGAATTTATTCTTGTTGTCATCATCTTTACCACACGCAAAGGCCATAATCTGGGCCGCTACGTTGGCGCTCAGTTTCTGCTGGCTGCTTGTACCTTCGATGATTACATCGTTTTCCATCTGGCTCTTTTTGAAGCCCATGAACTGTAATGGAATGATTTCTGTTCCTTGATGCATCAACTGGTAGAAAGAATGTTGTCCGTTTGTTCCCGGTTCACCGAAGATGATCGGTCCGGTCTTATAGTTGATCGGTTCGCCATAGCGGTTTACGCTCTTACCGTTGGATTCCATATCCAGCTGCTGTAAATGAGCAGGGAAACGGCTTAATGCCTGGGAATATGGAAGCACTGCGGTTGTATTGTAGCCTAAGAAGCTTCTTTCGTATACACCGATCAAGGCATCGCATAAAGCAGGGTTTTCTTTAATATTGGCATTCTTTGCCAGGATATCGGCATCATGCGCTCCCTGCAGGATCTCATCAAATACTTCCGGTCCGAACGCCAAAGATAAGATTACACCACCTACAGAAGAACTGGAGGAGAAACGACCACCAATAAAGTCATCCATATAGAAGGAATCCATATATTCAGGGTTTCCTGCTAAAGGAGAAGTCTCACTGGTTACAGCGACCATGTGTTTGGCAACATCGCAACCGGCTTTCTTGATAGCATCTTTTACAAAGGCTTCGTTGGTCAATGTTTCCAACGTTGTTCCTGATTTGGAAACAACAGTAAAGATCGTATGGGCTACATCAAGAGAAGCCAATACAGAGGAAGCATCATCCGGGTCAACGTTACTGATGAATTTGGCTTCCATTTTTAATTTATTATTGGTTTTAGCCCAGTTTTCCAGACTTAAATATAAGGCACGCGGACCTAAATCGGAGCCACCGATACCAATCTGACAGGCTGTTGTATATTTTTCACCATTTTCATTCAAAATTTCACCATTATGTACTTTGTTGGCAAATTCCGAATAACGTTTTTGTTGTTGCGCAAAGAACTCACGTTTATTAACGCCGTCCACGACAACATCTTCACCTAATTGTCCACGAGCCAGCTGATGCAGAACAAGACGTTTTTCACCGGTATTGATAATATCACCGTTGTATAAGGCTGCATATTTTTCTGTTAATGCAGATTCATCAGCCAGTTCCTGAAGAACATCCAGAATTTTATCATCGACTTGTTTGGAGGCAAAGTTATATACGAGTCCGTTTGACATTGGAATACAGTATTCCTTTACACGCTTTGCTCCATTTTCACCGGCCATTGCTTTTTTGATGTCTACAGAACCTTTCAGCTCTTCCAGCTTGGCACAAGTAGTCAATGTGTCAAAATTTTTCCATTCCATGAAATGAATCCTCCTTGTTTATTACTAACTCTAATTATACAATATTCTGAATTAAAAAAATGATGTTTCTAAAAATATTGGAATAATTTTGATACACTATAGCTATGAAATATCCGTTACGATTAAAAAAATCTGATAGGAAATGGGATCACCAGCTGCATATAAACACCATGGGTCTGTATGACAAACAGGAGGACGATGATTACTTTCGTTATGAACCGACTCCCTATGAAGTGCTGACCCGTTTGAAACAAAGTGGTTATATTTCTTCGCAAAGCCGTGTCCTTGATTACGGATGCGGAAAAGGAAGAGTGTGTTTCTTTTTGGCCGATCAGGTTCATTGCCAAACCAAGGGGATAGATTTTTCGCGGGAGATGATTGAAGCAGCCGAGGCGAACCGGTTGCATTTTGATAAGAAAGAGAATGTGCGGTTTGTCTGTGAATATGCCGAAAAAACAAAGATTACCGATGAAGATGCCTTTTTCTTCTTCAATCCCTTCTCCTACGATATTTTAAAGCCCGTATTAGCGCAGATCATCGCATCATGGTATGCTAACCCTCGGGATGTAAAACTCTTCTTCTACTATCCTTCTCCGGCTTATCTGGTGACTTTGTTTACCACCGGGGAGATGCGGTTCGTTGATGAGATCGATTGCCAGGATTTGTTTGCGCAAAGTGATGACAGAGAACGTGTAGTGATATTTGAAATAGGAGTGGAATAATGAAAAAAGTATTAGTAGCCATCGATTTACAGAATGATTTTATCGATGAAGCATTAGGAACAAAGGAAGCTGTAGACATAGTAGAAGCCTGTGTGCAAAAGATCCGATCTTATAAGGGAAGCGTTGTGTTTGCGACCATGGATACACATGCAGAAAACTATATGGAAACAGCGGAGGGAAAACATTTACCGGTCGTTCATTGTGTAAGATCCACCCATGGATGGCAGCTCAATGATCGCATACAGGAAGCACTACAGGAAGTGGATGCGACAATTATTGAAAAACCGACTTTCGGATCGGAGCGATTGGTAAAAGAAATAAAGAAGCTGGCCGAAACAGAGCCTTTGGAAATTGAAATCATCGGATTGTGTACAGATATTTGTGTGGTTTCCAATGCGCTTTTATTAAAAGCCGCTTTGTATGAAACACCGATTTATGTAGATCCGTCCTGCTGTGCCGGTGTGACTCCGGAAAGCCATCAGGCTGCTTTGACAACCATGAAAATGTGCCAGATCGATCTACGCTAAAACCAGGGATCCCTGGTTTTTTATTTGGAAAGGGAACAGAAGACCTCTCTTTTTGTTGAAAATAGTTAATTAATACTTGAAAAACAAATGTTATAGAAATATAATAACGTTATAAAAGAGATATAACATTGTTCTTTCTGTGCTTGCGTTTAAGTATGTAGTTAATGTTTAGGAGGTCGAATGGAAAATCTATTGTACTTAGCCCCTGTATTAGGTGTTTGTGGATTGTTGTTTGCGTTTTATTTGATTCAGAAGGTATCGAAACAAGATGCCGGGACAGCCCGGATGAAAGAAATAGCGTCCTTTATTCACGAAGGAGCAAAATCCTTCCTGGTTGCGGAATACAAGATTCTGGTCATTTTCGTTATTGTTCTGTTTGTTCTGATCGGTGTCGGCATCGGCTGGTTGTCGGCTGTCTGTTTCCTGGCTGGTGCTCTTTTCTCAACCGGTGCTGGTTATATCGGAATGGATGTTGCCACTAAGGCAAATGTCCGTACAGCCGCGGCTGCAAAAGACAGTGGTATGAACAAAGCCTTGTCTACAGCCTTCAGCGGAGGAGCTGTCATGGGAATGTGTGTTGCCGGCTTCGGTTTATTCGGCGTCAGCATGGTATACATTCTGACACAGAATCCGGAGGTGTTGTCCGGTTTCTCTTTGGGAGCTAGTTCGATTGCTTTGTTTGCCCGTGTTGGTGGTGGTATTTATACAAAGGCTGCCGATGTCGGTGCTGACCTGGTAGGTAAAGTAGAAGCTGGTATTCCGGAGGATGATCCACGGAATCCGGCAACCATTGCGGATAATGTCGGAGATAATGTTGGTGACGTAGCCGGAATGGGAGCTGACTTGTTTGAATCTTATGTAGGATCCCTTGTTTCAGCGATTACCCTGGGTGTTGTTTCCTTTGGTGTGACAGGCGCAGTATTTCCGCTGATTATTGCTGCTCTGGGTGTTGGTGCTTCCATCATTGGATGTTTCTTTGTTAAGGGAGATGAGAACGCCAATCCACATAAAGCCTTAAAAGCGGGAAGCTACAGCGCGGCTGTCATTGTATTGATTGGATGTATTGTGTTAAGTAAAGGTTTTTTCGACAGTTTTAACCCGGCCATTGCGATCGTGTTCGGTCTGGTTGTAGGTCTATTAATTGGATATATTACAGAAGTCTATACTTCCGGTGACTATCGGTTTGTTAAAAAGATTGCGCAGCAGTCGGAAACCGGCCCGGCTACGACGGTAATCAGTGGTCTGGCAGTCGGTATGCAGTCCACCGCTATTCCGATCATCTTGATTGCGATTGGGATCCTGGGGGCTTATCAGTTTGCCGGCCTGTACGGCATTGCCCTGGCGGCTGTCGGCATGTTATCCACGACCGGAATCACGGTAGCGGTCGATGCGTATGGACCGATTGCCGATAATGCCGGTGGTATTGCAGAGATGAGCGGTTTGCCATCCTCTGTGCGTAAGATTACCGATAAACTGGATGCGGTAGGAAATACAACCGCTGCTATGGGAAAAGGATTTGCCATTGGATCGGCTGCTTTAACAGCCCTGGCTCTATTTGTTTCTTATGCCCAGGCTGTGAACCTCTTTAACGAAGGAATCAACTTGCTGGATCATAAGGTCATTGTCGGATTGTTTATCGGAGGTATGCTTCCATTCTTGTTCTCCGCCATGACAATGGATTCCGTATCGAAAGCTGCTTATAAAATGATTGAAGAAGTACGTCGCCAGTTCCGTACGATTGATGGTATCCTTGAAGGTACAGGAAAACCAGATTATAAATCGTGTGTGGCTATTTCCACGCAGGCAGCCTTGAAAGAGATGATGCTTCCGGGTATCATGGCTGTGCTTGCGCCGATCCTGATCGGTGTTCTGTTAGGCCCGTCTGCTTTAGGTGGATTATTAGCCGGTGCATTGATTACCGGTGTTATGATGGCAATTTATATGTCCAATGCCGGTGGTGCATGGGATAACGCAAAGAAGTACATCGAAGATGGAAATCATGGTGGCAAGGGCAGTGATGCTCATATAGCGGCTGTCGTAGGGGATACAGTCGGTGACCCATTTAAAGATACATCCGGTCCTTCAATCAACATTCTGATTAAGCTGATGACCGTTGTTTCTTTGGTGTTTGCTCCGTTGTTTGTAGCAATTGGTGGATTGTTGTAGGAGGAAATGAATATGACAAATAATAAAAATAAAGTTTTTGATGCCCTGGTGGAACAGGCAAAAAATATTAAAGAACCGAAACGAGTCGTATTAGCCGGTGCGGATAATGAAAATATGGTAAAGGGCCTGTTTATGGCTGCCGATGCCGGTTTTGTGAAGCCGATCCTGGTCGGTAAAGAACCACGTGTACAGGAGATGGTGGAGCGATTAGGTTTCCAGGATCGTGATTATGAACTGCATTCCGTTTATGATAACGCAAACGTGGTACAGTACAGCATTGAAATGATTGAAGCCGGTCATGCAGATATCCTTCTACGTGGAAATACACAGACACGTGATTTCCTGATGCCGATCTTGAACCCGAGAAATCACCTGGTACGTGAGGACTGTATACTAACACAGATCAATATTATGGCATTACCGGAATACGATCGCCTGCTGGCAATTTCGGATGTTACTTTATTGATAACGCCTTCCATGGAACAGAAGAAAAAAGTAGTACAGAACATGGTGCGGGTACTAAACGCAATCGGTATTCAAAAACCGAATATTGCGATGTTGTCACTTGTGGAAAAACCGAGCTTTCACATGAAAGATACAGTAGAAGCACAGACAATCGTAAAAGATCATATGGAAGAACCGATTGCCGACTGCAATCTGGTAGGACCTATCTCCTTTGACTTGATCATCAGTAAAGAGGCTGCCCGTCTGAAAAACTACAGCTGTCCATACTGTGGAGAATTTGACGGTATTGTGGTACCAAGTCTGATTGCAGGAAACCTGTTAGTCAAGGATTGGTATGTCAATCTACATGCCACCGGCTGTGGTATTATCGCAGGAGCAAAAGTACCGATTGCGATTACCGGACGTAGTGAACCTCCTGAAAATACATACTTATCGCTGGCCGCCTGTGTGAGCATTCATGAAAATGATTAACATTGACAGACAATAAGAAAACCCGGATCCGTTTAAAGATCCGGGTCTTATTTATTTAGCCTTCCAGATTTGCCAATAACTTATCTTTGGCTTGTTGTATGGATGCTTCATCCGGCATAACAACCGAAGCTTCCTGTGAGATGCTGGCACAGCTGGCCATTGTGCTGCTGCCTGTCAAAGCATAGCTTTCAAACTGCCAGTCCGGTTGTTCGGCTAATTCGAACTGTACAAAGGACAGCATTTCTTCATAAGACATATCGGTTTCAAAGGTATCGTTGATCGCATCTACGACTTCACCATATTTGAATACCGTAGCCGGATCACAAAGCCTTCTGATCAAAGCTTCTAATACCATCTGCTGGTTTTTGATCCTTTGCAGATCGCCTTCTTCATAGGCGTGACGCTCCCGCGCAAAGGCCAAAGCCCGTTCTCCATCCAAATGGTTAACGCCAGCCTGTACTCCTTCTACGTGATCGTTCGAATAGAACGTATCGACTTCCATGCCCTCCGGCACATTCACATTGATGCCATCCAATACATCAACCAGGTTTGCCAGACTGGAGAAGTTTACACGAATTGTATAATTGATATTGACGCCCAAAAAGTCTTCAATCGTCTGTGCAGTGGTATGGACACCATACATACCGGAGTGAGTCAGTTTATCGTTCTGACCGGCCGGACATCCACCACCTGCATCGGAAGCACAGGATACAGGTTCGTAATAGTCACGTGGAATGCTGACCAGTACGATTTTCTTGGTAATCGGATTGACTGCTACCACTGTATTGGAATCGGATTTTGCGGTTGTATCCAGACCACCGTAATTATCATTTCCACTGATGAAGATAACGAATGGCTCACTGGTCATATCCACTTTGTCGTTCGATGGAGAAACCGTGGTATCACGATCGGTTTGGTAAGAAGCCTGGTACAAGATGCGAGTGTCTGAATTAAACGTACTCGAACCTTCATCATGGATCACACCTCGATCGGTTTCACCAATCAGCAGCATGTCGACCTCTCCATTATACAGAGCGTTTACCGCATCGGCATAGGAACCGTATTCTACGGTTTCAACATCCACCACTTCGCTTAATTGCTCCATACCAAAAACGGTTCCCTTTTTATTGGCTTCCGGAATGATGCCCATTCTCTTACCAGCTGCTTCTTCGATGCTCTGGATCGGTGAAGCATTGGTCGTAACAACGGAAACGATCATAGTTCGTTTATTTTTTAAGTTGGATATGCTGGCATCAATCTGGTTGTCTGCAAAATTATCATAGTTCCCAGACGTAAATCCAACAACCGGATCTTCATCCTCCTGCCCATCTTCTGCATGCACAGGGGCGATAGTCCAAAGAAACATACATGGGACCAAAAGAAATAAAGATAGTATTGTTTTCCATTTATCATTCATAACGAATCCATCCTTTCTCTTTCTCTATTTTACCGATGATGTATACAGGATTGCAAGGATATTCCGGCAAAATATAGAAGGCATCTTTTAATCAGTCAAGGTACCGGTAGAAGACATCCGGCATCGATTCCAGTAATAAATCCGCCATTTGATCCGGCTTTTGCACATATCCCCGGTTCATCCATTGATTCAAAAGAAATATATTACCCCCTACAACGTACCAAATGCGGTAGGAATCTTGCTCTGACAGTGTATCGATCTTCATGTTGTGTTTATAGACATCCGAATAAAAATGATAGGAGTAATCAACCAGAAAAGAAAAAAAAGACCCCTGACCTTGAAACCTATTGATTTCTTGGAAAAAATCCCGGTTATTTAATAGGAAGACATAAATCTGTATCAGAAGTTCTCTCCAGTTGGAACCATCATAGTGGATCAGGATCTGATTGGTTACATAGTTCTCATAGAAGGAATTGGCCAAGTCGTATTTATCATGAAAATACTTATAGAATGTACGCCTGGAAACCTCGGCTTCATCCAGAATATCCTGAACGGTAATCTTTGAAAATTGTTTTTGGCCAACGAGTTTTTCAATGGCCTGAAACAGCATTTTTTTGGTATTCATGGTTCTGTTCTCCAAGTATATAAGTTACTCATATTGTATACTTGTATACAATACTTCACAATTGTTAATTATTTAAAGAAAGATTAAAAACCTATAATAAAAGTAAAGATACCATAAAAAAAGGAGAATATCATGAAGGAGAATGTAAAAGCGTTATTTCAACCGATTACAATAGGGGGGATCCCGGTAAAAAACCGCATTGTGATGCCTCCAATGGTAACGAATTTTTCGTCTTTCAATGGAACACCGGAACGAAAGATGGTGCAGTATCTTAGAAATCGGGCCAAAGGAGGCGTGGGTCTGATCATACAGGAAGCAGCATCTGTGTCCTGGCCGGAAGGAAAGATATCCGATCGGCAGATCCGCATCAACGATCCAGTGACGGTTGCTGACTTGTTTGACATTACCGATTCTGTCCATGCATTTGGAGCTAAGATCATCATACAGCTGCATCATGGTGGTTTTTTGGCACATTCTGAGTATACCTACGGCGCTGAAAATGTTTCAAGCAGCGATGGGAACGGAGCTCGGGCCATGACAAAGGAAGAAATCAAGAAGGTAGTGGATGATTTTATCACATCAGCGGTGAACGCAAAAAACGCCAGATACGATGGAATTGAAATTCATGCTGCCCACATGTATCTTCTGAATCAATTTATTAATCCTGCCTGGAATAAGCGGACCGATGAATATGGAGGCTCTCTAGAAAACCGGTTTCGGATCATTCGGGAAATCGCAGAAGGCATTCGGGAAAAATGCGGACGGCCATTCATTATCGGATTACGACTTGGTGCCGTAGATTTCCCACAAGGAAATACCGTTGGATCCGCTGTTGAAATTTGTAAGATGGCCGAAGAATGCGGTATTGATATGCTCAACATTTCTGTCGGCTTCTACGAGTTTGCCGAAGTTGTACCGACACAGTATTCGCAAGAAGCTCCATATACCTATATCAGTGAAGCCATTAAAAAAGCTGTGAATATTCCTGTGGCTATCGTCGGTAAATTGAGAACACCGGAAATATGTGCGCAGATCATTGATACAAACCAAGCGGATCTGGTCGTGATCGGCCGTCAGATGATCTGTGATCCGGAATGGCCGAATAAGATTTTGATGGGAAAAGAAGAAACGATCCGAACTTGTTTGAACTGCCTAGAAGGATGTATGGAAAGAATGTCCTTTGCGGACAGTGGTATTCGCTGCGTCATCAATCCTTACGTCGGCGTTGAAGATCTTTACAATGAAAATGTAGTGGCAGCATCCGCTCAGCCAAAAACCATTGTGGTCGTCGGAGGCGGTATAGCTGGTATGCAGTATTCAATCATTTCCAAGAAACAAGGGCATAATGTTATATTGCTGGAAAAATCCGAACAACTGGGCGGACAGATGATCCTGGCCGGGATGACACCGTTTAAAAAAGAAGTCCGTCAGGCTTTGGATTGGTTTAAAGGCGAAGTCGAAAGACAGAAAATAGACGTTCGTCTGCAGAGGGAAGCCGATATGGAGCAGATCCGCTCTTTGCACCCGGATCACGTTGTGCTGGCTATGGGTTGTGAATTTGCGGAACCTGCGATTGATGGGATTGAGAATACGGTCAGAGGCGACCGGGTTATTCGTCGAAAGGTCGAAGTCGGTCAAGGGAAAAAGGTGGCTGTGATCGGTGGTGGTGTTGCCGGTTGTGAACTGGCACATCGCATCGCCTTGGAAGGATCTGAGGTAACCATTTTGGAAACGCTGCCCGATGTATGCGGTCATGGTGGTTTGATCCATTCAGAAATGTTGAAAGCACAGCTTGGATCGATGGCGACAATTCTCACATCTGTCAAAGTGATCAAAATTGATAAAGACAAAATTTTCTATAAGGATGCCGATGGAAAAGATGCGTGCATTGACATAGATATGGCCATCCATTGTGCCGGTCAGAAAAAAGTCAGCGGTCCATTGTATGAGCAGCTGATCCAAGAGGGGTTTGATGTATATCGGATCGGAGAAAACGGAATCAGCAATTTCCAAAATGCGACACGGGAAGCACTGCAGCTGGCCTATACACTTTAGACGTTTTCAGAAAGTGCATACAAAGCACTTTCTTTTTTAAGGATGAGGTTGGGCAGGAAAGAATACGGTTGCCCTTTCTTTTGATATTCTTAATGTAGCGAATAAGGAGGAATACATATGATAAAGAAAGAAGTGAGACTGCATGCCTTGGTAGCACCGACAGAAACCGTGGTTGTTTCTGCTTATGACAAGGAAGGTCGAGCCGATGCCTGTACTCTGGCTTTTTATATGGTCAGCAGTCATCAGCCACCTTGTGTCACAATCGCGATCAATGCTTCACAACGAAGAAAAACATTGCAGAACTTATTGTCAAAAAAGGCATTTGTCCTGGGCTTTCCTTCCACAGATCAATTAAAGGAAGCAGATTATCTAGGTGTAGAAACGGGATACAAAACAGATAAGCTTGCCAACATCGGCTTTACAACGAAGCCGGCCAAATGTGTGGATGCTCCGGTCATCGACCAGCTTCTTCTCAATTTAGAATGCGAGGTCATCCATATTGTGACGATTGGAAGCCATATGCAGATTACAGGGGAAGTAAAACGCATCATAGCCGATGCTTCGATATTAGATGAAAGAGGAAAGGTCGTTTTGGAAAAGCTAAAACCATTAATCTATGATGAAGAGCAGCTGCGTTACCTCTGTTTGGGAAATACTGCAGGTCTTGCGTTTCAAAAGGGGATAGAGCTCAAAAAGAAGATAGACAGGAGAAATGCGGATGCATAAGAACATTGTGGTTGTCAATGCGGGACCAAGAAAAGGATGGAATACAGATACCCTTTTGACGGAAGCTGCCAGTTGATCATGACCGGCAATGCACCGGATCCCGTGTATCGCGACTTGATGGACGAGTATCAGAAGGTGTTTAATGGATTTGTGGGGCCTACGGAAATCTTTATCAGCGGTGATACACGTCAATTAAAAGATTATAGTAAGACAGACTGACCCTGGTATTTTGATGCGAAGCATAAACAGGAACGTCATGAAACAATATTCCCTCAGGAATGTAAGAAGGTATATGAATTAGGAAAAGCATTGGCAGAATCCTGCGCATAAACCGATAAGAGCATGAAGAGCACCCGTATATGCACGCATGACTCTATTGCCACAGCCGATGGGAAAACGGCTTAATAAAAACACAGGCTTTGATAACGAGCCTGTGTTTGTTTTTTATCTGTCAAATTCCGGATAAAATTGATTGGATCGAGTAACAGTTGCGGATGGGGCCGGATCCAGTTTTTCATCTTCAATATCAAGAAGGGTTTCCGGACGTACCCAAGGTCTTTGCTGCAAGGCACTGGTTTCCTCATGGGTCAGATATCCTTGATAGCAGGTCAATGCCCGTCGGTAGAAACCATCTTTGATACAGGTTGTTTTGACACCTTCATTCAGAATGGACAGTATCATCGGAAGCATTTCAGCTGCATAGGCAACAGAAGTAGAATTGGCTACAGCGCCCGGAATGTTACTGACACAGTAGTGAACAACACCATTGACTACATATCTCGGATCATCATGATGTGTTTCATGGCTGCTTTCAATGGCTCCCGGATCATCGTTGGAAATATCAACCAGAACCGAACCAGGCTCCATCAGTTTCAACATTTCCTTGGTGATCAAGAAGTCTTTTCTTTCTTTTGGCCACTTCACACAATTTAGGATCATATCTGTTTTCGGAAGGATGGACGCAATGGTCTGCTGGTTGCAGAACATGGTATCGATACTGCCTTTGTACTGATTAGACAAGGTTCGAAGGACACCTACGTTGATATCCATAACGGTACATTTGGCACCTAAGGCATGTAAAACCTGCAGAGCCCCTTGCCCGACTGTGCCTGCTCCCATAATGACAACATTCATTCCGGGGGCACCGGCAAACCCACCTACATATTTTCCTTTTCCACCGTTTATGGTCAGCATGGATTCCATCCCGAACAAAGCCCCTTGTTTTCCTGCAGCTTCGCAGTTTGGAGAACCATAGCGATGCGCATCTTCTGCTGTAAACGCAATGCATCGGCTGTCTAATAAAGCTTGTACTTCTTCCGGGTGACCTGCCGGATGAATGCATCCCAGAATAATCTGGTTTTCCCGGATCATGGAATATTCAGGCTCCATAAATTCTTTGACTTTAGCGACCATATCACAATGAGCATAGATTTCTTTCGCAGTGTCGATCATTTTGGCACCCGCCTGTGCATATGCCTCATTGGAAAAACCGGCGGCTTTTCCACAATCTTTCTGGGCCCATACTTCATGCCCGGCTGCTACAATACTCTTTACCTCTACAGGTGTACAGATGACACGGTATTCTCCCGGTTTTATATCTTTCAGTATTCCAAATCGCATAAGAACCTCCTGCTGATAATTAATTATTGCTTAATTATCATATCATGAAACCAGATAATCATCAATGAACCTGCAGTTGACGAAGAATTCATATTTCGATAATATTAAGTATAACTAAAATAATAGGAGGAGATTTATGGATGCGTCTACAACGATGGGATTTATCTCAATAATCCCACCCCTTATTGCAATTATATTGTCTTTTTGGACAAAGAATACGGTGATTTCTCTGACCATTGCTTGTTTGATTGGTACATTGATGGCGGGGCAGGGCTTGTTGGGCTTGCCGACCTTATTAAAAGAAAGCTTGGGAACCACCAGTTTTTCATGGGTGATGCTGCTGAATACCTTCATCGCGATCATTGTTGCTTATTTTCAAAAAACCGGGGCTATTCAAAGCTTTTCCATGAAGATCCATGACCGGAATCTGACTCGAAAAGGAGCACAGCTGATGGCCTGGGTGTTAGGGATGTTTGTATATTTCAGTGATTCCTTCAGTCCTTTGTTTGTGGGTACGACGATGCGAAGTATTACGGATAAGGTGAAAGTATCAAGAGAAAAGCTTGCGTATATTGCCGACTCTACTTCAGCGCCTGTCAGTGTGCTGGTACCGATTACCGGCTGGGCAGCTTACTTGAGCGGGTTAGCTGTAGGTATTGGATCGATTGTAACGGAAGAGGATGGAGCCAGACTGTTTTTAAGAGCGATTCCTTTCAATTTCTACGCGATTATTGCGGTTGTTTTCGTCGGTCTGATCGGCTCGGGAATTATCAAAGATTTTGGCCCGATGAAAAAGGCGGAGAAAAGAGCAATCGAAGAAGGAAAGGTATTGCGAGACGGAGCCGTTCCTTTGATTGGCAAGGAGCTTACCGAAATGGAGGCTTATGATGGATTTCAACCGCGGGTATTCCTTAATTTTATATTACCGGTACTGTTGATTATCGCTATTGCCCTTGGCACCTATGTTACGATGGGTTCAGCAAAAACGATGGAAGCCTTCTTGTTTGTGATTATTTTCATGACCATCAGTATGCTGATTCAGGGAATTCCATTTAAAGAAGTGATGGATACGATGACACAAGGGGTCAAAGGGGCTGTGCCGGCAATCATGCTGCTGGCTTTGGCGTATTCCATCAATGCCTTGAGCAGGGATATGGGAACTGCCAACTATATTGTATCGCTGTGTGAAGGATTCTTATCTCCGCAGTTGTTACCGGTCATTATATTCTTGATTTCCGGTATCATGGCTTTTGCTACAGGATCGAGCTGGGGAACCTTCGCAATCTGTATGCCGATTGCTTTGCCATTGGCTTTTGCATATTCCGATGGTGCGGTGACAACATTGGTATGTGCCTGTTTTGCGGCGGTAGCCGGAGGCGGTGTGTTTGGCGACCATTGTTCGCCGGTTTCGGATACAACGGTGTTGTCGTCCACCGGTGCAGCCAGTGATCATATTGATCATGTGCAGACACAGCTGCCATATGCATTGACGTGTGGGATCATCGCGGCGATCCTGTATCTGGTTGTTGGTTTTGTCGCCGGATAAGTTCAGAGAATAGAAAAGAGCAGGATGCTTTTGCATACCTGCTCGATTTTTTTATTCTGCCGATGGGTTTTTTCGAAAATTCCAGGTGTTCTGTGCTATTTCTTTCAGCTTTAAAATGTCAGTTTCGCTAGAAGCATTGACAGCTGCCGCAAAAGTACCTTCCACCATCGGACAATCTGCCATTTGCACGAGCTCGTCATCCAGGTCTTCAATGACCATTTCCGTCGTCATGACGCCACTGCCCAGATCTACGGTGACCAAAACACCATCACTGGCTTGTGCTCTGACTTTCTCGATCGCTTCCATGATTTTCTCATAACTGGTTCCAAACGAACCATCTTCCAACCCGCCGGCTGGTTCCATGGGCACACCATGTGCCATCTGACTTGCCAGATGAATGACACCTTCCGCTAATTGCTGACTGTGGCTTACCGCAACGATTCCAATCATAGGAAGCTCCTTTTAGTAAGCATTGGCAATTGTATTTAACAGAAGGGTAAAGGAAGTAGCCCCTGGGTCTTGATGTCCGATGGAACGTTCACCTAAGTAGCTGGCTCGACCTTTGGTGGCAATAATCGTTTTTGTATATTCCACACCTTTATTGGCGGCCTCTACACCGGCTTGTAAAACACTATGAACATCTTTTCCTTCATCGAAAGCCTGCTTCATGGCGTTATTTGCCGGAATCATCGCATCCAGCATTGTCTTTTCGCCTTCCACAGCCTTGCCACGCAGCTGAACACCACCGATGGCCGCATCCATAATGGCAAGGAAGTCATGCATATCGATTTCGGCTTTTCCTTTAACAACAGCACCGGCCTTCATAAAGGCAGTTCCGTATAATGGACCGGAAGCTCCACCAACGGTAGAAACAAGAACCATTCCTGTTTTTTTCAATACGGCATCAATGGTCTTATCTTCCAGGGCCGGCAATTCTGTCTCAACTTTTTTAAATCCTCTCGCTAAGTTAATCCCGTGGTCACTATCACCGATGGCTGCATCCAGATCGGTTAAAAACTGTGCGTTTTCAACAATCGTATCGGAGATAGAATAGAGTAGCTGAATTAATTTTTTAGTATCTGTCATAGAATTATCCCAGTTTTATAACACCTTGAATGCTGGTGTATCAGCTGTAGCATCCAGCAGTTCTTTCATTTCATCATCCAGCTTTAATAACGAGATCGAGAAACCTTCCATTTCAATACTTGTCATGTATTCACCGACAAAAGTACGATATACGTTGATATTCTTTTCTTTTAATACATCGGATACATGATTGTTTACAATAAACAGTTCCATTAACGGTGTACCACCGCAGCCGTTGATCATAACCGCAACATCACTGCCAGTAAAGTCAAGGTCTGCCAGGATCTTATCCAGTAATTGATCGACGATCTGATCGGCTTTTTGCAGTTTTTCTTTATGTGTTCCTGGTTCACCATGGATACCGATACCGATTTCCATTTCATCGTCAGCCAGTTCAAATCCCGGTGTACCGGCTGCAGGCACTGTACAAGGCTTAATTGCCATACTCATGGAACGGACATTTGCGATAACCTTTTCAGCGACCGCTTTTACTTCTTCCAAAGAAGCGCCTGCTTCTGCCTTGGCGCCGGCAATTTTGTGTACAAATACAGTTCCGGCAATACCACGACGTCCGACTGTATATAAAGAACCATCCACAGCTACGTCATCGCCGACAACAACCTGATCTACCTTAATGCCTTCGTCTCTGGCCATATCCGCAGCCATTTCAAAGTTCATAACATCGCCTGTATAGTTTTTGATGACCAGTAAAACACCTTCCTCTGTAGCTACAGCCTGGATTGCTTCATACACTTGATCCGGTGTAGGGGAAGTAAAGACAGCACCCGGAACAGCTGCATCCAGCATACCCGTTCCAACATAACCTGCATGGGCAGGTTCATGTCCGGATCCACCGCCGCTGACCAATGCCACTTTTCCTTCTTTTTTATGAGCACGAGCTAAAACATCCGAACCTTCTACTCTGTATACATATTCAGGATACGCTTTTACTAAACCTTCGATCATTTGGTTTTCAACCTGATCCACAGCATTGATAATTTTTTTCATCTTGTGCCTCCATTATTTAAATTTGATGAATATTTCTTGTCGCAATGACATCGACACCGGTTCCCGCTGCGTTCTTTACCAATACATCTCCGATCTTAACAGGAGCTTGAGCAACGGCTGCATCAATGTCTTTCATGATCTCAAAGATTTTTCCCTTAGGAATATCATTGGCAGTTTTCACAGAACAACGCTCTTTGTCACCACCGATAATACGTACAGTGGATGTAACGATGCGGGTCGGATTGACAACTTCCTTACGAGCATAAATATCACCACGTGGACATGTATTTCCGGAAACGCTCAATACTTCATTTCCTTCCATTTCTACCGTTAGCTGACATCCCATAGGGCAGTTGATACATGTAAGTTCTCTTTTTTCCATATTGAGTCCTCCAGCTTAATCCTTTTCAATCTTAATCGTAATGGTTTTCAGATCCGGGTATTCTTCAATCTTTTTCTTCTGAAGAATGATCTGTTCCATTTCTCCTGGCGCCATAATACGTTTTTTATTATGCATGACGCGCTCATCATTGAAGTAAACATTTACATAACAATCTTTATATACATCACCTACACGGAAACGTACAGTCAATAACTTATCCATATTCTCCGGATCGATGGTAGAAGGAACAGTATAGCGTGCCCCCGAAGTGGCCACCAGCTGAATATCGTTGCTTCCTTCATGAACCTTGCATCCGGCATTGATATATTTTACGGCGTTTTCACCGGCTCTGGATGCTTCTTCGGAAACATAGTCTACCAGGTCATGTACGTGCAATACGTTACCACATGCGAAAATACCAGGGATGGAAGTTTCCAGTGATTCATTGACGATCGGACCACTGGTGATATTGCTCATATCGATGCCTGCAGAACGAGATAATTCATTCTCCGGGATCAATCCACAGCTCAGAAGCAGGGTATCGCATGTATATCTTTCTTCGGTTCCCGGAATCGGACGACGATCCGGACCAACTTCGGCAATCGTTACAGCGGATACATGGTTTCTTCCTTCAATATCCACAACCGTATGGCTGAGTTTCAAAGGAATGCCATAATCATCCAGACATTGGACAATATTTCGTTTCAGACCGCCGGAGTAAGGCATCAGTTCGGCAACGACTTTCACCTTGGCTCCTTCTAGTGTCATACGACGAGCCATGATCAATCCGATATCACCGGATCCCAGAATAACGACTTCACGACCCGGCATATATCCTTCGATATTGACAAGGCGCTGTGCCGTTCCAGCAGAGAAGATACCAGCCGGGCGGTATCCCGGAATGTTAAGGGCACCACGTGGCCGTTCACGACATCCCATAGCCAGAATGACGGCTTTGGCCGGAATCTGGAACATACCATCTTCACGGTTCATCGCTGTTACAACTTTATCGGCTGATATATCCATAACCATGGTATTCAGCTTATATTCAATGCCCAATTCATAGACTTGTTCAATAAAGCGATAGGCATATTCCGGTCCGGTCAGCTCTTCTTTGAATGTATGCAAACCGAATCCATTATGAATACACTGATTTAAGATTCCACCTAATTCATGATCACGTTCGAGAATCAGAATATTATCATTTCCTGCTTTTTTTGCAGCGACAGCAGCAGCCAGGCCAGCTGGCCCACCACCGATGATTACGATATCATATTGTTTCATTTTGATTCTCCTTTCGTACGTTCAAGCACAATTTCAGAACCAATGTCGTTCTTTTTGATCTGTTCCATCGGAATGCCTAATTCACGATGCAGAATTTCCATAACTCGTGGACTGCAGAAACCAGCCTGACAACGTCCCATACCTGCGCGGGTACGACGTTTAATACCATCCAGACTGCGAGCACCCAGTGGTCGATGGATTGCGTCCAGGATTTCTCCCTCTGTAATGGATTCACAACGGCAGATGATCGTACCATAAGCAGGGTTCTTTTTGATCAGTTCATTTCTTTCTTCCATGGAAAGATCGGCAGTAGCGACAACATCCTTACGT
Source organism: Erysipelotrichaceae bacterium (assembly GCA_040266995.1). Taxonomy (GTDB): domain Bacteria; phylum Bacillota_I; class Bacilli_A; order Erysipelotrichales; family Erysipelotrichaceae; genus UBA4312. The sequence goes on along the minus strand of JAWRHV010000023.1, from coordinate 115,836 downwards.
GTAGAGATCCACTGTTCTTTTTCTCCCAGCTCCATCTTGTCTCTTAACAGGTTACCGATGTATTCACCGATAGCCGGGCAGGAGGATAATCCTGGGGATTCAATCCCTGCACAATCGATAAAATGCGGTGCATCTTCCACTTCTCCTAAAATAAACTCATGGTTGTCCTCATGGGCCCGTAAACCGGCAAAAGAAGTAATGACTTGACGCAAAGGCAGGTTTTTAACGCTCATAGTAGCTTTTTCGATTACATGATCCAAGCCATCCTGTGTGGTAGAAATCGCTTCTTTGTCATCCAGATCGATAGCCGTCGGACCGGCCAGCGTGTTTCCGTGAATGGTAGGAGCTACCAGGATACCTTTACCAAATTTTGTAGGCTGCGGGAAGATCGTATGTTTAACAAATCCACCAGTTGTTTTATCCAGAAGTAAATAGTCACCACGACGCGGACGGATGTGGATCTTGTTTTTGCTGACCATGTTATGGAACTTGTCAGCATATACACCGGCAGCGTTTACGACATATCGAGTCAAGTATTCTCCGTTATTCGTACGGATATGCCAGATGCCGTTTTCGTCACATTTCAGGTCTTCAGCTTCGGTATTGAAACGGAAGTCAACGCCGTTCACGTTGGCGTTTTCTGCTAATGCGATATTCAGCTTAAACGGACAGATAATTCCGGCTGTCGGCGCGTAGAGAGCCCCAACGACTTTGTCTGTGACATTCGGTTCGATGGCCAGACACTCATCGTGATTCAAAATTTTCAGATCCGGAACGCCGTTTTTGACACCTCGTTCATACAGATCCTTGATCCCATCAAATTCTTCTTCATAAATACAGATAACCAAAGAGCCATTCCGTTCAAACGGAATATCCAGATCTTTGGCAAGATCGCCCATCATCGCATTGCCGCGAACGTTCATCTTCGCCATTACAGATCCTGGCTGGCAGTCATATCCGGCATGGATAATAGCTGAATTCGCTTTGGAAGTCCCGGAGCAAACATCCTCTCCTTTTTCAATAACACATACGTTGGTGTTATATTTAGACAGTTCTCTTGCGACAGCACTACCCGTCACACCGGCTCCAATGATAATTACATCATATATCATTGTTTTTGTTCTCCTTTCGTTTCTAAAATCGTTACAAAGAAATATTAACATTAATTTTAATAAAGATAATATTACCAATACGAATTTATAAAATTAATAAATGAATATAGGAATTATTTTATCTTAATAAAAAATAATAGGCTTAAAAGTGCTATTTATATTTATAGTTAATGATTGTGTCTTTTCTTAATAAGAGCCAGGTATTGGCACAGTGAAGTGCGCATATGCCTGGCTCTGATATCAATTCGTTGAATGAATCAGTGATGTATTTTCTTTTTTTAGAAGAATACACCCATATTTGTTAAAGCCATGTAGCAGATCGAAGCTACGATACCACCACATAATGGACCTACAACAGGGATCCATCCATAACTAAAGTTGGAATCGCCTTTTCCTTTGATTGGTAATACAGCGTGAGCTAAACGAGGTCCTAAGTCACGGGCAGGGTTAATAGCGTATCCGGTCAATCCACCTAAAGACATACCGATCGAAACGATTACGCTGTAAACTAAGAACCAGTTAAATCCACCGGCAGCACCGGACTGAGAGATAGCATCCAGCATGAATACCAGAATAAATGTTCCAACAAACTCACTTAAGAAGTTACGGAATACGTTAGGAATGCTAGGACCGGTTGAGAATACACCCAGTTTTGTGCCCGGATCTTCTGTTGCGTCAAAGTGATCTTTGAACAGAATATACAGAATGCATGCACCTACGAAAGCACCGGCAATCTGAGCGATTGTATAAGGAACGAATTCAGCCCAAGGCTGGTTTCCTAAAATACATTGACCAATTGTTACTGCCGGGTTGAAATGAGCACCGGAAGCAGCGCCGAATGTATAAGCCGGCAACAATACCGCAAGACCCCAGGCAAAAGTGATCTGGATGGATCCAGCGCCCTTCATACCTGATTTATTCAGATTAACGTTACAACATACACCATCACCAAGGATGATAAGGAACATAGTTCCTAAAAATTCAGCGATTAATTTTGTTTGCATATTTTCCTCCATATAGGATGACCGGACCCTAGCCTGCCATCCTTAAATTTTTCTCCCTTTTTTTAATAATAATGATTGATAATAAAACTATTTAGCCCAACCAAGTGTACTTTGAACGGCTTGTTTCCAGCCTTTGATTTCCGTCTTACGTGTTTCTTCATCCATGCCTGGAACGAATACTTTATCAAATGCCCAGTTCTTGATAACGTCTTGTTTGCTATCCCAGAAACCTACAGCCAAACCTGCCAGATAGCTGGCACCCATAGCTGTTGTTTCAACACATACCGGACGATGTACCGGCGCATCGATAATGTCGGACTGGAACTGCATCAGGAAGTCATTCTTACAAGCACCGCCGTCAACTTTCAAAGCGTTCAGTTTTACACCGGAACCTTCTTCCATGGCAGTCAATACATCGCTAGTCTGGAAGGCCAGAGATTCCAAAGTTGCACGGATCAGATGATATTTGTTAACACCACGCGTTAATCCTGTGATCGCTCCACGAGCATATGGATCCCAGTATGGAGCACCTAAACCTGTAAATGCAGGAACAACGTAGCATCCATTCGTATTCTTAACACGTGTTGCGAAATATTCACTATCTGGAGAGGAATCGATAATCTTCAATTCATCTCTTAACCACTGGATAGCTGCACCGGCTACGAATACGGATCCTTCCAGAGCGTATTCAACTTTTCCATCAAGACCCCAGGCAACCGTTGTTAATAATCCGTTGTTAGGATAAATCGGTTTTTCACCGATGTTCATCAGCATGAAGCATCCTGTACCATACGTGTTCTTAGCCATACCTGGTTCGAAGCAAGTCTGTCCGAATAAAGCGGCCTGCTGGTCACCGGCAACACCGGCAATCTTGATCGGTCCACCAAAGAATTCAGGATCGCTTTCACCGTAGATATAGCTGGAAGGTTTAGCTTCCGGCAACATGCACATAGGAACTTCCAGCTGCTCGCATAATTCAGCATCCCAATCCATTGTATTGATGTTGAACATTAAAGTACGGCTTGCGTTGGAGTAATCTGTTGCATGTACAGCACCTTTTGTCAATTTGTAGATCAACCAGCTGTCAACCGTACCAAAGGCCAGTTCGCCGGCTTCAGCTTTTTCACGAACACCTTCTACATTATTCAGGATCCAGCGAAGCTTTGTTCCCGAGAAGTAAGGGTCAAATACCAGACCGGTCTTATGATATGCGTCGTCCGCGATGGTCGGATATTTACCAATCAGTTCGTCTTTCATGTCAGCTGTACGACGGCACTGCCATACAATGGCATGATAGACAGGTTGTCCGGTTTTCTTATCCCAGACGATCGTTGTTTCACGCTGGTTCGTGATACCGATTGCAGCGATGTCTTCATAAGTAGCACCAATCTGTTGCATTGCTTTTCGAGCTACAGATAGCTGAGTCTGCCAGATTTCGTTGGCATCGTGCTCAACCCAACCCGGCTGTGGAAAATACTGTGTAAATTCCTTTTGAGCAACCGAACACATTTCTCCTTTTTCATTAAACAGGATACATCTGTTACTGGTTGTTCCGGCATCTAATGCCATTACATATTTTGCCATTATCTCTCCTCCTTTTTTCCATTAGATTTGGTAAATATGTTTTCACGAGAACCACATTTTTTGGTTCGTCGTTGAAATCGCAATTGCGCCGCTGTTCAGAGCGTGGATAATATCTTCTTTCTCTGTGATTAATCCGCTGGCCATGATTGGAACCTTGCTGATCATCTTTACTTTTGTGATCACTTTCGGTACGACAACGCCCGGCAGGATTTCCACAATATCCGGCTGTACGGCTTTTTTACCTTGTACTTTGATATTTTCCATCGCTATGCTGTCCAGCAGAAAATACCGTAATATCGTAATCATACCGATTTGTTTGGCATGGGATATCAAATGTACTTTCGTCGTTATGATTCCGTCTAAGTCTGTATTCTTATGAAGATAATCCAATGTAATCTCTTTGGCAGAAAGGCCATTGATTAAATCGATATGAACGATTGCAACCTTTCCGGCATCCTTCAACGTTCGTATGATGGATGGCAATGTAATGATGTCACCATAAAGTATAAAAATAATATCTATGTCCGACGCAAGACATCGGTGCAGGCCTTCATCATCTTTTATTGCGGCAACAACGGGAGTGTTCTCCAACAAAGCGATAAAATCATTATGTGTCATGGGGATACCTCGGGCTTCTTGGCCGTATATACATAAACTGATAGATACCTTTGAAATATGATATTTGTATTAAAAAAGAGCACAGAAAAATATGATTTAACCACAATCATATACCTCCAATGCTCTCAAAATCTCCTTAGGTATCATTCAGTTTTATGGATTGAAAGGGCTTTCAATCCTTTACAATTTCATATTAATCCTGTTTGATGAGTTTTTCAACTAATAATTTATGAAAATAGTTAAAACCATAAAATATTTACTGTTTTTAAACATATAAACAGAGGTACAACATATAAAAAATCAGGAGAGACAATTCTCCTGATTATCGGTTTCTGATTTTCTTGATGATCCAATGGATCAATAACAGAAGCAGGCCGAAGGCGGCACTAATGCCGGCGGTAATGTAATAAGCGATCATCAGACTGTCACGTAGAGTGTTGATGAAGCTGGTTACAGTTGCACTGGATGGATACAGCTTCAGCAGAACGGTTGCTGCAAATCCAAGCGTAATCAGTACAGCCAGAATGATACCGGCCCATAAGAATATGAATCCAACGTTTTTTATCTTATCCTGTGTAAAGATCAGCATGGCCAGGATCAGCAGTATGGAAACAGCTGGTGCCGCATACTTGGCAATATCGGTCGCCTGTTTTGCCTGATAGAACAGATTCACGGCATTTTTGACACGATCGCTGATGACCACATTTTTCAATGACTCCTGTACAATCGGGTCAATGAGGGATTTCAGCTCCTTTTCACCGGCAGTAACGTTGTATTCTTTCAGGAATGCCTGCATATGGGATACATAATCCTGGGTCAAATACTCGCCGCTGATCTGGATATCCTTGCCTTCATAGATTTGATCGATGACCGCGTCTACCTCTTTCGTGATTGCTTCCTGTGTGATGATGGTGTCCAGGAATACATCGATGACCGATTCCAGGGCCGTCCCGAATGTTGTGTCCTCCATAATGGATTGTTTCATATCGCGCTTGATTTCGATGGTAATATCGGAATATAGGTTGGTTTTGTCAAGCTGCGCTTTCATAAAATCTTCTTTAAATAGGGTCTGACTGAATGAAACCGCAAAGATAGAGCATAAAATCGCCAGACTGGTTATAAAGATACCAAATTTTCGGATAAAACTCTTCATGGAACCTCCTGTTTTATTATCATTCATTAATCTCATATTAATATAAACAATAAGGATATATCAAGAAATCTTGCGTATTAGCGCGGCTTTTTCACTTCTTGACAGCTGCTTGATGGCGTATTCACGCTTTAAAGCGTCAGTTTTGTGTTCAAAGGCTTCCTGATAGATCAATCGCACGGGCCGTCGGCTTTTTGTGTATTTTGCACCTTTTCCGGTATTGTGGGCTGCAAGCCGTTTTTTTATGTTGTTTGTATATCCGGTATAATACGATCCGTCGCTGCATTCGACGATGTAAACGTAATGGCTCATGGCTATATTTTATCAAAGAACCAAAAAAGAGTCCCTATATTAGGGACCTTTCCATTCTATTTATGCAGAGCTTTCTGATAAATGCGGTCATATGCGATGGCCATTTTGTTGACATCGTAGTTTTCTACGATATCCAGATAAGCATTCTCCTTGATTTCTTCGACATGCGGATAACCGATCTGGTTGATGGCGTTGACAAAAGCAGCGGCGCTGTCTACGACAAACCCGTTAAATCCGTTAGTGATTACATCCCTTGAACCGACTACATTGGAAACAACACAGAGCTTACGCATATACATAGCTTCCAGCAGGGAAATCGGAAGGCCTTCCCATAAGGAGGTCAGGATAAATACATCGGAGGAATAAGCTTCCCGGATCGCATCTTCTCTGGATAACCATCCGGTTACATGAACATTGGGTGCTGTCAGTTTGTATTTTCGATCTCCGTCACCGATCCATTTGAATTGCACATCCGGCATAGCGTGAGCAATTTCATTAAATAATCCGGCATTTTTCTGTGTGTTGATCAAACCGGTCGTATAAACAGTCAGCGGATGGTCTTCAATTTTGACATTTCTTACGATTTCATCCAGCTCAGCCATATCGATTCCATTGTTTACATAAGTGGCATTATCGGTTAACCCCAGAGTTTCCGCATATTCGCCCTTACTGCAGGCAATGGTCATACAGTCGATCTTGGCGCCTTGTTCCTCGCTGCGGCGTTCCATGCTTCTGGTCAGAATATTATGATTCTCCGCCAGATACAAATATCCATGCGGTGTATAGAACATCGGTATTCCGCATCCTTCAAGAGCTCTACGTCCGATTTTTCCGGCACCATGCCCGTGGAAATGTATGATATCCGGATCCTGTTCTTCCACAAGCGCTTTCAATTCGGCTTTGGCTCCGGAAAAAGAAAGAATGTTGGAGCTTTCCGAGAAGTTTTTAATGCGAAACATTGGAATCCGGGAATCGAAATAGTCACGGAACCTTTTTGGTGTTTCTGGTGTGGTGGAATAAGCAATCACAATGTCATATTTATCGATCAGTCTTTCGGTTAAATGAACGAGATATGTGAAAATACCACCACTTAGTCGTTTTACGACATACATTATTTTTGGTTTGTTTGACATGTTCGTCTCCTTTCCGTTCGGTCGTTGTTCTTTAATTATATGATAATCGAAATTTCCCTTTTTTTAAATTGTCAATTTTGAAAATTCAAAATAAAAATAATGTGAAAAATATGTGACAAAGATAGAGAAAATGTGTTACGATAGATTGGAAATTGTTATATCGATATGTAAAAAGGGAGGATATAAAGATGTTGTATTTATGTATTATACTCGTTTTATGTATCGTGGCTATGCTCTATGTATTCATGAATTATAATCGTATCAAAAAAATGAGCGAAGGCACGGAAGACATGAAAGAACTGGCGGGTATTATTCGTGATGGAGCCGATACGTTCATCAAAACAGAGTTCAAAGCTATCATCGCTGTAGTGATCGTTTTGGCTATTATCTTCAGCTTGTTTGTGGAAAAGACAAGTGGTCTGACTTTAATGGTCGGCGCATTGATGAGCAGCATCGTATGTGTATTAGGTATGCAGAGTGCAACCTATGCCAACGTACGTACGGCTAACAAAGCGCGCAAGAGCCTTTCCATCGGTGAAACGGTTAAGGTTGCGCTATGTGGCGGTTCTATCAGCGGTTTAAGTGTACAGGCGATGGGTCTGCTGGGATTGGTTCTGGTCTTGCTCATCTTTAAAGGCATTGATGCCTCGGCAGAAAGCCATGGATTGTTAGTGAACTTACCATGTAATCCGGGTATTACAAGAATTACGACGTATTCCCTGGGATGCTCGATCGTGGCGATGTTCAACCGTGTTGCCGGTGGTAACTATACAAAGGCTGCTGATATTTCAGCGGATATTCTGGGAAAGATCCGTCATGATCTGCCGGAAGATGACAGCCGTGTGCCGAACACAATCGCCGATTTTATCGGGGACAATGTCAATGATATTGCCGGTAACTGTTCCGACTTGCTGGAAAGCTTTGTGGCAACCATTGCTGCCTCTTTGATGATTGCGGTAACGGTATATAATAGTGCACTTGCCAATAGCGCCAAGGGAATTACGGAAGCGACACTGAACGCGACGATCCGTTATCCGATCGTTTTGGCAGGTTTAGGATTATTATCCTGCCTGATCGGCTTGTTCTATGCTTCCATCAAAAAGATGTCGGATAATCCATCTCGGGAATTGGATCTGGCTACATGGATCTCGGCCGGGTTGACAATTGGTCTTGGCTTCTTTGCCAGTATGATCATCTTCGCCCGCGTTCCTTTGTACGATGCATTCCGCTTGGGATGGGTATCTCCATGGTTATCTTCCGTACTGGGTATTATCAGTGGTGTTGCGATCGGAAGTATTACCGAATATTACACAAGCACTGACTATAAACCGACCCGTGATCTGGCTAAGATTGCCAACGAAGGGGAAGCTTTTGTTATCACAAAGGGAGATGCGGTAGGATCCCGGTCCTGTCTGCTTCCGATCCTTGTGATCGGTATCGCTTTGTTCTTGTCCGGAAAATTATGCGGAACCTACGGAATTGCCGTATCTGCATTAGGTATGCTGGCTTTTGTCGGCGCAACCGTATCAATTGATGCATTCGGACCGATTGCCGATAATGCCGGTGGTATTGCCGAGTCCTGCCATCTGGATGCCAAGGTCCGCGTGATCACAGACAAGCTGGATGCAGTCGGAAATACAACGGCTGCTGTCGGTAAAGGATTTGCCATTGGATCGGCTGCCTTTGCGACGGTATCTCTGATTGTTGCTTATGTATCCAACTATGCAACTGTAGGAAAAGAACCGGTATTGAATATGGCAAGCTTCGTTGTTATTGCCGGTGGTATCATCGGTGGTGCCATGGTTGAATACTTCAGTGCGTTACTGACAGATAATACGATCGATGCGGCCAAGCTGATGGCTGATGAAGGCGATCGTCAGTTATCCGTTCCGGGTGTTCTGGAAGGAACGGTTAAACCGGATTACAACAAGATGATTGCGATGGCTGCCAATACGGCTTTACGCAAGATGCTGGTTCCATCGGTGCTGGCTCTGGTCATTCCGATTATCGGTGGATTCTTATTCGGTGTTGAGTTTGTCGGTGGTATGCTGATCGGTGCTACAATCTGTGCAATTCCACGGGCTATCTTTATGGGAAATTCCGGTGGTGCATTCGATAATGCCAAGAAATACATTGAAAGTGGCGCCATTGCCGGCAGCGAAAAGGGAACGCCGGCTCATAAAGCGGCTGTAACCGGCGATACGGTCGGTGATACTCGTAAGGATGTTGTCGGTGTTGCGCTGGATATCTTTATCAAAACGATGTCGACGGTTGCCAACTCGATGGCCGTTGTCTTCACACATATCACTTTATTTAGATAGAAATTTAAGGAGCTGTTCTTGGAAACAGCTCTTTTTTTCATCCCCCAGATGGGGGTAAACAAACCCCCTTCCAGATTGATAAAATACATATAGAAATAATACTTTTATCAATAGGAGGAAATATGAAAAGAATCGTATCATTCATCAGTTGTCTCATTGTATGTGTTTGTGTTTTGATGGGTTGTGGAAAAGATATGTCCGGAAGTAAATATGTAGGGACATGGAAAGCGACCAAAGGGGAATATTCCGGTGTGGAGCTGTCCATGGAGGATCTAAATAGTGAATTTACTGTAGAATTGAAAGATAACGGCAAAGCCGTTGTGACATTTAATGAAGAAAGCGGCAACGGAAAATGGGATGAAACAGACAACGGTGTGGAAGTCAGTGACAGCCAGGATACGTTTGCGTTTAAGGCAGATGGTGATAATCTTGTGGTAGAACAGGATGGTGTTACTTTTACATTTGAAAAAACAAAGTGACAAATCAGCCATAATCGTACAAAAATGCGAAAATGTTTATTGAAAAAAATACCACATCTGTGGTATTTTTTGACTATAGTAGTACAATATTATGAACAAAAGTATATAAAATGTATACGATTATCAATAAATAGGTGCTATAATATTAAAAACTAGATGAAATAATTTTAATTATTTCAGAATAAAGCAAGCGTTAACAGTATTTTTCCATCAGATCATCTATGAACGTGCTGGCTCCAAAGGAGTCTTTTTACGTATTGGTTTTATTATTTGAAAGGAGGTGTATAAGATGTGTACTGAAATGAAGACAAGAAGTAGTTTTGAGGAATTATGCCGCAAACAAGCTAGGGAAATGGATCTGAACGGTTCGAACAATGCCGTTGTGCTGCTTGATATTGACAATTATATATATTTGAATGTGGTATTGAATAAGGTACAGATGGAAGCCGTTACCGATGAAATTGAAAAGAAGCTTCTTGAATTTGAAAACAAAGATACAATTATTGCTTCGATGTTCAGGGGCTCTTATATTATTGCGATTCATCATTTAGATAGTCTGGAGACGCTAAGAGAACGATGTGAGAAGTTACATCAGGCACTTCAGCTACCTGAATTATTCGGTGAGAAAATTACTGTTAGCATAGGAGCTGCCATTAGTGACAATGAATTGGACAGAGGATATCGTGGGGCAGCTAACTTAGCATTCAAAGCGTTAGATGAAGCTGGAGCCAAGGGAAATTCTGTATGTATATATCATGATCATCAAGCAGATATTTCATAAAATTTAATAAAAAGGGATTCAATCCCTTTTTTTTTGTCTGAAATAGGAATATGATAAATAAGTCTTAAAGGGCGGAGGGAAAAAATATGCCGATAACCGTATTTTTAATTGTATTCCCTTTTTTATGTGCTCCTTTTATCTATTGCATAAAAGAACCGAAAATAAGGGATCATATCATGTATGCAGGGGTTGCTGTGATTATGGCTGCCGTATTCCTGCTGGTTGGTCAATGGCTGGCAAACGGAACCAAAGTGATGTCTTATTATCCGGAAACAGATAGGATAGATCATTTTATTTTAGCGGCTGAAATCGGACTGATGTGCCTGATTACCTACCTTAGCTTTAAGTATCGAAAGTACTGGGTCAGTCTGCTCTCAATCGTTCCTACCCTGCTGATCACGTGGTTTGAACTCAAGGGACCGGAAATGGAGACGATGAACCATATTTATGTGGATCATCTGTCCATCCTGATGTGTTTGATCATCGGCTTTATCGGAGGGCTGATTATAATATATGCGGTTGGATATATGTATGGATATCATAACCACCATAAAGAATATACCGATCGGCGGCAATACTTCTTTGCCTTATTATTTATATTTATCGGTGCTATGTTCGGTTTTGTGCTGTCATCCAGTCTTTTGTGGATCGATCTGTTCTGGGAAATCACCAGTGTTTGTTCATTCCTTCTGATCGGTTATACAAAGACAGAAGAGGCTGTCAATAATTCATTTCGGGCCTTGTGGATGAACCTGTTGGGCGGAATGGTCCTGGCATTCGGGATTGTCTATTTTGGTTGTTCCGTCGGAACGGTTTCGATCCATGACCTTGTTTTGTTTGGGAATATGCAGAATGCGGCGGCCATCATTCCGATCGCATGTATCGCATTTGCTGCTCTGACAAAAGCGGCACAGATGCCTTTTTCCACCTGGCTGATGGGGGCTATGGTGGCACCGACACCATCGAGCGCATTGTTACATAGTGCAACGATGGTCAAAGCAGGAATCTATATTCTGCTGCGTCTGGCTCCGGCCATGCGTGGTACCTTAACAGGCAATATGGTGTCCTTTGTTGGGGGCTTTACCTTCTTTGTAGCGAGTATTCTGGCTATTTCACAAAATGACGGAAAAAGGGTTTTGGCTTTTTCGACCATTTCCAATCTGGGTTTGATGGTTGCCTGCTGTGGTGTGGGAATGCCGGAAACCATCTGGGCTGCTGTGTTCCTGATGATGTTTCATTCGATTTCCAAATCTTTGCTGTTCCAGACAGTAGGGGCTGTGGAAAACCGGATCGGAAGCAGGGATATCGAAAATATGCATGGTCTGCTCTACCGTTTACCCTCGTTAGCTACATTTATGTTTATCGGGATTGCCGGAATGTTCCTGGCTCCTTTTGGTATGTTGATTTCCAAATGGTCGGCGTTAAAAGCAGCGGTGGATGACAGTAATATTCTTTTGGTTCTGTTCATTGCTTTTGGCAGCGCGACAACAGGGCTTTATTGGACAAAATGGGTGGGAAAACTAATCAGCCGCAATCATCGAGGAAGCGCGAAGACCGATGCGATTACACAGGATAGCCAAAAGCTTTCTTTGCGTGTACATGCCGGTATGATGATCATGTTATGCGTATTGCTTCCAATCATTTCACAGGTATTCGTAGACCCGTTACTGATAGAGATGTTCGGAACGTATACGGATGTTTTGTCCTTACCGATTCTGATCATCATGGTTGTGATCTTCCTGTTTGTCTTTATGGTGCCGGTTGTTTCTTTCACCTATATCCGACATCAACAGTCCAATGTAAAGCTGTCTTATATGAGTGGTGTGAATGTGGGCAACAACAATCAGTTTGTCAATTCACTGGGCCACAACAATAAATTGTGGTTGTCCAATCTGTATTTTACGGACTTTATTCAACCGGAACGAACGATGAAGCTTTCTCAGCTGATTGCCAGTGGCTGGATCCTCATCCTGTTCTGTATGATTCTGGGAGGGATGATCGTATGACGATTATTAATGTGCTCGGTGTTGTTGGTTTTATCGTATTCGGACCTTTGATCGGGGGCCTTCTCAGCGGCATTGACCGTAAGCTTTCAGCCCGCATGCAAGGGCGTATCGGACCTTCCGTTCTGCAGCCGTTCTACGATATTAAAAAATTATTGAATAAACAAAGGATCGATGTAGTGGATACCTCGATGTCCGGTTTATTGTTATCCTATATGATTCTGATGATCATGTCCGGGGCTATCTTTTTTAGTGGCAGTGATATTCTGATGAGCGTTTTTGTTCTGTCAACGGCTTCTACCTTTTTATATTTTGCCGCCGTTGTCACCAGTTCACCATATAACTCGATCGCAGCCAATCGTGAACTGGTACAGATCATGACCTATGAACCGGCTGTTTTGCTGGCTTGTGTCGGCTTCTATCTGGTAACCGGTACATTTAATGTAGGGGCGATCAGCCAGACGGATTCTGTCTTGTTGTGGCAGCTGCCCGGTTTCTTTATCGCTTTTGTGTTCATATTGACCATCAAGATGCGAAAATCTCCATTCGATATCAGCGGAGGGCATCATGCACACCAGGAGCTGGTCCAAGGGATCACTACGGAGATGGGTGCCAGAAATCTGGCTATTTTCCATGTTGCAGAGTGGTATGAAAATGTATTTTTGTTAGGATTTGTCGCTTTGTTTGTATTGAACAAGAATCTGTGGAGCATTCCGCTGGCCGCTGTGCTTGTGGCGTTGGTATTTTTTACAGAGGTATTGATCGATAATGTCAGTGCCCGTATGAAAATGAAAAATATGCTTCGCATTACCTGGCTTGTCACGTTATTTGCAGCCGGACTGAATCTTTTGGTCCTGATGCTGGTTCATTGATGGAGGTGTAAAGATGGCAAAAGTAAAACGTTCGCCCTGGGTCCTTCATTATGACGGATCCAGCTGTAATGGGTGCGATATAGAAGTTCTGGCCTGCCTGACACCCGTTTATGATGCGGAGCGCTTTGGCATTGTAAATACCGGAGACCCTTTACAAGCCGATATCTTTTTGATTACCGGGGGGATCAACTCGCAGAATCAACCCGTTGTGAAACAGCTGTATGAGCAGATGTCCAACCCGAAGGTGGTCGTCGCCGTCGGAACATGTGCTTGTACAGGGGGTATTTTTAAAGAATGCTACAATATCAAAGGCGGTGTGGATACGACCATACCGGTAGATATTTATGTGCCTGGCTGTGCGGCCAGACCACAATCGATCATCGATGGACTGGTACAGGCCATCAACTTGTTTGAAAAACGATGTGATGACTATACGTATCAGCTGACAACGGAGGAACGGTAAAATGAGACCAAACCGGGAATATAAGATTGAAGAAATTGACTTAGGTGAGCTGCTTCTGAATGTGCTGGAACGAAAAAACAGAGGGGAACGGATCAGTCAGATCTGTGCAGCCTATGTCGATGGTAAATATGAGTTGAGCTATTCATTTATTCAGGATGGTCTACATCGCTTTACGACACTGCGTGTCATCTGCGATCTGGACACGGAAGTACCGAGCATAACGGAAATCTATCCGATGGCAGTATTTTATGAGAATGAGATGAAGGAGCTTTATGGTGTCAATGTGAAATATATTTCACTGGACTACAATAATAAGCTGTATCGCATTGAAAAAGAGACACCGTTCCTTCCGAAGGAGAAGAAATAATATGGGTAAAAAGAGTATTGTACCATTTGGTCCGCAACACCCGGTTTTACCGGAACCAATCCATCTGGATCTTGTCTTGGAAGACGAAATTGTTACCAATGTTATTCCTTCTATTGGTTTTATTCACCGGGGACTGGAAAGCCTGACGGAGAAAAAAGACTATTTTGAGATGGTATATGTGGCGGAAAGAACATGCGGAATCTGCAGTTTTGGCCATGGAATGGGGTATTGTGAAGCTGTGGAGGAAGTCATGGATGTGGAGATCCCGGATCGCGCAAAGTATTTACGCACCATCTGGATGGAGCTTTCCCGGCTGCATAGCCATTTACTGTGGCTGGGATTACTGGCTGACGGCTTCGGCTTTGAAAGCTTGTTCTATCAAAGCTGGAGAATACGCGAAAGGATCCTGGATCTGATTGAATTGACGACTGGTGGCCGGGTCATCTTTTCTGTCAATAAAGTAGGCGGTGTATTAAAGGATATCACACCGGATATGTTGAAACACATCCTGACAGAGCTGGACCAGGTGGAAGCCGATGTACGTGTTATCGAACATACCTTCCTGTTTGATTATTCTGTGCAGAGCCGGTTGAAAGGCGTTGGCGTATTAAGCCGTAAACAAGTGCATATGTTAGGTGCTGTCGGTCCGTTTGCGCGGGCCAGCGGTATCAATATCGATATGCGTTCTCTAGGTTATGAAGCCTATGGAGATCTGGATTTTGAACCGATCGTATCTTCGGACGGGGACAGTTATGCCCGTTGTGAAGTGCGTATCCATGAGATTTATCAATCCATCGATATCATTCGTCAAGCCATTGGTAAGATTCCGGAAGGCGAATTGAGCGTTTCGGTCAAAGGCAACGTAAAAGGGGAGCACTTTGTTCGTATCGAACAGCCACGAGGGGAAGCGATATATTACGTAAAAGGGACGGGAAAACTATACCTGGATCGTTTACGAATCAGGACACCGACCTTTGCGAATCTGCCGGCCTTAGTGGAAATGCTGAAAGGTTGCAATTATGCCGATGTTCCGATTTTGATCTTAACAATTGATCCATGTATCAGCTGTACAGAAAGATAGGTGAGAGCATGGGAATTCTAACATTTACCGGTCAGGTATTAAAAAATCTGGTTTCCAAACCGGTTACGACAAGTTATCCGGAGAAGCCTGCCGTCTATCCGGAAAGAAGCCGCGGGCATATAGAAATCGACATTGATGAATGTATTTCCTGCGGGCTATGTACACGTGGCTGTCCGCCACGTTGTCTGAAAGTCAATAAGGTGGAAGGGACATGGACCATCAACCGCTTTGACTGCATTGCCTGTGGTTATTGTGTACAGCGTTGTCCAAAGAAATGTCTGCATATTGTTCCCGGCTATCAGACGCCGGGTCCTGTGAAACAGGAAGCAGTCTATCAAAAATCACCGGAAGTGATGGCAGCAGAAGCAGCCAAACGAGCTGAAATTGCCAAGAAGGCTGCGGCCGCGAAAAAAGCAAGAGAAGAGGCTTTGGCGAAAAAGAAAGCGGAAGCAGCAAAAAAAGCAGCCGAAGAAAAACAAGAAATTCAATAAGGTGGAGAAAGCTCCACCTTTCTAAATGAAGTGAAAGGAGTGATCATCATGTGTGTTGCCCTGCCTGGAAAGGTACAAAAGGTGTTCAGTCAAAAGGCCCTTGTGGATTTTAATGGAAATCAAGTTGAAGCAAGAACCGGTCTGGTGGATGTAAAAACAGGAGACTATGTATTGGTACATGCTGGCTGTATCTTACAAAAAATGAACGAAATAGAAGCTGAACAGATGACGGAGCTGTTTTCACAACTGGAGGCTTTCAAATGATGGATCGAACCGATATCATCCGGTATCTGCAAGCGTATGACGGGCCGGAGGTTTCCATCATGGAGGTATGTGGCTCACATACAGGAGCCATTGCCAAAAGCGGCATTCCCTCTTTATTGTCGCATAAAATTCATTTGATTTCCGGACCCGGTTGTCCGGTTTGTGTGACGCCGTCTTCTTATGTAGACCGTCTGATCGAGTTATCTATGAGAAAGGATACGTGTGTGGTTACCTTCGGAGACATGCTCCGGATCCCCGGAAGCACAGTCAGTTTGGCCCAGGCCAAAGGACAAGGCGCGCATGTAGAGATGGTATACTCCCCTTTTGATATTTTAAAGCTTGCTGCAAAGGAACCACAAACGACGTTTGTGTTTGCGGCTGTCGGCTTTGAAACGACCATGCCGGTGTATGCGTTATTGATGCAGACCCTGGAGCAGGAATCTGTTTCCAATGTAAAACTGCTGAAAGCTTTGAAGACCATGCCGCCGGTCCTGGATACATTATGTGCCCAGCAGGCAAAGATCGATGGATTTCTTGCTCCCGGGCATGTAGCGGTCGTAACAGGATATAAAGTATTTGATCCCCTGGCACAAACGTATAAGATTCCTTTTGGAGTTGCCGGATTTCAAGCTAGCCAAATCTTAGTGGCCCTGTATGGAATCCTGCATGCCTATCATCAGCCGAAGGTGATGAATTTTTATCCGGAAGTGGTTACAGAAGCCGGCAACGAAAAGGCACAGGAATTGATTGACCGTTACTTTGAACCGGTGGATGCGGTTTGGCGTGGAATGGGGATAATCTGTGGTTCCGGTCGTCAGCTGCGTAATCAATATAGTGCTTTTGATGCCGGAAGTGCTAATTTGAACGAGGATCATAAGATGAATCAGAAGTGTTGCTGCGATCAGGTTTTGACAGGAAAAATGCGACCTTACCAGTGTCCATTGTACGGAAAGACATGTACGCCTTTACAACCACAGGGAGCTTGTATGGTCAGTGAGGAAGGCAATTGTCATTCCTATTTTATCAATCAGAGAAATGACAGGTGATAGAATGAACGATAGTATTTTGATGATCCATGGCAGTGGTGGACAAGCTACGGAAGATTTGATCCGGACAATCTTTGCCCGTTCATTTTCCAATGAAATGGAAGATTGTGCTGTGGTCGCCGGCTATCAAAAGCTGGCGGTCTCCACGGACAGCTTTGTGGTTAACCCCCTTGTCTTTAAAAATGGCGATATTGGACGTCTTGCGGTTTGTGGTACTGTCAATGATCTGTTGATGCGGGGAGCGATTCCGAAATATCTGACCTGCGGGTTTATTCTGGAGGAAGGATTGTCCATTGATCTGTTAAAGAAAGTAGTAAACTCCATGGCACAGACTGCCAAAGAAGCTGGTGTATCCATTGTTGCCGGTGATACCAAAGTGATCGAAGGAAATGGTGGTATGTATATTAATACAGCTGGCATTGGCTTTGTCGATCCAAGAGTGGATATTTCCGCAAAGAAAGCCCAGGAGGGAGATGTCATCCTTGTGTCCGGCAATCTGGGAGACCATCATGCAGCCATTTTAGGACATCGTTTGTCCATTCACAGCGAGATTGGCAGTGATGTGGCTCCCTTGAATACAATGGTTGAACGTTTACTGGAATCCAATGTGGAAATACACAGTATGCGTGATGTAACCAGAGGAGGGTTGGCTACTGTTTTAAAAGAACTGGCAGAAAGCGCTCAAAAAGCTTTTCATATTTATGAAAAAGAAATCCCGGTTTCCCGGGTTGTGCAAGATTTCTGTGGTTTATTGGGTTTAGATCCATTATATATGGGCAACGAAGGGAAATGCGTCTGCATTGTCGCAAAAAAAGATGCTCAAAAAGCATTGGACATCCTTCGCCATAGTCCCTATGGACAAAACGCATCCATCATTGGATCTGTCGAAACCGACCAGCCGGGGCAATTACTGCTCCATACGGATATTGGCGGGATCCGACGTCTTTCGGTATTGCAGACGGAAGGCTTGCCGCGGATCTGTTAATCGTCGATGGTCACCTGCACCTCTTTTAAACGAACATCCCGTCCTTCCAGGATCCGCCCCATGGCACTCTGGCACACAGGGCAAAGGTATTGATGGGAACGTTCCGGGTGGTATTGTGTATGACATGATAAACATTCGACCTTCGCTTTTACGGCAATAGTTTTTAACTGCGATCCTTCCAGGATCGTATTTTTAATGGCCTGGGGATAGTACTTATGAAGATATTCCGGTAATACAGAGGTCATTTCACCAACCTCTACAACCAGGGATTCAACGTGTTTTGCGTTTTGTGACTGCGCTGTTTCGATTGCTATATTCACAAAACGGATTACATAGCTCATCTCATGCATATAGTTATACTACACCATTTTTCTTGAAACGTGGAATGAAATTCACTTATACTGAAAGCAGGAGAAGCAGTATGAAAAAACCTAAAAAAAGAATTATTGTCGGAACAGCTGTCACTTCTGCCTTTTTACTGGGAGGTTGTTTTCAGCCACAGAAAGAGGTGAAGTATCCGGAACCATATGATCCGCAACAAGAAAAAGTGGAGGAAGTCTATGGGCCACCTGTTGATCTGGAGCCGGAGGAAAATAGGGAACCTGCCGTTTACGGACCTCCTGAGGACGAATCATGACATACGAAGAAATCATCGCGTTAAAAAAACAACATTTGCAGCAGCTGGCAAATTATCATAAAGAATTATGTCAAACACCAAGGTTAAAAGAGTTTTTTATTGAATTGACACAACGCTGTAATGAATATTGCGCACATTGCGGCAGTCGTTGCGGCGATATCGTTTCAAAGGATTTACCAAAAGAGGTTATCTTTTCCGTGCTGGAGGAAGTCAAGGAAAACTTTGATCTGCAAGAGCTGCTTTTATGTATTACCGGCGGCGAGCCTTTATTACGAGAAGATTTTTTTGAAATTATGCAGTATGCCAAAGATCTAGGGTTTCGCTGGGGGATGACATCCAATGGAACCTTGATCGATGACGATGTAGCAGGCATGCTGGAACAATGTGGCATGCGGTCTGTATCCATCAGTATAGACGGACTGGAGGCCACGCATGATACTTTCCGAGGTATCAAAGGGGCCTATAAAAAATCCATGCAGGCCATACAGGCGTTGATTCCGCATGACTATATCGTACAGGTGACCACAGTGGTAACCCATGAAAATATTCATGAACTGGAGGCGCTGTTTACAATCTTCAATACGATGGACATAGATTCCTGGCGGGTGATCGGTATAGAACCGATTGGTCGCGCACTGATGCGAAAAGACTTACTACTGACACCGGAAGATCAGAAAATGCTCTTTCGCTTTATCATGGATAAGAGAATACAAAACCTGCCGGTGACCTATGGTTGTTCCCATTACCTGGGATTGGATGTGGAACGGGAAGTTCGGAATCATTATTTTATCTGCAGTGCCGGCCTCTATGTGGCCAGTATTGCCGCTAATGGAGATATCCTGGCGTGTCTGGATATTGACCGGAATAAGAAAACCATCCAGGGAAATATTTATAAAGATCGATTTACCGATGTCTGGAATGACCGGTTTGATATCTACCGGACCCCTTTGGCCCAACGTAACAAAACATGCAGCCATTGTTCAGACAAAGAGTTTTGTCGAGGTGGTGCAGCGCATACCTGGGATTATGCAGAGGAAAAACAAAGTATCTGCTTCAAAGATATTCTGTTCTGAGAAAGAACCCCTGAGACTATGATCTCAGGGGTTCAATTTGTGAAAGATGCGGTTGGCGTGCGCTTGGGAAAAGTTAAAGGTTCGGATCTTCTGCAGAAGCGTGGAAGGTTGTTGGTTTGCGTGGATACGAGCATACTCCTTTCCGATGTCACTGTTCATGTCGAAGGCATCTACGGCATCTTCGGACAGGTAAAGAAGATATGTATCCATGGAATCTTCATAAACCGGTACATCCTGTCTGTGAGAGAGATCATAGCGGGCAATTTGGTATTCCGGACGGATCAGATGAAATCCGATCCAGCACAGAGTTATGGCAATCATCCCATATCGTAATAACGGCAGATCTGATCGATAGATGTGAATGGTTGTCAGTACGATCCAAATGCTGAGAACAAACAGAAACCATAACACAAACAAGCGCAGGAAGGTCAGATGATAGGACTGGATATACATACTCATCCGAAGAGCGCTGGAAGCAATCATAATGCCTGTACACAGGCAGATGATCGTCAGCAGTCCATTGAGGATCCTGGAGGGCTTAAAGATCTCTTTACATATAAGCACCAGCACAAGATTGATAAGACTGACTGCCAATAGCTCATAGAAGCCTTCATGCACATACTGCGCATAGGTATAACCATCCGGTAACTTCATATTTCCGATAAATAAATACACGATCTGAATACAGCTGAACGCAATGTAGACCACCGCCAGGACACTGGATGTGGTAATGGCGGTAATGGAGCTGTAGAGGGTCCGTTTTTCCTGCTTTTTATCCGGTATGTTTTGAACAACCATGTGTATGTCAAAAAACAGGATATACATAGCGATAAAGGTCCACAGAATTTGCAGGATATTCCCGATATCCTCCGGTATGAATATCAGACGGATCATGGAATGAACCATGGAATCAAATACGGCATCAGCCGATGTCAACAGCACCAAGATGATTCCCACCAAAGGGAAGGCAGTCATCAAACCGATAACAACCGGAACAATAATCTCTTTTTTATTAAAATTAAGTGTATGAAATACACCAAATAGAGAAAATAATGGCTGCATGCACCGAACGATCAACTGTCCGGCCATTTTGATCAAGGCCAGGCTCTTCTGTCCGATAGACCACTGAACCATATCTGTATACATATGCAGAATGTAACCGATCCAAAGACATCCGATAGCCAGCGTATCCGCAAACTGCATAGGCACCGAAAGGATCATACACTTACAGACAGAAAGGACCATTAGGGAGAGTGTATAAAACCAATCCATTTTTGTATATGTATCCTTTCGGGCCACGCGTTTCATCAAATACAATGTGCCACCCATAAAAATCGGGTAAAGGATACCGTGAGGGTTCTGATACAAGCACAGGATATATAAGCCCGCAAAGAGCAGACTGGCCGTTCCGAAACGATGGAAGTTTTCCATTCTTTCATTTTTTATAGTAAAGACAGGGGGCTGCGGGACTACCGCTTCCTTTTTTTGGTTCATTCGATCACTCCTTTTCATCCGGTACATATTCAAGAATGTCACCGACCTGGCAGTTTAGTTCCTTACAGATGGCATCCAGAGTGCTGAAACGTACGGCTTTGGCCCGATTGTTTTTCAAAATGGATAAATTGGCGTTGGTGATGTTTACACGCTCCGCCAGTTCGGACAAACCGATCTTTCTTTTTGCCATCATGACATCCAAATTTACGATAATAGCCATAAATGTCACCTCCACTAGATTGTCATATCGTTTTCCAGCTTATACTGGACTGCCTGTTCAAAGACCAGAGCCAGCACTTTGCTGAAAAGCCCGGCAATCAGAAACGTAAAGACGATCAATAAAATAGAAGGGGTTATGTAGGTAAAGACACGTAAGCTCATATCGATGGAAATCAGAAACGCATAGGTTCCCATTTTTTTTAAACTCGTTACGTTTTCATAGACAAAACAGTCTTCTTTCTGTACGGATTTCATCATCTTTCTAAGCTCAAAGAGAATCAAGATCCCCAAAAAGCCCGCAATGGTAAATAATATACATAAAAGAACATAATTATGACCTATACGAGCATATTGGTTGGTCCTTTGATGCATCGCATAGAGTTTGATCAGGTAAGGGCATGCCAGGGTTCCAAGTATACTGAGAACAAAAATAATATCCAGACATGTTTTTGTGAAAGTAACAATTTTTGAATTCATAAGTAGTACCTCCACCGTGATGGTAACATTCAATATTTTGAAAGTCAATAAAAATATATCGAAAAACGATAAAATATTTTTGTTTATCAAGATGTTTTTATCTGTTTTTCATCTTTTCGTGTATACTAAAGATATGAAATGGTTTCAATGGGCATGCGTTCTTTGGTTGTTGATTGGTTGTGTCGGTTATGAACAAACAACTGCCCAGGTCACTACAACAGAAACAAGAACTTCACAAGAGGTTCCCTATGAAGGAATGCCGGAACAAGATATCGATGAAACGCTTTGTGGCAAGCATACCTCTTATAAGAATAATGTATATATATGGAAGATCCAGGGCGAACGTGTATTGATGGTTCGCGTACGAAACGGCAAAGTCACGAAAGTGCAGCGGATCAACAAACTGTATTGGGATGATGACGGGCTGCCTCATATGGAGGAAAAGAACGGAGAAAAGATCTGGTGTATCAATGCGCAGGCTGCGTATGAAAAGTGGGAACGATTTGAACAGGCACGGGATAAGGAAGTGGACCAGTATCCGACAGCCGAGGATTATGCTCAAGCGCATTATGATGATTTTTATGAAGATGCACTGGAATATGAAGAAGAGGATATTGATGAAGTTATGTATGAATTGGCTATGGAGTACTGGCAGGAAAACCAGTCACAGCCACGCCCATCCTACGAATAAAACCGGCTAAAGCCGGTTTTTTTATAAGATCGGAATTTTAATCGTGCAATCGCTTAATGGATATGTAGAGCAGGCATGGACATAGCTGTACTGTTTGTCAGCTGCTCGCCGCCCATCTCCGGTGGAAGGAATAAACACCTTGCCGGAAATCAATTTACAGCGACAAGCTCCACATGCCCCGCTTCGGCAGCGTGTATGGTTTTTAATGGCGGCTCTTTCCAATGCGACGGCTAAAGGCTCTGTGCTCTTGGCTTCGATCACATCTTCATGGATCCCGCGAACGACCAACAAACGGAATGTCTGCGGCTGCATATCCAGCGGATATCCGTCTTCCTGCATGATATTGACAGGCGCTCCGAATACTTCCATCCGGATCCGTTTATCCGGTACCTGCAGTTTTTTCAGTTCTTTATACACAAAGCGGTACATCGGCAGAGGACCGCACACAAAGAAGGTTGAATCCTTATGCGCATATTTTTCAATAAGCCGGGCGGTCAAGAATCCCTTTTCTCCCGGATACTCCGGTTGATCGCTGATGACATGGATAATGCGTACACGTGGACTCTGGATGGCTTCCAGCTGTTCCTTGAGGATGATATCACGAGTGGACACCGATCCATAAAGGATGGTCAGATCTACATCCAGCGAACCGTGTTCGATCTCTTTGGCCATGGAATAAAAGGGTGTGATCCCGGATCCACCAGCTAAGCCAACAATATGTTTGGAATCGCGTAAGGGTTCCACATAGAATTGGCCAAACGGAAGATGGGCAATAAAGGTATCCCCCGGCTTTACGTTGTCATATAACCAGCAGCTGGCAAAGCCTTGTCCTTTTTTTCCGTTGCGAACGGTGATCTCAAAGAAGGGTTGATCCACCTCCCGGGCCTGAAACGGCGCTGAGCTGATGGAATAGGGCCGGGTTGTCAGCGTTCCGTCGATTTCAAGCTCTAAAGATACGTATTGTCCACACTGAAAGGGTGGCAATATATCATTCTGGTCCGCTGTAAATGTGATCGTGCGTGCGCTCGGAGATACATCCTTGACAGCTGTTACCTTGACATGGGTTTGATCCGGATGCAGCTGGTGGGCCATCTCGTTGATCGGGTCATCGTAGATCATGTTTGGATCTGCCTCTTCGATCCGATGACGACGTTCCTTTATGACACGGGAGGAACCGAGAACATCTTTAAAAAAAACATTGACCTTCATATTATCGTCCCTCCTTTAAAGATTCCATGATGAGTTTAGCGGCAATTTTTCCATTGTTGATATTGCATGCCATACCATCGCCTACCAGCTGATGGCTGGCACAGCCTACCAGACCCTTGATCCACTGTTCTTTCTCGACATCTTCTAAACGCGCAACCACCGAATTGTTCATTGAATGCTGGTAGCCGTAGATTCCACCACGGTACGCATTGGCAAAATGAGCAATGGTCATCGGGGATTCGATTTCAATCTCCTCGATGTGATCCAGCAGATCCACACCCAGATAAGCGCTGACCTGTTCGATCATTTCCTTGGCGATCCTTCGCTTCATCGTCTGATAGTCATCTACCTTGACATCCATAAAAGGATCGGATACCGGCAGGTAGGTGATGGACAGGGAGGTTTTTCCTTGTGGAACACCATCCGGATTGGCATAGTTTAGACAGATGGTCGTCAGATTGGACCAGCCGCCTAATTGTTTTCCTTGTTCCCAGAAAACATCCGTATCGAACGGGATGTTGGAGGAAAATACGGAATATCGGTTGATATGGAGATCCTCCGGTCTAGCGTCTAACTGCATGACTACCGAGAAGCAGGTGACACCCATCGGCATCGCATTGGCATATTTTATAGCTTTTACAGGTACTTCGCTTTGCGGTTCGATCATTTTCGCGTAAGTGACATTCGGATACGGCGCGCAGGCCACCGCATCGCAATAGATTTGGTCGCCTCGCTTGGTACGAACACCATATACGTGATTCTCTTTGACCAGGATCTTTGTGACCTCCTGGCAATATTCAAACTGTACACCCAGCTCTTCACATTTTTCGGCCATGGCCACCGACATTTCATGAGAGAAGCCTTTGGCAACGTAGCTTCCTCCCAATAAATAGTCCGCCATCAGAAAAGAATAGATGGTAAAGGGCAGATTGGATATAGGTACCCCGACATAGATCCAGTAGGCGGACAGGATATGGACAACATCCTTAGGCAGATGAAATGCCTTGTCAATGACTTCCTTGGCACTGTATCCGGCCGTCTTTGTCAACGGCTCGTGTTTCAGCAGCAATGTGAGTTTGGAAGCACTATGTTCGTTTAAGAATAAGACCGATTCATAGACCGACTTACATGTCTCCAGCAGCCGGTTGATCTCGTCTTTGGTTCCCGGATATTGTGCATCGATTTCATCGGCACAGATCCATGTACCATCGTCTCTGCGTCCGGCATGTATCTCAATGTCAATATTGTCCTGTGGGGATAACAGGCCATAAGCCTCCGGTACACGCAGCCAGTTGATCTTCACACCCATCTGTTCCAGATATTCCCGGATAAAGAGGGGTTTATCCTCCGGTCCGATCGACATCATCTCATGAAGGGTGGCTTCCATTTCCACACCATTGCGTACAAAAGAAGTTGCCAGACCACCAGGCAGATTGTGCCTTTCCAAAATCAGGACGGATTTTCCTTCGGATGCCAGCTTCATCGCGCAGCTCATACCGGCTAAAGCGCCTCCGATCACGACTACATCATATTTTTCTTTATAAAAATCCATAGGAGTTCTCCTTTTTTTATTATAGGTATTATAAGAAGAAAAGAGATTCTTCGTCAATTTATCCACTTGAAAAGAAAAAGAGGGTCATGAAATAATAGGGAAAAAGGAGAGAATGAAAATGTATACAGTCGGAATCGATATCGGAGGAACAAATATCCGCTGTGCGATCTTTGATAAAGCACACAAAAGGGTACAATATTATAAATCCCCAAACGATAAAGCGAAGGATGCGGCACAGAATCTGGAACCGGTCATTGCGTTTATACAAGATTTCCCCCAACCGATCCATCGGATCGGTATCGGCTGCCCGGGACCGCTGGATGCTAAGAAGGGGCTGATTCTGGATCCGCCGAATCTTGTCGGGTGGGATAATTTTCCTATCGTGGAATTCTTTCAGAACCAAACCGGACTACCGACCGTCATGTCCAACGATGCCAACGTAGCCGGCCTGGCCGAGGCGGTGTTAGGAGCCGGAAAGGGCTGTGAGTCTGTTTTTTATGTGACAATGTCCACCGGTTTTGGCGGAGCGTATATCTTCCGGAATGAATTGATCAATGGCATCAGTACTTGCGCTGGTGAAATCTACAATATGATCGTCAACGAAGACCCGCATCATCATAAAGGAACCAATCCCGGCAGTTTGAATGAACAGTGCGGAGGATATGGATTATCTGTACTTGCCCAGGAAACCTTCGGCCGCCCGATGTCCGCGGAAGAACTGTTTGCGTTATGGCATCAGAACGACCCGAAGGCCGCCGCTTTAATCGAAAGAACGGCGGATGTGGCAGCTAAGGGAATTGCCAATGTCGGTTGTGTCATCGATCCGGAAATCTATGTGGTCGGTGGCAGCATTGCCATTTTCAATCCGGATTTTGTACATATGGTCTTTGAAAAAGCGAAACAGTATTATATAAAACCAGAGTACCTGAAATACAAGATGGCAGAGTTTTCGGATGATGCAGGACTGATTGGTGCCAGTTTACTATGAAAAAAAAGCGGTCAATCCGCTTTTTTGATGGCAAAAAAGGTATTTTTATAAAAAGGCATATAGAAGAAGTTGGTTTTCCATATCTTTTGAAAATTTTCATAGGATATTTTTCGGTTATAGTATGTGTGTGGACTGTTTATCAGCGGATGAAAGGAATCCGATATGTATAAATAGTCCGGATCATAGCCTACGATCGTTGTATAGTGCAGATAACGGCTGTTTTCAAAGGTTCGGGTCAACACGATAACAGGTTGTCCCAGATCGATCTGCCGTTTCAAAGATTGGATCGTTCCCTTCCGATAAGCCACATCAAAACCATTCTGCTGCAGGGAGCGTTTCAGGTGTTTCGGAAGAATCCCGCCATTATACATGGTCGGCATCGTCCGGTATAGATCCTTTCCCTTTATAGCATCGCCCCAGAATCTTCGTACATAGGCGCTGGAATAAGCGCCACATTCATTGCCTGGCTGTATTTCAACGGGATCGGGATTCCGGATCATATTGGCAATCTTACCTTTTGTTTTCTTTGTATCCTTTTCGGGTATGCCGATCAAAAGCAGATCACCGACCAGGATGATCAGAACCGGACAGAACAGAAACAGGATCAAAAGGATCAAACGTTTCATGGATTTACTATAAGAGATTTCCATAAAAAAGAAAATACCGAACTTTCAGTTTGTTCGAACGAGTAAGCTATGATACCTTAAAACTATGAAGAAAGTACTGATAGGTATACTCAGTGTTCTCTTGATCGCGTGTATCGGCCTGGATGGTTATCTGATTTATACACATCTGGAAAAAGAAGAGAAACCCGTAGTAAAAGAGAAAAAAGAAAAGAAGGAGGAAACCGCAGCAGAACAAGACCAAATCGGCTCCTTCCGTTTTATGGGGGTAGGGGATAATCTTTTACACGATGTGATCTTCGCGTATGATGAAGATGGCAACTATGACGATATTTACGATCCCATCAAGGAGTATACAGAAAAAAGTGATTTGAACTATATCAACTATGAGACGATCTGTGCCGGCCAGGAACTTGAATACAGCGGCTATCCGGTCTTTAACGGACCGACTGAATTTAACGATTCCATTGCGCATGCCGGGTTTAACTGGTTATCTTTATGCTCCAATCATACATTTGACCGGGGTGTCCAAGGTGTCCTGGCAAATCTGAACTATATCAAGGAGCACGATCCGCAGCTGACGGTCACAGGTTCTTATACTTCGAAAGAGGAATCAGAGATCCCGACGGTCGTGGAGATGAACGGGATCCGGGTCGGTCTGGCCAGTTATACATACGGGCTCAATGGATTTGAACTACCGGAAGGCTATGAATGGCTGATTAATCTGATTGAGGAAGACAAGATCCGAAGCGACATGGAAAAACTGAAAGAAGTCAGCGATATCCAGATCGTATCGATGCACTGGGGCGTAGAGTATGAAACCATACCGAACGAAGAACAGAAATATTATGCCGAACTGTTAAATGAACTGGGTGTGGAGGTTATCATTGGCGGCCATCCGCATGTGGTCCAGCCGGTAGAAATCATTCATGGTCAAAACCAGGATACGTTGTGCTATTATTCGGTCGGCAATTTCCTGAGCTCGCAGGATCACAACGAAAATATGGTCGGGGGTATGCCGAGTTTCTGCTTGTCCTATAATTTCAGGACCAAGGAAACAAGCTTTTCCGATGTTAAGTTTACGCCGACGATAACCTGGTATGATGCCAATTATCAGAATTATAAAGTCTATACGATCGAGCAGTGGACCGATGATCTGGCAGCCAGCCATTATTGTACAGTCACAAAGGGTGAAGATATGACCAAACAATGGATTGCCGATTATTTCACTTCGATCGTCGGAAATCCGGATGGTGTTGAAATCGTAAAAGAATAAGGTGATTCGTTTAAAACGAACCACCTTTTTTTCCGTGGGATAGAGCCAGTGTATTTACATTGCGGACGGCATTTTCCAGTTCCCGGCTGGACATTCTTTGCCCGCCGTTGGCTAACACAGCATTCTGGATCAGACCGTCACTGGTAGCGACAATCAACCGATACTTCTTTTTCAGATCATGCACAAGACGTTCAATATAGTCATCGGCTGTCTGATTGGTTTTGGTGTAAATGATATTTGTGTTGCCTCTGCGATACGTTTTTCCGGCATTGTCCTTAACACGGTAAGCATCAAAGACAAGGTATAGAACATACCCTCTATATCCTTGATAGTTGATGATCATATCGATCAGCTGATCGCGGGCGGAGCTGAAACTGGTTCGTACCGATTCTTGGAAGGAAGTCCAGGAATAGAGCATATTGTAACCGTCAACGATCAAACAGTTTGGCTTTGGCGCCTGGATCTGTACCGATTGGGGCTCCATATCGATTTTCTTTTTTGGCTTCGGTGTCACTTTTTTTTCGTTGCGGTTTCTGCCGCCGGCATTCTGGAAGATGCGCTTCATCTCTTCCTCCTGGATCGTATATTTCCGGCTGGACAAAGAGGAAGGCGCTTTCGGCTGCTTCCATTGGATATGCATATAGTCCTCTACCTGATCATAGGGAACATAGAAACGCGAACCATGGGAACAAAAGACCGAACCCGTTGGATTGCGAAGGTCATGTTCACTGTCATAACCGATCTGACGGACGATTTCGTCTTGATCGGCACAAGGAAAGTAACCGTCGACAGTACAGCTGTACTTACCCAGTCCCCGGGTAAAGGAAATCAATTCCTTTTGATAATTCGCCATCCGTCGGACCGGACCTTTTCCGGTAATTTCGACATAATCGCGATCCTGTTGCTCGATCTGGACGGTGGCATGCCGGCAATCCAGATCGTATAACGTGCGGCTCAGGCTGTCCTGGGGAACCTGGATCGTAAAGGCATAATACGGTTCCAATAATACACTTTCGGCTTTTTTTAAGCCTTGGCGGACTGCCCGGTAGGTGGCCTGACGAAAGTCGCCCCCTTCGGTATGCTTCACATGGGCTATCCCCGCCAATAGAGTGATCTTCATATCCGTAATCGGAGATCCGGTCAATACACCCTTATGGGTGCGTTCTTGAAGATGGGTCAGGATCAAGCGCTGCCAGTTTAACGCCAGCTGGTCCTGGGAGCATTGGCTTTCAAAGACAAGGCCGCTTCCCGCAGGTAAAGGTTCCAGCTGAAGAAGAACCTCGGCATAATGACGCAAGGGTTCAAAATGACCGATACCGAGTACAGGCTTGGCAATCGTTTCTCGATAAAGGACCTGTCCGCTTTGAAAACCAACGTGTACTTTGGAGCGTTGATAAATCTGATTCTGAAGGACTTCCATCTGAATGGCACCCATCAGCTGAATGTGGATCTTTTTACTTTGCTCGTCAAATTCAATTTGCAGCTGTGGATCCTCGGCCGCCAGCTGGCGGCAGGTTTGCATCATCTCCAGAGCATCGACGCCTTCCGGAAGCAAAAGCTGGTAACGCAAACACGCACTTAAAACCGGTTTTGTGGTGTCTGTTTCCGCGCCTAACGGCTGTCCGGCCTGGATGGAATGCAACCCTTTTACCGCACAGACCATGCCTGCCTGCACTTGTTGAACAGCCTGCCGATCCGGCCCGTTATAGATCCAGATCTGATCGACCTTTTCTTCATCGTTGATCTTCTGTTTGGCTGCCAGGCTGCCACCGGTGATCTTCATATGGGTCAGACGGTTACCCTGGGCATCGGTGGAGATCTTATAGGCTCTGGCCGCAAATTCTTTCGGGTATTCTCTTTGGAAGGAACAGGTCACAATAGCATCCATCAAGTCGGTGATCCCGTTATTTTTTAAAGCGGAGCCGAAGAAACAAGGAAAACATTCACGTTTCAGGACGGCTTCCTGGATCATCGACAAGGAAATGTCACCTGTTTCCATAAACTGGTTTAACATGGGCTCATTGACCAACGCAAGCTGTTCCATCGTATCTGTCTGATTGAACGCAATACAATTGGATGAGCATTTTGTCTGCAGGTCATGGAGCAGCTGTTCTTTTTCCATGTAGGTAATATCCATTTTATTGATGAAGATCAACGTAGGCACATGATAGTGCTGCAGACATTTCCAGATGGTTTCCGTATAGCTTTGTACCCCGTCCATCCCGTTGATCAACAAGATGGCCAGATCCAGGATCTGCAGACTTCGTTCCATCTCACTGGAAAAGTCTACGTGGCCCGGGGTATCGATTAGATAGATTTCCGCATCTTTCCAAGTATAATTGGCTTCCTTTGAGTAAATGGTGATGCCCCGATCCCGTTCCTGGCTGTCATAGTCCAGATAAGCATCCTTGTGATCGACTCTTCCCATCATTCGAAGCTTGCCGGCATTGTATAACATACTTTCGATGCATGTGGTTTTTCCAGCATCGACATGGGCTAGTATTCCGGTAACGATTCTTTTCATGTTATTAAGGGTATCATAAAAGTTACGGCCAACGCAAAATATGTTAGAATAGATGAAAAGAACAAATAGAGTGAGGACAGAGTTATGGATAATAAGAGAAGACCACGAAGAAGAGAAACACATGTAGATCATAGCGTGCAAGGAAATGTGCATCGACGTGGATCCGGCTTGAACAGCGGACCGGTCGGTCCGGGAGGATCCGGCCCGAAACGATCCGGAACGCGTGGAGGTTTTGGAGGCATTCTGGTCATCTTGTTGATGCTGCTGATGGGGGGCGGCGTCAGTCTTTCCAGCTTGTTTGGCGGGGCCCCTTCCACTGGTGGCGGTTCTGGCCAGTCACAGTATTCATACCAGACATCGAATACCTATGGCCAGTGGACAGATTCCAATGTCGCGAAACTGGATACCACGGTTGCCAAGGGATCGCGGGCAAAGCGCACCAAACTGATGGGAGATGGCCAGGATACAGTCACGATCATGGTATATATGTGCGGTACCGATCTGGAATCCCGAAGCCGCATGGCAACCAGCGATCTGCAGGAAATGCTGGCGGCGACGATTGGCGATAATGTGAACCTGCTGGTATATACCGGCGGATGCGCACGATGGAATAATAATGTTGTCAGCTCCAGCGTGAACCAGATCTATCAGATCAAGGATGGTAAGATGGCACGGGTCGTTGCCGATGACGGTCGTAAATCCATGACCGATCCAACCACGTTGACGTCTTTTATCAAATGGTGTGCCAAGAATTATAAAGCGAATCGTTATGAACTGATCCTGTGGGATCATGGTGGCGGCTCGATCAGCGGATTTGGGTATGATGAAAAGTACCGGTCCAGCGGCTCCATGGATCTCAGTGAAATCAATCAGGCTCTGGATAACGCAAATGTCAACTTTGACTTTATTGGATTTGATGCCTGTTTGATGGGAACGGTCGAAACGGCCAGTATGCTGGCAAATTATGCGGATTATCTGATTGGATCCGAAGAAACTGAACCGGGCATCGGTTGGTATTATACGGACTGGTTAACAAAGCTTTCCAACAACACATCGATGAAAACACTGGATATAGGAAAACAGATCTGCGATGATTTTGTAACGAAATGCGGATCGCGTTGTCCGGGACAGAAAACAACCCTGGCTTTAGTGGATCTGGCGGAATTGCAGAATACCGTACCGGATAAGTTAAATGCGTTTGCTAAATCGATTTCCACAAAAATCAAGGCCAAGGAATACAGTACGGTCTCCCAGGCACGAAACCAGTGCCGGACCTTTGCGACCAGCCAGCGTATTGATCAGGTCGACCTGGTGGATCTGGCTGACAAAATGAATACGGAAGAAGGAAAAGCACTTTCGGAGGCGGTCAAGGGGGCCGTAAAATACAACCGAACTTCCTCGAACATGACCAATTCCTACGGATTATCCATCTTTTTCCCGTATGACCGCATTTCCAGTGTGGATACGGTTGTGGATACGTATTCAAAAATTGGCATGGACGAAGAATATGCGAAATGTATTCAGGAATTTGCCAGTGTGGAAGCCGGCGGACAAGCTTACTCCTCGCAGTCCGGTTCTTCCCAGAACTTGTTGAATCTGTTAGGTGGAAGTCAACAGTCCACTTCGAATTCCGATTCCGAAGCGATGATGGAACTGCTGAATCTGTTCCTCGGTGGGGGCAATTACAGTTCTGTTAATGGTCTGAACAGCTCGAATACGAACTTCCTATCCGGACGGTCCATCACCAATGAAGAGATTACCGATTTTGTCGATAAACATCATATCGACGATTCCCAGTTAACGTGGAAGGAAGAGGATGGAACGTATAAATTATCCTTGACGGAAGAGCAATGGGAAATGGTGCAGACCGTCGATCAGAGCTTGTATTATGATGATGGAACCGGATATGTGGATCTGGGACTAGACAACAACTACGACTTTGATGACGAGGGTAATCTGATTGCGGTGACAGATCGTACCTGGTTATCCATCAATGGAAGAGTGGTTGCCTATTATCATACGGATACCCAGGAAGATGGCGACAATTACACGATTACAGGCTATGTACCGGCTCTTTTAAACGGTACGCGTGTCAATCTGATTCTAGTATTCACCAATGAAAATCCGGATGGTATAATTGCCGGGGCGACGACAGATTATATCGACGGTGAAACCGAAACGGTGGCAAAATCATTGACTCAGCTGGAGGAAGGAGACACCCTGGAATTTGTCTGTGATTACTATACATACGATGGGGAATATGAAAACAGCTATCTGCTGGATGAGCCTTTGACCGTTACAAAGGATATGAAGATCCGGAATATTGATGTTGGAAAGGGTAAGGTGAAGATCGTATATCGTTTTACCGATACCTATAATCAGACACACTATTCGGAAGCCATTATGAAATAGAAATTGAAATCAAGGTATATATCGGGTAAAATCAAAGTACATTGGCAAAATATAAGGTTTTATATTTTGCCATTTTTTTAGGAGATAATATATGGAAACAAAAAACGGGAGCAGTTTCAGCGGACAAATCGGTTTTGTGTTAGCTGCAGCCGGCAGTGCAGTCGGTGTAGGAAATCTCTGGCGGTTTCCTTATTTGGCCGCCAAAGATGGTGGGGGCTTATTCCTGCTTGTCTATCTGATCTTGATCCTTACTTTCGGTTTTACATTATTGACATCGGATATCGCCATCGGACGGAAAACGAAAAAAAGCGCTATCTACGCATATGAGCAAATGCGGAAAAAATGGCGTTTTCTCGGTATTCTGACGTTCTTTGTCCCTGTGTTGATCATGACGTATTATGCTGTAATCGGAGGCTGGATCACAAAATATTTCATCGTATTTATAACCGGGCAAGGTCATTTAGCGGCTTCGGATGGCTATTTCACGCAATTTATCACATCGCCGCAGGCCCCTGTGTTTTTTTCTCTGTTCTTTATGCTCCTGACGGCTTTTATCGTTTATAACGGGGTAGAAAGCGGCATTGAGAAATGTTCGAAAATTGTTATGCCTGTTCTTCTGGTAATGATCGTGGCGATTGCGATCTATTCTTTGACTCTGACCCATACCGATGGGCAGGGACATCTGCGTACGGGCATACAGGGACTGCAGTTTTATCTGACGCCCAATCTGGAAGGTCTGACACTCAGTCGGTTTATGCAGGTTCTGCTGGATGCGATGAGCCAGTTGTTCTTTTCTTTGAGCGTTTCGATGGGCATCATGATTACGTATGGCTCCTATGTCAAGGACGATGTGAATCTGAACCAGGCCGTTGGACAAATCGAGGTCTTTGATACGCTTGTGGCCTTTTTGGCCGGAATGATGATCATTCCATCCATTTACGTGTTTTCCGGCATGGAGGGCATGGGAAGTGGTCCAAGTTTGATGTTTATCTCGTTACCGAAGGTGTTTGATGCGATGGGGCCAATCGGAATGATCGTCGGTACCGCTTTCTTCCTGATGGCGGCCTTTGCGGCATTGACATCCTGTATTTCGGTACTGGAATCGATTGTTGCCAACTGTATGGAACTGTTCCATACATCAAGAAAGAAGACGACTGTTTTCTTGTCCGTGTTTTATTGCGTGGCCTCGGTTGTGATTGCCCTAGGATATAGTCTGTTTTATGTGGAGATTCCTTTGCCGACCGGTAATATCGGGCAGCTTCTGGATGTGATGGATTATATCAGCAACAGCTTTATGATGCCAGTCATCTCTTTATTGTCCTGTATTCTGATCGGCTGGATCGTCAAACCACAATGGATCATTGATGAAATGGAGAAAAGCGGTCATCGCTTCGGACGGAAAAAACTGTATACGGTTATGATCCGTTATATCGCACCGGTCATGATGTTTATTCTGTTCTTGGAATCAACCGGACTGTTGGAAAGAATACTGGAATAAAACTTGAAAGCGAAGTATCATATCTTTAGAGAAAGGGAGGCATTCCTATGGCAAATCATATTATATGGCAGGATCGTAAGCGTTTATGGTGCGGGCTGCCTTGGACATTTACTGTATATAGTTTAAGTGAAGATCGTCTGTTCATTAAAACCGGCTTTTTGTCTGTCAAAGAAGATGAGGTACGTCTGTACCGTATCAAAGATATCGGTTTGACACAGGGATTTATCCAGAGAATCTTTGGCTTGGGAACCATTTCTATCTGTTCCAGCGATTCATCCTTACAGGATTTCAAACTGGTGAATGTGAAAAAAAGCCGTGCGGTGAAAGAACAATTGTCTCAGTTTGTTGAAAAAGAACGAGAAAAGAAACGCGTATATACAAGAGAGAATCTGGATCATCACGGGTTGGATCAAGAGGCAGAGGATTTTGATTTCGATCGGTTTGATGATCAAATTTAGAGAGATGCTTCTCTCTTTTTTTGTTGATTGATGTATAATGAAGAAAAACAATTAAAAGGAGTAGAGTATGGGATTATTAAGAGCAGCAGCTGGTGCCGTAAACAGTGTATTAGCTGATCAATGGAAAGAGTATTTTGTATGTGAAGCCCTGGATGTGGATACATTGGTGGCCAAAGGACAAAAACATACGTCCAGACGTTCTTCAAACACAAGAGGAAGTGACAATGTGATTTCGGACGGCTCCGGTATTGTGGTAGCCGACGGACAATGTATGATCATCGTCGAACAAGGGAAGATTGTGGAGGTCTGCGCTGAACCCGGACAGTTCACCTATCGTACAGATCTGGAGCCGAGCATATTTACGGGCTCTTTAGGCGATGGAATCCGTAAGACCTTTGACGAAATCGGAAAGCGCTTCGCCTATGGTGGGCAGGCTGCCAAAGATCAAAGAGTCTATTATTTTAATACCAAGGAAATTGTTGATAATAAATTCGGTACACCGACACCGGTGCCTTTCCGGATCGTTGACAAGAATATCGGACTGGATATCGATGTATCTGTCCGTTGCAACGGGGTGTATTCTTATCGTTTAAAAGATCCGCTGCTTTTCTATACAAACGTATGTGGAAATGTCTCTTCTACCTATGAGCGTTCGGAAATCGACCGTCAGCTAAAGTCGGAATTTATCAGTGGACTGCAGCCTTCCTTTGCCAAGTTATCGGCCATGGAAATTCGTCCATATGAGCTGACAGGGCATGTAGATGAACTTTGCCAGGCCAT
Organism: Erysipelotrichaceae bacterium; assembly: GCA_040266995.1. Lineage (GTDB taxonomy): Bacteria > Bacillota_I > Bacilli_A > Erysipelotrichales > Erysipelotrichaceae > UBA4312. Next base: position 79,859 of record JAWRHV010000023.1, on the reverse strand, counting down.
GAACCAGTCTTTGACAAATAAGTGGGCGCAACTGCGTGGATTGGAAGTTGTATCCATCGCAATCAATTCTATAACGTTACCGGAGGAAGATCAAGAACTGATCAAGCAGCTGCAGAAAGCAGCCATCAACCGCGATCCGAATATGGCCGCAGCCCAGTTAGCCGGTGCGCAGGCAGATGCGATGCGGGAAGCTGCCAAGAATCCAAATGGAGCGATGACCGGTTTTATGGGAATGAACATGGCTGCTCAGACCGGTGGCATGAATGCAGCCGGCCTTTACCAGACAGCCCAGTCGACACAATCTGCTGCAGACACATGGACTTGCTCCTGCGGCGCGGAAAACACAGGAAACTTCTGTGCCCAGTGCGGAAACCCGAAACCGGCGCCGGTACAGGGATGGACATGCAGCTGTGGCGCAATCAACCAGGGAAGATTCTGTACAGAATGTGGAAAACCGAAACCGGCCGGACTGCCTTTGTACCGCTGTGACAAATGTGGCTGGCAGCCGGATGACCCGCAAAATCCGCCAAAATTCTGTCCGGAATGTGGCGATCCGTTTGATGACGGAGATATCGTAGAAAACAAATAAAAATGTCGTTTATAGCGACATTTTTTTTGGAATCGTGATGTGCCTTTTCATATCATACAAAATGGCGAAGTTATATTTGTTTACATCGATACAATACGCAAAATCTTCCCTCGGGAAAATATGCTGGGTAGAGGGGTCAAAGAATTTAGCCCCTGCGCCATGACGTAAGGCCTGTGCCTTTTCCACCACCGGAAAGGATTCCTCTAATAATAAACTACGTATATACTGTGCACACAGATCATCCTCTTCCGTCGGACGGATTCCGGCATCCCCCATAGCGACCAGCGAAACGGTTTCCGGCTGTTCCCGGCGTATCCAGGTAGCCGTGGCTTTGGCATTGGCCAAAGATGCGACTAGTATGGTATCGGCATGAACCGCATTGACAATTCCCTGTGTTCCTGCGCTGGTGGAATGGATCAAAATCCGATCGGTAAAGTCCAGTTTGGCAATGGCGGAAGGGGAGTTCCCATAGTCACAGCCTTGTACCATAGCTCCTTTTCTTTCTCCAAACAGGATCCAGTCCGGATGCTCTTGTTTAAGGGCGAAAGCCTGCTCCAGTTTTCCGACCGGATGGATTTCTTTGGCGTTTTTACTAAACAAAACACATTCTAATGTGTAAGCCCGGAAGACATCGATGATGACGACGACACCTTTAGCCTGACGAGCTCCTTCAATGCATTGATAAATTTCTATATTCATAAATCACATCCCTTTATCTATAAATGATTCCAATCCGGCCTTTTCAAGCGTTCATACGCCATCTGCGCGTTGTTGGTCTTCTTGTTGACCCAGCGGGTAAACAGCTTCGGATCATTGATTCTTGCCAGAATGGTGCTTTTTTCTCTCGGATAATCTACATTGACGATATGTTCCAGGCGTTCCTGGTCGGTAATCACAAACGAGACGGAGCGGGTCCGCTTGGACAAATAATGAAGCAGGTCATACAAGGCGTTGGAATTCAGATACATAAGAATTTCAATGTGGATCGTGGATTCCGCATGCCGGTAAATGGCATAGCCTCGTACTTTATCCTGTCGGTCCATCAAAACGACGATCTTGTGATTGTTCAACGTATAGTAGGAAAGAATACGCTGTAACGTTTCCCGGTCATAGAGAATACTGCCATCGAAGTAGCTCATGAACTTTGCGTAGAACGGGTACAGATCAATGGCTTCTGTATAAGGAACGACATTGTCCGGCTCTCCTTTCGAGAAGCCTTCCAGGGAGGTCCAGCATGTCCGGGTGTGGCTGACAGGCTGAAAACCACGGTTGGTAAACAGCTTCGGAAAGTCCGTGCAGCAGATGGTAAACAGCTCATTGTACTGGGCCTGTTCCAGAACAACATCCAACAGCTGTGAAAAATACTTTCTGCGCCGATAGTCCGGATGAACGGCGGCCAGAAGAATCTGACAGGCAGCTGCTTTCTTGCCCTGATAGACTAGTACGCTGTGCCGTACCTGGATACAGGCCGCAACCCGGTTATCCTGGATCATACAAAACATGTTGTCAGGATCATATATCGTCTTCATCCATGCCTGGATCTGGGCTGCGCTCATCTGGATCATGGACTGCGATAATAAATAAGCAATTTCTTTTCTATATGGGTGGCTGCTGGATACGATCATTGTACTTCATCCTCTTCGTATTCTTCGGTATATTCTGCATCGATCACATTCGGATCGTTGGAAGGGGAATGCAGCGGATCATAATAAGTCTGCTGATACGTTGCTTCCGAGCTCTCGCTGGTATTGTGGCTCCTGAACAGATACCGGCGGATCACCATGATTATATACAGGATCGCAAAAACCGGTGCCAGAACAGGTAGTAAGTAGATTAATAGGGCTCCTATTATAAAGAACAGGAGAATGAGAATAAATAAATCCATGCTTATGTCCTTTCTATGGGTAGTTCAATGCGTTTATCTTGAAGACGTTTTGGATAGATCGTTCCGTTGGACACTTCCTGGATGGCATCGGTGATGTCAGAAGGCACCGCATACTGATAAGTCACGAATTCTCCATAGTCTTTATCGATGATTTCTATATTCTGCATACGGAAAAAGGCATCCAGCTTGCCGATCAGATCATAAGGAAACGTTATTTCGTAGACCTGAACTGTCGTTGTCTGGGTTAATATCGCATGACGCAAGGCTTCCTGTACACTGCTGCTATAAGCGCGCACCAAACCACCGGTTCCTAATTTGATCCCGCCGAAATAGCGAACGACCACAACGAGGATATCCTCCATGTTTTCGTGCATCAGCACATCCAGCATAGGATGGCCGGCAGTTCCGGAGGGTTCGCCGTCATCGTTGGAACGTACGATATGACCGATGATCATCGCCGTGCAATAATGACGCGCTGTCGGATGCTCTTTTTTTATCTTTTTGATAAATTCCCTGGCTTCCTGTTCTTCACTGGTGCGATGCAAATACGTGATGAAACGGCTCTTTTTGATCTCCAGGGAATGGGTACAGTCTTGTTGGATCCTTGGCATGTCTCAATCGTATCGGATTTTGAAATGGATTTCAAGACAGGAAACCGATTCGACAAATTCCTGTTCTTAATATTTAGAATCAACAAAAAATAGAAAGAGCTTATTTCTCAGATCTATTCACACATTGGTGTTTTTTAAAGGGAGGATAACCGGATCCACATGGATTTGTAGGGGCGATCCATTGGCGTGTGTATGAAAAAAAGTAGAATGTTTGGACTGAAGAAAGTGATAATTTGTAAAAGAAGACTGGAAAACAACACAAAATGCTTTTTATGCATCTTTTTTTTGAATAAAAGTACAAAGTTTTGTTAAAACAAGGTAAAATATAGACAATCATATACCAAAATAAAGAGAGAGGTGTCTGTATTATGAAAAAACTATTTGCGGCTATCTTAGCTGTTTTTACTGTCTTGAGTTTTAATCTGTCCGGCGCTGTTCCGATGATCGGTTCATCGGTTGTTTATGCCCGAGAGGATAAAAACGGTTTTGATGAAAACACAAATGAAGTTATTACGTTTGGTGGTATGGCCATCCAGATTCCGACTTATTTTGAAAAGGGGGATAACTCTTCCGATGACACTTTATACTACTATGCAGAAACAGGTGAATCGGTTGTGATGTTGATGTTGGCGGAGGAAAAGGCACCGTCATCCATCCAGAAAGATTTCGGGAAATATAAAGAGCAGATCAAGGACGATTTTATTTCCGGTATGGGCGCGGATGTGTCCGTGCAGGATGAAATCGATCTGACGATTGCCGGTTATGAAGCCTATGGAATCCTGGCAACCGGTGAAATCGAAGATATGTCTGTTACATTCGAAGTCATCTTCGTTTACAATGCCGATACCAAGCAGATCGTATGTTTCTGCTTAGGAGAAAGTGACAATGCCGTGTATGAATATGACGGAGACTTCGAAAAAATCTGTAAGAGTTCGGAAAGCTTGAGCGATACGGCAGATGCTAAGGATACAAAAACGAACAAAGATGATTCCAAAAAAGAGTCAAAGAAGAGCTCTGATAAATCCGGAAAGGCGAAATGGGAAGTTGGCAAGGCGACTGTGGCATCCTGGCAGGACAGCATTGATTCGATCTGGGTACAGATCGTTGTGCCAATTGAAAATACAGGCGAAGGCAATCTGTATTTAGAAGACGCAACCATGGATCTGGAAAACAAAGATGGCGAACTTGTAGACAGTGTGACCTATGTAAATGCCTATCCGCAAATCGTTAAGCCAGGAGAAACGGCCTACTATTACGAAGAGACGATCCTTGATACCGATGAAGTGGAAGATTTGACCGTTGTACCGCATGTGAATGTAAAGAAGGCTACGGTGGATTGTATCCGCTTTAAAACTTCGGATGTAAAGGTCAAAGATAAGTCGTATGGAGGAATCTCTGTCACCGGTCGTGTGGAAAACGATTCCGACAAGGACAGTGATTTTACCAACGTTGTTATCCTTATGTACAACAAGAAAGGACAGATGATTGCCAGCTGTTATACAATTCTGTCCGATCCATTAAAAGCCGGAGATAAGATTGGATTCTCTATGAATTCTCTATCCATTCCGGGAGACATTACCGCAAAGGATGTAGATCATTACGACATCTACGCATATCCTTCCCAATATCAGTTTGATTAATTGATGGATCAACAAAGAAAATACGCAGAGAACAAACCGGACTTCCTGGCAGGGAAGCCGGTTTTTTCATGGTCAAAAAAAGAAGAAAGACAGAAGCTGTATGTTGGATTTGGGTATTGGAATATGCTTTTTGGGTATGAACAGGTCGTTGAAAAATGTATATTGAAAGTAAATATGGCCATATATACTTTCTATTGATAATAAACTAGGGATATTTTTTCAAGAAACGGGAAGGAAAGGAAATGAAAGACATGAAAAAATGGGCCTCAGCCTCCGCGTTAGGCTCAGCTTTTGCGTTGATGGTTATTCCCAACATCATCCACGCGGAAGAATTGGATGAGGCACCTGTGACGGATGTGCCTTCTGAGGTAACAGACCAACCGGTCACAGAGAATTCTGCACCCATTGAAAGTAATGATTTAGTGGAATCCGATCGTCAGACGGAAGTGGAAAATACAACAGATTTTAATAATATAGGAATTGCTGAATTCAGTGTCGATGAAGAAGAAAAAAGTGTCACGATCGGAAACAGCGGTGGTGATCATTTTGCGATGTACAATGGCCTCGAAGAGAAGACAAACGATTTTGTCCTGGAGGCAGATCTACGTTTTGAACCAACAAATAATAATGGAAACAACAGTGCTGGTCTGGTGTTCGGAACTTCCTCCAAAACACATCCAGGTACGTATTGGTATGCGGCCAATGTCGATTATTCACGCATGGACCGACCGGATCTTTTCCGGGTATTTGGTGCCGGCCATGATATCATCACAACAGAGGGAAGCATCCGTGATATCGATCTGAATCAACCGCTTCATCTGAAGCTGGATGTTTCAGCGGATGGGACCTTGGTGTATTCGTTTGGAAACAGCGGCGCGCCTTTGTATACGATGTCGACGGTCATCGGTAACTGGCAAGGAGGCTATGTCGGATTGTTGTCGTTTGTATCCGAAGCTACCTTCTACAATATTCGCTTTATCGACCGCATGGATCATAGCCAGGTGATCGGGCCATCCGGCCAGGATCTTCCGTTAGGTCCGGAATATCAAACGAATTTGAAGGATACGAAGTATGTTGGCGGCAGCTGGGTCATCGACGATACCGGCCTTCATAGCGATGCACGCGATGTCGGAGATACATTTGTATATTCCGGTATACAGGGGCAGGATTTTGTATATAGTACAGATATCACCTTTCATTCTTCGCAAGGGGCAGCCGGTCTGCTGTTTCGAAGCAACAACGATCCGTCCGGAAAGGAAGCGTATGCGATCAATATTGACGGAGGCAGCCATCGGGCAAAGCTATGGCGCTGGTTTGAGAATGATGCGTTGCAGCTGATCGATGAAAAAGAGGTGGCGGCCAAGGATACCTATACCTTGAAGGTTGTCGCAATCGGAAGCTGGATCCAGTATTACATAGACGATGTGCTGGTCGCCAGTCTGGGTGACTACACTTTACAAAGAGATGATCGCGGGCAGCCGACTTATATCGATGCCGGGTTGTTCGGATTGTTGAACTGGAACGGAGATGTCTCCTTTCAGAATACGTATTATCAGACAATCGATGAACTCTTTAATCCGGTCGTTACGGACGTTTCCATAACTGCGAATGAAGGGACGGTGCAACCGGCTTTCCAATGGGATCCGCAGGAACCAATCCGGATCCAGTATGTCAATAATGATGTGGAAACGATTTCCATCCATGCACAGACATGGAATCCGGATGCCCAAATCACAGTCTATGACAGTGACGGTCAACCAGTCGCGAATATACAGGCAATTCCGGTGCAGACAGGAATCAACTGGTTCCGGATCGTCAGCACGTTGGTATCCGATACAGGACAGCAGGTAAGTGCATCGTATCGGATCAATGTACATAAGTTTCAACCGGATGCCGTTTATGGAAATGAACAATATCGAGATCAGTATCATTACTCTGTAAAAGAGGGATGGGCCAATGATCCTAACGGTTTGGTATATTATAACGGAACGTATCACTTCTTCTATCAATTCTATGATGACACCCGGTGGGGACCGATGCATTGGGCACATGCGACAAGCACAGATTTGATCCATTGGACCGATCAGCCGATTGCTTTCTATCCGGATGCCAATGGAACGATGTTCTCAGGATGTATTGTCGTAGATGATAAGAACACATCGGGTTTATTTGAAAAAGGACAAGGTGGTTTGGTTGCGTTGATCACGTGCGATGGCAACGGGCAGCGGATCAAACTGGCTTACAGCACAGATGAAGGCAGGACATGGAACAAAGTGGAAGAAATTGCGGCCGACTGGTACTATGATCCGTTAATGGACAGTGCTTTCCGGGATCCAAAAGTATTCCGTTGGGATGACCAATGGTTTATGGTCATTGCCGGGGGACCATTACGCATTTACTCCAGTCCGGATCTGCGAAACTGGAAACTGGAGACGGCGTATCCTTCCTTGCATACAGAATGTCCGGATCTATATCCGATCCAGACGGACAAAGGGATCAAGTGGGTCTTGTCAAGAGGTGGACGTACCTATAAGGTAGGTGACTTTACCAAGGATAACGGATCGTGGAAATTTATACCGGATACATATTATGAAAATTATGATGGTATTATGAATTTCGGAAAGGATTCTTATGCGGCCATGACCTTCTATGTGCATGACTTCGGCACACCGCAACAGCCGACATTACCGGATATTATCGAAATCAACTGGATGAACACCTGGGATGATTATTGTAATCTGGTGGCAGATACGCTGGGGCAGTCCTTCAACGGCACCTTTAATCTGCCGTTAAAGGTGGGATTGATCGAAGATGGAAACGGTAACTGGTTACTTACACAAACGCCGGTGGAACAACTGGAAACCATCCGTGATAAGAAACTGGTCGATCTGCAGAACACAGAGGTCACGGAAACCAACAATCTGCTCGATGACGTAAAGAGCGATACCTATGAAATCATCGCTACGTTCTATCCGGGAGAAGGTACCACGCAGTTTGGCTTTAAACTTCGAAAAAGCGCCCAGAGCGCAGTGGAAAACACCGGGGGAGGCCGAAGAAAGCTTCGGGCTGCTAACCAGGAACAGGAAACATTGATTTATTATGATATGGCAACGGGCCGGCTCTATATCGATCGTTCGCGCTCCGGTGTCATCCTTTCCGACCGCTTTGCCGAGATGGATAGTCAAGCGGTCACTCGCAACGCGGATGGCTCTTTGACGCTTCGTATTTTCGTCGACCGTGCCAGCGTAGAAGTATTTACCGGAGACTATACGGCAGCCGGGGCCAACCAGATCTTCCCGGATCCGGGCAGCCTGTATGCCAGTGTCTATGCGTTAGGCGATCCGGTGATTGCCGATATTGAAGTGTATTCTTTGAAACGGACGGTGTTTATAGAAAAACAAGAAGATTCTGCTATCGAAGATCCAACCAATCCATCCGAGCTGATAGAGACGATTGCTGAAAAGCCGGAAGGATCAATCATGGATGAAAAAGAAACAAAACCGCTCCAACCTAGGCAAAATGCCGGGGTCAACACCGGTGCCGGTTCCATGGCCGGCATCCATCTGGGGGCTTTCTTTACATCGCTGCTGGGATTCTTCTTTGTTGGAAAACACAGGAAATAACAGATATCAACCCTCTTTGCCTTCGTGGCAGGGAGGGTTTTATTGATGGATGTAGACAGGTGGAATGGGCTGGCTAAGCCATGTGGTATCGTTTCCATAAAAAAAGGATATGCCGTTCCGGTATGCTTTCTGTGCTTCAATGACAAGGATCACGGGTTTCTGACTATGGCGTCGGCCGACTTGTTCGGCTGTTTTTCTGTCTTCGGATAAATGGACATATTGTCGGTTCATCGGCAGCAATCCTTTTTCATGGATGGATTGGAGTACATCCGGCGAAGTTCCATGGTAGAGAAGGACCGGTGGTCTCCTAACGTCCTTTATCACTTTAGCAGGCAAAGAATGACCATATAATGCACGAATTTTGTGATTCTGGATCTCAAAACGTTTCTTTTCGGAGTGTTCGATCAGATAAACAATGTCTTCGTGTGTGATGTTTCTTCCAAAGGAATACTTTTGGTTCAATCCTTTTAATAATTCGTCTTCATCCGCAAAACCGTATGCGTCCAGTGTGATTCCGATGGCCTGGGGATGATGACGGAGTATATATGCGATTTTTTTACTGAGACGGATATAATTGATTTTCATGAAATCAGTATACCATGGGGAAGCCTTCCATTTTATGGTTGAAACTGAAATTTAGAAATTATACAATTCTAAAGAGAAATCAGGGAGAGAAAGAATCATGAAATTAACCAAACAGGAACGGAGTTTCGTGCTTTATGATGTGGGAAACTCAGCATTTACTTTGTTGTGTACGACAATATTGCCGATTTATTTTAACTATTTGGCATCCAATGAAGGCTTGTCCAGTGTCGACTATCTGGCCTACTGGGGATATGCGGCTTCCATATGTACGATCGTTGTAGCTGTTGCCGGACCGATTATGGGTACCTTATCGGATACAAAAGGATTTAAGAAAAAGATATTTATGGCAGCTCTGGCGGTCGGAGCCATTGGCTGTATTCTGATGGGATTTGCCAAGGAATGGGTTGTATTCCTGGTTATCTTTATCATTGCCAAGATTGGCTATCAGATGAGTCTGATTTTCTATGACTCCATGCTGCCGGACATCACGAGCGAAGAGCGAATGGATTACGTATCGACACAAGGCTATGCGTGGGGCTATATCGGCAGTTGTGTTCCGTTTATTCTCTGCCTGATCATCGTGCTGAATTCTTCCAAGTTTGGGTTGAGCATGGAAACCGCTATGATGATTTCTTTTGTGATCATCGCTATATGGTGGGTGGGGGCAACATTGCCTTTATTGAGATCCTATCAGCAGAAACACTATGTGGAAAAACCGGAGCATGTTGTCAAAGACAGCTTTGCCCGGATCGGACATACTTTGAAAAACGCAAGGCAGCATAAGAGAGCTTTCTTGTTCTTATTGGCCTTCTTCTTCTATATTGATGGTGTTTACACGATCATTGATATGGCCACAGCCTATGGAACCGCCTTAGGACTGAGCTCGACCAGCTTATTGCTGGCATTGCTGGTGACACAGTTTGTCGCTTTTCCCTTTGCCATCCTGTTTGGAAGGCTCTCTTCCAAATTTGATTCGGCCCGGTTGATTACCGTCTGTATCCTGGCGTATCTGGGCATTACGATCTTTGCGATGTTCCTGGCTTCCCAGATCCAGTTCTGGATCCTGGCCATTCTGGTAGGTATGTTCCAGGGTGGAATTCAGGCCTTGTCCCGCTCCTATTTCACGAAGATCATTCCGGCCAATATGTCCGGAGAATTCTTCGGTCTGATGGACATCTGTGGAAAGGGAGCCAGCTTTGTGGGAACGACACTGGTCGGTATCGTCTCGCAAATGACCAACAGCGTCAATCTGGGCGTGGGTGTCCTGACCTTGATGTTTATCATCGGCTTATTCTTGTTTATCAAGGTCAACCGAATGACGGATTAAAGAAATAACCAGTATACATGTATGTATATTGGTTTTTTTGACTTTAATCGATCTTTGATAAATGGATTGATTTCATAGGGGATTAGTGCTATTATATTCCTAATTGATAGAGGCGCGAAAACGATGAAGTCTTATAGAGTTGGCAAACGTTGGATATAAGACGGAGGCAATTTCGCCGAACTGTTTAAAAAGGCATTTTTAAATGGTGGGTCGGCAAAGAATATTTGTCGGACTGTCTACGTAAGTAGGAGTGCTATCTTATTGATGGATTTTTCATTTGTTTGTCAGTAGGATTGTATTCTACTGACATTTTTATTAGATAAGGGGTGAGTCTATGGAGAAAGTGTTAAGAATTCAGGATGTGCCGGTCACAAAGCTGGCAGAAGAATATGGGACGCCTTTGTATGTATATGACGAAAATGCCATTCGTCAGAAATTAAGTGATTATAAATCGTTATTTACATCGGAGTTATTTGATACGGAGGTTTTATACGCATCCAAAGCGTTCTGTATCAAAGAAATGGTGAAACTGGTCAATGAATATGGATTGTCGCTGGATGTAGTATCCGGCGGGGAAATCTATACAGCGTTGGCAGCCGGCTTTGATCCGGACCGAATGTATTTTAACGGGAATAATAAATCGGTGCCGGAAATGGATTATGCCATTTCTTCAAAAGTAAAAACGTTTTTTGTGGATAATATCATGGAAGCCAGATATCTGGTGGAGCGAATGAAAAACGAAGATCATCAGCTGCATATTATCCTGCGTGTCAATCCGGGGGTGGATGCCCATACGCATAAGTTCATCGTAACAGCCAATGTGGATTCCAAATTCGGGATTGCGATCGGGTTGAAAGACGAGATCGCACAGCTGATCCGACTGTTCGATGAAAGCGAAAACATCGTATTTGATGGATTTCAAGCACATATCGGTTCTCAGATCTTTGATAAGAATGCCTTCGTGGCGGAGATCGAAACGATGACGAAGTTCATGTATGAGCTGCAGACTGAGTATGGAATCCAGGCAAAAACGCTGGATCTGGGTGGCGGGTTTGCGGCCGTCTACACAGAAGAGGATACACCGATCCCGTTACCGGTTGTCTGTGATACGATTATCTCCACGTGCCAGGCTATGAAGGAAAAATACAATCTTCCTCTGGAAAGAGTGATGATCGAACCGGGGCGCAGCATTGCGGCTGAAGCGGGAAGTACGCTGTATACGGTAGGATTTCAGAAGACCACATTACATAAAAAATATATCTTTGTCGATGGAGGTATGTCCGATAACATTCGGCCGGCATTGTATGACGCGAAATATAGCTGTGATATTGCCAACCGAATGGATGAAGATAAAACGGAGGAGGTCTGCGTAGCTGGTAAGCTTTGTGAATCCGGCGATATTCTGGTGCAGCAAGCCATGCTGCCAAAATGCGAACCGGGCGATCTGTTGATCACCTATACAACGGGAGCTTATGGATTCAGCATGTCCAGTCACTACAATCGTATATGCCGGCCGGCTGTCGTCTTTGTCAAAGACGGACAAAGTCGTCTGGTTGTAAAAAGAGATACATATGAAGATCTGATCAAACAGGATCTTTAAAAAAGAAAAGAGGAGAATACTATGATAAAAGGATCAATCGTAGCTTTAGTTACACCATTTAATGAAGATGGAAGCGTTAATTTTGAGGCTTTGACCAATTTGCTGGAATTCCAGATTTCAAACGGTACGGATGGAATCCTTGTTTTGGGAACAACCGGAGAGAGCTCCACAATGACACATGAAGAGGATGACTCTGTCGTTGAACATACCATGAAGGTGGTCAACGGGCGAGTTCCGGTGATTGCCGGTTCCGGATCGAACGATACCCAGACAGCCATCGAAAAGAGCTTGAAATATGAAAGGATGGGAGTCGATGCGTTATTGCTGATTACTCCATACTACAATAAGGCCAACGAAGAAGGAATGATCCGACACTTCCTGGCTGTCGCTGACCGCGTGCATACACCGATCATCATCTACAATGTACCGGGACGTACCGGATGCTCTTTGAGCCTGCATGCCGTTGAAGTATTATCAAAACATAAGAATATTGTAGGAATCAAGGAAGCCAGCGGAAACATCAGCTACGCTGCCAATGTAGCTAAACTGATTAATGATGATTTTGTGATGTATAGCGGCAATGACGATATGGTTGTACCGATCCTTTCCTTAGGAGGCAGTGGTGTCATCAGTGTATTCGCCAATACGAATCCGAAGGAATGCCACGAAATGGTTGCTTCCTATTTAAACGGGGATACGAAAAAAGCCCTGGATATTCAGCTGAAATATCTGGACTATATTCATTCATTATTCTATGAAGTAAACCCGATCCCGGTTAAAGCCGCCCTGAATCTAATGGGTATGCATGCCGGTACTCTGCGGTTACCTTTGTATGAGATGAGTGAAGCAAACAAGGCGAAGATGAAGGCCGAGATGGAAAAGGTGGGGCTTTTATGAAAGTGCTGATTGGCGGAAAAGGCCGCATGGGCTCTTTGATCAAAGAGACGGCGGAAGCCAAAGGTCATACAGTACTGGCCAATGTGGATGCTACCGATCTAAGTGTATTGGAAGGGCTGGAACCAGCCGATGTATTACTGGATTTCAGTCATCGTGATAATCTGGACTGGATCCTTGATTATGTCGCAAAAACAGATTGCGCGCTGGTCTACGGAACGACCGGTCTGGATGAAGCGCAGAAGCAGAAACTGACCGATCTTTCCAAACAGCATCGTGTTTTCTTCAGTGCCAATTTCTCTTATGGTGTAACAGTACTGACGGAATTGCTGAAAATGGTGACACCTTTGTTGGAAGATTCCTTTGATATGGAATTGGTGGAGACACACCATAACCAGAAAGCGGATGCTCCCAGCGGGACAGCGAAAGCATTGCTGGAAGCGATGGATCCGAACAATGCCTATAAAAAGGTATATGGTCGTGAAGGCCTGATTGGTGCACGGCAGAAGGAAATCGGTGTACATGCCCTGCGTGGTGGAACCGAAGCCGGAGAGCATACGGTGCATTTCTTTGGGGACAATGAAAGTATTACGATTACCCATCATGCGACCAATCGTCAGATTTTTGTAAACGGAGCTGTCCGTGCCGCTGAATTCGTGGTCAACCAGCCGGCCGGTATGTACAATATGAAGAGCTTATTATAGAAAAAATATACACAAATAAAGGAGGAGGATGAGACTATGACAAGAATTGGTATTATTGGTTATGGAAATTTGGGCCGTGGAGTAGAATGTGCTGTATCCGCTGCGCCGGATATGGAACTGGTTGCCGTCTTTACACGTAGAGATCCATCTACATTAAAAATTCATTGTGAAGATGTGCCTGTCTGCAGTGTAGCCGATGTGGAACAATGGGTGGATAAAATTGACGTTATGATCATTTGCGGTGGAAGCGCCACCGATCTGCCGGTACAAACACCGGAATATGCGAAGTACTTTAATGTGATAGACAGCTTTGATACCCACGCCAATATTCCAACCCATTTTAAAAACGTAGATCAGGCAGCGAAGGACTCTGGTCATGTTGCTATGATTTCCGTAGGTTGGGATCCGGGATTGTTCTCCTTGAATCGTGTATATGCCAACGCAATCCTGCCAAATGGCAGTGACTATACATTCTGGGGCAAAGGTGTTTCCCAGGGGCATTCGGATGCGATCCGACGCATTGATGGCGTCAAGAACGCAAAACAGTATACCATTCCGGTACAGGAAGCGCTGGATGCTGTACGCAGTGGCAGCCAGCCACAGCTTTCCGTCCGTCAGAAACACACCAGAGAATGTTTTGTAGTCTTGAAAGAAGGCGCGGATGCCACCAAAGTGGAACAGGAAATTGTTACGATGCCGAACTACTTTGATGAATATGATACAACTGTACATTTTATTTCGGAAGAAGAATTCAATGCCAACCACCAGGGAATGGCACACGGCGGTTTTGTATTCCGCAGCGGCACAACCGGATGGAATCAGGAGAATAAGCACATTATTGAATACAGCTTGAAGCTGGATTCAAATCCGGAATTCACAACCAGTGTACTGGTCGCTTATGCACGGGCAGTGAAACGTCTTTACGATGAAGGCGTGACCGGCTGTAAGACTGTTTTGGATATTCCACCAGCTTATTTAAGTACTCTATCCGATGATGATCTACGGGCTCATTTGTTATAAACCGACCGGCGGTCATTTTAATGATAATTATATAAAAATAAAACATGAAGCAGCATTACGCTTGCTTCATGTTTTTTATTCTAACCATCCACGAATCAGAAAACGAACCACATATAATTGTTCATCCGTCAGCTTTTTTAGATTCCGGCAGATGTCTTCGACTTCTTTCGGACACGAATTCTGGTATTGAAAGTATTGTTCCGGTGTAATCTGCAGATATTGGCAGATGTTAAAGAAGTTGGCCATTGTCGGCATTGATTTTCCTGATTCGATGTCATTGATATATCCTGCGTTAAATCCTATCGTCGTACTCATGTCTCGGGCAGAAACCCCTTTTTTCATACGGAGCTCAACAAGGCGTTCAATAAACTGTTTTTCCATCATACTTATAAAACCTTATCTATATTTTAAAGGATTTCGATGATGACTATGACGGAATATAACAGATATATATTTTGATATAACGGCTATAAACCGATATAATTGAAAAAAGAGATAGAAAAAGGAGATTTCCATGACATTGACAAAGTATCATCGGTTTTTGATCGGAAATGATTATTTTGAATATACACCATCGGATCTGGATCCGAATTCTAAAAATCCTATATATCAAAAGCGGCGATTGCTGATTGAAAAAGGTCTGCAGACAATGGGAAGGAATGCCCCGGAGGCGTTTTTAAGTGTCGTGCCTTCTATTCAGGAAATCGAAAAGACGATATGGATGGATCATCTTCACAAAACACCGTATAAAAAACGGTGTATCAGCAAGAACCAGGAAAGCTATGTTTGTACGAATTGCGGAAAAGTATTTCCACACTATCATGAAGCTTGTCCATATTGCTTTGAGGCAGCCATCCAATATGCGCATATATATTATGTACAGGGTGAATGTTATGATCAGAGGGCTCGGGCATACCAGAAGATCAGCCTGCCGTCCAAAGCCATCACTTGTTATCAGAAGGCATTACGGGCATATGCGAAGACAGATCCTTTCTATCAGGATCTATATAAAGAAAGCCGCCAAAAGATGGTGGCAGATTGTATACAGCTAGTGAAGATGGGGAAGGACGAGTACTGGGACATCCTGAATGAAAGGATGGAACAAGTTTCTTATTCTTTTTCGTTATATCGGGATTATCTGGTGCTATGCATGAAAAAAGGGGTAGCGGCACCATCCTTGGCTCCTTGGATCCTGAAGGTAAGACCGGATACAGCACCGACAGCGGAATGGATCCGTCTTTATGTGCAGTGCATACGATATTATAATGACAGAGGCCTGGAGAATGACTGGCTCATAGAACGATTGGTACGATTATTAAAGGAAAAGTAAACATTCTGATTGACAATTCAAATAAATTTAGTAAAATATAATTGAACAAAATATAAAAGGAGGAGTCAATGATGAGTTTCTATGAATATACAGTAAAAAAGCCGTCGGGCGAAGATGTTTCTATGAAGGATTTTGAAGGAAAAGTCGTGTTAATTGTCAATACCGCAACAGGCTGTGGTTTTACACCTCAATATGAAGATCTGGAAAAAATATATGAGGAATACCATGACAAGGGTTTGGAAATTATCGATGTACCTTGTAATCAGTTTGCAGGCCAGACACCGGGAACGGATGAGGAAATCCATCAGTTCTGTACATTAAAATACAATACACAGTTTCCACAGATGAAAAAGAGCGAGGTCAACGGAGATCATGCGCTGCCTTTGTTTACATATTTGAAATCCCAGAAGGGATTTGAAGGCTTTGGTCGGGGACCGAAAGCGTTAGCTATGAGTGCCATGCTCAAAAAGATAGATAAAAATTATAAAACGAATCCGGATATCAAATGGAATTTCACAAAATTTGTGGTAGATCGTTCCGGCAATGTAGTTGCTCGTTTTGAACCGACAGCGGATATGAAAGAGGTTAAGAGCTGCGTTGCTTCTCTGATCTAAGGAGGGTGTACCATGCGTTATGATATTGCGATTATAGGGACCGGTCCTGCCGGCCTGGAGGCGGCAATTACCGCTAAAGTAAGAAACAAAAATATTGTGTTATTCGGCAACAAACAATTGTCCAATAAGATGCAGGTCGTGGACCATCCCATCAAGAACTATTTAGGATTGCCGGAGGCCACCGGAAAGGAAATGGCACAGGCTTTCACCCGGCAGCTCGAAGCACTGGGAATCGACATTACGGAGAAAAAAGTCACGACGGTGTATGCGATGGGTGATTTCTTCACCTTGCAGCTGTCGGATAACAGTATGGTCGAGGCGGAAGCTGTGATCCTGGCCAGTGGTGTGGTAGCCGGGAAACCGTACCCGGGAGAAGAACAGTTCCTGGGACGAGGCGTGAGCTATTGTGCAACGTGTGATGCCCCTTTGTATAAAGGAAAGGTCGTCGCATGCATCGGTGGTTCGAAAGAGGAGGAAGCCGAAGCGGATTTCCTGGGAGAAGTATGTCAGAAAGTCTACTATTTTCCTCTGTACAAAGAAGAGCCGGTATTCACCCATGATAATGTAGAGGTGATTCATGAACGACCTGTTGAAATGAAGGGTGGCATGAAGATCCAGTCATTAAAAACGAATCAGAATACGTATGATGTGGATTGTGTCTTTATCTTAAGAGCAGCACAATTTCCGGGACAACTGGTACCGGGACTGGAAATTGACGGCAACGCGGTCAAGGTGGATCTGCAGATGAAAACCAATATACCGGGATTGTTTGCTGCCGGTGATATCGCCGGACAGCCATATCAGTATATTAAAGCAGCCGGACAAGGCAATGTAGCGGCTTTGAGTGCCGTTAATTATTTAGATCAAAAGAAAAGAGGATAAAACTATGGTAAACATTATTCAGAACAACGATATGAGCGAAGCGCTCACAAAGAAGTACGCAGTCATCGACTTCTCCGCTGTATGGTGTGGTCCATGCAAGATGACAGCGCCGATCCTGGAAAAGCTGTCGGAAGAGATGAGCGAAGTTGCTTTCTACAATTTGGATGTGGATGTAAACGATGAACTGGCAATGCAGTTCGGTATCCAGAGCATCCCGACAATGATTGTATTAAAAGATGGAAAACCGGTGGCACAGACAATTGGTTTCCGTCCGGAACCGGCTTTACGCAGCTGGATCGAACAAGCTGTCGCTTAGCAGGGTAGTGGATATGATCTGTGATGAATTGAAACTGGATAACCAGCTATGCTTCCCTTTATACGCGGCAGCTCGTAAAGTAACAAATGTGTATACACCGTATCTGAAAGCGCTGGGGTTAACGTATACACAATACATTGTTTTTATGGTCCTGTGGGAACACGGAACGATGCGGGTAGGAGACTTATGCGAGAAGCTGTATCTGGATAGCGGTACTTTAACCCCATTATTAAAAAAGATGGAAAAAAACGGGTATGTGAGCCGCTGTCGCAGTAAAGAAGACGAAAGAGTCACAGAGGTCAGCCTGACACAGAAAGGCATGGATCTGCAGCAGCAGGCCTGCAATATTCCCGAGCAGGTTGGACAGTGTATCGCTTTGGATCCGCAGGATGGAAAGGAATTGTACCGGTTATTGTATAAAGTATTGGATATCTTACCGTAAAAGTGCTGAAAAAGCACTTTTTTTCTTCCCATTGTTTTCCCATAAGTTTCTGTTAGAATAGCACTATGAATCATTTAGGAAAAAAGATTATGATCGGCCTGCTTGCGATTTTGTTGGTGATTTCCGGCTGTCTGTGTATGCATTTCTATTATGAGTCCCACACCATAGCTACAGTTGTCATCGATGCCGGGCATGGTGGATATGATCCCGGTTCCATTGGTGCCGATGGTACGATGGAAAAAGATGTGACATTGAAGTTAGCCAAACAAGTGGGAAAAACACTGCATCGCATGGACCGACGTATCAAAGTGGTGTATGTAAGGGATGACGATGTAGTGGATTGGGCGGATAACGAAACGGATGATCTGATCGGACGCGTCATCTTTGCCAATGAGCAGCAAGCAGACTATTATCTATCGATCCATCTGGATGCTTCAGAAAATTCTGAAGCGAGAGGATATAGCTTTTATATTCGTTCCGATGATGAAATCAGCAGAGCCATCGCCGATCACATCGAAGAAAATCTCAACCAGATCCATTGGTCACAAAGCAGAGGCATCAACCAAACGGATCATGAACCATTATATGTGGTCAACAATCTGCAGATTCCCTCAATGTTGATGGAAGTGGGTTTTATTACCCATCCGGAAGAGTGCAGAAATATACAAAGAAATACACGGATGCTGGCAAAACAGATTGCATCAGCCTATTATGCCATCATTATAGAACAGACAGAAACGGAGTAATCCGTTTCTTTTATATATCAATTCTACGAGTTTTATTGAAAAAGGAATGACAACAGAGAGGATGGATCGGATAGAAGGACTGATTCGATGAAGAAAAGGACGACAGGAACAAGCATAGATCAAATAAAAGTTTTTCGGCGTCTGTATGGAATTGTATGAAATACAATTTAAGAAGGCTTTAGATGAATAATGCGTGCGAATGGGGTATAATAAACCTATTAAGATACAGGGGGAACGATTTATGCAGAAAATGAGTTTAAAACAATACAGCCAGTTTTCAGATGCCCGGACAAGAGCTTCTGTCGATCTGGCAATACATATTCCGTTAACCAGCCCAAAGAGAATTATGGATATTGGATGTGGATTGGGAAACAGTACCGACGTTTTGAAAAAAAGATATCCAAATGCACATATTATCGGGGTGGATCATTCTCGAGAAGCTTTGAACAAAGCCCGCGAGTATCATCCGGATCTGACATTCTGTTATTTAGATGTCACCAAAGATCTTGTCAGCATCAAACAGAAGTATGATCTTCTGTTTTCCAATACGGCCATTCAATGGATTCCGAATCATGCCCAGGTATTGCGAAATATGATGGACATTGTCAATGAAGGGGGCGTCGTTGCCATTCAGACACCGATGCAGGCCGGCCATCCGATGCATGCGATCATTCAAAACGTGTGCCAGCGGGAACCGTGGAAAGAAAAGCTGGAAGGGATCCGGACTTTTTATAATTTAAAAGAAGAAGAATACTTTGACTTGTTAAGCGAGCTGTCCAGTGATTTTACATATTGGTTTACGACGTATTGCCATCGTATGCCGGATCATGAAAGTATTATGGAGCTGTTGAAGGGAATCGGTATGTTCCCATATCTTGAGAAATTGAATGAGGAAGAATCCAAACAGTTTGAATCCGAGATATTTGAAGAAGTCAAAAAATCATTCCCTGTACAAAAGAATGGAGAGATTTTATTTCACTTCCCTCGGCTGTTCTTGATTGCGGTCAAATAGTTTGACAGGACTTAATCGTATAGATTGAGTCCTTTTTTATACTGCTTTCCATAATAAAGGACAGAAAGACCTTCCTTTCAGCACGGGATCTGGAAAGAAACTTTAGAAATGATTGGGCGTTTTCTATAAAACAAGGCGATTTTACCTTTACATCCGCATAGTGAAATGATAATATTATTTAGCAGGTTTTTACCTGTTCTCTGTTTCTTGTAAAAAGAAACCAAAGTCCAAAGGGAGGTGTACAGCGATGAAAAAGTATGAGATCATGTACATTGTAAAATCAAATTTAGATGAAGAACAGTTCCAGACTGTAACAGACCGTCTGAACAATTCAATCATCCAGCATGGAGGTTCCATCGATTCTTTCGATGACTGGGGAATCCGTGATTTTGCATATGAAATCGATCACATGAAAAAAGGACATTATGCCGTTATGAACGTAACAGCCAACAATGAAGGTATTGCAGAATATCAGCGTATGGCTCGTATCAACAACAACATTGTCCGTGTCATGGTTATTAAAACAGAAGAAGAGAAATAAACGGAGTGTTTTATGATCAATCGAGTAATTTTGGTAGGGCGTCTGACTAGAGAGCCTGAATTGAGAAAAACACAAAGTGGAGCCAGTGTGGTTTCCTACACATTGGCAGTAGGCCGTAGAAGTTCACAGCCGGGTCAGCCGGATGCCGACTTCATCAACTGTGTGGCATGGAATCGGACCGCAGAGCTGATGGCACAATATTTACATAAAGGTTCTTTGATTGGTGTGGAAGGGCGCATTCAGACGCGTAACTATGACAATCAACAGGGACAAAGAGTCTATGTCACCGAGGTAATCAGTGACAGTGTTCAGTTCCTGGAACCTAAAAATGCGCAATCGCAGCAAAACGCGTACGGACAGCAGTCGGCCAACGGTTATTCTGGCCAGTATAATTCATACAACGGACAGAATACATACAGCGCGCCGCAACAGTCCGAGACAAGTGAATTCGATTCATTTGATGTAAATGACACACTGGATATTGCCAGTGATGATTTACCATTCTAGAAAGGATAAAGAGATGGCTTTTAGAAAACAACGTATGGGTCGTAAAAAGATCTGTTATTTTACAAAAAATAAAATTAAATACATCGACTACAAAGATGTTGAATTGTTAAAGCGTTTTATCAATGCCAACGGAAAGATCATTCCTAGACGTGTAACCGGTACACGTGCTAAATACCAGAGAATGTTAGCAGTTGCTATTAAACGGGCTCGTCAAATGGCATTGTTACCATACGTAGTCGATTAATTCAAAATATAAACTGTGGTGCAGACCGCAGTTTTTTTTTTACACTTTTGGCGGATTGTCTGGATTGGCTGGCTTTTCATTTATGCGCAAATAGAGTAAAATATGCACATATGAACACACATCAATTAACACGCGGCGCTATGGTCTGCGGTATATACGGTCTTTTATTGTTCGCAAATCAACAGACGGCGCTGGCAATCGAAACCAGTGCTTCATGGCTCTTTGCGTTTCCTATCTTGATCTATACAGCGACCAACGGTGCCCGGATCTCCGGTATTCCGGCGGTTGCGATGGCATTGATGACCCTATTGTTTGGTGCCTTTACTACATGGTTCTACAGCTGGTCAGCTATTTTGACTGGATATGTCTATGGGGCGGGAATCTATCACCACTGGAAAAACATGGTGAATTTTTCTCTGGCGGCCTTGTTGTCGATCATCGGTACGGGTATGACCGTCTATCTATGGGCGGGCATCTTCGGCTACGATCTGGCGACCGAGTTATCTGTCTATACGCACTATTTTCCGGTGATCCACCTGAACGTACTGATTTTTTTGTTTGTACTTCTGATGGGAATATTGGAAGGATTGTGTATTCATCTGGTTGCTCTGATGATCTGTCTTCGCATGCGCATCCCGATTCCGGCCATTACACCGGTTCGCAAGATGCGTTCTCCACGCTGGGTTGGTTTTGTGTCATTGATCATCTGTCTCGTGTTCCTTTTGTGTCAAAATATGGTAGAATTAAATACAAGAGCTACGGATATTTTACAGATCGTTTTTATTGTAGATTGCATGGTGCTGGATTATCTGGGCGTTTTGTATTTTTTGTCAAAAGCCGCTCGAACCAAAAGAAGAAGTCTTGCATTTTTGGCAATTATGGGAGCGTTTATCCCGGTTGTGAATTTTATTTGGATGGTGATGGGAGAACTGGATTCCTTATTGCAGCTTCGCAATCGCATTGGATATGAGGAAGAATTATGAAGGGTTTAAGACGATGGAATGTACTCATGGCAACAGCGTTTTTAGTTTCCGTTGTTTATTGCGCCTACCTGGGCTTGCATGAACAATGGGCTGTTTTAGCAGCCGTGATCTTGATTACGATATTGTCTCTGATCGCATTTATGGGGCTCTGGAACGGAGCGCGGAAAAAGCGGATCGAAGCGGAAGTGGATATTACGCGCTTTCTGGGCCGTGATGCCAAGGATGCATTGAATTTCGGGAATATCGGCCTGTTGACGTATGATGATGAGTACAATGTCACATGGACATCCGAGTTTTTTAAAGAAAGAAATATTGATATAGTCAATAAACGGGTTACATCCTGGATCCGTGAAATACGAACTTTATTTGAAGAAGAAGTGGATTACATTATCGGATATAATAACTCAGCAGCGTATGAGATCACCCGCAAGGAAGATTCCAACGTGCTGTTTGTGCGGGATGTAACGGAATATGAACGTCTGCGGCGACATAGCCGGGAAAACAGTGTCGTAGTCGGCATGATGGTTCTCGATAATTATATGGAGTACCAGGCGTATGAAAATGAAGAAATAATGGCGGCCATCAATGTCAATTTACGCTCCGCTTTAATCAAGTGGGCGAAAGAAAGAGGGATGTTGATCCGACGCCTTCGGTCGGACCGCTTTTTTCTGGTATTAAATACCGAAATATTCGATAAAGCCAGACAGGAGGACTTTTCCATCCTGCAGACAATTAAAGATCATGCCAAACAGATGGATGTTTCCATCACTTTAAGCATGGCTTTTGCGTATGGAACCAACAACTATGGACAGCTGGATGCGATGGTCAACCAGCTGATCGAACTGGCACAAAGCCGTGGTGGCGATCAGGTGGCGTTCCGGCATGTAGATGGAACCATCCAGTATGTCGGCGGAAACAGCGAGAGCAGTTCCCAGCGCTCCAAGGTGCGGGTGCATACCATGGCACAATCCATTCAGGGCGCTATGCTGGAAGCAGGCAACATTTTTATTGCCGGCCATGTGGACAGTGATTTTGACTGTATGGGCTCTGCGTTAGGGGTTTCCAGCTGGGTGAAATCCATCGGCAAGACAGCCAATATTGTATTGAAGGATGTACCAAGGGATGTTCAGCTGCAAAATGCGATGGATTACTATCGAAAAAATCTGGTCAACCGGCATCATTTCATATCCCCGGAACAAGCGGACGCCATGATCGATCCGAAAAGCGATCTTTTGATCATGGTCGATCATGGAGTACCGGCTATATCCAGTGCCAGTGCGTTTATATCGCGATGCCGTAAGATCATTGTGATCGACCATCATCGAAGAGGCTCTAATTTTGTTCCGAATTCGATGCTGGCATATGTGGAAAGCACATCCAGTTCGGCTTGTGAGCTGATTACGGAAATGCTGGAAACCATTCCGAACCATGTCCCGATCTATGAACCGGAAGCGACAATGATGTATCTGGGGATCCTGGTAGATACCAACCGGTTTAAAATGCACACCGACGCTCGTACCTTTGGCGCGGCTTCGACCTTGCGTGTCTGGGGAGCCAATGCTGCCTATGCGGAAAAGGCCTTGTGTGTGGACTACAGCGAATTCAGCACCAAGAATCGTCTGATCCAGGAAGCTATTCCATATTTTGGACGTTTCATGGTCGCTTGTATAGAAGATGAGAGTGTGGACAAGACAATGTTAGCGAAGATCGCCCAGTCTTTACTGACGATCCAGGGCTGTGTGGCCTCCTTTGTGATTGCCCCTCTGAATGGCAGTCGGCAGGTGACAGCTGTCAGTGCCCGAAGTGACGGCACCTTTAACGTGCAGAAGATCATGGAAGGATTGCAGGGAGGTGGCCATTTCAGCGCCGCTGCGGTAGAAAGAGAAGATCTTTCACCGGAGGAGCTGAAGGGTGTCTTGTTACAGATGCTGAAGGAGGAAACGTATGAAAATAATCTTACTTAAAGATGTCCGCAAAGTCGGAAAAAAGGATGAAGTCAAGGAGGTTAGCGATGGCTATGCCCGTAACTTTCTGATCAAGAACGGATACGCTGTTGCGTATACGGAAGGATCCAAAAAAGTGTTGAACCGTCAGATGGAAGAAAAACAGAAAAGGGAAGATGAGTTAAAAGAAGAAGCACTGGAGATCAAGAAGCTGTTGGAAGATACTCCGGTCGAATTCTATTTGAATACAGGTAAAGAAGGGCAGGTCTTCGGGTCGGTTTCGTCCAAAAATATTGTATCTGAACTGGCCAAAAAGGACATTAAGATCGAAAAACGTAAGATTTTATTGGAACAGCCCATCGCTTCACTGGGAACGACCCGTGTGAAAGTGGATCTGTACAAAAACCAGGTCATCGGAGAAATTATCGTAAGAGTACGTGAGAAAGGATAAGCCATGCCAAGAGAATTACCGAATAGCCAGAATCTGGAGAGTGCGGTACTTGGGGCGTTAATGGTATTTCCGAATGTAATGGCGGATTGTCAGGACCTGGATCTGATGGCTGAAGAGTTCTATCTTCCGGCTCATCAGCGTTTGTTTGAATGTATGATGGAAATCCAGGAATCCTCGATGCCGATCGATCAGATGACGGTCATCTCGCGTTTGAATGATAAACAGCAGCTGGATAGTGCCGGAGGAACGGATTATATCCTGGGGCTGGCCGATGCGGCCATCAGTCCGGCTATGGTGCATTCTTATATTGAGGAAATCAAAAATAAAGCACAGCTCCGTCGTTTGATCTATACAGCCGATCAGATTGCCAGTCGAAGCTACCAGGAAAGCGAAGACATTGATACGGTGCTGGACGAGGCCGAGCGCTCCATTATGGAAGTGACGCGAAATCGCCGTGGAGCTGAATTTGAATCGAGCCGGGAGATTTCGACACGGGTCATCGAGCAGCTGAATGAATTGCGGAATCACAGGGGGGTTACCGGCATTAAGACCGGCTACTCCGCACTGGATGCGATTACTAACGGATTTCAGCGCGGAGATATGATCATTTTGGCCGCACGTCCGGCGATGGGGAAAAGTGCGTTGGCGTTGAACTTTGTCAATCAAGTGGCTAAGCGAAACGATGGCTGCGTTGCCTTATTCTCTCTGGAAATGCCGGCCGACTCCTTGATGAAACGTCTGATGAGCTGTGAAAGCCGGATCCAGTCGGATAAACTGCGTAACGGCAAGCTGAGCGATGCGGATATGTCCAAGCTTAACGAAGCAGCTTCGCGACTGTCCGAACGAATGATCTTTATTGATGATACCAGCAGTATCCGGGTATCTCAGATCTTTTCCAAATGTCGTAAGCTGAAAAGTGAGTATGGAACGTTATCTTTGGTCGTTATCGACTATCTGCAGTTAATTACAGGAACGCGGGCGGATTCCCGGCAGCAGGAGGTATCCGATATATCCCGAAATCTGAAGATCCTTGCCAAGGAGATGGATTGTCCGGTCATCGCGCTGTCACAGTTGTCTCGAAGGGTAGAGGAGCGCCAGGACCACGAACCGCAGTTATCGGATTTACGTGAGTCCGGTTCAATCGAACAGGATGCGGATATTGTCATGTTCTTATATCGGAAAAATTATTACGATAAAGAAAAAGAAGAACAAGAGGAAACCGAAGTGATCGATCTGACACTGGCGAAGCATCGTAACGGGTCCATCGGACGGATCCAGCTGGCTTTTGAAAAGAACATATCCCGCTTTACAAATTATGCGGCTGTAACGGGAGATGATATCTATGCGGGTTGATCTATTATGCAGCGGCTCCAAAGGAAACTGTTGTATTATCCGGCACAAGGATACGCAGTTGATGATCGACTGTGGTTCGACCAAAAAATATCTGACACAGGCATTTATGCAGGCCGGTGTGAAAAAGAAGGATATGGATGCCGTTTTGATAACGCACACCCACAAAGATCATATCGCCCAACTAAAACATTTTCGGGATCTTCCGATCTATTCATACTGTGATCTGGAGGATTGCAGCCAGCATCGGATCGTGCGTCCTTTGTCCCAGTTTGATGTCAAAGATCTTCATATCCGGGTCATCGGGCTGAGCCATGATGCACCGAAAACGGTCGGCTATGTTCTGGAAACACCGGAAGAAAAACTGGTTTATATTACCGATACCGGATATATTCCGAACCATGAGAAAAAGTATCTGGAGAATGCCGATTACTATATATTTGAAAGCAATCATGATGTGGCCACCTTGATGAAGACCCGGCGGCCGATGTTTGTCAAGCAGAGGATACTGGGAGACAGCGGGCATTTAAATAACGAAGATGCTTCTTCCTGTTTGACAGGATTGATCAACACCAATACAAAAAGAATTGTATTGGCACATTTATCCGAAGAGGCCAACAATCCGGAACTGGCCTTGGATGTTTTACAAAATACATTTTTAAAGAGGGATCTACCGTATACAGGGATCGACTGGGAAGCTGCTGGGCAGCATACCATCACATCTCTGGGTATGGATCTATACAATGAATGACACGAGGAGGAAATTGTATGTTGAAAGTATTGTCACACCCATTGATCGATCATAAGTTAACAATTATGAGAGACAAAGAATCGCCGAATATCTGGTTTCGGGAGAATCTGGATGAGATTGGGTCATTAATGGTTTATGAAGCCCTGCGTGATCTGGAGACCAAGGATGTCGAGATCGAAACGCCGATGGGAAAATGCATCGGTAAAAAACTGGCCAAGGATGTCGCATTGGTTCCGATCCTTCGTGCCGGGTTGGGAATGGTAGCCGGTATCCAGGCGTTGGTTCCTACGGCTAAGATTGCCCATATCGGTTTATATCGTGATGAAGAGACTTTACAGCCGGTTCCTTATTTTGAAAAATATCCAAAGGGTTTTGCCGACATGGATGTTATTATTGTTGACCCGATGCTGGCGACCGGCGGATCGGCCGCAGCTGCCATTGATATGTGCAAAAAGCAAGGGGCTACACGAATCCGTCTAGTATGTCTGGTCGGCGTACCGGAAGGAGTTAAGGTGATTGAAGAAAAACATCCGGATGTTGATATCTATCTGGCAGCACTGGATGAAAAATTGAATGAAATCGGTTATATCGTACCTGGTCTGGGCGATGCGGGAGATCGTATTTTCGGTACAGACTAAATGAATCAATTAAAAAAGATGAACCGGTTCATACGCCGTACAACGGTAGGCTTAAGTGCAGGAGGTTCATTGCTGGCGTTGTGGATCTTCGGCTGGCAAGCCTGCCTGGGTGTCTGGATCGGGGCCGGCACAGGGTTGATAGGCTATCAGATGATCCTATCGATGGTCGATACTCTGTCCGGTCAAGAAGATGGAAAGACAAAAGGAGCAGCCGGCTATGCGGCCCGGTATGTCGTTTATGCGTTAATTTTCGGATTGGGCGCCTATCTGCGTATACCGGTGCTTTCCATGCTGGTCGGATTTCTTTGTCATAAAGCATCTTTGTTTATCTATACGTATACAGAAAGGAATAACAGCGATGAGTGAACAGGCAAGTGCGCTTGAATTTCAATTTGGCAGCTTTACCTTGGAAATTCCGCAATCGATTCTTGTCTGGTTTGGCTTATGCATCGTATTTGCCGTCTTCTTCTACGTAGCCGGCAAAAAGATTGAAAAGGCCGATCCGTCCAAGAAACCGACAGGACTTGTCTATATTGCGGAAGAAATGGTGAACCTTACCTATTTTGTAACCAAAGGAAATCTGGAGAAAAAGGCAAAACACTATATGCCTTACTTTGGAACGTTGCTCTATATGATGGTTGCGGCGAATCTTATGGGATTGCTGGGACTTCAAAATCCAACGTCCAATGTCAGCTTTAACGCGACGCTGGCTCTTTGTATTTTCTTTATGGTACAGTTTCATGGTATTGCCAAAGGAGGGCTCTGGAACCGGATCAAAGAATTGGCGGAACCATATGTTCTGTTGTTTCCATTAAATGTAATTGGTGAAATTGCTCCGGTCATTTCACTGACCATGCGTTTATTTGGAAATATGCTGGCCGGGTATATTATTACCATGCTGGTTTACACATTGATGAAGGTTACATTGCCATATGGTGTTCTTGGCTATATAGCCACACCGTTCTTACACATGTATTTCGATATTTTTTCAGGAGTGATACAAGCATATATCTTCTTTACATTAGGTTCCTTCTTCTTAGGACAGCAGCTTGATGTGGAGAATGAATAAGACAGGAGGAAAATAATATGTTTAACGAAGAATTTGTACGAGGAATGGCTTGTTTAGGTGCAGGCATTGCGATGATTGCAGGTTTGGGGCCTGGTATTGGTCAGGGTATTGCGGCCAGCCGTGGTGCGGAAGCTGTCGGACGAAATCCGGATGCCCAAAGTAAGATCCAGTCAACCATGGTATTGGGTATCGCATTGGCCGAAACAACCGGAATCTACTCTTTGGTAGTAGCTATATTATTGATGTTCGTTAAAGGATAAGAGGATACGAACATGGTAGATTTTAACGTTGCGAATTATCTGCGTATTTCTTTGCAGGATGTTGTCATGGTGTTGATTTCTACTGGCTTGATTATTTTGTTTGCGAAACACTTTTTCTGGGATAAGATTCTGGGTTTTATCCAGAAAAGACAGGATTTAATTCAGGAAAACATTGATTCTTCTGAGCAGCTAAAGGCAGCTGCTTTAGCAGAAAAAGAAAAATATGACGAAAAGATGAAGGATGCCGGCAAAGATGCTCATGCGATCATTGAAACAGCACGTGTCAATGCAGATCAGCAAAAACGCCAGATTATCGAGCAGGCCGAGAACGAAGCATTCCGTATCAAGGAAAGAGCGCAGGAAGAGATTCAGCGTGATCGTCGCAAAGCACAGCAGGATATGCGTGATGCAATCAGCGATGTAGCGATGGAAGCGGCGAAAAAACTGATTGAAAAAGAAATGGATGAAGAAATCCAGAAAAAATTTGTGGATGACTTTATTCAACAGGCAGGGGATCAGCAATGGTAGATGTTTCCCCTTATAGTCAGGCACTATATGAAATTGCGCAGACAAACGATCAGTCAGAAGAAGTGATGGATCGGCTGGAGGAACTGGCTGGTATCTGGAAATCGAATCCGGAACTGGTGCAGTTTTTGAAACATCCAAAGGTGACACGGGTGAAGAAGCAAGAGGTTCTGGATACTGTATTTAAACAGGAACTGGATCCCTTGATTTATCGCTTTAACCAGGTCTTGGTCATGCATGATGTCAGTGCGTATATACCGGAAATATTTCTGGCCTATCGTGAGAACTATTATAAAGACCATCAGATCGAAGTGGTAAACGTGACTTCAGCCAGTGAATTGGATGAACAGCAGATGAAAGCTTTAAAGGCTTTATTGACACAGAAATTAAAGAAAAACGTGGAATTGTTAATAAATACAGACAAGAGTCTGATTGCAGGCTTACGCGTGCAAACGAGTCAATTCGTTCTCGACAACACGATTGTTTCAAGAGCGGAAGCGATGAAAGAACGAATGAAACGCGGATAGGAAAGGTGATACTATGAGTTTAAATCCAGCAGAAATCAGTAAATTGATTAAAGCCCAAATTCAAAATATCGACCAGGATCTAGAATTGACAGAAAGTGGTACAGTCATCAGCATTGGTGATGGTATCTCGATTGTATATGGTTTACGAAATGCGATGATGAGTGAACTGTTATTGTTCCCTCATGATGTATATGGAATGGTCATGAACCTGGAGCAGGAACATGTCGGTGTTGTATTGCTGGGGGACAATCCGGATATTAAAGAAGGAGACCCGGTAAAAAGGACAGGCCACATTGTAGAAGTTCCGGTCGGAGACTGCATGCTTGGACGTGTATTGAATGCATTAGGACAGCCTATTGACGGGCAAGGTCCGGTGGAAAGCACGAAAACACGACCGGTTGAACGAGTGGCACCGGGTGTTATGACCCGAAAAAGTGTATCGGTTCCTTTACAGACCGGTTTAAAAGTACTGGATTCCATGATTCCTATCGGTCGCGGACAACGTGAGCTGATTATCGGGGATCGTCAAACCGGAAAGACAGCCATAGCAATTGATACGATCTTGAATCAGAAAGATACAAATGTAAAGTGTATTTATGTGGCCATTGGGCAGAAAGCCAGTACGGTCGCACAAATTGTTGAAAAATTGAAACAGGCCGGCGCTATGGAATATACAACGATCGTTGTATCGACAGCCAGCGATTCGGCTCCGTTGCAGTATCTGGCTCCATATGCCGGATGTGCGATGGGTGAAGAGTGGATGGAGCAGGGACAGGATGTTCTGATCATCTATGATGACCTCAGCAAACATGCTGTTGCGTACCGTACCATGTCCTTACTGCTTCGTCGTCCACCGGGACGAGAGGCTTATCCGGGGGATGTTTTCTATTTGCATTCCCGTTTACTGGAGCGGGCTGCCCGACTGAGCCCGGAATACGGGGGCGGATCATTAACGGCTCTCCCGATTATTGAAACGCAGGCCGGCGATATTGCAGCATATATTCCGACCAACGTAATTTCTATTACCGATGGACAGATATTTTTGAATACGGATATGTTCAATGCCGGTATTCGCCCGAGTGTAGACAGCGGTCTGAGCGTCAGCCGTGTAGGCTCTGCTGCCCAGGTAAAGGCTATGAAACAAGTATCCAATTCATTGAAACTGGAATTGGCGCAATACCATGAAATGGAAGCATTCTCCAAATTCGGATCCGATCTGGACGCGACAACCAAATCCATCCTTGATCACGGGGCCCGTCTGGAAAGACTGCTGATTCAGCAGCAATACAAGCCGATGTCCGTATCTGAGCAGGTATTGTCTTTGTATGCCGCGAAGCATAAATATCTGGAAAATGTGGCTGTGGAACAGGTCAACGCATTTGAAGAGGGATTATTGAATTATGTCCATTCGGAATACCCGAATGTATTTGACCGTATAGAAACAGAAAAGGCTCTGGATGAAAGTCTGGAACAACAGATGCGTACCGCAATTGAAGCTTATCTGAAAGTATTTACAATGTCTGAAGGTGCTTAAAAATGGCACAAAGCAGACAGGCTATAAAGAATCGTATCCGTTCGGTAGAATCTACGTCCAAGATCACGCGGGTCATGCAGCTGATTGCCAGTACGGAACTGACAAAACAGCGCCGGCTGATGGACAATAACCGGGAGTACGCGATTGCCTTTGAGCAATTGTTGAACTTTGCTTTGAAGAACAATGAATCCGATTCTGTTTATTTGAATGAAAATGAAGGGAAACCGGCCTTCCTGATTGTTTTTACCAGCGATATGGGAATGTGTGGATCGTATAATGCGAACTTGTTTCGTGTCCTGAAGGATGAGATCCGTGAAAATGACCATATTGTCATGATTGGTTTTAAGGGATGCGCATGGGCGCGTGCCCGTGACATCAAGGTGGAAACGGAATTGATGGATCTGAATAATGATATTGCCTATCAGGAGTTAGCTTCTGTTCTTGAAAAGGCTTTACGCCTGTTTGAACAAGGGGAAATTTCCAGGATCCAGGTGATGTATACACATTATAAGAACACGTTGACATTCCAGCCGATCATGGAAACCGTTGTTCCGGTTACATTAAGAGAAGAAAATCAGGAAATCGGTACCAACGCGATTACGGATTTTGAACCACAGGAATCCGAATTGCTGGCTATTATTGTACCTATGGCAATCAAATCGATTGTCTATACACGCTATTTAGAAAGTAAAACGAGTGAGCAGGCTAGTCGTCGTATGGCGATGGAAGCTGCTACAGATAATGCGGATGAGTTAAAAGAAGAATTGCTGCTGGCATACAATCAGGCCAGACAGGCAGCAATCACCAACGAGATCATTGATATTGTCGGTGGTGCGAACGCATTAACGTAACAGGAGGTAGAAATGAGTCAGAATATAGGAAAAATCGTACAGGTTATCGGACCTGTCGTGGATGTGGCTTTTTCTCAGGACCACCTGCCGGATCTATTGACAGCGATTGAAGTAAAAAGGGAAAACGAAGATAGTTTAATTTTGGAGGTAGCACAAGGAATCGGTGCCGATCAGGTTCGTTGTATTGCCATGGGCTCTACCGACGGACTGGTGCGCGACATGGAAGCCATCGATACTGGAGCAACGATCCAGGCGCCGGTCGGTGATAAAATACTCGGCCGTATGTTCAATGTATTGGGACGTCCGATCGATGGATTAGGAAAGTTACCGGATGATGTAGAGCACATGCCGATCCACAGAGAAGCCCCGGCCTTTGACGAACAGTCTACACAGAGTGTCCCTTTGGAAACAGGAATCAAAGTCATTGATTTACTATGCCCGTATATGAAGGGTGGAAAAATCGGGCTGTTTGGTGGTGCCGGTGTAGGAAAAACCGTATTGATCCAGGAGTTGATTCACAACATTGCCACCGAGCATGGTGGTAAATCAGTCGTTGTAGGTGTCGGGGAGAGAACCCGTGAAGGCAACGACATGTATTACGAAATGAAAGAATCCGGCGTTTTGGATAAAACCGTACTGGTATACGGACAAATGAACGAGAGTCCGGGAGCTAGAATGCGTGTGGGGCTGACCGGATTGACGATGGCTGAATATTTTCGAGATCAAGAACATCAGGATGTTTTATTGTTTATCGACAATATTTTCCGGTTTACACAGGCCGGATCTGAAGTTAGTGCCTTGTTAGGCCGAATTCCAAGCGCAGCCGGTTATCAGCCGACATTGGCTACTGAAATGGGCCAGCTGCAGGAACGTATTACTTCCACACAGGAAGGATCTATTACATCTGTACAGGCAGTGTATGTGCCGGCCGATGATTTGACCGACCCTGCTCCGGCCACCGCATTTACGCATTTGGATGCCAAAGTTGTCTTGGACCGTGGTATTGCTGCCTTAGGAATCTATCCGGCAGTCGATCCATTGGAGTCCAGTTCTCGTATCCTGGATCCATTGGTAGTCGGAGAACGCCATTATAACGTAGCTCGTGGCGTGCAAAGCATTCTGCAGAGATATAAGGAGCTGCAGGATATCATTGCCATTCTGGGGATGGATGAACTGAGCGAAGAGGATAAGAAGATTGTAAACCGGGCAAGACGTGTCCGTAATTTCCTGTCCCAGCCATTTAACGTTGCGGAAGTTTTCTCCGGAATAGATGGTAAATATGTATCTTTGGAAGATACGATCAGCAGCTTTGAGAAAATATTGAACGGAGACTATGATGATCTGCCGGAACAGGCGTTTATGATGGTCGGAACGGTGGAGGAAGCTGTTGCCAAAGCGAAACAGTTGACCGGGGAATAATCATGCATATTAAGATTGTGACCCCCAGGGAAGTGTATATGGATAAAGACATCGACAGTGTTCATGTAAAGACTGTGGAAGGCGAAATTACACTTTTACCAAATCATACGCCTATCTTTGCTGCTCTGGTTCCTTGTCCTATGCTGATCGGTCATACTTCGCAAACCGATGAATATGCTCTGTCTGGTGGTTTTCTTAAAATGGAAAACAAAAATGTATTGATTTTAACCGATGCCGTGGAAGGTAAAGGTGAAATTGATATCGAAAGAGCACAGGCGGCATACAGGAGAGCCAAGGAACGTATTGAGAAAAAAGATGCGGAAACCAACATGCGTCGGGCCAACCTGGCTTTACAAAGAGCCATCACCCGAATCAATGTATATGGAAAATAGATCTTTTGGCAATGTCATGAAAGTAAGCGACTTGTTGATGAAAGAGGACATCTGGAAGCGGGTGCCCTCTTTTTATAAACCGGGAACAAAGTTTTGACAAATTTCAATGCAGAGCGCACAATTAAAACAGGTATAAATGTATGCATAATAAAGAATTGTTTGATTTTCTTGAAAATAAAAAGCTGGGGACAGTTCTACAGAACGGAAAAAAGCATTATTTAGAGAATTTTGAATTCCTGATCAATGAAGAGGCATGTTCCTCCCATTGTTTGTATATAGGGGTTGCCAATCATATCAAAGAGGATATTACCATGCTGTGCATGTCAAAACCAGTCAGTATCCAAAAGGATGCATCGGTGTTTCTGGTTGATATGACGCATATGTCGGAATGCCTCAATGTTGTGACCAATGCGTTTATGCAGGATCAGAAACTGGAAGCGGCCTTTCAGCAGATATTGGTAACAGATCATGAAACACTGGATATGCAGCAGGTGATGGAGAAAGCTTCTTCTTTTCTTAAACGTCCTTTGGTTTTTGTGGATAACGAGTATCGGATCTTAGCCTCTTCCAAGCAGATATCCATTATCAATTCTTCGTGGAATGAAGCCATCCAGAAAAAACAATGTTCTCCTATGTTTATCCAAGACTTGGAAAAGAAATTGATGAGCATAGAATCTGTACACGATACCAATGCTTTTATTATCGGGCGAAAGAGGAAAGAAAATGAGTTGGTAACGATTTTGGCCTCCCAACAACATCCTGTTGGATATTTGATCATGCTGGATAATCGGAAAGGGTTCGATCCTTATCATTTCCGCTATTTGTCAAGAATCGGAGATATCCTGGTATCGATTGTAAAAAGTATGGATCAGTACTCCTATCTTTTTAACAATCTGTATGAGAGCATGCTTCGCAGTTTACTGGAGGGAAACTATGTCCGTGGCTTAAAAGTCAATACATGGAATCAACATTTGTACTGTGCCTGTATATACTTGAGAAAACAAGCACTGCCGTATCGTTTATATATAAGGCGTCAGATACATGAGCTGCTGGATGATTGTTATGTAGTTGAATACGGAAATGGATTGGCAGTCGTATTGACAGAGGATGAACTACCGGTTTTATATGAGCAGATCATACAGTCGGATCTGATGAAATCAATACGGAGCATTGGAATCTCCCAGAGCCTGGACAATATATATCTTTTGCCACAGGCTTATAAACAAGCGGAAATCGGCTGCCGGATCCTGGAAAAGATTCCTATGGATCCCCCGATCATGAATTATAAACAAACCTTGTTTTATCAGATCATCGATACAGCACCGGAGGAACTGGTAAAGGAATATATTCATCCCGGCATACAAAAGCTGTTTGATTATGATATGTCAAAGAACACGCATTTATTGAAAACGTTAGAAGTATATATAGAAAAAAACTTGAACGCTAAAGAAGCGGCTGCCGAACTTTTTCTTCATAGAAACACCTTGAATTATCGCTTAAAACAAATTGGTGAAATTTCAGGATTGACGACATTGGATGCGGATACGGTCTTTCATGTATATGCATCATACAAAATTATCCGCTATTTAGGTTTTTACAACGATTAAATAATAGTGGATATTCAAAAAAGGATATGATAAAATAATTGAGCAAACGGCGCGTTCGGCAAGCGGTTAAGCCACAGCCCTCTCAAGGCTGTATCACGGGTTCAAATCCCGTACGCGCTACCATATGCTCATAACCCTTTGCATAAAGGGTCTTTTTTTATATGTATTGGAGAGAGCATAGAAAAAGGCACATCGTTTTATGTGCCTTTTTTTATACTATGCTGCAGAGAAATCGTCTTTTCCTGCTCCGCATAATGGGCATTCAAAGTCAGCTGGTAGATCTTCAAATTTGGTTCCTGGAGCAATTCCGTTATCCGGATCACCTAAAGCTTCATCGTATTCCCATCCACATACATCACATACATATTTCATGAATAATTCCTCCTTTATAATTCTATGTATTTATTTTACTTTGGATTTAAAAAAGAAGGTAGAGATTTGCCTGCAAAATGGTAAGATAATACTAACCAGCTTGATTTCAACAGGAATATGTACTTTATTTTTCATTATGGTGTATAATACCTTTTATAGTGATATAGCTGTGAAATGCGGAGGATATTATGAATATCATTATTGTAGGTGGCGGTAAGGTAGGATTTGCCTTAGCTGCACAATTGGATAGAGAAGGACATGACGTTTCATTGATTGATAATAATGCCAATGTCCTTGAAAAAGCCAGTAACCAACTGGATGTTGTATGTATCAACGGAAGTGGAGCGGCACCGGATATATTGCGAGCTGCCGGCGTAGAAGATACAGATATTTTGATTGCGGCGACCAGTAATGATGAAGTGAACATCATGTCATGTCTGGTAGCCAAAAAACTGGGTAGTTCGAATACGATCGCCCGTATACGAAATCCGGAGTATGTGCCGGCGGCCCGTTTATTGCGAGATGAACTGGGATTGAGCATGAGCATTAATCCGGAGCGGGCAGCAGCTCGGGAAATTGTACGTTCGATCCGATTCTCAAACCGGGTCAAAGTTTCCACCTTTTTAAAAGGGCGTGTGGAGCTGGCTGAAATCATTGTTCGTGAGAATAACCCGCTGGTAAATCAAACGGTCCAGAAAATTTCATCCCAATACAAACAGGATATTCTTGTTTGTGCTATCGTCCGTAATGAACAAGTCTTGATTCCCAGTGGAATCGATATGGTCAAAGAAGGAGACCGGATTTCCATTATTGGGACAACACAAGATGTAGAAAAATTCCTGATTGCTACCGGTGTCAGTCAATATCGTGAGTTTAATGAGATAATGATCGTCGGTGGTGGTCGTATTACGTATTATTTGACGCATATGATGCTGGGAATGGGAATACAGGTCAAGATCATTGAACAGAACGCAAAGAAGTGTCGGGATCTGGCCAGCTTATTTCCGACAGCGAATATCATCCATGGAGATGGAACGGATCAGGACTTCCTGCGCAGTGAAAATCTTTCGGAAATGGATGCGTTTATCGCCTTGACGGATAACGATGAGGAAAATGTCATTGTGTCCATGTTTGCATCCAGTGAAGGGGTCGAACATGTATTACCGAAGATCAATCGTGTCTCTCTGGGCTTCTTAATGGAAAAAGTAGGTCTGGTAAACTACATCACGCCTAAGAACATTACAGCAGACCGTATTGTTCAATATGTACGTGCTATGCAGAATGCGGTCGGCAGCAATGTTGAATCGATGGTTACCATGTTTGAAGACCGTGTTGAAGTGCTGGAATTCCATATTCGATCAAACTGTAAGTTTATCGGTATTCCTTTAAAAGATCTGGTGTTCAGAAAAGGAATTATTATCGGTTATATTTCCAACAAGGACGGACCGGTTATAGCTACAGGGGATTCTCGCATTCGAGTGGATGACACAGTGGTTGTGATCAGCGCAGTACGGAAGTTGAGGGATATCAACGATGTTTTGGCTTAAAAGAGAGTTTCAAAAACTTAATTGGCAAGTCATTGGAAATATTGTGGGCATGGTGTTAATTGCTTTAGCCTGTTTGATGTTGCTTCCTGTAGTATGTGGATTGATCTATAAAGAAATAGATGATGTACTGTGTTTTGTTCTTGTCATCGGCATCAGTCTGATTTTGGGATTTCCGTTAAGTCGTCTGAAGGTAAAACATGCACAGTATTTTGCCCGGGATGGCTTAATTGCCGTGGGATTATGCTGGCTTGTTGTCTCTGTTTTCGGTGCCTTGCCTTTTTACATCTCAGGTACAATTCCCAAATTCATTGACTGTTTCTTTGAAACGGTATCCGGATTTACAACAACGGGATCCAGCATCCTGCCGGAGGTGGAATCTTTACCACGATGTATGTTGTTCTGGCGAAGCTTTACACACTGGGTCGGAGGTATGGGAATTCTTGTGTTTGTACTGGCCATCCTGCCTAAATCAAACGATCATTCCATGCACCTGTTACGAGCGGAATCGCCAGGGCCGGTCATTGATAAACTGGTACCGAGACTACGAAAGAGCTCCTTTATCCTATATTCCATCTATATGGCTTTGACCATTATAGAAATACTGTTTTTACTGGTGGGAAAGATGCCTCTGTTTGATACGTTGTGTAATACATTCGGAACTGCGGGGACCGGAGGATTCAGTGTTACCAATCAGGGAATCGGGCAGTATGGCAATGCGTATTATGAGATGGTTATTTCCATCTTTATGATCTTGTTTGGAGTTAACTTTAACTTTTATTTCCTGATGCTGATCAAAGAGTTTAAATCAGCATTCAAAATGGAAGAGGTTCGGGTTTATCTGCTTATTATATTGGCATCCGTGACAATGATTGCGTTGAATATCGTTCCTTTGTATGATGGATCCTATGTACAGGCATTTCGGTATGCTTTGTTTCAGGTGGCCAGTATCATAACCACAACAGGCTATTCATCGTTTAATTTTGATCTTTGGCCAACCTTCTCTAAAATCATTCTTTTACTTTTGATGGTTGTCGGAGCTTGTGCGGGATCGACCGGTGGAGGGATTAAAGTCAGCCGTGTGATCATCCTGGTAAAAAAGATCCGTTTGGATCTGCAGAAGACGATCCATCCGAATAAAGTTCAAGTTGTAACCTCTGAAGGAAAAGCTGTTCCAAAGCGTGTCGTGGATCAAGTGACAGGCTATTTCAGCTGTTTTATGTTATTGGTGGCCATTATCACATTGATCGTATCGTTGGACGGAAAGGACTTTGAAACGACGGTTTCTGCGGTCTTTGCGTGTATTGGAAATATCGGACCTGGTTTTGGTGTCTGTGGACCCTTCGGAAACTTTGGATCTTTCTCGACGTTATCGAAACTGGTTTTGTCTATCGCCATGTTGATCGGCCGTTTGGAAATCTATCCGATCTTGATATTTGTCGCACCATTTGTTGGTAAGGAATACAAGCTGCGGCATAAATACGAAGACTCCATGAATGAGTTCATGGATGAGGATAGCGTATAGGAAATAACAGTCTGTGCAAAGCAGACTGTTTTTCAATGGTTTAAGAAAATATTAAGGTTCCAAAACCAAGATTCTGATTATAATAAAGTATAGAAGAGGATGAAGTATGTGGTCTAGAAGAGAAATGAAAGAAAAGGGACGGCGAGCCTTTAAAAATAATTTTTGGAAGACGGTCTTGATCAGCCTGCTCCTGGTAGTGGTTGGTGGCGGTGGTCTGTTTGGTGGCAGCGGTTTTCAAGTGATTACCGATCTTAGTGACGCATCCGGGCAAACCGTCGAACAAATTCCTTCTATAGATGATTCTCTGCAGTTTGAGGAACAGGAGATCACAGATACAGATCAGCCTGAAGATATTTCCGGTTTCTGGATTCTTGTCATTGTTTTGGCAGCAGTGTTTCTCCTTGTCTTGGTGTGCATTGTTGTGATGGGACTGGCAGCTTTGATCTTAAATCCGATCGAGGTAGGCATCCGAAGGTTTTTTATACGAAATCTGAATGGTAAGGCCGAAGTCAGTGAAATCGGGGCCGGGTTTGATATGAATTACAAAGAGAATGTGAAAACCTTGTTTTTCCGGGATCTTTACATTCTCCTATGGACGTGTCTATTGGTGATACCGGGTATTGTAAAAGCTTATGAATATCGAATGATTCCTTATCTTCTGGCTGAAGATACAACGATGACCGCAAAAGAAGCG
Source organism: Erysipelotrichaceae bacterium (assembly GCA_040266995.1). Classification (GTDB taxonomy): domain Bacteria; phylum Bacillota_I; class Bacilli_A; order Erysipelotrichales; family Erysipelotrichaceae; genus UBA4312. The sequence goes on along the minus strand of JAWRHV010000023.1, from coordinate 40,312 downwards.
TTTTATCAAAGTCGGCAGTTGATGACAGGACAAAAGTGGAATGCGTTTGTTCTGGATCTTTCCTTTCTCGGATGGAATCTGTTAAGTATCCTTACCTTGGGAGTATTAGGGATATTCTATGTAAATCCATATCGTAATATGACAAATGCAGCATTGTATGAAAGGCTGCGTTATGGAGGTTCATTATGACGCCAACAATATTGATTGCAGATGATGAAAAAGAAATCCGTATGGTTTTAAAGCTGTATCTGGAAAATGCGGGTTATCATGTTCTGGAAGCTTCGGACGGGCAGATGGCATTGGATAGGATGAAAAAAGAATCCATCGATCTTTGTCTTTTGGATATCATGATGCCAAAGAAAGACGGATTTCAGGTTCTGAAGGAAATCCGTCATACTTATTCGATTCCTGTGATCATTCTTTCTGCCAGAGATCAGGATTCAGATAAGATTCTGGGGCTGGATCTGGGAGCGGATGATTATATCGTAAAACCGTTCAATCCGTTGGAAGCTGTAGCTCGAGTGAATTCGAATATGCGTCGCTGGAAAAAACTGGGAGCAGCACAAGAGGAGGTACGTTTGTTGACATGCCGGGATCTGGTGCTGGATCCGGAATCCTGTACTCTGAAAAAAGGGGACAAGGTCATAGATCTGACATCGGTTGAATACCGGATCATGGCATTGTTTATGGAGCATCCGGGAAAGGTTTTTACGAAGCAGCAGATTTATGAATGTGGATGGAACGAGGATTATGTGATTGCCGATAACAATATCATGGTATGCATCAGCAAGCTTCGCGCAAAGCTTTCACAAAATCCTTCCGAATATATCAAGACAATACGTGGATTGGGGTATCGACTTGAAAAGGGATAGTTTAAAGAGATTTTTGATCCGGCAGTTTTGTCTGACAATCGTGCTTGTGGTATTGGCAGAAGTACTGATCATGGAGCTGGAAATACTGGTATTTGGTCCGTTTTTTAAATACCTTTTACAGATTCCTTTTACACAATCATTATCTTTAGGTACATGGTTGGCCTGGATCACATTCATTTTTCGCAGCTTTTTGTTAGGATCCGGACAGATTGGTCTATGGGGGCTGTTGAGCCAGTCGGTTTCCCTTCTGTTTATCGTATTGATGATCGGTTTGATCCTCCTTCCTGTTGTGATCGGAAGTTTTGTCTTTGCGTCCGGTGTGGAAAGGAAAATGGCAAAGATCAGAAAAGAGCAGGAAGAAAAACAGATGGAAACCATACAAAAACGAAATCAAATGTTGTCGAATGTGGCGCATGATCTGCGTACACCAATTACTTCCATCCAAGGGATGTCGCAGGCTTTAAAGGATCATATGGTTGCGGATGCGGATACAGAAAAGGAATACATTCAGTCTATCTATAACCAGTCCAAGAAAATGTCCGATTTGATTTCCGTTTTATTCGAATACACAAAAGTGGACAGTATCGGGTTCTCTATTCACCGTAAGGAAGTAAATATCAATGAGATGTTGATGCGAGAGGCGGCGGGCTTGTACCCTGAAGCAGAGCAACGCCAAATGGAAATGGAGATAGATATTCCGGAAACCATTTGCACTATCTATGCAGATGAAACACAGATGAGCCGTGTTGTAGCGAATTTGTTGATCAATGCCATACGCCATAACAAAGAGGGGACAACCATCAAAGTGCAGCTCAAAGAAATGGCCGGTGCCATCCAGATTATCATAGCGGATAATGGGGTAGAGCTCCATCAAGGGGAAGCGTTGTTTGAACCTTTCGTAAGAGGGGATGCTTCGCGAAAATCGGAGGGCAGTGGACTGGGTTTATCCATTGTAAAAAGGATAGTGGAACTGCATCAGTATACAATACAGCTGAAGCAGCCGTATGAAACATATACGAAAGCCTTTGTGATTACATGTGACAAGCTATAACAAACGGTTAAATTAATGGTATAATAGAAACGCAGGAATTAACCTGCCTGAAGAAATTGAGGTTTGATATATTGAAAATAGGAATACTGGGAACGGGAACCTGGGGAACGGCCATTGGACGGCTATTGTCCAATGCCGGTCATGATGTGATCATGTGGTCACCGATTGAGCAGGAGGTCCATGATCTATCGACAAAACGGGTTCATAAAAACCTGCCGGGCATGATCATTCCGGATGCGATTGAATTTACCGGAAATCTGGAAGAAGCATGTCGACAAAAGGATATCATCGTATTTGCGGTACCATCCGTATTTGTTCGTAATACGGCTATGCAGGCCAAGCCTTATATTCCGGATGATCAACTGATTGTCGATGTCGCCAAGGGCATAGAGCCGGATACTTTATTGACAATGACCGGAATCCTTCAGGATGTTTTGCAGGGACATCAGCGACTGGTCGCTTTATCCGGGCCTACGCATGCTGAAGAAGTCGCTTTGGATTTATTGACGACCATTGTATCGGCTTCCCGGGATGAGCAGGCTGCCTTAACGGTACAGAGAGTTTTTTCCACACCGAAAATGCGGGTATATACCAATAAGGATATCCTTGGGGTGGAGCTGTGCGGTGCTTTAAAGAACATTGTGGCTCTAGCAAGCGGAATTGCCAAAGGACAGGGCTACGGCGATAATGCCCGGGCTGCCCTGATCACTCGTGGCGCGGTGGAAATCGGCCGCCTGGGAATGAAAATGGGATGTGAAGAACAAACCTTCTCTGGACTGGCTGGCGTTGGAGATCTGATTGTAACGGCTACCAGTGAGCATTCCCGTAATAACCGGGCAGGGTATTTGATCGGATCGGGCTTATCGGTGGAACAGGCTGTCAAAGAAGTAGGAATGGTTGTAGAAGGGATTCATGCAATTCCGGCAGCTATGATGTTGTCTAAAGAATACGATGCGGAAATGCCGATTGTATTCGCTGTCAATGCGGTCATCAATGAACACAAACAACCGGAGGATGTCATTCGGGAATTGATGGAACGAGAAGAGAAATCAGAGCTAAACCGATATTAAACAGATTCTGATGAGGAACAGAAGATTAAACAGAAAGAAAGAGGTTCGGAAATGAAACGTGTAATTACTTATGGAACGTATGATTTATTGCATTATGGACACATTAACTTGTTGAGAAGAGCTAAGGCTTTGGGCGACTATCTGATTGTTGTTATATCTACAGATGAGTTCAACTGGAATGAGAAACACAAGAAGTGTTATTTCACCTATGAACAAAGAAAAGCATTGGTAGAAGCGATTCGTTATGTCGATCTGGTTATACCGGAAGAAAACTGGTCACAAAAACGGACGGATATGCATGAATATCATGTGGATACCTTTGTTATGGGCGATGACTGGGAAGGAAAATTTGATTTCCTGAAAGAAGAGGGTGTTGAAGTCGTATATCTTCCAAGAACACCGGAGATTTCCAGCAGCCAGATGAAAAAAGACCTGTATGATGCAGCCAGTGTTGGTGAAAGTGAAACCAACCACGATTACATCAATACAGACCCTGGACACGAATAAGCACAAAGAAAGACAGGATGCCTCAAGAGCATCCTGTTTTTAAATTTGTGAAAACAGCTTTTTCGCTTCCATATATCGATCCCTGTGATAGTCAGGAATTTGCCAGAAGTAGAAACTGGATAAATCATCTGTATCCTGATTAAAGATTGACTCATTGATCGTTCTGACAAATACCGGATCGGCTTCGATGATCCGCTTGATATCCATAACAACATGTTTAAACATTTCATAAAAATAAAGGCGGTTCCCGGCATAGACCGGTACCGTTTTGGAGAAATCATGAATGCGATAGTGAACATACATATCTCCATCTGCATCATAGACTATTTTTCCAATATCTCCATCTAAAGTTTCATATTTAAGAACAAACTGATCTGTCATGCTACTCCTTTCCTGATTGATACCATCATTAAAAGTTATATTTATTATATTACAATTTGAAATAAGAGTAAACCAGAACTCAGTCTATAAATAAAAATGGAACAACGGGATGCACAAAAAAAACAGGATAAAAAAAGGATGTCCCGTAATACAGGGCATCCGTAAAATGAGCAGGCATAAAAAAATGGCGCCTCCAACAAGACTCGAACTTGTGACCTGCCGGTTAACAGCCGGACGCTCTACCGACTGAGCTATGGAGGCATTGCCAACGCTCAATAATAATATCATAGCTTAGGTTGATTTACAAGCCTATTTTTTAAAAAAATTAGTGTATGTGGAAACAGGGTATCAAATGGATAATTATTAAAAAAAAGCTAAATAAAAAATAGATGTTTCTTTTGTTTAAACATGATATCGTAAGTATAAGGGAGAAAAAAATATGAATGGATTGAAGAGTATTGTTCAAAAATACCGGTCAACCAGTTTGATTATTCGAATCTTGATTGGGTTGATTATCGGTACAGTCTTAGGTGTTTTATTTAAGGATCTACAATGGATCAGTGTATTAGGTGATGTATTCAAAGGGTCATTGCGTTCGATTGCGCCAATTCTTGTTTTTGTGTTGATTACCAGTTCTCTGGCTCAATCAAACAGTAAAATGGACAGACGCTTTGTACGTGTTATCTTTTTATACATGTCGAGTACTTTGTTAGCTGCCGTTGTAGCCGTTGTGGGCAGTTATATATTCCCGCAGACATTGGTTCTTAGCGGAGAAGTAGCCCAGGAAGCTGCTCCATCAGGAATTGGCGAGGTTGTTGCCAACCTGATCAACAATGTTGTTTCCAATCCGGTAGAAGCTTTGGCAACAGCGAACTATGTCAGCATCTTGTTCTGGTCTATTCTGTTGGGCCTGGCTTTAAAAACCCTCGCTTCGGATCAGACAAAACAGATGCTTGTGGACATATCCGAAGGCATCTCCCAGCTGGTACGCTGGATTATTGAATTTGCTCCGTTTGGTATTTTAGGCCTATCCTATGCATCGATATCACAGAACGGACTGGAGATCTTCACTTCGTACGGTAAACTTTTATTGCTGTTGGTCGGCTGTATGCTGGCTGTGGCACTGATTGTCGATCCGTTGATCTCTTTCCTGTTTTTACGCAGAAACCCGTATCCGCTGGTATTTAGGTGTTTGAAAGAGAGCGGATTGATGGCATTCTTTACAAGAAGTTCGGCCGCCAATATTCCGATTAATATGGCATTGTGTGAAAAGCTGGGACTGGATGAGGAAATGTATTCCGTTTCCATTCCGCTGGGAGCTACCATCAATATGGATGGAGCTGCCATTACGATAACGGTCTTCGCTTTGGCAACGGCACATACGATGGGAATACACGTAGATATAGCCACTGCCTTTGTGCTTAGTGTATTAGCGACATTTGCGGCTTGCGGAGCCAGCGGTGTTGCCGGCGGTTCCTTATTACTGATCCCGATGGCTTGTTCTTTATTTGGTATTTCCGGAGACATTGCGATGCAGGCAGTAGGTATTGGATTTATCATTGGCGTGGTACAGGACAGCGTGGAAACCGCATTGAACTCATCAGGCGATGTAATGTTTGCGGCGACGGCGGAATATGCGCAATGGTTAAAAGAAGGTCGTGAGCTACCTGATTTTATGAACAGAAAGAAAAAGAAGTAAGAAAATGTTAAAAGCAATTGTTATGGACATGGACGGCACACTTCTGGACGGGACCAACCGTATTCGTACGGAAACACAACAGATTCTGCTACGAATGCAGCAACAGGGAGTACGTCTTGTATTGGCCAGTGGCCGGAACTATCGGAGGTTGCTGCCCTATGCGAAACAATTGCACATGCCGGAGTATGGTGGCTATTTGATTGAGTTTAACGGATTGTGCTGTTATGATCTTGAAAAAAGAAACAGAGAGGCTCCCGGTCATTTAGAACCGGAACAGGTCAATGAATTATTCAGCTACGGGAAAAAGCTGGATTGTGAGATATGGGCGCTCTATGATGACGGGATCTATGTTTACATTCCGGATCGACTGTATGAGATTAAAAGAAAATTGCGGATCGAACGAAATGTATCCAATGACTATCCTTGGACTGCCGGTCCATGGTCCTGGCTGGATGACCTGCGTGATGGATATCCGGATATTCACTACAGAAAGTCGTTTGACCGGATTGGGCACACGATCCGAAAAGTGAATTATCTGAATGATCCACAACAAACAGCGACGTATTATCAACGGTTGTTGGATGACTTGTCCGAACATTATTCCATATTTCGTAGTAGTATTCGAAATATCGAAATTGTCGCTAAAAACTTTGATAAGGGGACGATGCTGAAACACTTGATGGAACGGAATGGATGGACAGCCGATGAAATAATGGTTTTCGGAGATGCTGATAATGACATTCCCATGTTTCCTTTGTCACATCATAGCTATGCGATGGGACAAGCTGATGAGACTGTAAAACGAGCGGCTGATCATGTCACTCTTTCCAATGATGAGCAGGGCATCTATGAAGTATTAAAAAATCAAAAAAGCGGGTAACCGCTTTTTTTGATTTCATATATTGTTTGTAAGGATAGAGAGATATATGAGATATGCATCTATATTAAGAGCTTTCTTAGCTCACTGTTATATTACAAAAGAATCATCGTGTCATTAACAAAGTTCCATGTGAAAGATTGTGAGATTATTCGCAATTATGGGAGAATAAACTAAAAAATATAAAAAAATACGGAAGGATGGTTTTCATTTAAAAGGAAGTAGTGTATACTTTAGTAAGCTTTTGCTAACTAAATAACAGGAGAGAGTATGGAAATAAATCAGGCTATTGAGAAAAGAAGAAGTATTCGGTTATATACCTCCGGTAAGATTCCAAATGAAGATATTGAATCGATTGTTCATGCAGGTGGCATGGCACCATCCTGGAAAAATACACAAGTGCCGCGATACTATGCGGTTAAGTCTGCAGAGATGCGCAGAAAGCTGAAAGAATGTCTGCCGACACGTAATTCAAATAATACGCGGAATGCCTCCTGTTTCATCGTTATTTGTTTTGAAAAAGGATTGTCTGGTTATGCGAAAAATGGCAGCCCGGATAATGAAGTCGGAGGAAACTGGGGCTATTTTGATTGTGGGCTTGCTTGCCAGAATATGGTATTAAAAGCGTATGATCTCGGGTATGGCACCTTGGTGATGGGGGTTCGCGATGAAAAAAAGATTCGTGATCTGCTTTCTGTGCCGGCCAGCCAATCGATTACCGCGATCCTTGCGATCGGCCATCCGGCCATTGATCCAAGTGCACCCCGGCGAAAACCGGTCAAGGAAGTTTTAAAGATCTATGAATAACAAAAAAGCAGGGAATCCTGCTTTTTGTTTTATGTTCTGTTTAATAGGGAGAGAGAAATATATGTTGAGCAACTTTCTTTGCTCACCAGTATAATAGTAAAAGACTATCTGATTTTTATCCGTTTCTTATGTGAAAATATGTGAAAAAATTATCAATAGAAAAGGAGACATCCAATCGGAATGTCTCCTTCATTTTAGAATAGTTCGAATATATTGGATAACCAATTTCTAGGAATTTGTATCCAGCCACCAAGGTAGAGGTTAGGATCTGTATAATCCGTACCGCCATTGTAGGATGGATCCGTCGTTGGATCTGTCCAGGTTTCGCCGGAATCTTCCGGATACGTCGGAGTGATTGTCGGATCGGTCTGTGTCGGATCTTCCTCCGTCTGCCAGTCGTATACGCATTCATTGTTCATTGCGTCCCAGGTTCCGCCGGTACTTGTACATGCGGTTTCTTCTGTGTAATCTTTATCTTCTTCCTCTTCCTCTTTTTCTTCTTCCTGCTTTTCGACAGTTCCGGTGGATGTGGTTGTCTTATCGCCTTGCGACAGGAACTCTGTTTTGATATAGCCTCCATTGTAAGGAGAAACACCAGCCGGAATTTCAATGTCAGTATACGTACCGTATTGTTCACAGAAATCAAGCATGTAATGGCTGATATCAAAAGCTACGGTATAAGCGGACACGGAATATGTCGGGATGTAATAGCCTTGTTGTTCATATTGACGAGTATAACCGGACCATACCGCAATGGTGAACTGGGATGTATAACCGACAGACCATTCATCACGGATCGAACTTTGTGGGATACCCCACTGCAATCCGTCGGAGCCCCAGTCCGAAGTTCCAGACTTACCATATACAGGATATGTTGAAGTCAGCTTTTCGTTAAAGTTCTGGTATCCGCCATGCACTACCTTGTAAAGAAGGAAGGACATCATAAAGGCAGCTTCCTCACTGATGACTTCAATTGGCGTTGTATCTGTTTCAAACTTTTTCTTGTCGGTTCTTCGTGTTGCATATCGAACGGTATGGGCATCGACCCTTTTTCCTTTATTGGCAAAGATCGAGTACGCATTGGCTTGCTGGATTGGTGAAGCATACATACTGCCGCCGCCGATACTGTACTGCTCGGTAAATTCTTCGCATACATCTTTATCAAAACCAAGCTTTTCACAGAAATCGATCCAATAGTTATACCCTTTGGCATCGATCAGATCCAACATGGCTCCGGCCGCACAGGTGTTCTTGGAAACACCCAGCGCATAAGCCAGACTGATTGTACCGCTGTAGGTTCCATCGGAATTTTGCAGATCTACTCCACTGTGCCAGTAATCTTTCTTTTTATCCTCTACGGCATGCTCTGTAGACCATCCCAATATATCAAAGGTAGATGAATAGGCCATCAGTGGTTTCATCGAAGACCCTGGCTGTTTACGGTCTGTCGCATTGTTGATCTTTACATTGTCTGTATGATACGTTCGTCCCGGACCGATCGCAATGATTTCTCCGGTTTCGTTATCGAGGATACCAAAACCGACATCAAAAACCTCATTCGGGAAGTTTACGGTTTCTCCTTCACAAATCTTATCAGCTTCTTTTTGCACGCTTGTGTTCAAAGCTGTATAGATATCCATAGGAATGATACTCGGATCCTGACCTGTCAATGCCTGTGTCTCTTCAATGACCAGGTCAATGTAGGACTGATTCGGGTCATCGCTGGTTTCCAGTGTCTGTTTTAAAGAGTAGGAAAGTTTTGTACTGCATGCCAGATCGTGTTCTTCCTGCGTGATATATCCATGTTGCAGCATCAGATCCAATGTCGCATTTCTACGTTGCTGCCCAGCCTGCAAATGATCCATTTCGAAATCGGTCTGATTGGCCAGCGGATTGTATGTGCTCGGGGCATTGATACAACCGGCTAAGAAGGCACATTCCTCCAAATTCAGCTGCGCTACATGTTTTCCAAAATAGTATTCGCAAGCTTTTTCAATACCGCGTGTACTGTTTCCGGAACCAAACCAGATTCGGTTGACATAATATTCAAAAATATCTTCTTTGGAAATACTTTGTTCGGCAACCAGCGATAAGTAGATCTCCTGGATCTTTAATTTCACCTGATCATATTTGGATATACTGCCTTTTTCTTTTAACAGTTTCTGTTCCTGGTTCTTAGTGAACGCATTATCGATCATCTGCATCGTCAGTGTTGAACCACCTTGAGAGAAATCTCCGGCCCGCAGGTTGGTGATTGCGGCAGACAGGAATCGCGGCATATCAAATCCGTTATGATCAAAATAACGGGAATCCTCGATAGCCAGGAACGCATCAATTAAGTTTTGCGGCAATTGTTCATAGGTGACATCATCACGGATTTCTTCACCGAACTCATAAATCAGCTTTCCGTTTGTATCATAGATCCTTGAACTTGCCATGGCCTGCAGACCATCCTGACTGAAGCGCATACCTTCCGGATCGTTAATGACATTGACTAAGATAAAAAATACGGATATACATCCGACCAGGAATATAGTCAAAATCGCAATCGCTATCTTATTCCATATATCCAAACGCCGTTTAATCTGCTTGGGCGGCTTATTTGATTCCGAATTCTGTGAAGATTCCTTTTTTTGGAATTTTGGCATTTTTATATTCGGCTTTTTTATTTGAAATTTAGCCATACTATTGTTCCTCCTTGAAATACAGACGATCGACTTCTTTCAGATATGCCAATCGGGGATTTAATCCTTCTTGTATTAAATGGCCGTTTTCCTGAAACCATACATAAGGGACCGATTCTCTGTTCAGTGAATGAATTTCATCAATCAGCTGACAAGCATCAACCAGATAGGTTTCATTATGATAAGTAAAACGGATGATAAAGAATCCAATTCCTCCATGGTAATGTACATTTAACAGATGTTCAATTTGATGCGGATGAATTAAAAAATTCGGAAAACTCGTCTTGTTCTTGGTTTCCTTCGCTTCAAAATCTATGTATTTTCCTTTATATACACCATTGTAATCCGTTGTCGACGGGGTTCGATAATACGCTTCAACGATCTTGGCCCGGTTACGTGACGGATAGTCCACACGAACGACCTGGATCGGTGTTGGTTTTTTGTATATCAGTGCGATATCGGCAGCCTTATAATAGGCATTGGATTCGTTGACATCGTTTTCCAAACGCATCCCACGACCACTGTGATAGTCCTTTACAGTATGCGAAGAACGGACGGTTGCACCCGTAGGATATTTAATCGTACTCATCGCCCTCATTATATATGAAAACAAGGGAACATTCAAATTATGGTTGATTTTTTAGGGTAGAAACGGCATAATTATAAAGAGTATTAGAGGAGTGATACAAATGGCGAATGAAATGAATTTAACCGCTCAGGATGTATATTCAAAAGAGTTCCATGTGGACCTGAAGGGATATGCACCTGCAGAAGTCGATGAATTTTTAGATCAAATTATTGAAGATTATCAATTATATGATGAAAAGATTGAAGAGCTGGGGCAGGCAGTGACCCGCTATGAAGCGAAGATCAAGGAACTGCAACAGGAAATCTACACATTAAAAGCAGATAACGACAAGTTAACTGAAAAAATCAGTATGGGTATGGTTAACACAAATACCGATCAGGTGGATATCCTGAAACGAATTGCCCGTCTGGAAAAAGCTGTATTTGACAAAGCTGAATAACTGATTCTAAATCGCAGCTGCTGACGTGAGTTAGAGGAAAGTCCATGCTCGCACGGTCTGTGATGACCGTAGTGTTTGTGCTGGATGAAACGATAAATCCAGGCAGTGTTATCACTGACGGCAACTTTAATCCTAAGGGAAACTATGGAAGCGAGTTATAAAGTGCCACAGAGACGAGCCATCTGAGAAATCGGATGGGTGGAACGGGTAAACCCCGCAAGCGAGAAACCCAAATTTGGTAGGGGAGCTGGTCGGAATGAAACGAAAGGAAGACCGGATAGGGAAACCTATAGATAAATAGCTGCATATACAGAACATGGCTTATGAATTTAGGATCCTAAGAGCACAGAGGTGCTCTTTTTTTGTGGTACCCAAGGCTGATTTTGAAATGGTCTCATTGTAAAGAGATCCGTTCAATCAAAAAAGAAAAAGACCGTTTACCGGTCTTTAGTGGATTCTTGGTTTGATGGACTTATATAATAAAGGAACAAGAATCATAGTTACAATGATTGTCGGAAGCATGTAGGTAGCATTGTATGTCAAGGAGCCCCACCATGGAGTGGACCAGACGACAACACCACTGATTACACTGCTGAGCAGCCGGATCAGGTTCGTTATCAACACACCGGTATAGAAGAAACCGAAGTTTGGAAAGCAACTGGCTAATCCGTATGCAGAGAAAGCAATCAGATAGTCCAAAAGGAATCCCAAAAGATTCGGTGTGTACATAGGTCCTGTCACAAATTGGGCAAAGACACTGACGACCGCCACGAACAGCCCTTTTTTCCATCCCAGATGATAGCTTGCAATCAACAAGGCAATCGTAGATAAACCTAAACTTCCACCATTTGGCATCTGAAGAATCGGTAAAGTGTTGACAAAGGTATCCAACACCATAAACAATGCGACATAAAATGCCATTAGAACTAGATCTTTGGTTTCGATACTTTTCTTCATAAAAAAACACCTCCATTTGAAGGCGTAAGGAACTGATACAGACTCCCTACGCTAGTATTACCTAGATCAGGTGATAAGGGACTGCATTTGCATCTCAGCCTTTCGGCGCCCCTGTCTCCATGGTTCAATTATATATAAGTTTGTAAAAAAATCAATTAGTGTTTCAATAAAAAATAATGGATTTCCGGTACTGCATTGTACCGCATATCTATGTTTGTGCACCCGGTCCCCGCGGACAGCTCATATTCAAAGGATAGATCCTTTGAAAGACTGCGATTGAGCTTTTTTGCTCCTTCGATCGTTTTGTATGGACCCAGGATCGGAAAATTGACCTGGGTATCGTGGGCATGTCCGGCTAACGCATAGGATATGGATACTTGTGCCAGTTCTTCATTGGTCAGAGTATCCGGCTGATGGGCAATCAAAAGGTTGAATTCCTTATCCGATGCCCCGCTGGCTGCTTCCTTGACGTTGGCATCCGCGCTTAAGCCAATGATCCGAATGTGATTGACACCTTGGTTATAGACCAGGACACTGTGGTTATCCAAGACCTCAATTTGCGCTTCTTTATAGATATTCAGAATGGCATTTCTTCGCTGCTCATCCTGCTGGTCTTTTTCTCCCCATACCGCAAATTTGCCTAATGGGGCATCAATGCTTGCCAGATATTCCGTGAGAAGTTCCTTGTTGGCATTGGTCAGTTTTGTATCTTTATCAAATAAATCGCCTCCGAAAATCAAAATATCCGGGCTCAGTTCTTTGATCTGGTCAAACACTTTTTTTGTTCTGTCCTTGTTTTCAAAGGCACCATATTGCAGATCTGTAAAATAGACGATGGAAACATCGTTCATTGTGAGTGGAATCTTGTCGTTTTTCAGGGTCTGGTAATCGACTTTCAATCGATTGGGCGCCACCTTTACCGAGTAGAATAAAGAGGCATCAAAAGCCAGTACGACTGCCAACAGACAGGCGATGATGATCATCAATCTTTTTTGAAGTTGTGACATTGTTTCACCTCGCTATTGATTCTAACATAGAAAAAGAAGATTATCATCAATCTTCTTTTTACGTACTATTTTTTGCGAGAACGCTTTGCGTACATTTTCTGAATTTCTTCCATTGTCTGCCGGGAATTGATGATAACCGGGATGACAATCGGATTTCGATGTGTTTTCTTGTATAAGAACGGTTCCAATGTGGATCGTACGCAGTTTTTTAATTCGCCGAAGGTCGTTTTTTCCTTCATTCTCTCTTCTAAAGATTTTCCTACGATAAAGCTGGCTTCTTTCATCAGAGCCTGTGAATCTTTGATGAATACGAATCCCCGGGATACGATGACCGGTGGTGCCAGCAATTTGTTGATCTTGGAATCGATGGCGATCACTACAGCAACCAGGCCGTTTTCCGCCAGGATCCGCCGGTCTTTTAAAACAGCGGTAGACAAGCCGGAAATATCATTGCCGTCTACGTAGATATCATCTCCCTGGAAACGCCAGTTGCTCGGAAGCACTTTATGGTTACGCATGATCAGGATATCTCCGTTGGCACAGATAAAGATATTCTCTTCCGGGATGCCTGTATCTCTGGCTGTTCGTCCATGATGCAGAAGCATTTTGAATTCACCGTGGATCGGCATAAAGTAAGTTGGCCGAATCAGCTGGATCATCAATTTTTGTTCTTTCTGGCTGGCATGCCCCGTGGTATGCAGATTCGTCAGGATCGATTTGGTCAGAACCGTTGCCCCGGCCCGGAACAAGTTGTCAACAACGCGATTAACACTGTCCTCATTGCCCGGAATCGGGTTGCTTGAGAAAATAATTGTATCCCCTGGTTTCAAGTGAATAAACCGATGGGTACCTGCAGCTATACGTGACAGGGCGGCCAACGGCTCTCCCTGCGAACCGGTACATATGATACATACTTTGTCATCCGGTGTATACGCTAATTCATCCGGCGTGAGCATCTGATCGTTTCGGATATGGATGGCCCCCATCTTTCGTCCGATATCTACGATATTCTCCATGCTTCGCCCAAAGACGATAACCTTACGTCCGCATTTAATGGCAGCTTCGATGATCTGGGCGACCCGATGCACATTGGAGGCAAAAGTTGCCACAATCAGACGTTGCTCGGTGTTGCGGATAATATCCAGGATTTCCTTGGCAACCGTTCGTTCGGAAATAGAAAAATCCTCTACGCTGGAGTTGGTTGAATCTGACAATAACAGATCCGGATGGATGGTACCGATGAATGCCATTTTTTGATAATCGGCATTGGTACCGACCGGTGTCAGGTCGAATTTAAAATCACCCGTGTGAACAACCGTTCCGTTTGGTGTGTTGACAAATACCCCCAGAGAATCCGGAATAGAATGGATGGTATTAAAAAATCCAGCTGAGAAATATTTGGTTTTTACATGTGAATCGTCATTGATTTCAGTGATTTTGGTGGTTTCCAACCCGTGATGTTCAGATAGTTTTTTCTGAATCAACGCCTTGGCAAATCGTGGTGCGTAGATTGCATCGATCTTAACCTGCCGTAATAAAAAAGGAATACCGCCGATATGGTCTTCGTGACCATGCGTGATAATAAGAATTTTATGCTTTTTATTCATGCGAATGAGATGATGATAATCTGGAATCACATAGTCCACGCCTAATAAATCATCGCCTGGAAATAATACTCCGCAATCTATTATCAATATTTCATCATCATGTTCCAGACAATACATATTTTTGCCTACTTCGCCCAATCCTCCCAAGGCATAGACTAACGTATCGTCTTTTTCTACATGGTATGTTTTGGTCACATTCGCATGCCTCTCATTTAAGAACAAATTATGTGGCATATGGACCTCTTTCTATCGTTAATAACATTATAACAAGTTCCTGCAAAAAAAGACAGAAGCTAAATCACTTCAGCTTCTTCATCTTCTTTCCATGGGTTGACCGCATCGATCCGGTCATAAAACAAGACACCGGATAAATGGTCAATTTCATGTTGCAGGGCAATCGCAAAATAGCCGCTGGCAGCCAGAACGACCTTTTTATCCTGGATCAGATCATATGCACGTACTTTGATACGCGCATGACGGAAGACATGACCCGGATGCTCATCCTTTACAGACAGACAGCCTTCACCGTTTTCCAAATATGCGTTCTGGACTGACTGCGAGATGATCTTCGGGTTGATCAAAGCTGCTTCATGGATACCGTCGGTATCCGGCACGACCACAGCCAGCATCTGTTTGGGAATACCCAGCTGTATAGCAGCAATGCCCACTGCCGGAACGAGTCCTTCCGCCTGCGCGATTTCTTCGTCCTGGGAGTTTCTCACATATTCCAGCATAGCTTGCAGCAATTCTCTATCTTCATCCTTTAAAGGAAGTTCAACTTCTTTACTTTTTAACCGGATCCGAGGATCGGAATCCAGAATAATATCATTTTGTGTAATTTTCATTTTTTCACCTTCTAAGACATTTTAATTCATTTTTTATGGGTTGACAATTTATTTGATGCACAAATGTGATAGAATGACCATATGACGAAGAAAAAAAAGAAGAATTTTTTATTGTCTGCCATTCAGTTACCGGCAGGCAGTGATCCATGGATCACCATATTTGTGTTTGTTCTGGCACTATTTGGCACACTGATGATTGTCAGCACCAATGTAGGACAGACCATTTCAAGTCCGGGCATTGTTCTTTCAACCAGCTTGAAACAGATCATCACGTTGTTGATTGGCTATATCTGCATGTTGGCAGCTTCCAAATTTTTCAACTTTCGCATTTTCAGCCGCATGCAGGTTGTAGTATTCATCGTAATGTTTGTTATGATGATCTTGCCGTTTGGCTTTGCGGAGTCCGGGGGTTCCCATGCATGGATCCGATTACCGGGTGGTTTTACCATTCAGCCGGCGGAATTTGTCAAGCCGTTGATGATCCTGCTGGTAGCGACCGCTGTATATATTTCGAAGAAAAAGAAACATATGGCAGATTCGCCAAAATCGCTGTTCTCTTTTCCTTTCCGGGCAATGCTTCTCTTTACAGTGGAGCTGCTGGCACAAAGGGACTTAGGAACGCTGACCATTGTATTTGTGGTTTTCTTTATCTGTCTGCTGATTCCGGATTATCCGACATTGGTCCGGTTTCAAAGACGCTTGAAGCTGTTAGCCTTTGCGGGTGTTGCGGCTGCGGTCGTATTGTTCGGCGCGACAGATATCGGAACGGATATTTTGGCAAAAACACCATTTTCCCATGTTGCGGTGCGTATTGAAAACATGAAGAATCCCTACGAAGCGGATAAAATATATGGAGAGAGTTATCAGCCGGCCAATTCTCTGTACGGTATCGGCAGTTCGAATTTCTTTGGAAAAGGAATCGGGGAATCTGCCCGTAAGTATGGTTATCTGACCCAGGCGGATAACGATTATATCCTTGCGGTCATCATTGAAGAAACCGGTATCTTCGGCTTCGGATTGATCGTACTTTTGTACTTCCTGCTGATCGGACGGCTTTTCTACTTTGCGTTTAAGACCAATGAGGTCGTCCATAAGATCGTTCTGGGAGGAACGGCTACGTATCTGTTCATGCACTTCTTCTTAAATGTTGGTGGTGTCGTCTGTTTGATTCCGTTCACAGGGGTACCATTGTTATTTATCAGTAGTGGAGGCTCCAGTTTGTTTGCGATCAATATGGCCATCGGTGTCTGTCAGTACAGTATCAGCCGAATCCGCATGAAGGAGACAATCTGATGCGGATCGTAGCCGGTAAATACGGATCTCGTCCGTTGAAAACATTGAGTGGTGATGCAACGCGGCCTACTTCTGACAAAGTCAAGGGGGCCGTCTTTTCCAGTTTAGGCGGTCGATTTGCCGGGGGACGCTTTCTGGACTGCTACAGCGGATCAGGAGCAATGGCATTGGAAGCCATCAGTCGGGGGATGGACCAGGCTGTCTGTGTGGATCAAAGCCATGCGGCCTGTCGTATCATCCGGGAGAACATTCAAACGTTAGGCGTACAGGATCAATGTATGGTGTTACAACAGGATATCTTTCACGCCATCGATCAGCTGACAGAACCCTTCGATCTTGTTTATATCGATCCTCCGTATGCCAGACAGCGAAACGAAGAGCTGATCAAAGAACTGGACCGGATGCATCTGATCAAAGGACAGGGTATTCTTGTGGTGGAAAGCGCCGATGGGGATGACCTGCCGGATACGATCAATGATATATATAAATATAAGGAAAAGAAATATAGAAACACAAAGATTACATACTATCGAAAAGGAGACTAAGAATGACCAAGGCGGTATTTTGCGGGACCTTTGATCCTGTCACAAAAGGACATGTAGATATCATTGAAAGAGCCAGTCGGGTCTTTGATGCAGTGATTGTCTTCGTTTCCGTTAATTCGGAGAAGACAATGATGTTTTCCAAAGAACAGAGGCTGGAATGGTTGAAGCAGGCAACGTCACATCTTGAGAATGTGACATGCAAGGAAGCGGAGGGACTGACGGTAGATGCCTGTAGAAAAGAAGGGGCCACCGTATTGATCCGAGGGCTTCGCAACAGCATTGATTTCAGCTACGAGCAGAATATGGCATCGATGAATCAGCTCATTGATCCATCATTGGAAACCGTTTGTTTCTATACGAAACCGGAATATGCTATTTGTTCAAGCTCCAATGTCAAAGAGCTTTTGAAATACCATTTGGATGCCTCGGCATTGGTGCCGGCCTGTGTATGGGATGATTTAAAGGAGGCGAGATGAGATGAAATCTTTTGTGGAGTGGATGCATAAAAATGGATACAAGGTGTCGGACCCTCGCTTATATGAAGAGGCCTGTACACATTCTTCGTATGCGAATGAGCATCGGAGCAGTGTGGATAACAATGAGCGTCTGGAGTTTATGGGCGATGCGGTATTACAGGTCTGGAGCGCGGACCAGCTGATGCACATGGAACCGAAGCTGCATGAGGGACAAATGACGACATTAAGAGCACAGACAGTATGTGAAGCAACGTTGGCAAAGCTGAATGGACAACTGGGTTGGAACGAGTACCTGCGATTAGGGGTCGGGGAAAGAAAAACCGGTGGTCGGTATCGGGCCAGTATCATGGCGGATCAGTTTGAAGCCTGTATCGGTGCTATTTATTTGGATTTGGGATATGGTGTCTGTGATGAAATATTGACCCGGGTGATGAAACCGGTCTTCACACAGCACAAAAGCGAAGATGTAACGGATTACAAAACCCATTTACAGGAGGTTATTCAGGCAGACTCTCGCAAAACCATTCAGTATCGTGTATTGGAAGAGGTAGGACCGAGCAATGCGCCAACCTTTACCATGGGTGTTTATCTGGATGACATTTTGTTGGGAATCGGTACCAGCGGCACAAAAAAGAAAGCGGAGCAGCTGGCGGCCAAGAACGCCTTTGAGAAAATGGCAAAATAGAAAGAGGGATACTATGAAACACTTCAATGTATATGAAGTTATGGAACAATGTATTGCGGCAGAGAATCTGACGTATTTTGAGAATGCCGAATATGTGCATCCCCCTGTTTTTCATTCGAAAAGAAGTGTGCTCGAGCTTCACCTTCAGTTGGAAAATGTTCTTCCTTTTGAGGTATATCAGTCCGTTTGTCATGAGTTGAAGATGCATTTACATGTACACACGGATCTTTTCATACGGGCCGTTAATCCTAGAACGGATATGGCTCAACTGGATCAGTATGTGCGTGATTTGGCGGAAAAACAAAAATCTTTGCGTCCATTTCTTTATCTTCATCCCTATGAGGAGAATGAAACGGTTTGTTTTTCGACCAAAGAAACGGATCGCTTGTCCGCTATTAAAAAGGCTCTTCCGGAACTGGAGAAGCAGTTGTTGAAAGTGGGGATCTCCATGGAGTTCCTGTGTCTGCTTTTAGAAGACGATGAGGAAATTGAGACCAAAGAAGTTGCGATACCGGTGGAAAAACCGACAAGTATCGAACCGAAAAAAACGGCCTTTGGCCCAAAACAAGTAACAGAATACGCAATCGGTGATCTTCGTGTCGGGATGACAAATGTCAGCTGTGTAGGCCATGTTTTCTCTTTGGAAACCAGGGTGATGAAAAGTAAGCGCAGTATGCAGCTGATCTATATCAGCGACTATAAAGATGCGTTGGTTGCCAAGCGATTTGAAGGCAGACGTTGTTCCAAAGAGGAAATGGAAGAACTGAAAACAGGACAGACTGTCCGCATTACCGGAGATGTGGCATACGACAGCTATTCAAAAACGGATTCGTTTTTGATTTCCAAGCTGGAACCCGTCACGGTCAAAGAACGGACAGATACGGAGGAACAGAAGCGAATCGAATGGCATGTTCACTCAAACTTTTCAGAGATGGACGGTGTCAGTTCCATTGAAGATTATATTCAGACTGCTTATGACTGGGGAATGGATGCGATCGGCGTCTGTGATCATGATGTGGTACAGGCTTTTCCTTTTGCCCAATATAAGATGCGGGCCTTGAATAAAAAAGACCCGAACCGCCCGTTCAAAGTGTTATACGGTTGTGAAATGAATATGATCGACCGGGATTTTAAAATTGTGTTTAATAACGACCATCGAACGCTGGAAGATTCGGAATATGTTGTTTTTGACCTGGAAACCACCGGGTTATCCAACCGACTGGATAAAATCATTGAATTTGGTGCTGTTAAGATGAAAAATCGTGAAGTGATTGACCGTAAACAAATGTTTATCAATCCGAAGATGTTGATTCCGGCAGATATCACCAAATTGACACATATTACACAAAGAGATGTGGATCCGGCGCGTCCTATCGATCAAGTATTGGATGAAATTCTTGATTTTATCGGCAATGCCGTTCTGGTGGCCCATAACGGTGCTTTCGACCTTGGCTTTTTAAATGCGGCCTGCCGGGCCTGCGGTCGTCCGGAGATTTCCAATCCGATGATCGACACATTGCCGTTGGCACAGATCCTTATTGATATGAAAAATTACCGGTTGGGAGCTGTATGCCGTCACTACAACGTGGCCTATGACGGAGAAGGCGCCCATCGTGCGGATTATGATGCTGAGGTACTTAGCCGCTGTATGTGTCATATGTTAAATGCTTTTGAAACCAATGCTACCTTGGATACCATGGCCAATATGCCGTCTGAGGATCATATATATAAAAAGCATCCACATCATGTGACAGTCTATGCCAAGGATAAACAAGGACTGAAACAGCTGTTCGAGCTGGTGACATTGGCCCATACGGAATATTTATCCTATAATAAAAAATCTACTTCAAACAATATCATGGCATATCCGCGAATTGTTCGGGACGAGATTGCCAAACGACGAAAAGATGGTCATTTGTTGATCGGTTCTGCCTGTCAGAACGGAGAGATCTTTGATCTGGCACAGACCCGTAGTGAAGCAGACCTTGAAGAAGCGATGGACTTCTATGATTTTATCGAAGTACAGCCATTATCGTGTTATAAAAATCTGCTGGATCGTCATGCGATCCACTCGGTCGATGATCTGCAGACCATTCTGATGTTTATTATCGATAAAGCCGATGAATTGGGAAAACCGGTGCTGGCAACAGGAGATGCGCATTATGTGCATCCACACGATAAACGTGTTCGTGATGTATACATCAATGCGAAAGCTATCGGCGGTGTTCGCCATCCATTATATATATATGATATGAACCGTCGAAAAGCAACCACTGCCCCGGATCAGCATTTGCGGACTACCCAGGAAATGCTTGAGGAATTCTCATGGCTGCCAGAGGATAAGGCATATGAAATTGTGGTGGAGAACACACAGAAGCTAAAAGAAGAATTCGAACCGGTGTATCCGATCAAGGACAAATTGTATCCGCCGGAAATCGAGGGTTCCGATCAGAAGCTGCGGGACATTTGTTTTAAGACAGCCCATGAGACCTATGGAGACGATTTACCGGAAATTGTTGAAAAGCGGCTGAATCGAGAACTGGACAGCATTATCGGCCATGGATACTACGTGGTTTACTACATTTCGCATTTGCTCGTTAAAAAGAGCAATGACGATGGATATATTGTCGGATCGCGAGGATCCGTTGGCTCCAGTTTTGCGGCCACAATGTCAGGGATCACAGAGGTGAATCCGTTGATTCCCCATTACATCTGTCCGCATTGCCGGCATAATGAATTCTTGCCGGAAGGGACTGTCAGCTCCGGTTTTGACTTACCGGATAAAGAATGTCCAATCTGTCATCACATCATGAAAGGCGATGGACAGGATATTCCATTTGAAACCTTTCTGGGGTTTGAAGGGGATAAGGTGCCGGATATTGATCTGAACTTTTCCGGAGAATACCAGCCGGTAGCACATAATTATTGTAAAGAGGTTTTCGGTGAAAAACATGCCTTCCGAGCCGGTACCGTCGGCACGGTAGCGGAAAAAACCGCCTATGGATATGTTAAAGGATATGAGGAAGAGATGGAGCTGGAACCGTTCAGCGATGCGAAACGAACCGATCTGGCAAAATGCTGTGAAGGCGTCAAACGGACGACCGGACAACATCCGGCCGGCATCGTTGTGGTTCCGGAGGATATGGATATTCATGATTTCACGCCGGTCCAGTATCCGGCAAACAATCCGTTCTCAGAGTGGAAAACGACGCATTTCGATTTCCATCATATTCATGACAATATCCTGAAATTTGATATATTGGGACACGTGGATCCGACAGCGATGAAAATGCTGGAGAATCTAACAGGGATCGATGTAACCACATTACCGATGAATGACCCGGAAACCATGGAAATCTTCTCATCGATACGAAGTCTGAAGATTGATTCGACCCGATACGACCAAGAGACCGGTGCCGCCGGAATTCCTGAATTCGGTACGCCGTTTGTACGAGGGATCCTGGAAAAAACAAGACCAACCACCTTTTCTGAACTGGTGACTATTTCCGGCTTGTCCCATGGAACCGATGTTTGGCTGGGCAATGCCGAAGCTTTGATCGATGCCGGTACTTGTGTGCTCAGTGAGGTCATCGGATGTCGTGATGATATTATGGTTGAGCTGATGGCCTATGGTCTGCAGCCTAAAATGGCCTTTACCATTATGGAAAGCGTACGTAAAGGCAAAGGTCTGAAGGATGAATGGATCCAGGAGATGAAAGCCAACAAGGTACCGGGATGGTATATTGATTCCTGTCTGAAGATCAAATACATGTTCCCGAAAGCGCACGCAGTCGCTTACGTTATGATGGCAGTCCGTATCGCATGGTTCAAGGTGCACAGACCGATCGCATATTACTGTATGTTCTTCAGTATCCGTTGCGATGCCTATGACATCCAGACCATGATTGCCGGTGAACAGGCAGTCAGGGAGAGAATGTCGGCCATTCGGGCCAAGGAAAAAGATAATTCGGTGACAGTATCCGATAAAGAAAAGGCCATCTATTCCACCTTGGAGCTGGCCCTGGAAATGTTCTGCCGGGGATATCATTTCTCCAACTTGAGCATCGACCGCAGTGATGCGACAGATTTTCTGCCGGATCCGCTGGATGACAAGAGCATCATCCCACCGTTTACATCCATCGATGGTCTGGGGGCCAACGTTGGGCGTTCAATCGTGGCAGCCCGAAAAGCACGGCCTTTCTTATCCAAAGAAGATGTGCTGAAGCGGACACAGTTATCCAAAACCTTACTGGATGTAATGGACAATATGCAGGCGATGGAAAACCTTGATGATGAAAACCAGATGACATTATTCTGAAAACATAATATTTTCGAAATAAGTAAGACATAATTAAAATATTTATGTATAATATATCTTGTTACGATTGGAGGAAATGGGATGCGAGATTTAGAAATGTTTGCGATCATTGAAGAAGAACAGAATCGTCAAAGGGACAATATTGAATTGATTGCCAGTGAAAACTTTGTTTCCAAAGAAGTCATGGAAGCACAAGGAAGTGTGTTAACCAATAAATATGCCGAAGGATATCCGGGAAAGCGGTATTACGGCGGCTGCGTAAATGTGGACAAGGCCGAGGAAATCACCAGACAGCGTGCTTGTCAACTGTTTGGGGCTGACCATGTAAATGTGCAACCACATTCCGGCAGCCAGGCCAATATGGCTGTCTATAATGTATTGTTGGAACCGGGAGATACGGTATTAGGTATGGATCTGACCAGCGGTGGCCATTTAACACATGGACATCCGTTAAATTTCTCGGGACGTTTATATAACTTTATTGCTTATCAGGTGGATAAGGAAACCGAACGAATTGATTATGATGCGTTGGAACAGCTTGCGATGGAAACAAAACCAAAGCTGATCGTGGCGGGAGCCAGTGCATATCCACGGATTATTGATTTTAAAAGACTGCGCGAGATTGCCGATAAATCCGAAAGCTATCTGATGGTGGATATGGCTCACATTGCCGGATTGATTGCCGCCGGATTCCATCCGAGCCCGATTCCGTATGCGGATTTTGTGACCACGACGACCCACAAAACACTGCGTGGACCACGTGGTGGCATGGTCTTCTGTAAAGAAGAGTTTGCCAAGAAACTGGATTCCCGTGTATTTCCGGGTATGCAGGGTGGACCGTTGGAACATGTCATCGCCGCTAAAGGGGTTGCCTTATATGAAGCGATGCAGCCAGCATTCAAGGACTATATCGAACAAGTGTTAAAGAACATCAAAGTGATGGAGAAAGGTTTCAATGAAGCCGGATTCCGTATGGTATCCGGAGGAAGCGACAACCATCTGATCCTGCTGGATGTGATGGGATCGATCGGTATGACAGGAAAAGATGCGGAATATCTTCTGGATCTTGCCGGCATTACATGCAACAAAAATACGATTCCTTTTGATACGCAGAAACCATTCTATGCCTCCGGTATCCGCTTGGGAACGGCTGCGATGACAAGCCGTGGATTCAAGGAAGCAGAGTTTGAAAAAGTAACGGAATGGATCATTCGAGTATTGAAGGCCAACGATGAAGCTGTTTGTGCACAAGTCAAAGAGGAAGTTCTGGCATTGACCCGCCAGTTTCCGACAGAGGCACAGATTTGATACGGATCCTGGCCGTTGGCAAGAACAAGGATTCTTCACTGAGACAGCTGGAAAAAGAATACATCAAGCGTGTTTCTCCCTTTACCAAGATCGAAATTCTCGAATTAAAGGATGAAGCCAACATTCATATTGACCGGGAAAGTGAAATGGAAAAGGTAAAAGAAAAAGAAGGGAAACGCGTATTGGAAAAGATTGGTCCGCAGGATTATGTGATCCTTTTGGATCTGCACGGAAAAATGATGGACAGCCAAGCGTTCGCGACAGCGTTGGATACGTGGGAGTCTGTTCATTCCCGTCTGGTATTTGTGATTGCAGGTTCTTTAGGACCGAGTCCGGCATTGATCCGGGCCAGTCATGTCCGATGGAAATTATCGGATCTGACATTTACACATTTGATGACAAGGATATTGGTTTTGGAACAGATCTACAGGGGAAAAATGATCATAAATCATCGTCCGTATCATAAATGAAATTTTTTATTAACAAAACAAAATAGTTATGCTATTTTATGAGTAGAAAGGGGATAAAGTAAAATTTAAGGGGATGCAACATGAGGTTTTATAGGGGATTGATTGTTTTGAACATCATGTTTGCGCTGATTGTGATTTTTGAAATTGTAGGTTATGCGTGGATCATCAAAAAGACAGTATGTGTCCATATTGTCATTGATGGGCTTGTTGCGATTGCCTCTTTATTTGATGTCGCATGGAGCGCTCGGCTCTGGCCGAAATGAAGAGCTCTGAAAGAGTTGGCATAATGCCGGCTCTTTTTTTATAGAAACGAATAAAATCAAGTGTTAAAAGGCTCTTTATAATATAAGGATAAAAGTGAATGATTATGCCGTTTCTTTACGTAAAAATCTATGAAAACAAAAGGGCAAGTGATATAATAGGAAAGGAAAATTACAATAGGAGGATTCATAATGACAAAAAGAACTGTAAAAGATCTTGACGTAGCTGGCAAGAAAGTACTTGTACGTTGTGATTTTAACGTTCCTAGACAAGATGGTGTGATTACTGATGATAATCGTATCGTCATGGCTTTACCTACAATCAAATATTTGGTTGAAAACAAAGCTAAAATTGTTTTGTTCTCACATTTAGGTAAGGTGAAAACAGAAGAAGACAAGGCAAAAAATAATCTTGAATGTGTAGCTGTACGTTTACAGGAGTTATTGCCTGAAGCAAAAGTGACTTTTGTGGGTGTAACTCGCGGGCCTGAACTGGAAGATGCAGTAAATGCGTTGAAGGAAGGCGAAATCGTATTGGTTCAGAATACTCGTTACGAAAAGGGTGAGTCCAAGAATGATCCTGAATTAGGAAAATACTGGGCAAGCTTAGGTGACGTATTCGTAGAAGATGCATTTGGATCTGTTCACCGTGCGCATGCTTCTACAGTGGGTATCCCGACAAACATCAAAGAAAACGGTCTGGGATTCCTGGTAGAAAAAGAAGTTACTATGTTAGGAAAAGCGGTTGACGAACCGGCTCATCCGTTTATCGCTATCATCGGTGGATCAAAAGTATCCAGCAAGATCGATGTCATCGATAACTTATTGAAAAAAGCCGATAAGGTTATCATCGGTGGTGGAATGGCTTATACATTCATGAAAGCAAAAGGTGGTACGATCGGTACTTCTTTGGTTGAAGAAGATAAAGTGGATCTGGCAAAAGAATATCTGGAAAAAGCAGGTGACAAGCTGGTATTACCGGTTGATAACGTTATTGCAGATGCATTCTCTGAAGATGCAAATACACAGATCGCAAAATCCGGACAGATTCCTGATGGCTGGATGGGATTGGATATCGGTCCTGAATCCGTTGAATTGTTCAAGAAGACGTTGGAAGGCGCTAAAACGGTTGTATGGAACGGACCTATGGGTGTTTTCGAAATGAAGAAATACGCAAAGGGTACCGAATTAGTATGTCAGGCTATCTCTGAATTGCCGGATGCAATCACGGTAATCGGTGGTGGAGACTCTGCTGCAGCTGCGAAACAGTTAGGATATGCTGAAAAATTCTCACATGTTTCTACTGGTGGCGGTGCTTCATTAGAATACATGGAAGGTAAAACTTTACCTGGTATCGCAATTATCAGCGAAAAATAAAAAGGAGAAAGAAAATGAGTAGAAAACCTATTATCGTCGGAAACTGGAAAATGAATAAAAACAATGCCGAAACAAAGGCATTCTTCGAAGCTGTAGATGCTGTTGCAGCTACTGAAAACGCAACATACGGCATCGGTGCTCCATTCACGGATTTACGTGTAGCTCTGGATAACGCAAAGAACCTGATCGTAGCGGCTGAAAACTGCCACTTCAAAGATTCTGGTGCTTATACAGGTGAAATCTCTGTTCCTATGTTAGAGGAAATGGGATTGAAATGGTGCATCATCGGACACAGTGAACGTCGTGAAATGTTCGGTGATACAGACGAAACAGTAAACTTGAAAGCGAAACGTCTGATTGAAGCCGGCATGACTCCAATTCTTTGCATCGGTGAAACAGAAGCACAGTATGATGCAGGGGAAACTGCCGATGTTATCAAATCACAGTTAGCCGGTTCTTTGGCAGGCATCGATCCGAAAGACATTGCCAATATGGTAATCGCTTACGAACCAATCTGGGCTATCGGAACAGGAAAATCAGCCTCTGTAGAAATCGCAGAAAACTGTTGTAAATTAGTACGTGAAACAGTCGCAAAACTGTTTGGCGAGGAAGCAGCTGAAGCGGTACGTGTACAGTATGGTGGATCCGTAAAACCTGGAAATATCGTTGAATACATGGCTCAGCCGGACATCGATGGTGCGTTGATCGGTGGTGCTTCTTTGAAGGAAGACAGCTTTATTGAAATCATCGAAAAAACAAAATAAAAAGAGTGAACTAGCGGACTTGTAAAATTTATGAGTCCGCTTTTTGATACGAAATTATGCACATAAAACCACATTTGTTCATCAAAAACCGCCCCCGAGCCCTTGCAATGGCCAAAAATATGTGTTAGTTTATACATGTAACAAAATTTAGAAACCGTTAGGGGGTTGAGTGTCTATGAATTTTGTGGAAAGTAATGGAAAGAAAGTTGCCGCGATACTGTGTGTAGCATCGAGTTTCCCTGTAGTTGCTACAGTATATGCACAGCAAACGGAAGCCGGATGGCATGGAAAGAAATTTGTTAACACCGATAAGACAGTAGCAAAAGGCTGGAAAGAGATCGAAGGCAAGAGCTATTTCTTTGAGGAAGATGGAAGCGTAGATATTGAAAAATCGTATGATGCAGTTGTAGCTAATGTTTCTGCCAATATGAAGGAAGATGTAAATGCTGTTGTTAAAGAATCTGCAAAGTCAGCAGCAAACGCTGAAGCCAAACGTATTGAAAAAGAAGCAGAAGAAGCAGAAACACCTGCTGAAGTTGCAGAAGTTCCTGTACAGGGACCGGAAGTAACAGCTGTTGATCCGGTACAAGCTCAAAATGTAGGAGAAGAAGTATATGTTGCTCCTGTAGAAACACCTACTGAAACGACCGAAGAAGTTGTTTATGTTGATGGATCTACTGAAGAAACTCCAGTAGTCGTTGATGATACTACAGTGGTTGAAACACCGGTAGTTGAAGATGTACAGGTGGTTGAAGATGTTCAGATTGTTGAACAACCTCAGGTTGTAGAACAGGCCCAGACGCAAGCACCGGCACAAACAACAACGAAGAAAGCAGAAACGCAGAAAGTTGTTACTCCGACAACGAATGCATCTCAGGATGCTAGCTTAAATGCAAACATCGTAGCTGCTGCAAAATCTGAAGTAGGTACTACAAATGGTCAGCAGTGTACAGAAGTTGCTGCAAACGCTTTAAAAGCCGCTGGTGTCGATGCCAATCAGGTATGGCCGGATCAGTTCGCTCAGTATGGAACGATCACTTACGATCCGCAGCCAGGTAACTTAGCTTATTATGACTTAGGTGGACGTGGATATGACCACATCGCCGTTTATATCGGTGATGGCCAGTGTGTACATGGAAACTATTGGGTAAACGGTACTTCCCAAACCGTTGTAGCCAGTGAAAATGTATACTATCCTGGAACAGGCGCTTCTGTAGGTCCTACGTACTACATTGCCATTGAGTAATCAATGAACCCAAAAAGCTTGGCAAATTGCCAGGCTTTTTATTTTGGTGGATGAAATATCTACAAATCTTTGGTAAAATGCGAGTGTTATGTACAGGAAGGAGATTAAACATGGATGCGTATGAATGTTTGATTTCAAGAAGAAGCTATCGAAGCTTTACAAATAAAAGGGTACCACGTTCCTGCATTGAAAAAATTGTCTATGCCGGACAGTGTGCACCCACAGGAATGAATCGGCAGCCTCTGGCCTTTGTGGTTGTGGAAGACAAAGAAACAATGGCATTGCTGTCAAAATGGAACGCTCAAGTTATGGGCGTGGATACGGATCCTTTCTATGGAGCCGGACAAATGATCATTGTTTTTGCGGATCCGAGCGTACCGACCTATATGAATGACGGAAGTCTGGCTATGGGAAATCTATTGAATGCAGCTTGCGCTTTTGGTGTTAATGCTTGCTGGATACACAGAGCAAAGGAAATATTTGAAAGCGAAGGCGGTAAAAAACTTAAACGAAAATGGAACATTCCAGAAAATTTTGAAGGAATTGGCCATTGTATCCTAGGTTACAGCGATCAGATCTTAACAGAGAAGAAAATTACGTCAAAGGTGGTGTGGGATCCATTATGCGAATAGGACAAGCCGTGGATATTCACCCATTGGTCGAAAACCGGCCGCTGATCCTGGGTGGAGTGAGAATCGAACACGATAAAGGACTGGCCGGCCATTCGGATGCAGACTGTCTGGTTCATGCCATTGCCGAGAGTATATTAGGAGCTTTGGTTTTGGGTGATCTGGGAAAACACTTTCCGGATACTGATCCGCAATACAAAGATATTTCCAGTATGATCTTATTGGATCATGTCTATCAGCTGATGAAGGAGCATGGCCATCGGATTGGAAATGTGGATGCAACGATATTGGCGGAGAAGCCAAAGATGGCTCCATTTATTGAACAGATGCGCTATAATATAGCCATGTGTCTGCATTGCCGTGTTTCGGATGTATCCATAAAAGCGACCCGTGGAGAAAAGCTGGGCTTTGTAGGTGCTGAACAAGGCATTGTGTGTACAGCTGTTTGTTTATTGGAGAAGGAATTATGCGTGCGGTAATACAGAGAGTCAAACATGCCAGCTGCACAATCGACGGGGTTGTTAGCGGGGCTATTGAACAGGGCTTTTGTATCTTTGTAGGTTTTTGTGATCAGGATACAGAAGCCATCATGGATAAAATGATCCATAAAATTATAAATTTACGTGTCTTTGAGGATGAGCAGGGATTGATGAATCTTTCATTATCACAGATTGATGGAAAAGTACTTCTGATTTCTCAGTTTACTTTATATGCGGATTGCAAAAAGGGAAACCGGCCAAGCTTCATTAAAGCAGCCAAGCCAGCGGTTGCCAGCCCTTTGTATGACAAGATGATCGCAAAGATGCGGGCGACCGGCACGGTTGTGGAAACCGGCGTATTTGGCGCTGATATGAAAATTGACTTGTTAAATGACGGACCAGTCACCATCTGGCTGGATAGTGAGGAGCTGTAATATGGAATTAATATGGGGAAACGTATTAGCGGATGAAGTGAAAGCGGATATCCGTCAAAAAGTAGAGGCTATTAAGAAGGCAGGCGAAAGACTGCCTGTCCTGGCAGTGGTTCTGGTGGGAGATAATCCGGCCAGCCAATCGTATGTAAAATCCAAAGCCAATGCTTGTATTTCAGTCGGAATGGAAAACCGGACCCTGGTTTTCGAGGAATCGATTTCACAGGAAGAACTGGTGCAGGTTATCCGTGAATTGAACGATGATCCGGGTGTCGATGGAATCTTGGTTCAGCTGCCGCTTCCTAAAAAATTTGATGCGGATGCGATCATTATGGAAATTTCACCGGATAAGGATGTGGATGGACTTCATCCTGTCAATGCCGGTAATCTCTTGACCGGACGGCCCGGATTTGTCCCATGTACGCCAAAGGGCATCATGTATATGCTCAGATCCATCGGACTGGAAGATCTTTCCGGGAAGAGTGCGGTTGTTTGCGGCCGGTCCAACCTGGTGGGAAAACCTGTCGCTTTACTGTTGCAGAACGCCAATGCGACCGTGACAGTGATCCATTCCCGGACCAAGGATGCAGCAGCGGTTTGTTCGCAGGCGGATATCATCATTGCCGCTATCGGCAAAGAAAAGATCGTTAAGGAAAACTGGGTCAAGGAAGGCGCCGTTGTGATTGATGTAGGAATCAATCGTATGGCCAACGGGAAGCTGTGTGGTGATGTGGATTTTGATGCGGTCAAAGATAAAGTCGCAGCGATCTCACCGGTTCCGAAAGGGGTTGGACCTATGACGGTCTGCATGTTGTTATCAAATACATTGGAAGCCTATGAGCTTCATGAAAGCTAAAGATCATGAATGAAAAAAACTATGATTTAAACGATATCATCGAGATGAAGAAAGAGCATCCTTGTCATAAATCCAAGGAATGGCGTATTATCCGCATGGGTGCGGATATACGTATCAAATGTCTGGGATGCGGGGCCAGTGTTTTAATGCCTCGTTCAAAATTTGAAAAAAAGTTAAAACGCGTGGTTTCAAAAGCGGAGGAATAAATTATGCCATTAACAGCAGGAATTGTCGGACTACCGAATGTCGGGAAGTCTACTTTATTTAATGCCATCACGAATTCACAGGTGGAAGCGGCCAACTACCCGTTTGCGACCATTGCCCCCAATGTGGGTGTAGTGGAAGTTCCGGATGCAAGGATTGACCGTTTGACGGAATTGTTTCACCCTAAGAAAACAATTTATACTACCTTTGAGTTTACCGATATAGCTGGTCTTGTAAAAGGTGCCAGCAAAGGAGAAGGACTGGGGAACCAGTTTTTATCGAATATTCGTCTGACCGATGCCATTTGTCATGTGGTCCGATGTTTTGATGATGCCAACATTACCCATGTGGAAAACACGATCGATCCGGTACGGGATGTGGACATCATTGATCTGGAACTGGTCATGGCGGATCTTCAGACCGTGGAAAACCGAATTGCCAAGGTAGAAAGAAAAGCCAAAACAACCAAGGATAAAGAAGCCCAGATGGAGGTTGAGCTTTTAGGAAAACTGAAAGAATGCCTGGAAGCTGGAAAAGCTGCCCGCACGTTGGAGTTTACGGACGACGAGGAAGCTTTCTTAAAGAATTACAGTTTGTTGACAAACAAGCCGGTCATCTTTGTGGCCAATATGGATGAAGAGGGAATTGTTGACCCGCAGCAGAATCCGTATTTTCAAGCATTGAAGGAACTGGCAGATACCCAGCATGCGCAGGTAGTGCCGTTATGTGCGAAGATCGAGGAAGAGTTATCGGGTCTGGATGCCGAAGAGAAAGAACTGTTTCTAGAAGAGCTCGGGATGCCATCCAGCGGCCTGGATACATTGATCCAAAAGGCGTATACAGTATTAAATCTATGCACGTTCCTGACTGCAGGAGAAGATGAATGTCGTGCATGGACATTTACCAAGGGGATGAAAGCGCCGGACTGTGCCGGTATCATTCATACGGATTTCAAACGTGGATTTATACGTGCCGAGATTTATCGTTTTGAAGATATAGATCGTCTGGAAAGTGAACATGCCATCAAGGAAGCCGGACTATTGCGTTCGGAAGGAAAAGAATACGTCATGCAGGATGGGGATGTGGTGCACTTCCGCTTTAATGTGTAGAGGCTGCGTATGGTAACTGAATATGCTGCTTTGGTCATCGGCGTTATCTTGTCGATGTCCGTTCATGAACTGGCGCATGGGTTGATGTCCTATTTATTTGGGGATCCCACAGCGAAGATCCAGGGACGTTTGACCTTGAATCCGTTGAAACACGTGGACTGGATGGGACTGGTATGTATGTTGCTTTTCCGCTTCGGATGGGCTAAACCGGTGCCGATCGATTCCCGTTACTACAAGAATAAGAAGATGGGAATTGTCTGGACGTCCTTTGCGGGTCCATTGGCCAATTTTATTTTGGGATTTGTTTGTATATTCATCTATTTTCTGATACTGAAGATGGGTGCCTATCCTTCATTCCTATTAACATGTCTGAATGTTACTGCGATATTAAGCATCGGCTTCGGCATCTTTAATCTTTTACCGATTCCTCCACTGGACGGTTCAAAGATCCTTTTTGCGGTTTTGCCGGATGACTTGTACTATCGCAGCATTCAAGGAAATCAGATCATGATGATTGTATTTATTATATTATTGTATACAGGAATCATCACACGGCCTCTGATTTTACTGCGCACAGAAATACTGGATATCTTTGTTGCCTTTTCCCGGATGATCCTGGGATTCTAAATAGAAAAAATAATGTTTGTTCTGGAGGGTTTATGCGTACAATTTTGAAAAACGTCAATCTGATCAACGGACATAAGGATATGTCGGTCCAGCCGAATATGGATATTGTGATCGACCAGCAGACCATTATGGATATAGGACAGAATCTTACTGTTCAAAGCGAAGACAATGTCATAGACTGTACCGATCAGTTTGTTTGTCCGGGACTGATTAATATGCACGTGCATCTTCCCGGCAATGGTTTTCCTAAAGTTGTTGAGCTGGATAACACAAAACTGGCGCAGGCAGTGCTGCATTCGCGTATTATGCGACACGTTTGTACAACGATCTGTAAACGTTCGGTGGAAGTGGCCTTAGCCAGCGGTGTGACCACGATCCGCACGGTCGGAGGAATCGGAGATATTGACAGTCAGATCCGGGATCTTGTCAATCAAGGGAAGATCAAAGGACCGCGAATGTACGTATCCAACATGGCTGTGACGGTTCCGAAAGGGCACATGGCCGGTTCAGTCGCTTATCCAGCTACCAGCGTGGCCGATGCTGTTCGGTTTGTTGATCAAACCATTGCGCAGAAACCGGACTTGATCAAATTGATGATTACCGGGGGTATTATGGATTCCATGGTCAAGGGAGAACCCGGTATCCTGCGGATGCCGCAGGAATATGTCAAGGCCTGTTGCGACCGGGCACATGAGAAGGGATATAAGGTAGCTGCGCATGTAGAGAGCACCGAAGGCTTGCAGATTGCCTTGGAGAACGGTGTGGATACGATTGAACACGGCGCGCCCACGACTTCCGATATCCTGTATCAATTTAAAAAGAACCAGGCGAGCTTGATTACGACTCTTTCCCCCTGCATTCCTTACGCGAAGTTTGATCAGAATATTACCAGGGTGAATGATGTCACATACTTCAATGCCCATGTGGTGATGAACGGTATTATTGAGAATGCCCGCAGTGCCCTGGAACACGACATCCCGGTCGGTCTGGGAACGGATACCGTTGTTCCTTATATTACCCATTATGACATGTGGAGGGAGCTCGTTTACTTTCATAAACTGGTCGGTGTGGAACCATCCTTTGCGTTATACAGTGCCACCCTCGGCAACGCGATCATTGCCGGTTGTGATGAGATCACAGGATCCATCGATATCGGAAAGAGCGCGGACATGATCTTGCTGAATGCCAATCCATTGGAAGATCTGAGTGTTCTTCGCTCTGTAGATACGGTGATCTTCCGGGGAAAGGTATGGAAAAAACCTGTGATCAAAAAGAATACGCAGTGCGAGAAGCTGCTGGATGCCTACATGGATACATTATAAAAAGTGTCGAACGTTGTGTCCGACACTTTTTTTATTCTGTTGGATAGCTATCCAGATCCTCCGGAAAAGCAATCTCCTTTAATGAATTGATATCCTCCAGGGAAGCTTCGATGGTGATGTCAAAATCACTGGTATTTTCATAGACCGTCTGTTTTCCTTTGATATGGATCTGCAGCCGGGTGATATATGCATCTGGGATCGTTGCCTGGATCTCCGCTTTTGCGATATCCACGGTTCCCAGCTCATCCAGATAGCTCGACAACAAGCTTGGATCGACGGTAAACGTATAAACGTCTTCTTTCTTTTCCGAAGAGGTGAATACGGAAGCCAGTTCTGTATCCGAATAGCTTAGAAACGGATTGTAGGCAGACAACTTCTGCCCTTCACTCAAGCCGATGTTCTCTGCTTTGCTTTGGCTTTTGGTACCCATATTATTAAGATAGGTCTTTCCGTCATGGATATAAAAGTCAATATAATCATCGACATGATTTTCATTGGCTGTCAGTCCCAGCGTCAGGGCACATTCCACCTGCTGGGTCTGATCGAGCTGTATATCCAGATGCATCTTTGATGTGTCTTTATTGTTGAGCATCGTCACTGTTCCGACAATGTGGCCGGAATCCAAATTGAGCGTTTTATCAAAGGCATCAAAGAACGTGATGACATGGTCTTTGTTCGCCTTGGAAGAACATCCGCACAAACCGATCAATACACTGAAGCTTAGAAAAAGAGTCAGAATTCTTCTCATAAAGGTCCTCCTTGTGATATAAGTATTCTATAATTAAAAGAAAGGTGTGTCAAAATGGTAATCATATATCTGGGAAAGGAAACAAATCGTATCCTTGAAATCATGGATTCATTATCCTTGTCATATCGTGTGGTCGGCGACCTTCAAAAGGGATTGCCTATGAAAGAGCTGTTAAAAACCGAACGGACATCTTCCGGAAAGGGAAATGGCTTTCTATATTTATATGAGGAGCCGGAAACGAACCAGCAGCGACTGGCGGAGGCATTGAAAAAAGAGGAAATCTTCATTCCTCGGGTAGCTGTCAATACAGAAAACAATATAAACTGGACGTTGGAATACCTTATGGAAATCGTAGAGCAGGAATATGAATACTATGCGCTAAAGGAGAAAATCTACGACATTATCACGCATCCGGATAAAACGCGTTTAAAAGCGGATCCTTTTTATCGTAAACGAATGGTCCGCGCATACAGTTTACTGGAGGATCCGGAAACAACCCTGGAACAGCTGCAGGAGACCTATTTACAAATTCAACCGATGAAATCTTAAAACTCGCA
This sequence comes from Erysipelotrichaceae bacterium, assembly GCA_040266995.1. GTDB lineage: Bacteria > Bacillota_I > Bacilli_A > Erysipelotrichales > Erysipelotrichaceae > UBA4312. Next base: position 5,216 of record JAWRHV010000023.1, on the reverse strand, counting down.
TATTTACCCTGTCAAAAATAATGTACCTACGAATACATAGGTACATTTTATTTTTTAAAATCATATTGACATTTATTCATGTTACTGCTAGTATAATAAATTGCATAATAGTCCTTGGGGGTACTATGCCCTTTTGGACGCTATAACGAAAGGAAGGCATGCATGGAGAGCAACAAAGCGTATCGAATCACGAATTGTGGCAAAAAGGCACAACGACGTGATTATTCAAAAGTAAGCGGCAACTTGGAACTGCCAAATCTTGTCGAAATCCAGACAGACTCTTATGAATGGTTTACAAAAGAGGGAATCCAGGAAGTTTTCGATGAAATCTATCCGATTGAAAACTATGGTAAAAACATCAAGCTAAACTTCTTGCGTTATCATTTCGATAAACCGAAGTATAACCGGGAAGAATCCATGTATAGAGAGTGTAACTATGCAGCACCTCTTTATGCTGAGATGGAATTGGAGATTACCGATTCCACTACCGGAGAGATCCGAACAAAAAGAGAGGAAGTTTATCTAGGGGATTTTCCATTAATGACAGAAACGGGAACGTTTATCATCAATGGAGCCGAACGTGTTATCGTCAGTCAGATTGTGCGTTCTCCGGGGGCATACTTTTCACAGGTATATGATGAAAAGAACGGAAAACAAAACTACAACTGTGAACTGATTCCGAGCCGTGGAACATGGTTGGAGTTTATGACAGAGCAGAAGAAAACGACAAATGGTCGTCTGATCAATGTATCGATTGACCGCCGTCGTAAGATTTTGTTCTCCATCCTTTTTAAAGCGATTGGTATGTCTTTAAATGTAGGGGATTTAGATGATACGCAAAATACAGAACAGTTGGAAATCTTCCTTCGTTCTATGGGAAAACAATGGCCGGAGGATCTGGCTGTTGATCAGGAACAGCGTGAATACATGAATTTGTATTTATTGTTGTATACGGCGTTCTTCGGAAAATATGAAGAAATCGAAAATTCTTTATTAAACGATAAAGTTAAGACAACCCATGAGGCATTATTGTCATTCTATGAAAACCAGAGAAGTGATGAAATGCCGATCGTCAGTGGATCGATCACATTGATGCAGGCGAAGTTCTTTGATCCGCGTCGCTATGATCTGACCAAGGCAGGTCGTTATAAGCTGCGTAAGAAGCTGAATGCGATCAGTCGTCTGGATGGCATGGTATTAGCCCATGATATTCTGGATGTGGATGAAAATGTCTTTATGGAAAAGGGCACTTTGATCCATCGTGATGAACGAAATGCACTGCGTGATCAGCTGGCAAAAGGAACGTATTGTAAAGCCTTCCCGTTCCGTAGTGAATTCCACGAAGAGGATATTGTTTCCATTCCTACTTCTTATCACTATGGTCTGGTTGGACGTATTTTAGCTGAAGATATCGATGCAGACAATGTATTTTATGAAAAGGGAACCGTTCTGACTCGTCAGGATACGGATTTACTGAAAACGGCTGTTGAAGAGGTACCTGTTTACGCGGGGCTGATTGCGCAACCGGTTGAACTGACAGAAGAAAATGCGGAAGCTGTATTGAGCTACGGACAATATTTATATGTAGCCGGCCGTGTGACAAATCAAAAGGGACAGGATGTTGTGGATGACACGATGGAACTGTTGGTAGACCGTTATGACATCCACCGTGAAGATATCCCTGTCAATATCAAAGGGGATACAAAATATGAACCGGAAAACCGAATCCAGTCAGAAGCAGTGGAAGCTTTAAAGAGCCGTGCTGCCAATGAACCGTTAACGGTATGGCTGGTTGGAGCCTGCGTGCAGGAATTGTTTGCGCTGGATGCCGATGGCAATGAAGTCAAGATTATCGGAAACGATCCATATGCCAACAAGCATACCATTACCATTTCGGATATGTACGCATTCTTTGCCTATAATCTGAATGTGATGGAACATGTGGGAACGACCGATGATATCGATATGCTGGGAAACCGTCGTATTCGTTCAGTCGGTGAATTGATCCAGAATCAGTTCCGTATCGGTTTGTCCCGTATGGAACGTGTGGTTCATGACCGTATGTCCATTCAGGAACTGGATAGTCTGACACCGCGTAAGCTGACGAATATTCGTCCTTTGACAGCGGCAATCAAGGAATTCTTCTCGAGTTCTCAGTTATCGCAGTTTATGGATCAGCAGAACCCGCTGGCTGAATTAACCAATAAGCGTCGTATTTCAGCTTTAGGACCTGGTGGTTTGACACGTGACCGTGCCGGATTTGAAGTACGTGACGTACATTCTTCTCACTATGGCCGTATCTGTCCGATCGAGACACCGGAAGGTCCGAATATCGGATTGATCTCAAACCTGACAACCTACGCAAAAATCAATGAATATGGTTTTATTCAGACACCGTATCGTATTGTCAATGAAGATGGTACGGTACAGGAAAAAGCTGTTTACCTGAGTGCCGATGAAGAGGCTGATTATGTCATTGCGCAGGCCAACGAGGTACGTGACGGACGTTTGATCAATGAACATGTCATCGCCCGTAAAGCCGGGGATACGATCATTGCTGACCGTAAAGATGTAGAGCTGGCCGACGTCTCCCCGAAACAGATTGTATCGGTGGCTACTGCGTGTGTGCCTTTCCTGGAAAATGACGATGCGTCCCGTGCCCTGATGGGTGCCAACATGCAGCGTCAGGCTGTACCGCTGTTGAACCCGCATTCACCATATGTCGGAACAGGTATGGAATATAAAATTGCCAGAGATTCCGGTGTCGGTATTGTAGCCAAGGAAGACGGAACCATTACTTATGTAGATAGTCTGCGTATTGTCAACACATCCGAAGACGGTGTGGAACATACGTATCAATTACGTAAATTTGCTCGTTCCAATGCGAGCACATGTATCAACCAGCACCCGATCGTGGAAACCGGGGAAAAGGTTGAGAAGGGCGATATCCTGGCCGATGGACCAAGTATGGAAAACGGTGAACTGGCATTAGGTCAGAACGTGGTTATCGCTTATTCCACGTGGTATGGCTACAACTATGAGGATGCCATCATCATGTCGGAACGTTTAGTCAGTGATGATGTTTATACATCCATTCATATTGAAGAGTATGACATTGACTGTCGTGATACGAAACTAGGACCGGAGGAGATTACCCGGGATATTCCGAACGTCGGTGAAAACGCTGTGCGTAAATTGGATGAAAACGGTGTGATCTTAGTTGGTTCCGAAGTAAAAGAAGGCGATATTTTAGTTGGTAAAGTAACGCCGAAGGGACAAAGTGAAGTTAGTCCGGAAGAAAAACTGTTATTGGCTATTTTCGGTGAAAAATCGCGTGAGGTCCGCGACAATTCATTGAAGGTTCCACATGGCGGGGCCGGTATCGTTCATTCGATCCGTGTATTCCGTCGTGGCGATGGATCGGAGCTTCCACCGGGAGTCAATACACGTGTAAAAGTATATATTGCACAAAAACGTAAGATTTCTGAAGGTGACAAGATGTCCGGACGTCATGGTAATAAAGGTGTTATCTCCAAGATCCTGCCGATCGAGGATATGCCGTTTACTGCCGATGGACAGCCGATCGATGTCATCTTGAATCCGTTTGGTGTGCCTTCCCGTATGAATATCGGACAGATCCTGGAGATCCATCTGGGATATGCGGCCCGCAAGCTGGGTGGCGTCAAATTCTCCACACCGGTATTTGACGGTGTTTCCAATGAGGAATTGCTGGATGTTATGAAGGAAGCCAGCATGACGCACGATGGAAAACAAGTATTGTACGATGGTATGACTGGGGAGCCGTTCGATGAACGAATCAGCGTTGGCGTTATGTATATGATCAAGCTGGCTCACATGGTTGACGATAAATTGCATGCCCGTGCAACGGGTCCGTATTCTCTGGTAACGCAGCAGCCGTTAGGTGGTAAAGCACAGAACGGTGGACAGCGTTTCGGTGAAATGGAGGTATGGGCACTGGAGGCTTATGGTGCCGCTCATACACTGCAGGAAATTTTGACAATTAAATCCGATGATATTCAGGGTCGTATCAAGACGTATGAAGCTATCATCAAAGGAAAAGATATTCCGGAACCGGGTGTACCAGAATCCTTCCGTGTATTGATGCACGAATTACAGGGTCTGGCTATCGATGTTCGCTGCCTGGATGAAAACGGACAGGAAGTCGACATCACCAACACCGATGAGGAAGAGCAGACCGTGGCTGCTCCTGTCGTGATGCCGGAAGAAACAAAAGAAGAATTAGTGAATGACATGGAAGATACATTGAATGATATCGACCTATACGATGAGGAGGCGTAAGAATCTATGAGTATAAATAATTTTGCCTCGATTCAGGTTCGCCTGGCGAGTCCTGAGAAAATTCTGGAATGGTCTCATGGAGAAGTAACAAAGCCGGAAACCATCAATTATCGTTCACAGAAAGCAGAACGTGACGGCCTTTTCTGCGAGCGTATCTTCGGTCCTACAAAGGACTGGGAATGTGCTTGTGGTAAATATAAGAAAGTGCGTTTCAAGGGTGTTGTCTGTGACCGTTGTGGCGTAGAAATTACCAAATCAAGCGTACGTCGTGAACGTATGGGACATATTCATCTAGCAGCACCGGTAGCGCATATCTGGTATTTGCGTGGAATTCCGAGCCGTATGGCGTTGTTGCTGGATGTTACGCCAAAACAGCTGGAAGAAGTTGTATACTTCGTCAGCTATATTGTAACGGATCCGAAAGATTCGGAATTGGAATACAAACAAATCATGTCAGAACGTGAATATCGTGAAAATATGGCATTATACGGATATGGTTCATTTGAAGCCAAGACCGGTGCCGAAGCCGTTCTGAAATTATTGCAGGATGTTGACCTGGAAGCAGAATACCAGGCAATCCAGGAACAGCTTGAAAAAGCAACCGGAGAAAAGCGGAAAAAGCTGATCAAGCGTCTGGATACGATCAATGCGTTCCGATACAGTGAAAACGTTCCGGAATGGATGATCCTGACAAATATTCCGGTAATACCACCGGATCTGCGTCCGATGCTGCAGCTGGATGGCGGTCGCTTTGCGACCAGCGATCTGAACGATCTGTATCGTCGTGTGATTACACGTAATAACCGTTTGCGTAAACTGTTGGATCTGGGTACACCGAATATCATTGTGCAGAACGAAAAACGTATGCTGCAGGAAGCGGTGGATGCGTTGATCGA